>JAJEAH010000044.1 GCA_022824225.1 Chloroflexota bacterium
CGCCCTGATGGTGGCGGCGAGAGCGAACATGACGCCGGTGGGGACCGCTATGAACGAGAGGACATGGTGCGGGCCGAAGTAGCTGGTGACGATGGGGCCGAGGGTGATGCGCCAATAGGCGTCGTGCAGGGCTCCTTGCCGGCGGAGGATTCCCATGAGTGTGCCCAGGACGCCCGCGCCAATGACCACCGGCAGGAGGTTGAAGATGACGGCAACCACGGTAAGGATCACGCCGAGCAGCACTGCCGGTCCCAGGTTGGCCTCCGAGTTGCGGATGGTGAGGAACGCGACGACGATGACAATCAAGATGATGAGGGCGGCGGCGACCTCGATTATGGGCACCGTGCGCAGGCGCTCCATGAAGCCGGAGAGTATGGCCAACGGCGCGAGCACGATGGCAAAGAGAAGGGCCCCGGCCATCAGGGCCACCATGAGCGAATTGAGAATCGGCCAAAGCGCGACGGCAAGCGCGATGGGCACGATGAATGCCAGGGGCGCAAGCGCGCCGGCAATCGCCCCGGAGAGAAGTGTGGCGCGAACGCTCGCCACCATCACCAAGGCGTCCGACACCGTGGCGGAGATGATCTCCCGGCGGGAGAGGTGGCGCATGTCGTCGGAGAAGCGGTCGGAGTCGAACTGCTGTCCCATACTCCTCACCTCAAGCTCTGTGCCGGGCCGCAAATGCGCGGGTGCGGCACTTTGACGGCCAACACACTCCGGGCGAACGCGCGCGCTGCACACGGCGTGTCGGTTCGGGCCTGACGCCGGCCAGGGCGCTCACAAGCGACTGGCGCCGTCCGCCGCGCTTGTGGCGCCTCCCGAATGTCATTCCGAGCGGAGCGAGGAATCTCGTCGCGCGCCGCACGCGAGTTACCCACTTCGCCCTACCCAGTGCGCAGACCGCGTAACGCCGCTTGATACGTGCACGAGATGGATACATCCCCCGCGCACCGGGCGCAACGGCGGTGCAGGTCCGGGCCCCCCGCCAACGTCAGATTACGAGCGAACGCTCCCTGGCCGCCGTATACTCATCCCAGAATTCATCCTGCAAGTCCCACGACAGCGTTTCAACGCTAACCTCCCGGATGCCGACGATGCGGCGGGCGACCTGGCGGGCGCGTTTTATCTGCTCAGGCGTGCGGAACCAGCCCTGGATCTGCGCGGAGCGTCCGTCTTCGCTCACGGCAAGGTCGGCGAAAATGCAGCCGAAGAGGTCGCTGTCATTGTGGAGAACGTACGAGAGGCTGAGTGTGCGCCGGAACCAGATGGCCGACCCAACCCACGAACGGAGCATGCCTTCGAAGAGGCTATTCCAGTATTGGTCGTACACCAGGCCCGAGAGCAGCCAAATCGGCAGCAAATAGAGCACCATGATGGGAAACTCTTTCCAGAAGGCCAGGCCGAGAAAGAGCAGCGGCACGCCGATGAGGCTGAGGAGCAATCCCGGTAACGTGTCCCAGGGCGTATGCAGCGGCATGGGCAGCAGCCGGCGCTCCACGGCCCGCAAGTTGAGCCGCGCTTTCACCATGCCCAAGGCACCGCTGATGATGAGGGCCGGCCACAATGCCATGAGGATCGAGACCCAGCCGAACGTGTGGGAGAGCACGAGAGAGACGACGCCGAGCACGTTGAGGGTAAAGAGCGTGACCATGATGGGCCAGATGGCGAGGATGATCATGATCACGGCAAAGAGACCCGCAAAGACGCTGGCCCCCGCGATGAAGCCGGCAATCAACGGGATGCGCCGGTCCGCGACCAGAAGGGTGGTCTCGTGGGTCGTGCCGGTGGCCCATTCCTCCCGACGCAACGCGCGCTGGTTCGTCCACCCGTGCGGGTCCCACCACGGAAGCACTTGGCTGGCCATAGCCTGCTCTCCCCCCGTCTGACCGTCACTGCGCCTTCAAGCACATGATACTACGTTGCAGGCCAAAGAGATACTCTGGCCGCACGGCAGGCGCATCTGCGCGGGACCCTTGCCACCCTTTTCCCCGCCCGCACCTGCCACGCGGCGATTGCGCGCTGCGCGACGACTGCGCGCCCCGCGACGACTGCGCGCCCTGCGACGACTGCGCGCCCCGCGACGACTGCCCGCTGCGCTCCGCTTACGTGCGACGGCGGAACATCCACGTCGCCACCGGCATGGCGACCACGATGATGCCGACGCACCACGCCAGCGCCAGCCAGCCGTTGTTGCCGATGGGGGTGCCCACCATCCAAGCGCGCATGGCTTCGATTACTTTCGTGATGGGCTGGTTCTCGGCAAAGACGCGCAGCACGATCGGCATGCTGTCCGTGGGCACGAACGCGCTGCTGCCGAACGTCAGGGGCATCAGCACCATGAAACCGACCCATTGGGCCGCTTCCAGCGACTTCACCACCATGCCCAAAATGGCCGAAACCCAGGAGATGGCGAAGGTGAAGATGAGGAGCAGGCCGAAGACGAGCAGCCATTCGGTCCAGGTGGCCGTGGGACGAAAGCCCACGAGGAAACTCGCCGCCAGCATGATTACGGCGGAAATTGTATTGCGAACGAGATCGGCGAACACGTGTGCCGTCAACAGTGCCGAGCTTGCCATAGGCAGGGCGCGGAAGCGGTCGACGATGCCACGCTGCAGGTCTACGAGAACGCTGATCGTCGTCGTATTCGCGCCAAAGGCCGCGGTCTGCACCAGGATGCCGGCGACCAGGAAGTTGACGTAACTCGTCCCGCCGGTGTTGATGGCCCCGCCGAAGACATAGCGAAACAGGAGCAGGAACATGACAGGCATGAGGAATGTGGAAAGCAATTGGTCCACGTTGCGGGTGATGTGCCGGAGGCTGCGCTGGGTCAGCACCCAGGTGTTGTCGAGAGTCCAAAAGATGCCCGGTCGCACTTCGGGTTGCGCCTCGGCGCGTTGGGTGGCTAGTTGTTTCATTTTGCGATGCTCTCCTGGCCGCCGGCATTTGCGCCGTTGGTTTCCGCTGTGGCCGTTGCGCCCGTGAGGGTGAGGAAGACGTCGTCCAGGGTCGGCCGGTGCAGAGACACGTTCTCAACGTCCACTCCGGCGTCCTCCAGGCGCTGCAGGACGTCCCGGAGTGTATGCACGCCCTCGTTGCTCGCGATGCTGAGCAAGCGCCGCTTGGGGTCCTGGTGCAGCGCCTGTCCCGCCAAGACGCGCTCGGCCTCGCTGAAGTTGTCGCCGTCGGCCACCACGATGTCCAGGCGTTCCGTGCCGATGCGGGCCTTGAGCTCGTCTGCCGTGCCGGCGGCGATCACGTTGCCAAGGTCAATAACGACGATCTGGTCCGCCAGTTGGTCGGCCTCTTCCATGTACTGGGTGGTGAGCAGGATCGTCACGTCACCGGCGGCGAGCCGCTTGATCATCTCCCACAGCACGAGGCGGCTGCGGGGATCGAGCCCGGTGGTGGGTTCGTCCAGGAAGATCACCGGCGGCGAGGCGATGAGGCTCATCGCCAGGTCCAGGCGGCGGCGCATCCCGCCGGAGTACGTCTTCACCCGGCGGTGGGCCGCGTCGGTGAGTTCGAACTGTTCCAACAGCTCCCGGGCGCGGCGCTTGGTGTCGGCCCTGCTCAGGCGGTAGAGCCGCCCCAACATGAGCAGGTTCTCTTCACCCGTCAAGTATTCATCCACCGCGGCGTACTGGCCGGTGAGCCCAATGCTCTTGCGCACCTCGTCGGCGTCGCGCTGCACGTCGTGGCCGTTGATGAAGGCTTGGCCGCCGTCCGGCGGCAACAGCGTGCTCAATATGCGAATGATGGTCGTCTTGCCGGCGCCGTTCGGCCCTAGCAACGCCAGGATGTCCCCCCGCCCAACAGAGAAGCTAACGCCCTTCAAGACTTCGAGGGCTTTGAATGATTTTCTCAACTCCGATACGACGATTGCGTTGTCTTTCGTGTCGGAAGCAGGCGCCGCGGTCGGTGCGGCAGCAGTCTCGGTCATGGCATCTCCTTAGGGTAGACTTCTGGGAGGCGAAAGGTACGGTTACAAGAATGCATGTGGGCCGGGCAAGCGCAACGTCCCCGGCCTGGAAGGCGCGGCGAATACTGCGAGCGTGCGGGCGGTGATCGAAAAGCTGGACGCGGGGCAAGGCCGCGACCCACAGCGCACGTGTGAGGACACAAGACAACTGCTGGGTTAGGGGACGCTGGGCCTAAGCCTTTTCCGTCAATTCCTTCACGTAGCCAAAGGTCTTGTTCGCGGTTGTCATCTTCACCAAGTTGCTCAAGCGTTTCGTGAACTCCGCCGGGCGGCTGCGCGCTGCGGCCACGAATGCTACGCGGATGCGCCGGTAGTCTTCCGAAAAGTCCTGGAAGTTCCGCCAGGTTTGCGGGTCTGCTTGCAGGGCGGCGGCAATATCGGGCGGCAGTGTGAACGGTTCCTCTAGGTCTACGCCCTCTGCGGCGGCAAGTCCCGCCGGTGTCATCTTGCCGGCGGCGATCAAGTTGCGCAGGCGCACTTTGTTGGCTTCCGACCAGTTGCTCTTGGGCTTGCGCGGTGAAAAGCGCTGGGCGAACCGTTCGTCGTCGATGCCCTTCTGCTGGCTGTCTATCCAGCCGAAGCACAGCGCTTCTTCCACGGCGGCGTTGTACGAGACCCGCGGCTTGCCGGTGGCCTTGCGGTAGTAGACGAGCCAGACTTCCTGCGCGTCGGCGTGGTGCGCCGCCAACCAGGCCCGCCATTCTACTCTATTCTTGGCGTAAAAGGTGTCCATAGGTCGATCTACTTCTGCTGGAAGTCTTGATGCGGCAGGTGAACGTGACGGGCATGCGGGCAGAGCGCCGCCGCGAGGGCAGAGGCGGGCGCCGCAGCGCGTAGTTGGCGTGTCCAGGCGCATGCGCCCAACGCTTGAGGGTCCGCGTCCGTGCGCGCTATTCCACGTCGTCTACCGGCGGCTCCGGATCGGGCTCGATCAAGGCGAGGGGCTGGCCGTACTCTACTGGCTGCCGTGATTCCACCAGGAAGCGCTCCAGCGTGCCGGCGTAGGGCGCTTGGACTTCATTGAGCACGTTCAGCACCTCGATGTAGCCCAGCAACTGCCCTTCTTGCACCTCTGCGCCTTCTTCCACCACGGCGCGCTGATTCGGGCCGCGGCCGCGCGAAAAAATCCCCACCCGGCCGGCCAACACGGTGTGCGTCTCCGGCTCTTCGGTTGGGGTTGCCGGTTCGGCGGGCGCTGGCGCCGACAGCGCCCGCGCGACCGCCGGGACAGACTCGGCGGAGCGCTTGATCGTCACCCGCACTTTGCCCTGTTCCAGTGAAATCTCTTCCACATCAGATTCCTCGATGAGGTCCAGCAGCGGTTGCAGGCGCTCTTGCACAATCTCGGAGAACGCGGGCGGGCACTCGGCGGATTGATCCCGGTCATGGAAAAACGATTTGCTCATGATGCACGTACTCGCTCCACGTAGCCGCTCGTGCGTGTATCCACGCGGATGGTGTCGCCATTGCTGATGAACAGCGGGACGTTTACGACGAGTCCGGTCTCCACCGTGGCCGGCTTCGTGCCGCCGGCGGCGGTATCGCCTTTGAAACCGGGCGCCGTTTCGGTGACTTCTAATTCAATCGAAGGCGGCAGCGCAACATCGAGCACGCGCTCTTCGTGCATTTCCAATTCCACCGTGGCGCCGTCCTTGAGAAAATTCACGGCATTGCCCAAGAGACTGCCGTCCACCAAGACCTCGTCATACGATTCCGTATCCATGAAATGGTACACGTCGCCGTCGCTATAGAGGTACTGGGCCGGGCGCTGTTCCAGCCGGATGCGCGGGAAGCGCGCCCCGGCGTCGCACGTGCGATCGATGATATGTCCGTCTTGCACGTGCCGGAGCTTGAGTCGAACCACAGCGCCGCCGCGCCCCATCTTGATGTGCTTTACGTCTTCCAAGCGAAAGATGGCGTTTTCATACTCGATGACGACGCCGCGTCGCAAGTTGCCGGTTTCGATCAATGCGTGTTGCCTCCCCGTAGTCTCGATGCGTTTAGGTTTAGGTTTGGAATCGCAGTTTGGGCGAGCCGGTCAAGACTTCGGCGCCGTCCGTATGCAGGAGCACCAAGTCTTCGATGCGGACGCCCCCGACGCCCGGCACGTAGATACCGGGTTCGATAGATACGACGGCGCCGGCGGGCAAGGGCGTGTCACCGGCCAGGGGCGAAAGGCGCGGCGCTTCGTGGATTTCCAGGCCCACGCCATGGCCGAGCCCGTGGCCGAAGTGGTCGGCGTGTCCGGCTGCCGCGATGACGTCCCGCGCGCAGGCGTCAGCCTCCACCCCGGTCATACCCGCGCGGACCTGTTCCTCCGCCGCCTCTTGCGCGCGCAGGACAATCCGGTAGATTTCCTGCATTTCCGGCGAGGGTGTGCCCAGGGCCACGGTCCGTGTCATGTCTGAGCAGTAGCCGTCGGCGATGCAGCCGAAGTCCATGACGATGAACGTGTCGGCGGGGATGACGTCGTTTCCGGGCCGATGGTGGGGCATCGCGCCGTTGGGCCCGGCGGCGATGATGGAGGGAAACGACAGCCCCTCCGCGCCGCCTTCCCGCATCAGGACTTCCAAGCGCCAGGCCGCGGCCTTTTCCGTCACGCCGGGGCGCAGCCACGCCAATAGTTCGGCAAGCGCGTCGTCGGCGATGGCGATGGCCTTGCGCAGCGCCGCTATTTCGTCAGGTTCCTTGGCCACCCGGAGGTCCTCGATTGCCCTCTGGCACTCGATAAGTTCAACGTGGCCGGCCAGTGCCTCGCGATACGACCCGTAGGCGGCAACGCTGACGTGGTCGGACTCGAATGCGAGCCGCTCGTAGCCGTGCTGTTGGCTGAGTTCCAAGAGCAGCGGCGGTACGGGCCCGGTTTGCGGCACCACCGTGAAGTCCGGCGCTTGCTTGCCTGCTTGCTCCGTGTAGCGCGAGTCGGTGATGAGGAGGGCGTCGGCGGCGCTAAGCAGAAGCCAACCGGAACTGCCGGTAAAGCCGGAGAGATAGCGGCGGTTGTAGTCGTTACTGACGAGCAGCGCTTCCGCTTCGGAATCCTGTAGCCAGCGGCGCGCTTTGTGTATGCGTGTAGCAGTCGAAGATTCCGCGGTGCTCATGGGCGCTCTGCCTGTGGTGGTGTTTCTGTGGCGTCATTCCAATTGTAGCACGGCATCGGACTGAAAGTTCCACTAGAGTTCGGGCGCGCCGAGGGACCCGAAGGCAGTCGCCAGCCAGTGGGCAAGGCGGAGAGTGACCTCGACCTCCACCCACGCGGCAAGAATTACCAAAGGGATGACAAAGAAGACGTACCCCTTGACGACATTGACTGCCGACCAGAGGACATTGTCCAAGGCGCTCAGCGCGGGCACGGGGCGGAAGATGGACCAGGCAAGCCGCAGGGAAAGCGCGCTGCCGACGAAAACGGCCGGCAACTCGAATATGCCGTGGGGCGCAACCAAGGCCAGGCCCATGACGGCCCGGACGAACACCGACGCTTCCATCTGCACGACGAGCATACCCAGAATCACGCCGGGCAGCAGCGAGACCAGCAGTGGATAGACGCCGAGGGAGAGCAGGGCAAGCAGGGGGCTGAGAAAGACGATGCGCAGATTATTGCGGAGAATGGCGGCGGTGGTTATGCCTTCCGCGCCGCCGAGACGGTCGAATTGCGCCGCAACGGCGCGCAAGACCTCCGCCGTGGCCGCGGGACTGCTGACGGCGAGCGCGATGCCGGCGGCCAGACCGGCAAAGAATGAACCGGTGGTGAAGAGTATCAACCACCGGTTGGCGACGATGAGGGCAGGAATGTCTCGAGAATAGACCCTAGAGAGCGTGAAGGGCGTGTTCGTAGCCAGGGGAGCGCCATCCGCGTCACAGACGGCAAGGAATAGCCGGCGCAGACGCTCCCAGGCAGGCATGAGGCGTTAGCTCTTCTTGGCAGTTTCCTCGCTGCTGTCGGCCTGGGCGGATTCGGCCTTGGTCTCGCCCGCATCGCCGGAAGAAGCCGTAGCCGCGGCCGCGGCGCCGCCCTCCGCTGTCCCACCTTCTTCCTCTTCATCCTTCATGGCCGTGCGAAACTCGCGGATGCTCTTACCCAGAGAACCGCCGAGCCCCGCAATCCGGCTGCCCCCAAAGAGGATTACGATGATCACCAAGATGATGAGGAGCTCTGTCCACCCAAATGTGCCAAGCATTCCCGTGTACCCTTTCCTACGCAATAGTCATTCAGCGTCTGAATTTCATGATACGCGCTGCGCAAGTGAGAATCAAATCCCCCTGGGGCGGAATTGACGGCGGGTGTGCGCGGCGATTCCAGGCCGCGAGCGCGCAAGCAGAACTGGCGAGACGCGGCGGGCCTGGGCACACGCCGGCGGGCGCGCAGGCCCGCCCCGCCCGTCACCGCCCGTGTCCCAGCCGCCAGGTTGGCGCGAGGTCTGGCGGCACTCCGGCCAAATTGGGCTGGGCCTGCGCGCGTAGTCCGCGTCCCGCCCGAACCGCCGCACACTGATTGCCGGTGGGCGGGGCCAGCGCCGCTTGCGCCACTCACCGGCCATGCGATAAACGGGCGGGACCAACGCGCGCGGCAGGAGCGCCACCTCTGCGCAGGGCACCGTCCGGACGGCCCTGCGCGGTTGTCTATAGTACATTGCTATGCTATCGTGAAAACACGTAGAGGCTTGGCGCACACAAGCCGGCTACGCGGGCGAATGCCTTCTCAATCTAGGGCGTGACCCATGCGGCGCAAGCACATTCTCGCTGTTGTGCTCTCCTTCTTTCTTATCTTGACGATTGGTACCGGTGCGTTTGCCGCCGGCTACTCGGCCGGCGTCCGAGGTTCGCCTATACAGTCTCTGGCAGAAGTGCTCAACGGCGTATTGCCCAGCTTCCTGCCTGCCGAGCCGCCGGTAGGTCAGGACGAAAAGTGGCAGCTATTCCTGGAAGTTTGGGAGATCGTCTCCAGGGAATTCTATCGGCAGCCGATGGACCAAGACGTGATGATGCGCGGCGCCATTCGCGGCATGTTGGAGACCTTGGACGATCCCCACACGATACTCCTGGACCCCAGCGCGAGCGAGCGCTCCCGGGAGAACACGCGACAGCGATTCCAGGGCATTGGCGCGCGCATCGAGGAAGAAGACGGACAAATCGTCGTTCACTCAGTGTTTCCCGATTCACCGGCCAAGGATGGCGGCTTGCAACCGGGCGACATCATCGTCGCGGTAAACGGTGAGTCGTTGGAAGGTGTGACGGCAGAGGGCACCGCGTTGCGCATTCGCGGCGAGGCGGGCACGGACGTTGTTCTTACCATCGAGCGCGGCGATGAGGAACCATTCGATCTGACCCTGACGCGGGCTGAAGTCAAGATTCCCTCGCTCTCCACGCAAACACTGAGCGGTAACATTGGCTACATACGCCTGTGGGGTTTCGGGGAGCTTACGGCGGAGGACTTGCGCGCAGAACTCAAGTCCGTGGTGGACGGAGGCGCGCCGGGCCTCATTCTCGATTTGCGTGACAATCCCGGCGGTCTATTGGGTGCGGCCATCGATGTTTCCAGTGAGTTTCTGGCGCGCGGCACCGTAGTCCTCTACGAGCAACAGGCCCAACGACAGCGCTCGTATCGCGTGGACACAGACGGCGTCGCCCAGGACATCCCCCTGGTAGTGCTCGTGAATGAACGCAGTGCGAGCGCCTCGGAGATCGTTGCCGGAGCGTTGGCCCACTATGACCGCGCCACAATCATCGGGCAGCGCACGTACGGCAAAGGCACCGTGCAGCTTCCGCACAACTTGGATGACGGCTCGCAACTGCGGGTGACGATAGCGCAATGGCTCACGCCAGGCCGGGATTCCATATCTGAGGTGGGCATCACGCCGGACATCGAAGTGGACGCTCAGTTCACGGACTCGCTCGAAGAAGATGCGGCGGTGCAGCGTGCCTTGGAGCAATTGACGCTGGTCGCCGCTCTGCCCGACGTTGCCTGATGAGTGTCCCTCTATGAGTGAGAAAACCTTGGTGCGGCACACGCTGCCGAACGGGCTGCGAGTGCTGGTAATGCCCATGCCGCATACGCGGGCCGTGACTGTCGGCGTCTTCTGCGGCGCGGGGTCGCGCTATGAACCGTTCGACCTCTTGGGCCTTTCCCATTTCATGGAACACATGCTCTTCAAGGGTACAGTGCAGCGGCCAGATCCCCAGGAAATCGGAGAAGCCGTGGAGCGTACCGGCGGCATTCTCAACGCCAGCACCGGACGCGAGGCAACGGTCTTTTGGGCAAAGGTGGCAACGCAGCACCTCGCGGTGGCGTTCGACATTCTGTCCGACATCATTCTCAATCCGGCCCTGCAGGCAGATGACGTGGAGCGCGAGCGCAGCGTGATCCTGGAGGAACTCGAACTATATCAGGATACGCCGGCGGATTGGGTGCACGTTCTCATCTCGCGCTTGCTCTGGCCGGGTCACCCGCTTGGCGAAGACATCGGCGGTCGTCCGGAAACGATCATGAACATCACCCGCGACGACCTTGCCAAATACGTCGAAGACTACTACCGGGGCAACAACATGGTGGTGGTGGTGGCGGGCGGCGTGGACCCGGATAGCGCGCTGCCCCTTGCGGAGGATGCATTCTGCGGTGTGCGGAAGGGCACCGGCCCGGCCTGGCTTCCGGCTGTGGCGACGCAGCCCGGCGAGCGCGTGATGACGCAAGCGGAAGACCACAATCTCGTGCACTTCTGCATTGGCGGCAAGGGCCTATCCCACGCCGACCCGGACCGGCATGCGCTGGACCTGCTGAATACCGCGCTGGGCGACGGCATGAGTTCACGGCTGGCGGTGGAGGTGCGAGAGCGGCTGGGCTTAGCCTATGACATATACTCGTATGCGGAACAGTATTTCGACACCGGGGCCTTTGTCATCTCCGCAGGTGTGGAGGACGCCCACCTGGGCAGCGCCCTGTCTGCCATCTGGGAGCAAGTAGACCGTCTGCGCCAGGAGAGGATTCCGCTTGAGGAAATGGACAAAGTGCGTGAGTTCACCAAAGGTCGACTCCTGCTGAGCATGGAAGATAGCTGGAATGTGGCGAGTTGGTACGGCAGCCAAGAAGTGCTGCTGCATGCCACGATCTCGTTGGACGAGATGCTGGCGACCATCGACGCGATAACGGCCGACGACATCATGCGCGTGGCGCAGCGGGTGTTCGTGCCCGGCTGGGCGCACGCGGCGCTGGTTGGGCCGGGGCTCGATCGCGCGGCGATGGAAGACCTGGTGAGTATGTGGAACTGACGTCCGACCGCCTGTTGCCAGGGCCGGGACTACGTTCCTGTCGGCCTGGCGGGCTTGGTTGACCGGGAAGCAAAAGAGGAGCGCGGTGCGCTGGCCGTAGGATGCCGGATGTGCGGCGGAGCGACTGCCGACGTGGGCGGGTTGCCGGCAGGTTGGCCCGCCGCCCGTTGGCACGGGGTCGACAGCGGGAACCGTTGAAGAACCTGGCGCCGGTTGGCCCGCCCCCGCGGGCCCTGCCGCTCGACCAAGCGCTACACTCTCCAAGCGGATATAAGAGACCATGAGGCAAAGAGACTTTCTCCAGTGGGGCGAGCAAGCGCTGGGGTTTGACCAGTTCGAGCTTGCCGAGGAAATCGCCCGCTACCAGCTTCGGCAGTCGCCGAGTCATCTCCTGGCCCGTATCCTGTTGGGCTGCGTGTATCTTCGGACCGAGCGCCTGGAGGAGGCCGAAGAGCAATTGCGGCAAGCGCTGGATATGGATCCGGAGGGCGTGAGCGTCCTACTTAGCTACGCGGACGTGCTGGAGGGCCTGGGACGGGAACGAGCGCTGGCTGCCGTGCTGCGGCGTGCGTTTGAGTGCGACCCTACGCGTATGGCGGTTAAACAACGTCTGCTCGCCTTGCAGACCGGACTGGGCGACCGGCCGCGCGGAAACGGGATTCTGACGCGCACCGGCCTGGCCCGCACCCACTTGCGTTGCGGTCTACTGGAGCACGCCATCGCCGAATTGCGCACCGTGCTCGAAGAGACGCCGTCACACTGGAGCGTCCAAGTTGCCCTCATGGAAGCGCACTGGCTGAATGGGGAACGGCAAGCGGCGAGTAGGCTTGCCGATGAGATCATGCGCGAGCACCCGAACTGTCTTAAGGCCATTCTCGTTTCCGCCGACGTGCGCGCGCACATGGGGCTCATCGACCAGGCGCGGCAACTCTTCGAGCGGGCACGGCAAATAGACCCGGACTTCACCCTGGCCCGCGCGCTCTATCCCGCCAACGGGCCGTCGCGTCTGCCGCTGCCGAACAACGACGCGGAAATTGACGTTCCCGTCGATTTCTTACAGCGCATCGAGACGACGCTGGCTGAAGCGCAGCCGGCAAAGACGCAAGAAGTAGAGGACGGAGACTCGCGCCGCCGCGCGGCGGAGGCCCGGGCGCGCACGGTGGATGAGGATCAGGCGGCGGAGGGTGAACAGCGGGTGCTTGTTACCCCTGTGGCCGACGACCAAGCCGAGCCGGTCGCGAGTCCCGCGCCGGCCGCGAGTGCGGAGCCGGTTGCCGACGAGCCGGTTGCCGAGCAGCCGGTTGCCGAGCAGTCGGTTGCCGACCAGTCGGTTGCCGACAAGTCGGCTGGTCAAACGTCACCAGCCGAGCGCGAAGAGGAAACCGGCCAAGCGGATTCGCCAGGCTGGGATGCGCTCCTCACCAGACTGGAACGTGAAGGCGGCCAGTTGGATGCGGCCGCGTTGGACGAGATTGCCGCCCAACTCGAAGACTTGGCGGTTGCCGCCCCTAATAGCTTGGAAGCCTGGCAACGGCTGGGTGACGTGTATCAGCGGATCGGTGAGACCGAACGCGCCATGCGCGCCTATATGCGTGCGTTGCGGGACACGTCTACGGCGACGGACGGCGACGCGGGACAACCGTAGGGGCTCGGCAGCGCGCGTACGGCTGGCCGTCGGGCTGCCGTTTTCCGAGTTCTTGCGTCGCGGGCTCGGCAGCGCGTGTGTGGCATAGGCAGTCGGGCCGTGCGGAGACGACGCGGTCGTGGCGTTTCGCTCGGTGAGACACTTCCTCTGGCCGACGGGCGTGCGGAGGCGGCGCCTGACCGCTGCGCGCAACTGCCCGCCTCAGGGCCCATCCCGGGCGGACTAGACATTGCCGCGAGGAGGCAGTGAACCCATGCGTAAAGTCTGGATCGCGCTGGCCGCGTTGATTGGCGGGCTGCTGCTTGTCGGCGGCGGGGCCGCGATGGTGCTTGGCATCTCATCAGCCAGCATCGATGAAAGCATGCCCTTTTTCGTGAGTGAAGGGATGAGTGCCGAAACGGCAATGGCCGCAGAAGAAGAGTCTATGGAAATGGCGCGCGATGATATGGTTGCCGCGGAAGCGCCGGCCCAGGCGGAGCCCGCCACGGCCAAAGTAGCGGCAGCCGCCCCGGCAGCGCCGGTGAGCACGGGCTTTGCGGCAGGCGCCTTGGTAATTCGCAACGGCGCCCTCAACATGGTGGTTAGCAGTCCCGCGAGCGCGGTGGAACGCATTCAGCAGATCATTGCCGATACGCCCGGAGCGTTCATCGCCAATGCCGAGGTGCGGCAGGCCGGCGACCGCGTGCCGACTACACTCGTACTGCGTGTGCCCGCGGAGTCGTTCGACGCGGCGCTCGCAGCGCTGCGCGGGCTGGCCCAGGAAGTTCTGGCGGAGCAAGTAACCGCCCGGGACGTGACCGAGGAGTTCACCGACGTCGATGCGCGCTTGCGCAACCTGCAAGCTGCGGAAATTCAACTCTTGGCTTTGGTGGAACAAGCGACGGACGTCGAGGACCTGCTCCAAATCGAGAGGCGCATGGCGGAAGTGCGGGGCGAAATCGAGCGGTTGCAGGGCCGGCTCAACGTGCTGGAAGACCGGATAGCCCTGGCCACTATCACCGTATCCCTGCACGCGCCGCCGGACTTGACTGTGACTCTATCCACAGCGGGCTTGCCCGCCGCCCACGCCGTGACCCCGTTCACCCTCAACTATCGCAATAGCGGCACGGTTGCGGCGCGCGACGTTGTCCTCACCATGGACATGCCCGAACGGCTCAGTGTGCTCGACGTGGGGCAGGGCGGCAGCTTCGATCCCATCACCCGTGAGATTACGTGGATACTTGCCGACGTGGGCCCCTGGGCGGAAGGGCGTACCGTCGTGCATCTGCGGGTGGAGAATGCCGATAGCGACATCTCCCTGGGCGCGGCCATCACGGCCACGGGCGTGGACGCCGACCCAGACGACAATACCGCCGGTTTGACCCTGACGTTCGCGCCCGATCTCGCGCTGGATGTCGAGAGTCCACCCTCAGGCGCGGAGGGTGCCGAAGTCCCGATTTGGGTCATGTATAGCAACGTCGGCACAGCCGATGGGACAGACGTGACGATCCAGGCGTTGGTGCCGCCGGGCCTGACCTTTGTGCGCGCCGATTTTGGCGGCAGCTACGACGCGGAGCGTGGCGCCGTGGAATGGAAACTGGGACGCGTGCAGGCCGGGTGGCACGGCCAGGTGCTCATGCACGTGCGGGTGGACGTGTCCACGGGACGGCTGAAAATCCCCATCTCCATCTCAGCCGACCAAGCCGACGCCGTGACCTTCAACAACGAGGCTGAAGTCTTCTTGACGGCGCTACGGGAAGACGTATCGGACCGCGACATCTGGCAGCCCGGCCAGACCGTTGAGACGAGCATTGCCGCGCTGGTAGCCGCGGCCCGCATCGCCGTGGACGCCATCATTTGGCTGTTTACGTTTGGCGTCCCCTTGGCCGCTATCGTGCTTTTGGGGCTGGGTGTACGCGCCGGCATACGCCGGTTGCGGCGGCGCGGGAACGCGTAGCGACAATGTGAGCGGTTGCGCACCGGCGTCGGATGGGCCGCTGCGCTGTGAAGTATCCTGCGGCGGGAGCGCGACACGGCGGGCCCAGTGGCTGCCGCAGCTACGGGGCGCGGCCGGCGCCAACGTGTTCGCGATAGCGTTGCCGGAACGGTCGCAGCCGTAGCATACCCTGGTGAGATTTGGGGGCAGGCATGACCTGGAGAGAGTTGCGGCGAATCCAGCGGCTGCCGCCGGTCTGTCGCGAACCCCGCCGCACCCGCTGCCCCTGAAATGAACGCTCCCGTATCCACCGACGCTATTCTCGCGCGCGCGGCGCTGGTGCTGTTGCTGGGCAACGTCCTCAGCCGCGTGCTGGGGCTTGTGCGCGAACAGACTATCGCCTATCTCTTTGGCGTGAGCGGCGCCGCCTCGTCGTTTGTGGCCGCATCGCAAGTGCCGACCATGGTCTTCGACCTGCTGCTTGGCGGGGCGGTCACGGCTGCCTTGGTGCCGGTCTTCGCCGACTACGCCCGCAATAACCGCGAATTCTCGGCTCTCTTCGGCGCAATGTTGGCGCTGGCGGCGGTGGTGCTTGGCGCAATGGTGCTCGCGCTGAGTATCTTTGCCGAGCCCCTCGTGCGCGTGCTCGTGCCGGGTTTCGCGTCGCAGGCCGCCAACCAATGCCTCATCTCTGCGTCCACGGCTACCGCGGCGACAGGGAATAATGAGGCTGCCGCAGACTTGCTGGCGCAGACCGTCACCCTTACGCGGCTGGCCTTGCCGGCCGCCGCCTTTCTGGGCCTTTCCGGCGTGGTGAATGCGGCGCTCTACGCCGGGCACAAGCCGCACTATCCGGCCTTCTGCGCGGCCGTCTACAACCTGAGCATCATCGTTACGGCGTTGGCGCTGGTGGGACGGTTTGGCATCGCCAGCTTGGCCGTCGGCGTGCTGGTGGGGTCGGTCGGCCAGCTCGTATTCCAAGCCCCGGGCATATGGCGCATGGGGCTGCGTCCGCGGTTGGCTCTCAGACACCCCGGCGTGCCCCGCATCCTGCGCCTGTACGCCCCCGTGTTCGCGGGTCTCATCATCACGCAGCTTGCCATCGTTCTCGACCGCAACCTGGCATCATGCACCGGCCAGGACAGCATCGCGGCGATGAACTACGCGACGAGACTGGTACAGCTTCCCCTGGGGCTAGTCGGTACCGCCATCGCGTTGGCGGTGCTGCCGCTATTGGCGGCGGCAGGCGGCAGAGCGGATACGGCGGATTTCCGCCGTATCCTCAGCCAGGGCATACGGCTCATCCTTATGTTGATGCTGCCCGTCTTTGCCTTGATGGTCATCTGGCACCAGCCCATCGTGGCGCTGGTCTACGAGCGCGGCGCATTTGACGCGAGCGACGCGGACGCCACCGGCCTGGCGCTCTTGCTCTACAGCCTGCAACTGCCGCTCACGGGGCTAGACCAGCTTTTCATCTTCGCCTACTACGCCCGCAAGAATACACTCACGCCGGTGCTGGTGGGCATCCTCGGCATCGGCTTCTACCTCGCGGTTGCGCTCCCGCTCTTGCAGCCCCTGGGCATGCCCGGCCTTGTGCTGGCGAATACGGTGCAGAACTCCGGCCACGCGCTGGTGATGCTCTGGTTGCTCCGGCGCTTGCTCGGCGGGGTAGGGGGCGTGGGCTTTGGCGCGTTCTTTGCCAGAATCGGCGCGAGCGCATTGATCGTCGCCGGTGGCGCCGGCGGCTTGCTTTATATCCAGCGAGCGCTGGACGCGGACAGCGGCATCCTGGGACTGCTGGCGCTGGTCTTGGGCGGGGGCGGCGTGCTGCTGTTCGCGTATCTGGGAATCCTGCGTCTCCTCAGACTGCCTGAACTGGCGTTAGTGGCGCAGATGGTCCCTGCCTCGCTGCGCGGCGCGCTGGGCCGGTAGCGCCGATGTTGGCGGGGCGCGCTGAGCGGAGAATCAAGCCTGCCGCCAACGGGCCCATTCGTGGCTGGTCCTGGCGGGCCGCAGCGTGCCCAATTGCGCAGGGGTCCTGCGCAGTGTGGGTAGAACGTTCGAAAAGTGTGGCATGATAGACGGGTGCCTGGTCCCTTGCTGCGACGATGCAGGGCAGGGGCAAAGCGCCTGTTAGCGCCCTCTCACGCGAGTACAGGCCGCACCCGGCGGCTACAGGAAAAGACATGGCAGACGAAATGCCAGAGACGACAGACGAACAACAACCCACCGGTTTGCGGCGGGTGCCCATCGAGCAACTGCGCGAGGACGTGCAGTTCCTGGGGCGCGTGCTGGGCAGCGTGCTGCGCGAACAGCATGGCGAAGCGCTGCTTGAACTGGTGGAAGAAATTCGCTCGCAGGCCATATGGCAGAGAACGACCACCGCCACCGTGTCGTTGCAGCCTCTGGCGGATTCGGTAGCCGGACTGCGGCAAGAAGACATGCAGCGGGTCGCCCGGGCGTTTTCGCTCTACTTCTATCTCATCAACGCCGCCGAAGAGCAGCATCGCCTGCGGCGCATGCGGGAGAGCGAACGTGAGAATTACCCGGGGCCGCGCAACCAGTCGATTGCGGCGGCCATCGCGCAGCTCAAGAGCGAAGGCGTAACGCCCGCGGAACTGACCCCGATCCTCGCGCTGCTCTCCCTACGCCCGGTATTCACGCGCCACCCTACGGAAGTGCGGCGGCGCACGTTGCTTGTGTTCCTGGAGATGCTGCGGGCGTGCCTGGCCGATCGCGAAGGCAAACGCCGGGACGTCTCCCTGGAATTGCGCACGAACGAGAAGATCCACGAAATCGTGACGATTCTGGCCCAGACGGACATAACCCCCTGGGAACGGCCAACCGTGCTGGGCGAGGTGGACGATGGGCTCTACTACTTCGACCACGTGCTCTTGGACGTCATCCCGCGGCTCTACCATGAGTTGGAGGACGCGCTGGCGGGGTTTGCCGAGGATCACACGTTTGCGCTGCCGCGTTTCCTGACGTTTGGCTCCTGGATGGGCGGCGACCGGGACGGCAATCCGTTTGTCACGCCGAGCGTTACGGAAGAGACGTTGCGAATGCATCGGTCACTCATTCTCGACCGCTACACCCGTGACCTCGATGAACTCTGGCGCGTGCTCAGTCCATCGGTGGGCTACGCCACCGTATCACAAGAGTTACTGGATTCGATCGCCAATGACCGCGCTTCCCTCCCCGGTTCCGGCGTAGGCACTAAGGCCGACCTTGCCGAGCCCTACCGGGCCAAGATCTTCATGATGCAAAAGCGCCTGGCGCGCACCCGGCGGCGCTACGCCGGCGGCGGCGCCGTGGCGGCTGGCGCGTACAACGATCCCGAGTCGTTTTTGGCAGATCTGTCGGTTATCCGGCGGAGCTTGGTGCAGAACGGCGGCGCGCGCATTTCCCGGGGCCTGCTGCGGGACGTGATCCGGCGTGTGCAAGTATTCGGCTTCCATCTCGTGGACTTGGACGTACGGGAGCATAGCGGTGTCCACGCGGCCGCATTGGATGAACTCCTTGCCGCCGCCGGTATTACCCCCAAGTACAGCGACCTCGATGAGGCGGCCAAGGTGGAGTTGCTCACGCGCCTGATTGCCGCTCCCGCCGCCATCGGATTCGAAGACCTTCCCGTATCTGACCCCGCGCGCCAGGCGTTTCAGACCCTCAAGAGCGTGGCGCGAATGCAAGCGGAGGTCGGCGTGGCGGCGTGCAACACCTACATCATCAGCTTCACGGAATCGGTGAGCGACGTGCTCGAAGTGGCGTTGCTGGCCAAGGAAGCCGGACTCTGGCAGGTGGATGACCGGGGGCGTGTGCGCCAAAGCCGCCTCAAGATAGTGCCTCTGCTCGAGACGATCGATGACTTGCGCGGCGGCTTCGACCTCATCCAGGCGTTGCTGTCGAATGAGGTCTTTCGCTCCCACGTCGCGTGTTGGGACGACCGTTTCGAGGTCATGCTGGGCTACTCCGACAGCAACAAAGACGGCGGTTTCCTGACCGCGACGTGGGAACTCTACTGCGCGCAACGGCAGGTAGTGGCGGCAAGCCGGGCCCATGGCACCATTGTGCAACTCTTTCACGGCCGCGGCGGCGCGCTGGGCCGGGGCGGCGGCCCGACAAACCGGGCGATCATGGCCCAGCCGCCGGACTCGCTGGCGGGCGGCATGAAGCTGACCGAGCAAGGCGAGGTGATCTTCTCCCGCTACGGGCGCCAACCCGTTGCCCACCGCAATTTGGAGCAGGTGGTGCACGCGATGCTCTTAGCGCGGTTGAGCCCGAGCGTGCTGGAATCCCGGGCCTCCTTGGAACCGGACTGGGAAACTACTATGGAAGCCCTGGCCCAAACGGCGCTGCGCGTCTATCGGGCCCTGGTCTATGAAACACCGGAATTGCGGACGTACTACCAGGAGGCCACGCCCATTCAACATATCAGCCGCATGAACGTCGGCTCGCGGCCGGCGTCCCGCAAGGGCGGCGACCGGGTGGAAGACCTGCGGGCTATTCCCTGGGTGTTTGCCTGGACGCAGAGCCGGCACAACTTACCCGGCTGGTACGGGGTCGGCAGCGCGCTGCAAGCCTTCATCGTCGACCACGATAGCAATCTGGCGCGGCTGCGGACCATGTACCGGCGCTGGGTCTTCTTCCGGTCGCTCATAGACAATGCCCAGTTGAGCATCGGTACCGCGGACATGTCGGTGGCTCGCCTCTATGCCGGTCTGGTGGCGGACGACCGCGTGCGCGACACGGTGTACGGCGCGATTGCCACGGAGTATGAGCGCACGCGGGACGCCCTGATGCAGATCACGGGCCAAGACCTATTGCTGGATTCTTCGCCGGTGCTGCAGCGCTCCATCCTGTTGCGCAACCCCTACGTGGACCCGTTGCACTGTCTCCAGGTGCGACTGATGCAGGAGTGGCGGGAGCGCTACGCCGACCAGACCGATACACCCCTGGATGAACTGCCCGCTCCGGCGCGCCGTACGTTGGAGGGCATCTTCCAGACCATCAACGGCATTGCCGCGGGTGTGCAGACCACCGGCTAGGGCCGGTTCTGGGGCCTGACGTGAGACAGGTTGGCGCACGCCTCTTGTGAGCCCGCGCGGATTCTGGGTGATTGCCTAGAGCGCCGGCGTTGTTCAACGGCAGCGATTTGGTCTGGTCCTGGACTGGGCCGCGTGTGCGGTGCGGGTTGGCATTGCGGCAGACAGATGCACGCTGTACGATTGACCTAACGACGAATCATCGATGCGCACCCTGGGCGCAAATCCACGCCAACGCCCGGTACCGGCGCGCATCGCACACGTGGGGAGGAATTGTCAGATGGCGATCAAGACCCTGGCCTTACCGGAAACGTTGACGTCCAACGGCAATGCCTTCGATCTGTCTGACGAGAGTTTCGGCGAGTTGCGGGACGCCAACGGCTTGCTCGGCAACATGCCCGCAATCCACGAGCGGCTCAAGGAAGACGGCTACCTGCTCTTCCGCAACTATCTGGATAGGGACAAAGTGCTGGCGGCGCGCCGCGAACTCATCGGCAAACTGGATTCCATCGGCCTCATCGACCGCGGCAAGCCCTTCATGGACGCTATCTTTTCGGGCGATACCAGCGGCATCAGCGCGTCGGACCGCACGGCGTTTGCCCGCGAACTGCGTTTGGGTCCGGCGCTGAAGGAAGTCTGTTTCTCCGGCCGGATCATGTCGTTCTTCGCAGAATTCTTCGGTGACGAGGTGCTGCACCTCAACTACATCTGGGTGCGCAATCGCCGCCGGGGAGCGGCCGCTCCTTGCCACTTCGACTGGGTCTACATGGGCCGGGGCACACGCAACGTGGTGACCACCTGGATCCCCCAAGGGTCGATACCCCTCTGTGACGGCCCTCTGGCGATTCTGCACGGTTCCCACAAGTGGCAGGAACTGCAGCAGACGTACGGTGCGATTGATGTCGATAAGGATAAAGATAAGAATCCGTACGGCGGCGGCTCGTTGACCAAAGACCCCAACCAACCCCAACAACGCTTTGGCGGCCGCTGGCTCACCACGGAATTCGAGCCGGGCGACGTGCTCATGTTCGGCATGTTTACGCTGCACTGCTCGTTGGACAACAATAGCCCGGAGAACCGCATTCGCCTTTCCACCGACACCCGCTACCAACTGGCCAGCGAACCCGCCGACGAACGCTGGATCGGCGACGACCCGTTCGGCCACGGCATGATGTAGGCTCGATTTCTGCGGACGGGCAGTCTGCGCGCGGGCCGGCATGCCGACGTTGCGGCAGCTCTGTGTGAAGCGTACTATTGACGTGGCGGTAACGCGCGGCGCTGCGGCCTGTGGTAGGGCGCACATGTCCCGCCGCTACGCAGCAATCACTGCACCAGGGAGGGTTGGCACGGTGGCTACGCAAACACTGGTCTTGCCGGAAACGCTAACATCCAACGGTAACGCCTTCGACCTTTCAGGCGAGACGTTTGGGGAATTGCGCGACGCCAACGGCCTGCTGGGCAGTGCCGGCGCGCTGCGTGAGCGTTTCGCCGAGGACGGCTACCTGTTGTTGCGCAACTATCTGGACACGGAAAAAGTGCTGGCGGCGCGCCGGGAACTCATCGGCAGGCTGGACGACATCGGCTTGATCGATGGGACCAAGCCGTTCATGGATGCGGTCTTTTCCGGCGATACCAGCGGCATCAGCGCCACCGACCGCCAGCAGTTCGCCCGCGACCTCCGGTCGGGTCCGGCGGTCAAAGAGGTCTGCTTCACCGGCCGCGTCATGGAGTTCTTCGCGCAGTTCTTTGGCGACGAGGTGCTGCACCTGGACTACATCTGGGTGCGCAACGTGCGGCGCGGCGCGGCCACCGGCTGCCACTTCGACTGGGTCTACATGGGGCGCGGCACCCGCAACCTCATGACGGCGTGGATTCCGCAGGGCGACGTGCCCTTGAGCGACGGCCCGCTGGCAATTCTGCACGGCTCCCACAAGTGGCACGAGTTGCAGCAGACCTACGGCGCAATCGACGTAGATAGGGATAAGGACAAGAACCCCTACGGCGGCGGCTGGCTGACGAAGAACCCGATCCAGCCCCAAGAGCGCTACGGCGGCAAGTGGCTCACCACGGAGTTCGCGCCGGGCGATTTGCTCGTCTTCGGCATGTTCACGCTGCACTGCGCCATAGACAACGAAAGCCCGCAGAACCGCATCCGCCTCTCCACCGACACCCGCTACCAACTGGCCAGCGAACCCGCCGACGAACGCTGGATCGGCGACGACCCCTTCGGCCACGGCATGATGTAGACAAGGACTGCACGGCGGCAGCCCAAAGTGAGTGGGCAGCCGCCGCACCGACCGCGTGGTCCGGGCGTAGTGGGCGCATGACACAACCAAAGGCCACAGTGCTGAAGTCTCTGTAACTTCAGCACTGTGGCCTCGTGGTACCCCGTGAGCGACTCGAACGCTCGACCCCTGGCTCCGCAAGCCAGTGCTCTATCCACTGAGCTAACGGGGCATTTTGATGTGTGCCCTTAGTATAGCATCTTGGGCTGGGTGGTCGCGTGATTTTCCCGGTCTAGATTGGGTGCTTGGCCTGCGTAGTCTTGTATGGATGTTCGTCCTGGAAGGGCTTGAATGGACGCGCGAACTCCGTGGCCGAGAAGGGCTGTGGCCTTCGGATTGCTTTGAACGGTTTTGTGCGGTGACGCAGGCAAGGCGGGGTATTGCCGTGCGGCGCAACGGTCTGCGGGTTTAGTATCTTTCCATCGTCATGCGCGCCTGGTGGGGGCGGCAGCCAGGCGAAACAGAAACGGGAGACTGTGGCGCGGTTCGTCCACAATCTCCCGTTTTCGTTTCCGGCGGCGAACGCGGCGGCCGGTGCGATCCGGCCGCCGCGTCCTGCTCGCGCAAATGAGCACGCCTATTGGCTGTGCAACACGCCTATTGGCAACACAAAAGGTCCGGCGTATGCCGTGCCTGCGCTTCCGCGCCTAGCCTCCCAGATCGGACTCCGGCAGCAGGGCGGGCAGCGGTGCGCCAATCTGTTGCTGCGGTGACGGGTCGACGAGGTAGCGGAAGAACTCACTCTCCGGCGAGAGCACGATCATATCGCCCTCTTGGAGCACCTTCACGTAGGCCTCAAGTCGACGCCGGAAGGCGAAGAACTCGGGGTCTTGGTTCAGGGCGTCGGCGTAGATGGCGATTGCTTCCGCGTCACCCTCGCCGCGCACCTGCGCCGCTTCCTCCTCGGCTTCCGCCACGATCACGATACGCTCGCGGTCGGCGGAGGCCATGATCTCGGCGGCCTGCTCCTCGCCCTCAGCGCGGTAGCGGTTGGCTTCACGGGCGCGCTCGGCCCGCATGCGGTCGAAGACGCTCTCCTCGACTTCCTCCGGCAGGTCGGCGCGTTTGAAGCGCACGTCGATCACCTCGATGCCGAAGTCCAGCGCGCGCTCGCGGCTGGCCATGGTGACGAGACCCATGATGTTCTCGCGTTCATCGGCGATGATGAGGTCAAAGTCGTAGGTAGCGAGCGTGCGGCGCAACTCTGAGAAGACAACGTCATCCAGGCGGGCCCGGGCGCCGGTCTCGTTCTGCACGCTCACGAAGAACTTGAGCGGGTCGATGATGCGCCAGCGCGTGACGTGGTCTACTTGGACACGTTTCTTGTCCAGCGTCAGATACTCCTGGGGAGCGGCGTCGCTGGAAAGCAAGCGCCGGTCAAAATACACTGCTTCCTGAATGAAGGGCAGCTTGAAATAGAGTCCGGGCTCGTTGGCCGTATAGCGGTACTCGCCAAGCTGCAAGATGACGGCCTGGTTCGTTTCCGTGACCACGAACGTTACCTGGGAAAAGAGGAACAGCGTGAGTGCCCCCAGGGCAACGACGACGGTAAATGTGCGTCCCATTTGGCGGCCTTTCTACTGGCTAGTGTTTGACGACTGTGACCCGGAGCCTGAATCCAGGCTGCGGATGGGGAGGAAAGGCAGGACGCCGCTGTTATTCTGCGTAATCAGCACCTTCTCCACGTCCGCCATGGCCAGTTCAATCGCCTCTATGTACATGCGTTCGCGGGTCACCTCGGGGGCGCGGCGGTATTCCTCCAAGATGGAGAGGAAGCGCTCGCTCTCACCCCGCGCGCTGCGGACGCGCTCTTCGCGGTACGCCTGCGCCTGTTCCAGAATGCGCTTGGCTTCACCGCGAGCGCGCGGCACCACGTCTTCGCGGTACGCTTCGGCTTCGTTCACTTTGCGTTCACGGTCCTCACGCGCGCGCACCACTTCGTGGAAGGCGTCCCGCACCTGGTCGGGGGCGTCAGCCACCTGCAGGCGCACGTCGGTGATGAGAATGCCCGCGTTGTATTCATCCATCAATTCCTGCAAATACGTGCGCGTATTCTCTTGGACCTCGGCGCGGCGCTCGGTAATGACGCCGTCGATCGGCATCTTGCCGACGGCGCTGCGCAGCGCTACTTCCGTAGTGGTATGGAGAACGTCCTCCGGGTCGTTGACGTTGAATACGAACGCCGCCGCATCTTTCACGCGGTACTGGACGAGCATGCCGACCTCGACGATGTTCTCGTCGGCGGTGAGCATGAGGGCTTCCTCCAGGATGCGCCGGGTCTCTTGACCGCCCTGAACGGTCACCGTGCGCTGGCCGATCTCGGCGCGCCGCACATTGGCAACGTCTACGATGACGACGTTCTGCACCGGCCATGGCAGGTGATAGTTGACGCCCGGCGACGTGGTGGTCACGTGCCGCCCAAACTGAAGTACAACGCCTTGTTCGGCGGGACCCACGATGTACACACCCGAGCCGATCCAGATCACGACTGCAATAGCGAGGCCCAAGACGATGAAGCGCTGGAGCCGCCGGGCCCGATCGCGGGTCTGGCGCAGCATTTCCCCAAAGTCTTCACTATCATCGTCGTCCGGCGGGCCGCCGCGGGGTCCACCACGATCATAGACGGACATGCCTTTGCCTCCTTATTGTCTTATTAGCGCGCCCAAACGGCACGTGGCAGTGCTTTCCATAAAGTCACCCACCAGATTGCGCGCTGCGTTGCTTTCTACTTACTACGGTACCATTCTCAGCGCCGTTTGTAGAGTGCCGCCCGGCTCCTCCTCACGTTGCCGCCGGCGTGCGGCGCCAAGTGGGAACTGCCTTGCGCGGGGCGGGCGGCGTGAGGATGCCGGGGTCTTGTCTGTACTCCGGCTGATTCCACGAGGCTAGCACAGCCCCCGGCGAATCGACTCTCCAGTATAATCTAAGTAAGACACGCAAAGAGATTGCTATCGCTATCGAGAAAGGGAGCCGGCAATGTTGTCGAAGTCCATGGAAGCAGCGTACAACAGGCAAATCACGGCCGAGCTCTATGCTTCGAATCTCTACCTGGCGATGGGAGCGTACTTCGATGCGCTCGCCTATCGCGGCTTCGGCCGCTGGCTGCGCGTGCAGAGCGATGAAGAGCGCCAGCACGCGCAACGCATCATCGACATTGTGGTAGACCGGGGCGGCGCGGTTGACATTGCAACTATCGAGCCGCCAGGAGAATTCGAGTCGCCCCTGGCCGTGTGGGAGCAAGTGGTTGCGCAGGAGCGCGACGTGACCCGGATGTTCCACGATCTCTCGAATCTCGCCGGGGAGGAAAACGACCACACGACGCTGGCGGAACTGGAGTGGTTCCTGCTGGAGCAGGTGGAGGAAGAACGGGTCACGAGGGACATACTGAACGAAGTCCGCCGCGTCCACGCGTCCCCCAGCGGCATGCTGGTGCTGGACCGCGACTTGGCCGCGCGGGACGCCGCTCCCGCCGCGGGCGCGTAGGCAAACGCTCCAGCGCACGGGCGTCGGCCTGCCAACAGGCGCGCTGCCCCGCGTTTTGCGTGTTATTTGGAGCGGGCAATGGGATTCGAACCCACGGTCTCAACCTTGGGAAGGTCGCGTGTTGCCACTACACCATGCCCGCAGCTACCTACGTTCTACACTAAGAAGTGCGGTGTGCTCTGTCAAGCCTTTGCTCAAGCGGCCTTGAGATGCGAGTGCCTCCGGAATGCGCTGATATCGAGATAATTCATTCGCCGCATGGATCGCAAGCGATGCGGCCTTGTGGCGCTCGATGGCTGAAACGGGCCGCTATGGCAATCTGGATAAGAGTACACGATGCGCCGCGAGCGACAATGTGTGAGGAGACATAAATATGCCTGAGACTCTGGCCGGCCGCCGTGTGTTGGTTACGGGAGGAGGACGCGGCATTGGCCGCGCGATCGCGCTGGCCTGCGCCCGCGAGGGCGCGCACGTCGCGCTTACGGCGCGGTCGGCGGACCAACTCGCCGCCGTGGCAAAGGAAATCGAGGACGAGGGCGGCGCCGCGACATCGCTGGCCTGCGACGTGAGCGACGTGGGTCAGGTGGAAGAAATGGTGCGCGCCGCGGCGGACGCTATGGGCGGCATCGACGTGCTGGTCAATAATGCCGGCGGCGGCACTGAGCACACTCCGGTTGCCGAGAGCACGCCGGACTTGTGGGTGGCGTGCATCGCCGCGAACCTCATTGGCACGTATGCCTGCGCGCGGTTTGCCCTGCCGGTGATGATCGCGGGCGGCGGCGGCAAGATCATCAACATCGGCTCGGGCATGGGCCATGAAGTGCGCCCGGACATTTCTTCTTACGCGACGGCCAAGGCCGCCGTCTGGACATTTACCCGGTGCCTCGCGCTGGAAGTGTGGGAGCACGACATCGACGTCAACGAGATCGTGCCGGGTCCCGTGCTAACCCCTGCCACCGAAGACCGCTTTTCGCTGGACGGCCCGCCGCCGTTTGCGCCCAGCGAACGGGTCAAGCTGCCGGAGGAAGTCGCCGACCTTGCGGTGTGGCTGGCCGCTCAGCCCGCCGGCGGGCCCACCGGCCAGAGCTTTAGCCTCGCCCGCCGCCCTCCGGGCGGTTGAGGAAGGGGCGCCGACGTGAGATTCTTCGTCGCTACGCTTCCCAGAATGACACTCGATACACCCCTCGCGCTTACTCTTCACCCCCCGGTCTTCCCCGCCTCTTTAAACATACAAATGACATATTGGGGAGAAATCTTGCATATTGACAGTCAAATCTCTACGGCCTAGTCCAAGTCTACTGATTCCAGGCTTCTCTTACCGTGGCAAGCCCGCCTTGCGAGGCGTGCGCTAGGCCGGAAAGTCGTGTCCACGCACTGCCCGCCGCCGCAGGTGAGCCCGTGCCGCCCTGCCGGTCCAAGTGGGTGAGTCGGGCCGGGCGCGAATACTCCCGTCAGAGCATTCTATTGAGACTCTCCTCGGCCATATTCCCGCTTGGCCGCAGGAGACGTTGGCCATTTCCCGGCTATCTCTCGGGTCGCGCGACCGCCAGGCCGCGACTGCAAATGGCGTCTTTGCAGACATACAGGGCGCTGACAATCTGCTTGCGGAAAGAAGGCCCTCAGGCAAGGGCTCTGCGCCTGAATAAGGCTACCACCGCGAATATCCCGCTTGCTACCAGGGTCATAGCGGGAGCGGCGGGCACATTGAAGTGGTAGGAGACGTAGAGGCCTGTCACGGCGGAAGCGGTCCCCAACGCCGCGGCCAGCAGCATCATCGAGACAAAACGCCTGACCAGCAGATACGCCGCGGCAGCGGGAGTTACCAGCATTGCCATGACTAGGACAATCCCCGCCGCCTGAATCCCGATGACGATAACGAGGGCAAGCATGACCAGGAACACGTAGTCGACGAAGTTGGAGCGCGAACCGACAACCTGCGATCCCACGGGGTCAAAGCTCGCGAACATCAGCCAGTGGTGCAGCGTGAAGAGCCCCAGGATGACAACCACGGTTATTCCAAGGGACACGTAGATGTCGGTCGGAGATATGGCCAAGACCTTACCCAGGAGCAGGTCTTCCATATTGACCCTGATGGTCGTCGCACTTGCCAGCATCACAAGTCCCAGGGCAAACATGGCGGCAAAGAGAATGCCTATGGAAGTATCCGTGCTGAGGCCTGCGCGCCGGCTCACCGTTCTAACCAGTACGGCAACGGCCACCCCAGTTGGAATCGCGGCAATGGCCGGGTTGATGCCGACTATGAAGCCAAGCACCATTCCCGGCAGCACCGCGTGGGCGAGCGCGTCCCCAATGAAGGCGAGATTCCGGGTGACGACGTACGCGCCAACCAGCGGGCACATCACGCCCACAAGTATCGAGCCGATGAGGGCTCGCACCATGAAGCCGTACTCAAGCGGGGCGACAAGAAAGTCAATCACGTTTTCCGTCCACGGCTACCCATCCACGTTGAGGCGTAAACCGTGGGCGCCATACAGCTTCTCCATGACTTGGGACGTAAAGACCAGGTCGGGAGGGCCGCAGGCGCACACCTCGCAGTTCAGGCACAATACCTCGTCGAACCGGCCGGCCAGGTTGGTCACGTCGTGGGTCGCCAGCATGACGATGCAGCCCTCATCCCGCAGCGATTGGAGGACTTCGACGAGGCCCTCTTGGGCGCCGACGTCGACGCCGCTGAAGGCCTCATCCAAGAGCAGGACACTCGCCTCTTGGGCCAGAGCCCTGGCGACGAACACCCGTTGCCTCTGTCCTCCCGAAAGCTCCGTCATGAGCGCAGCGCGCAGATCCCACAGGCCCACACGGCAAATGCATGCCTTGACCAGTTCTCGATCTCTCTTGCCAGGTCGTTGAAACCATTTGAGTCTACAGCGCCGGCCCATCATTACAACGTCCGTCACGGTCACGGGAAACCGCCAGTTGACGCTCTCCCGCTGCGGCACGTACGCCAAGGCCCCGCCGCCCTGGTCTACTCGGTGAAGGGTTACCTCCCCTTGGCGAACCGGGAGGAGACCGGCAATAGCATTGAACAGGGTGCTCTTGCCGGCTCCATTCGGTCCAACAACGCCCATGAGGGTCCCCGCATCCACGTCGAAGGTGACGTCGTTCAGGGCCATGTGCCCATCAAGTTCGACCGTCACGTTTCGAAGCGATACGCTCGCTCTTTGGGCGTTCGGGGCTGAAGTCACTTCAGTGCCTCGACAATTCGGGTCACGTTGGCTCGCACCATGCCAAGGTACGTGTCAGCGCCGCTGCCTTCCGGCCCAAGCGATCCGGAATAGAGTTGAGCCAGCTCAGCGCCGGTCTCCCGCGCCACGGCTTGCGCCAGCCTGTCACTGACGGTCGTCTCGCCAAACAATGCCGGCACGCCGAGTTCCCGTATCACGTCGACCAGTTCCGCAATGTGCTCCGCAGAGGGCTCCACGTGGGTTGAAAGGGACGGAATGACCAGACCAACCACCTCGAACCCATACGCCTCCGCAAAGTAGGAGAAGCTGTCGTGTGATGTAACCAGCAGCCTGCGCTCCGGCGCCACCGCGCTGACCTGATCTTGGATCCAGGCGTGTAGCTCGTCGAGCTTCTCCTCGTATTCTGCTGCATTCTGATAATAGACGCTCGCGTTGGCCGGGTCTATAGACGAAAGCCGGGCGGCTATCTCGTTGACAGCTACCTTCACGCGGATCGGATCGAACCAGAAGTGAGGATCGTACGCGCCGTGCACGTGTCCCTCATGGCCGTGTTCGTCATCGTGTCCGTTTGCCTCATGGCCATCTTCGTCTCCGTGTTCGTGGTGTTCTTCAGACTCACCCACGATTCCGACGAAGGCAATCTTGGTGGGCGTTCCCGCTACGTCCCAGTGCCGGACTTCCTCCAGGTCGTGCTCGTCTAGCTGCAGCACCTCGCCACCCACCGTGTCCGTGACGAAGATTGCGCCTGGCGCCGTGGCTAGGTGGGGGCGCGCCCAGGATCCTGTCTCCACCGGGGTCGCCAGGAAGTCGGCCTTGGAGGCCAGCAGATGCCCATCGTGAGCGTCATACACACGCAGCTCGCCGTCGCTCATGACTACCAACAGCGACTCACCGCCATGGCCAAGCTGGACCTGGATTGGGCGAAGGCTCTCTGTAGCGGCGAGGAGCAACTCCATCGTCTCCTCTTCCGGCTCCACGATGTAAAGCCCAGACGCCGAGCCCAGGGCGAAGAAGTGATCCAGGCCGTGGTAGCCCCAAACGTCTGTGACCTGGAAGTCATCAGCAACCCCGTCCGGCGCTATGAATGCATGGGAATACTCGCCATCATGAGCCCCCAAAACCAAGACGCCCCCGAGGCATCCGAATGCGGCCTCGTGGCCGTTGCTTGTGCCTCCCTGCAGCGAGTCGCAAGCCTCAGCACTGTAGAGGACAGTGCCATCCAGTTCTCTTATTTCCGCGCCAATCGGAAGCCGAGTGTCAGCGTTGCCGGGGTAGTCCGGATGCTTGATGGTTACGGCGAACAGATCGTCCTCTAGGGGTACCGCCGCTCCTTGCTGGGGACCTGCGTCCATCCGTAGAGGAACGTAGCTGTCCCCATGCTCTTCCAGTTCATGTAGGTCGAGAAGCACCACCTCACCGGAGCCCGCGTAGAAAATCGCCGCCCAGTCGTCGCCTATATGCACGTTCACGGGGCTATCCCCGCTCAAGTCCAGGGAAAGCTGACTGGTGTCCGACTCTACCAGGTCGAAGTCGTCTCCATGCGCCTCCAAGAATATCCCGCCATCGAACACGCGAGCCGTGTTGGCATCCGTGGAGACGGCGATTGCGAAGCGGCCATTCTCGGTGGTGTAGATCAAACCGGCCCGCGAATCCAGGCTAAAGCGGTTCTGGTACGCTGCGCCGGTTTCCAGGTCTATGAGGGAAACCTTCCCTTCCTCGCCATCGCCAATGAGCAAGCGGCCTATGAGCATCTCGTCATGGTGCTCGCCTTCATGCTCGTGCTCGTCCTCGTGATCGTCATGCATTGCGACCTCGGTGAACTCGATGGGATCGACGAATTCACCAAGCGCGACTATCTTGGATTCATCCGCACTGGCGTTGTGCAAGAGATCCTCCAGCCACGCGGCCTCCAGATAGAGGCCGATAGACAACACGAGATCCGCATCCGCTACCTTGGCAATGTCGCGGGGTGTGGGTTGGAAGTGGTGCGGGTCGCCGCCCACTGGCAACAGGCTGAAGACTTCCACTCTGTTTCCACCTACCACCCGTACCCAATCAGCCACAAAGTTGGTGGTTGTCACAACCTGAATCGCCGGCAGGGCTTGCTCGGGCGCCTCCCCGACAGATGCTTGCGGACCCTGGAAGTCTGCGCAGGCAGCCAGGAAAGCCAAAACAAGTGCGACAAGACCGGCAGCTAACGTCTGCGCCAACCGCCCGAAGCGATTCCTGCGGTTAAGTATTGGGAGCATCCCAATCTCCTTTCCTTCTCTACCTTAGTCTGTTTGGTTACTCAATGCTGGCTTTGGCGCTCAACCAAAGCGTTACGATGCGCCTGTAAACCTTGGACAGGCAAGACCTATAGCGAGATCTCCGCCACCGAGAGGTTCACAAAGCGGTCTTTGCAGTCTCACAATCGCAAACGCCGAGCTAAAACCACGCAGGTTGCAAACCTGCGCTACCGGAGGCGACTGCCCACCAAGCCGGGCAAAGTTCTCCTCGTGCCTGGGTGCGCGTCCCCGTGCAGGGCGCGCGTAAGCCAGGTAGCTCTTGAAGCCGGAATGGGCTAGTCGTCAAGCCTTCAGGCGCCCATCCCGCTTCCCCCGTCAAGTTGGCGAACAACTTGCTTCAGTCCTCAGCCGTCCTTAATGGCCGCAAGTCCGGTTTCAGTCGCGGCGGCGAGGAAACGGCGTCGGTTCGAATAAGGTTGATCCACTATAGTCCAGACCTCCTATTGCAATTCGTACGAAAACTCAATTCCAATAGACATAGATAGTGTAGAATTACTGAGAACAGTTGTCAATTAGAGGCAAGAAGCGCCTCACTCCCCGGGCATGGAGAGGAAACGGAATGATAGACGCCGCTGGCCGTCGTTGCCTGGCAGAGCGTCTTTGCCTTCACCCAAGCCCACGTGCAACTACGTTGCTTCGGCAGCGGGCCGGACCAGACACACGCCTCTTTGCAACGCCCCGCCGTGAGGGCATCCCTCATTGTACCGGCCGTCTCCCGATCGGTACTGTTCGTCTAGCCCGTCTCGTCTTCGTACAAGTGACAGGCAACCGCATGTCCGGGACCTACCTCCCGGGTTGGCGGCATGACTTGCTCGCACACAGGCAGCACGTGGGCGCAGCGCGGGTGAAACGGGCAGCCGGACGGGGGATTGAGCGGGCTGGGCACGTCGCCTCCCAGCACGATTCGCTCCTGGCGCTGTCCCGGTCGCGGCTCCGGAATGGCCGAAAGCAGCGCTTGGGTATAGGGGTGCCGGGGTTGCCGATACAACTCGTCGCCGGGAGCGGTCTCCACCAGTTTGCCGAGATACATCACCCCGATCCGGTCCGCAATGTACCGGACCACCGCCAGGTTGTGGGCGATGAACAGGTAGGTCAGGCCGCGCTCGGCCTGTATGTCGCGCAGCAGGTTGAGAACCTGCGCCTGTACCGACACATCCAGCGCCGAAACCGGTTCATCGCAGACAATGAGCTCTGGTTGTAGGATCAGCGCCCGGGCAATGCCGATTCGCTGGCGCTGACCTCCGCTGAATTCGTGGGGGTAGCGCCGCGCGTATTCGGGACGCAGGCCGACGGCTGTGAGCGCCGCCTGCACCTGCGCCTCCCGCTCGCGCTGGGTGCCCAAGCCGTGTACGACCAAGCCCTCAGCGATGCTGGCGCCGACCGTCACACGTGGATTCAGCGAGCCATAGGGGTCTTGGAAGATGATCTGGGCCTGTTGGCGCCAGGCGGCCAGGGCGCGACCGCGCAGTTTGAACACATCCTGCCCGGCAAAGCGCACCTGGCCGCCGGTTGCCGGGATGAGGCGCAGGACGACGCGCCCCGTCGTGGTCTTGCCGCAGCCCGACTCTCCTACGAGACCAAATGTCTCGCCGCGCTGAATGTGGAAAGAGACCCCATCTACCGCCCGGACTGCCGGCCGGCGGCCGAACCGGCGTCCCCGCACCGGAAAGTGCTTGACCAAGTTCTCGACCTGGAGCAGCGGCTCAGTCTCGCTCGTGCTCTTCATCGCGGCGCCTGCCCGGAGACGGATGGCTGGGCGCCGCCGGTTGGCGGCGCGGACGCGTGCAGCCAGCAGCGGACGCGGTGGCCCGGCCCCGCGGCTACCTCCGGCGGTCGCTCGGTCATGCAATGTGAAAGTGCGTGTGGGCAGCGCGGGGTGAAGGCGCAGCCGGCCGGCAGCCGGCTCGGATGCGGCACACTGCCTGCAATGGCCGGGAGTTGCTCGCTGCGGTCGGTCGCGAGTGAGGGCATGCTCATGAGCAGCCCTTGGGTGTAGGGGTGTTGCGGGGACTTGAACAGGGTGTCGACCGGCGCGTACTCGACGATCCGCCCCGCATACATCACTGCCACGTCGTCGGCCAGCTCAGCAATCACGCCCAGGTCGTGGGTAATCAACAGCAGGCTCATCCTCATCTCCTCCTGAAGCTGCCGGAGGAGATCGAGGACTTGGGCCTGAATGGTCACGTCAAGCGCCGTCGTTGGCTCGTCCGCGATCAGCAAGGCCGGGCGGCAAGCCAGGGCCATCGCGATCATCACCCGCTGGCGCATGCCGCCGCTCATCTCGTGGGGATACGCGCGGGAGCGCTCGGCCGGAGCCGGGATCCCCACTTGGTGGAGCAACGCGACTGCTTGCTCCCGCGCCGCGCGTCGATTCACGCGCCTGTGCACGCGAACCGCTTCCGCAATCTGATCCCCGACCCGTTGCACGGGATTGAGCGAGGTCATCGGTTCCTGGAAGATCATCGCGATGTCCCGGCCGCGAACTCTTTGCCACTGCCGTTCGCGGAGATCGAGTAGATTGCGGCCTTCCAGACGGATCTCACCGGCAAGCTCGCAGGCCGGCGGCGCGGGCAGCAACCCCATCAGGGCCAGGGCCGTAACGGACTTGCCGCAGCCGGATTCGCCGACCAGACCGAGAATGCGTCCCTGCCCAATGTCGAAAGTCGCGTCCTGCACGGCAGGCACCTCGCCGTCGGGCGTGGCAAACGAGACGCATAGCCCATGCACCGCAAGTAGAGGCGTTTGTTCTGAGTGGACCCGCTCTGAAGTCTCGGCCATCGGTGCTCGCTTGTACTCCCTATTCGATCGATCTTCTTCTGGCTAGCGGTGGCGCGAGCGCGGATCGAGGGCCGCGCGCAGCCCGTCGCCAAGCAAGTTGCACGCCAAAACGGACAGGAGAATGCACAACCCCGGCAAGAGGACCAGATGCGGCGCCTGATCGAGGTAGGTGCGGGCGTCGTTCAACATCGCGCCCCATTCCGGGTACGGTGGCTGGATGCCCAACCCCAGAAAACTGAGCGATGAGATCGTCAGGATGATGTGGCCCAGGTCTAGCGTGGCGAGTACCACGATGGGGCCGATGATATTGGGCAGGATGTGCCGCGCCATGATGCGCAGGTTCGAAGCGCCCAGCGCGCGGGCTGCCAGCACGAATTCCCATTCGCGGGCCGCGAGCGTCGCGGCGCGAAATATGCGGGCGTGATCGGCCCAGCCGACGGCGATGATGGCGATCAGGAGGCTCTGGAGGCTGGGGCCGAGAAAACCGACCAATGCCAGCGAAAGGACCAGCCGCGGCAGCGCCAGCAGCACATCAACACTGCCCACCACCACGCGGTCCACCCACCCGCCGAGAAAGCCGGCCGAGATGCCGACCGCCAGACCAATGAGGAGCAGCCCGATGGTCGTGGGAATGGCGCTCCCCAGGGTGGCGCGGGCGCCGTAGATGAGCCGGCTCGCCAGGTCGCGGCCCAGTTGGTCGGTCCCGAGCGGATACTGTGCGGTGGGGCCTTGCAGTTTATCGCTCAAGTTGATGGCGAGCGGATCGTGGGGCGCAATGAGGGGCGCTGCTGCCGCGATGGCGACAAACAGACCCAGCAGGATCAGGCCGCCAAGCGCCGCCCGATCGGCCCGTAGCACTTCTCGCGCCGCGCGCCATGGAGAGTGCTCGCCGACCGCATAGACCTCCTCGTCGTGCAGCGTCTCCGTTGGCGCCGGAGCGGCCGGCAGCGTGGGGCTAGCCATGGTCATCGCCTCCGCCCCGTGCCCGCGCGCCCAAGCGGATGCGCGGATCGATCACGGCGTAGAGCAGGTCGGTCGCCAGATTGACGAGCACGAACGTCAGGCCGGCCAGCAGCACAAAACCCTGGATGATCGGGTAATCGCGCGCGTAGATCGAGTCCACCACGAGCTTGCCCACGCCCGGCCACGCAAAGATCGTCTCGACGATGGCCGCCCCGCCGAGGAGTTGGCCGAACTGCGTGCCGGCGACCGTGACGACCGGGAGGAGCGCGTTCCGCAACGCATGTTTGAGCACGACCGCCGACTTGCTCAAGCCCTTGGCGTAGGCCGTGCGAATATAGTCCTGCCCCAAGACTTCCAGGACGCTGGCGTGGGTCAGCCGGACGAGTGTACCCATCGTGAATACACTGAGCGACATGGCAGGCAAGATCAGGTACCGGAGGTGGCCGTCACCGTAGCCCGCGACCGGCACGAGCCGCAGTGCCACGGCGAGAGCGTAGATCAGGATCAGCGCCACCGCAAAGCTCGGCAGCGAGGCGCAGAGCAAGGCGAGCACCCGACCGGCTTCGTCCACCACCGTTTACGGCGGCGGAATACGCAGGCGTTGGCCCACGGAAATCACGTTGGGATCTGCGATCTCATTGAGTTCCACAAGATCGGCCAGGGATACGCCAAACGCCTGAGCGATGGCGCTAAGGCTATCCCCGGACTGAACGACGTATTCCAGCGGCGCCGGTGTGGGCGTTAGCGGCGGCGCGGGCAGCGGAGTTGGCGTCGCTACGATAGCTTGCCGTATAGGCGTAGGCGCTTCGGGCGCACTCACAGTCACGTCGGCTGCGGCTCGTGCAGTTTGGCCTGCGCCATCGCCGTTCCAAATGTCTCTGGTCGCGAACGTTACGACGACTAGCGCAGCCACAGCCGCATACACGATCACACGAGAAAGACCTCGTTCGCCCCCAAGCGGGGACCTGGTCCCGGCAGGTAAGAGGGGCCACCAGTTGGCTCGTACAGAAGACGGCCACCAATTCGCGCGCCCCACCAGGGTCACGATGCCGGGCACGAGCAGCGAACGCACAACCAGGGCATCGATGAGAATGCCCAACGCGACAGCCGCGCCCATCTGAAAGAGCATGAGCAGCGGCGATGCCGTGAGCGCGGCGAACGTGCCCGCCAGAATGATGCCCGCGGCCGTAATGATAGCGCCCGTGCGCGCCGAAGCCACCCGCACACCTTCCCGCAGGGGCAGCGTTGCGCTTTCCTCCCGGATGCGGTGCACCAGGAAGACGTTGTAATCCGCCCCCAACGCGATGAGCATGACCATCACCGTCAATGGCAGCAAATAGTACACGCCTTCGTGGCCCAAAATGCCTTGGAAGAACAACGTGGAGAGTCCAAGGCTGCTGCCGTAGGAGAACACGACAGAGCCAACGAGATACAGGGGCGCAACGAGACTGCGCAGCAACAGAGCCAGGACAGCGAATATGCCTACTACGGTAACCACGCCTACCGTTCGCAGGTCCTGGCGCACGACGCTCTGAACGTCGGCCACCTCGGCAGTGGCGCCGCTCAGGAACACCTGCGCCGCGGCCAGGGGGCCGCTGCGCTCCCGCACTAACGTGTCGCGTATGGCGTTCAAGGTCTCAATCGCCTCGGTGCTCAGAGGATCCTGCCCCAAGATGACGAACAAGCGAATTGTGGTCGCGTCCTCCGAGAGGAAGAGCGGCGAGACCGCCGCGACGGCTTCACTCACGCCGGGCAGTGCCGATGGAATGAAGAACGGATGGGGATAGGCCGCGAATTCGTCGCGCAGCGAACTCAGGGAATCCGCAATCTCGCGTAGCGCGCCGTCCAATGGGGAATCCGCTTCCTCGACCGTGCCGCCGTCTGGAAGAAACACTGCGTCCGGTCGGTCGGCGAAGTAGCCGGCCAGCAAGTCGAGCTGCGCTGCCACCGCACCGCTAGCCGCTTGTGCTTGGGCGAGCTGAGCGGCCTGCTGCTGCGGCGTGACATCAGTCTGCGCCGGCGCGCTCTGGGCCGCTCGCTGGAGTTCCGCCAGTAGTCGGGCGGCCTCCGTAAAGGCCGGTTGCGTCTCGACCTCAGGAAAAGCTGCGGCCAATTCGGTAAGGTAGCCGCTCACCGGCGCCAGCGGAGCGGTCGGACCGATTGTATCCGGCACACCCTCACCGCCGCGCAATTGCGCCGCCATCTGCTGGAGTTGCGTTGTCGGGTGCGCTTGAGCGCGGACTGCCGCGTTCGCCGCGGCTAGGTTTGCCATGGCATCCCAGGTCCGCGCAAACGGTGCGGTATCGGCAACGTCCGGGAAGGCCGCGGCCAATTCAGAAACGTATTGCTCGAGCACTTCGACCTGGGCGGCGGCGCTTTCTAACCGGCGGGCGGGCGATTCATCGTCGCTTGCCTGTGGCCCCCGCAGACCTGCCGTAATCTGGTCCAACTGGGCCGGCACGGTAAAGCCAAGGCCACTAATTCCGTCGCCAACTGGATCGACTATGCTGCGGGCTTGATCCACGTTGTCTAAGGCCAAGAGCGCATCTTGCAGCGCAGCCATGGCGCGGACGTGCGCGGTGGACGTTAGGTCGGCGCTCTCAGGCAACGAAAGCAAGACAACCGCGGGAGCGAATTCGCCCTGCGGGAAGTGCTCGCCGATGACGTCGAAGCCCTGGCGCGAATCCGTCGACTTTGGCAATGACGCGACCATGGCCAGGTTTTCACGATACTGGAGCAGGCCGACATAGGGGATGGCCAGCAGGACGGTGATGAGAACCACCGGGATGAGGGGGCGCAGGGCAACGAGATTGCTGACGTTCACCCACAGAGCCGAGGGCTTCGTGTTTTCTACGTCCATGGTGCGCGGCCAGAAGAGGTGGCGACCGAACAGCGAGAGCAGGGCTGGAGTGAGGGTCAATCCGGCCAGAAGCGTAATGCCGACGGCGAGGGCCAGGCCCGGCCCCATGGTCTGCACGATGCCAAACCGGGCCATGCCGAGGGCGGAGAGCCCGACGATTGTCGTGACTGCACTGGCCGCAATGACGGCGCCGATGCGTTGTACCGAGCGCACCGCCGCTTCGAATGCAGAGTGCTTGGCCAGCTCTTCGCGAAAGCGCGATATGAAGAACAACGAATAGTCGGTGCCCGCGCCGAAAACGAGCACAACCATGTAAGAGTCGAGCAGAGACGATATCTGCCAGCCGAACTGGGCTAAGTAGCCCAGGATTCCCCGAGCAACGAGATAGGCCAGCGAAATCGTTATGAGGGGGATGAGGATCGCCAGCGGCGCGCGGTAGATGCAGAAGAGCAGGCCGATGACGAGTATGATCGTAACGATGGTAGTTCGGTCTGTGCTCTCAACCACCGACGCAATCAGGTCAGTGCTTAGTCCCGCTTCCCCGGTAACGTGAACGGCCAACCCGTCGGGCCTGCCCTGGTCGACATACTCGCGAATAGCGATGGTGGCTTCGTCCACGGCAGGCTGAAATGCCGCAACGGTGAAGTCCACTCTGACCAGCATTGCGGTGTCGTCGGAGCTTATGAGCGTGGTCGACTGCTCCGGGTGATTGAAGACGGAGACCACGTCGAGGACCGTGGCGGGGCCTGCCGGAGAGAGCAGCCAGTTGTGCACTGACTCCGCAAAGCCGCGGTCGGCGGCGGTGAGCCCGGCCTCCCGCTTGAACACCAAAAGGCCGGTGCTGGCGGCGCCGCTGCTGGAAAACTTCTCGGAATCCAATGCGCTGGCCGCATTGGATTCCGAGGTAGATGGCAGAAAGCTAGTCTGATCGGATGAGGCGACCTCGCTAATCGAGGGCGCGGTGAGGCCGAAGACGAGCGCCAGAGCGATCCACACCAGCAAGAGGGGGATTCGCAGCGGCACAATGATGTGCCCAAACTTACGAAACATCAATTAGCTCAGGCAACACTGGCGCACGTGCAATCATCGCGCTGCGTTCATTCGGTGTTGTTTGGCTGCCGTGCGGCCGGATAAAAAGGAGTCCCAAGAGTCAAGTCTACCTTTCGACGCCACCACCCACAACTCTCCGGCGTATCTCTCATTTAAAACCTATGGTCTCAAGAGCATAAAGCTACTACCATTGGCAATCTCACAATTCAAGAGCATTTTTGCTCGGGCGAGAAAACTGCAAGGCTGTTAGTTGGGCGCTCGCGCGGGAGCGTTGCCCACCGACCGTTGAGACTCGTTGCTCACCAACTTCGGGACCTACCTGCGCCGGCCGTAGGTAGGGGCGGTGGCTCGACCGGCGCCGGCGCGCGCTTTGCTGCAGGAAGGCAGGCAGATGCCCTACCGCGAGCGCTCTCTGCAGCGAACGACAGCATGGGCCGGCGCGAACGGCGCCTGTCGCTTTGCCATGGCTTACTTTCGCCTCAAAGTACGTAGCGTAACGAGGGGATAGGCGTTGCAGGGATACCAATTCGGCGTTGAGGCGCGCCCCGCAGCCTGTGGGAGTGGGCGTGCCCGCCGGGGGCTGTCTGTGCCATGCGCGTTGACTCATGCTGGCAAAACCTGTTTCATTACAGGCGAGCGTCAAACGGGCAAAGACGCTGGCCGGGCGCCGACGGCAACCTGAGCAACTCTAGGTTCAGAAGTGAGCAACAGGAGAGGACAGACAACATGAAGAAAGGTCTTAATCGGGGCGCGCTGCCGGGGAATTGGCAGGCGACGCAGATCCTCGATACCGCCAAAGAAGCCGGTTTCGATGGCGTGGAGCTTACGTTCAACAACGAGGGGCCGCTGCACGTTAATCTATCCAACGAGGAACTGGGCGCGATGCGCAAGCATGCGGAAACCATCGGCCTGGAACTTCCCAGCACGTACACCGGGCTCAACTGGCAGGTGCCCATGACGTCTGCCGACCCGGACGAGCGGGCGCACGCGGCGCGCATCAACGAACGCATGCTGGAAATCGCCCACGAGATCGGGGCCAACACCCTCTTGATCGTGCCCGGCGTCGTGGACGAAGACACCGCCTACGATGACGCCTACAACCGGGCCCGCGACGGGATCGCAGGGCTTATTCCCAAGGCCCGCAACCTGGGCGTCAGCATCGGCATCGAAAACGTATGGAACAAATTCCTGTTAAGTCCCCTTGAATTCGCCCGCATAGTGGACGAAATCAATGATCCCCACGTGGGCGCGTACTTCGACGTGGGCAATATCCTGGCCTACGGCTACCCGGAGCAGTGGATTCACATCCTCGGCAAGCGCATCAAGAAGTGTCACGTCAAGGACTTCGTGGCGCAGCGGCCCGGCGGCCATTTCACCGCCCTGTTGGAAGGCGATGTGAACTGGCCGGCCGTTCGGCAGGCGTGGCGGGACATCGGCTACGATGACTATGTAACTGTGGAGATCGGACCCATGCGCCATAACCCGGCACTGGGCGCGCGCATCATGGCGGAGTCTCTGGACACAATCTTCGGCCTGGGCGATGGCTCGTGAAGGGCTTTCTGCGCACACCGTTAGCATCGCGCCAAAGACGGGCCGTAGCTGGTTACATCTACTAGGCTCAGTTGCTGACGATGAAGTACCTTAGCTCATATCGGCCGCTAGCCATTGACGGACGCGGAAGGTCAGCCATTCAAAAGTTCGGATTCCCGCCGTTTGTGGACTACTCCTGTCGCAGAGAGCCGGACTTCGAGTCGAAGTTTCCTTCCATAACCGCTCTATGTCGTGGGTCCAAGTTTGCCCCGCGTCTGAACGAGTCGGACATTGTCGTATACATGACCGTCAAGAGGAAATATCCTGGATATAGCTTTGCGCACAGGCGGTTAACGGCAATTCTGAGAGTGATTCGGCGGTTTGAGTCGCATAGACTGGCGGCCAGTTGGTATCAAGACTGTGGATTGGGGCTCCCAAGCAACTGTATGGTTGCGGGTAATCATCCTCTAGAACTTGACAGGGCTAGAAATTTGGACAACTTCAATAGCATAGAGCAATGGGACACTGTCTATCGCTGCCGGAGCGAGAGAAATGGTGTGTTCCTCGTATGTGACTCGTTGTTTCTTAATCTCTGGTGTCCTCCAGTAATCGAGGATGGCATGCTGACTGAAGTTTTTGGCAAAGTTCCCGGCACTCAAAACCCTCCAAGCATAAGTGATCAGGAGTACTCCAAGGTAGCGGGATGGGTCGGTGTTTCGTACGCCTCAGCACGCTACGGAGGTACATTGTGCATCACCAATGCCGCTCCTGGTGAGCACGCCGACACTTCGCTCTGCTGAGCACAGGCTTTTCGAGCCATGGAACGCTCGGGGACTCCTCGCCAAATTTGGGGCAGGCATGCTCAGAAACTGTCACGGCAAGAAGAGGGTAGAAAGTTGGCCATCAATTGAGAAGTGATTCCTTTCCGTTCGTGCTGAGCTTGTCGAAGCATGGACGAAAGGGGCGCATGCAAAAGGGATTGCCTCTGCCGGTTGCGCCCTGCGACTGGCTCAGGGCGAACGGTGGACAACCATAGACAGCGCTGTGACAGTTGCCCTTTACGGCGCAACTACACCCAGCGACCGGTAGAACCCGTAGCGGCGGTCGATGAGTTTGGGGAGCGGAAGCTCTTGGAGTGCGGCCAGTTCCTCTACCAGGGCGGTCTTCAAAAGCTGGGCCGCGCCGCGCGGGTCCACGTGAGCGCCGCCGGCCGGCTCCGGCACGATCCGATGAATGATGCCCAGATTCGCGAGGTCGTCGGCAAAAGGCCTAAGAGACTTGGCCGCTTCCGGCGCGAATTTGGCGTCTTTCCAAACTATCGAGGCCGCGCCCTCCGGTGAGGCAACCGAGTACATGCTGTGCTCCAGCATCAGCACGCGGTCGCCGATGCCCAGCGCCAAGGCCCCGCCGCTGCCGCCCTCGCCAATCACCGTTACCACAATCGGCGTCCGCAGGCGGCTCATGGTCTGCAAATTCTCGGCAATCGCCCATGCCTGACCGCGCTCCTCATCGGCCAGAAACGGGCTGGCGCCGGGAATGTCGAGCAGCGTAACGAGGGGCAGCCCAAACTTCTCCGCCTGCAGCATGAGTCGCCGGGCCTTGCGGAAACCCTCCGGATGGGCCATGCCGAAATTGCGCCGCTGGTTGTCCTTGGCGTCCTTGCCCTTCTGGTGGCCAATCACCATCACCGGCATGTCGTTCAGGCGCGCCGGGCCGCCGACAACCGCCAAGTCGTCGCCATGCCGGCGGTCGCCGTGCAATTCCACGAAGTCGGTGAAGGCTGAGCGGATGTAGTCGAGGGTGCGGGGGCGCTGGGGGTGCCGGGCAAGTTGCACGCGGTCCCAGGGAGAAAGTTGCGCGAATACGTCAGTAGTCTGGCGCGCCAACTCAGCACGCAATTCCTGCAACTCGGGTCCCGCGTCGTCCGGTTTACCATTCTTGCGTTCGGACTCGAGGGAATCAATGCGTGCGCGAAGGTCCACCAGGGGCTGTTCGAATTCGTAGGCCATAGTTAGGGTGCGGTCTCCACGGGCCGCGGGGTGTCGGCGGCGGGCGCAGGTTGCCGGTTGCCGTACATGCTCATCAAGCGGGCAAGCGTTTGCTGCAAGTCACCGCGGGGGACGATGCAGTCCACCATGCCGCGCTCCAACATGAACTCCGCGGAGTGTGTGCCGGCAGGCAGCTTGGCGTGGGTGATTTGCTCGATGAGCCGCGGGCCGGTAAAGCCAATGGTGGCTTGGGGTTCGGCGATGATGACGTCGGCCAGCGTGGCGAAACTTGCCGTAACCCCGGCCAGTGTGGGGTCCGTGAGCACCGAGACGTAGAGCACGCCGGCTTCATGCAGCCGGGCAAGCGCGGCGGACGTCTTGGCCATCTGCATGAGGGAGAACATGCCTTCCTCCATGCGCGCGCCGGCGGATGCCGACACGATCACCAGCGGCGTGCGGGATTCGGTGGCAAGCTCGATGGCGCGCGTGATCTTCTCACCCACCACCGAGCCCATGGTCGCCATGAAGAAATTGGTATCTATTACTGCCAAGACCACCGGCTCACCGCGAATCTTGCCGGCGCCGTAGATAACGGCTTCGGGCAGACCGGCCTTTTCGGCTTCGTCCGCCAGCTTTTGTTCGTAGCTGCGTTCTGGACGCTCGAACGCCAAAACGTCTTCCGAGCGCATGGCGGCGTCGCGTTCCTCAAACGAATCCGGGTCCAGGAGCAAGGCCACGCGCTTGCGGGCGCTCAGGCGGGCGTGGTAGCCGCACTTCGGGCAGACGTGTGCGTTCTGCTCGAATTCCGCCAGGTAGATCATCTCGCCGCAGCCGGCGCACTTTTCCCATAGCTCGTCGGGGAGGTCCGGCTGCCGATGCCGGCCGGGCAAGAAGCCAAACCGCCGGTCTTTCTGGCTGAAGAGCTTGCGCATGGAATCGCTTTGCGGGTGCCACTGTCTTGGGTCTCAGGGACATTATACCAATGGCGCCTACTTGGGTATACGTTTGGCCTGCCGGTGGAGGCGTTTGCGGTTCTATGCCTAGCGGGTATTGGTGAGGGGTGGGTAACGTACGTTTGCTCCCGGCGAGGGGGGGTGAGTTGCGGCGCGCGGTGCTGGGCGAGAGGGGTTGCGCGCATAGAGAGAGTGCGCTTGGACTGTGCTCAGCGCGAACGGGCTGGGGCGGTAGCGCTTGGACTGTGCTCAGCGCGAACGCGATGGGGCGCGCAACGATGAATTCAACGTACACGGTCTTGCGACGGCTGCGGTTTGATGGGCTGTGTATGTGCAGATGATTTGTCTGACGAGGCAGGGCGGGGCGTGAGCTATATGGCCGCGTGCAGCGATACTTTTGCGCCGGTGAAGGCCGCCGCGCGGCGGGCGGGAATTTCTCGGTGCGCGGCCCCGGGTGCGCCAATGGTGCAGCGCGAATGGGGGTTTGTCGGGAACCCTTAGGTGCGCGGCCGCGGGCCTCGGAGTAAGCATATTGACCACGGTGAGTCCATGGTGGTAGAGTTGTCACGACGAAACGCGTTGAACCCCAAGCGAGGAGGGGAACGATGAGCGCAGTGCAGTTTTCGCGGCGAAGTCTGCTGGCCGGTATGGGAATCGGCGGCGCCGCGGTCCTGGCGGCGGCCTGCGGCGTCCAACCGGCGGCGGAAATGGCGTCTGAGGATGCAGAGCCGGAAGCAGAAGCTCCCGAAGCCATGATGGAGCCGGGTGCGGTGGAAGGCGTGGTGACGGTCTGGAGTCCCACGCGATTTGACTTCAGCACAGACCTTGGCGGCGAGATCGCCAATGCTTTCCGCGAAGCATACGACAATAACGTCCGTGTAGTGCCTTCCACACCGGCCAGCCTGTGGAACACGATTACGACCGCGGCCGCGGCCGGCTCTTCGCCGGACGTTGCTTCCGGTGGTGACTGGTTCTCGCCTGAGTGGGGGCTCACTGGCGTGGCAACCGACCTCTTGCCGCGCGTCAAGTCTTCCAACCTGGATATGAGCGAGTACTGGGAATCGCTCTTTGCCGAGAACTACTGGGAAGGCGCGCTCTACGGCTTTACCTACGCTCCCGACTTGCGCGTAATGTACATGCGCACGGAGAGCTACCTGGAGGCGGGCCTGGACCCGGACAACCCGCCGCAGTACTGGGACGAGATGGAAGAAGTGGTCACCAGGACCTCCAAGGTGGACACGGGCGGCAATCTCACCGTTTCCGGTTACGCGCCCTTCTGGGGCAGCGGCGGCCACAACGAGTGGATCATTCCCCTCACGCAGCTCGGCGGCTCGCGCTTCAGCGAGGACCGCTGGACGGTCACCATCAACAGCCCGGAAGCCATACAGGCGCTGGAGTGGCTCAAGAAGATCTTCGACCTCCAGGGCGGCTGGGACAATGTCCAGCAACTTAGAGGCCAGGGTATCCCGTCCAACGTGCACTTCAATGACGGCCGCATCGCCAATTACTGGGCGACCTATTCTGAGCGCGGTGAGTGGCTGAATATCAACGCGCCGGACCTCACGTTCCACTTCATGCCGTATCCGCGCCCGCGCGAGACCGATCACGCGGCAACCTGGGGCGGCACCCATACGTGGCACATCGGCAATAGCGCGTCTAACCCGGACGGCGGCTGGGCCTTCATCGAGTTCATGGCGCGACCGGATTGGAATTTGCAGTTTTGCAAGCGCTTCGATCGCATTCCCATCCGCATCGACGTGACGAACTCGGAAGCCTACCACGATAACGATCCCTTCCGACTGCTGCAGAATTCCCAGATTCCTTTCCGCGTAGGCAACGTGGGCATTCCGGGCGCCGAGGCCCTGCGCCGCCGCTGGCGCATCCCGTTGGTCGACGACGTGACCTCGGGCAGGGTGACGCCGGAGGAAGGTCTCGCGGCAGCCGAGCACGACATGCAGGCCATTCTCGACGAGTGGAAGGCCCGCATCGAAAGCTAGTCGGTTATCCTGTCCAGGCAGACAGCGCGCATAACCTCACCCGCCTTGCGGTCACGCAAGGCGGGTGGTTGCTTTTAGTGCCGAACGGCCGGTCGTTCGCGGCAGGCCGCCGGCCGGTGACGGGCGGATGCACGATAGCGGCGTGAAGCGTATCATTGTGCCCAAGGCATATGCGATTGGCCGCTAGTAGTTTACGCTCAGTGAACGAGGAGTATAAGCATGGCGCTAACCGGCGATCAGATTCGTTTCTTTCGTCACAATGGGTTCCTGCGCTTGCCGGGGCAACTCCCGGAGGAGACTATCGCGCGGCTGAAGGCGACGATCCTGAATGACGTGACCAATGCGGTCGAGCCGGTCCAGCGCGACAAGCATGGCGACGTGATTCGCCTGTCGCAACTCTTGGACCGGGATTCAATTTTCGGAGAGATCGCCACGAGCGACCTTGTTCTCGACTCCCTGGAGTCGCTCCTGGGCCCCAACATCGAGATCATTACCAACCGGCACAACCACGCCACGCTCAATCCGCCGTCACGGGGCTACACCGCGTTTCACCGCGACGTGGTGCAGTGGTCGCGGGACATCGTCACGGTGCTCTTCTATTTGGAAGAAGCCACCGTAGACAACGGCTGCACGAACGTAATCCCCGGTACGCACCTCTTCAACTGGATACAGAATGAGGGGGCGAAGACGAGCGTGGAGGGCTTGCTTGGCGACGACCTGCGCGCGCAAGCGGTGCCGCTGCCCAGTCCCGCCGGCGGCTTGGCCGTGATCGACAGCCAGATCTTCCACCGCGTCGGCACGAATTTGACCGACGGCACCCGCACGAGCATGACGTTCGGCTACGTGAGCGTGGATGAACTGGCGGGAGTGCAGGATCCGTACCGCATCCTGGTGCGGGGTGAATCCGCCTACGGCGGTAACGTCGCGCGCTCAACGATGTAAGGGCGACGGTGTAGCGGCGCGTTGGCTCCGGCCCGTTGCCACGCACAGAGCGGCATGCCTCGGCATGCCGCTCTCATCGGCTCTGCGGGTCGGTAACGCCGCCACGCACGGCCCTGCGCCGCGCACGCAGAGCACTTTGGCTAAGGCGCCGATACCTGCGACCGCAACTCGTTTGGGTCGGTGGTCGGTTGCTTGCAGGCGAATTGCCGGCAAACGTAGGCCGTCGCCTGGCCGCCGCGTTGCGCGCGCTCGGCGAGCAGAGGTATGACCGCCGCCGCCTCGGCGTCCTCCGGACTCTTCAGGGCCAGCGCGGTGTCCGGCGCATAGTGGCCGTTGATGCTGGCGAGCAGCGCTTGGGTATCCGGCGCGGCGGGATCGCCCACCACCGCGACCTCCTTGAGCGGCGCCAGGAAATCGTCCGCCACGCAGAGCATGCGGCCAAACGCGCTCGGTGCTTTGCCCAAGGCTTCCGCTTGCAGCCGCAGCGCCGCTTCCACCGGCTCGGCGTACGCGCGTTCGCCGGTGTAAGCGTGCATGCGCAGCAGAGCATCGCACGCGAGCGAGGCGCCGGCGGGCACCGCATTGTCGAAGAGATTGCGGGGCCGCACGATGAGCTTTTCATGGCGGCTCGACGTGTCGTAGAATGCGCCATTGCCGTCATAGAAGTCTTGCAGCATGGTGTCGCAGAGCGCCCGCGCGGCGGCAAACCATCTGACGTCGAATGTGGCCTGATAGAGCGCCAGCAGGCCCGCGGCCACGCCGCCGTAGTCGTCCAGGAAACCAAGGCCCGCGGCTTTGCCCGGCGTGTATGTGTGGGCCAGTCTGCCGTCTCGGAGCATCGACCCCAGTAAGAACTCACCATTGGCCAGAGCCGTCTCACGATACGTGGGTGTGCCCAACTGGCGGGCGGCCTGGGCGAAGGCATGCAGCATGAGGCCGTTCCAACCGGCGATGACTTTGGTGTCAGTTTCCGGCGCCACCCGCTCGGCGCGCGCCGCCAGCAGCCGGGGGTTGAGGACGGTGCGGATGCGCTCGATCTCTTCCGTGCTGCGGTCGGCCTCGGCCCCGTCGGTGAGGAAGAGGATGTTCTTGCCCTCGAAGTTCCCCTCCGACGTAACGCCGTAGAAATTGCACAGAAGCCGCGCATCCTCGGCCCCGAGTACGTCCTCGATCTCCGCCGGTGTCCAGACGTAGAATTTCCCCTCTTCGCCTTCGCTGTCGGCGTCCTGGGCCGAATAGAAGCCGCCCTCCGGTGACGTCATCTCCCGCGCCACGTAATCGAGCGTTTCGCACGCGATCCGTTGATAGAGCTGATTGCCCGTGCGCATGGCGGCATCCAGATAGAGGCGGCTGAGCAGCGCATTGTCGTAGAGCATCTTCTCGAAGTGCGGCACCAGCCAGCGTTCGTCCACCGAATAGCGATGAAAACCCCCGCCAAGCTGATCGTAGATGCCGCCGTTGGCCATGCTATCCAGCGTTTTCGTGATGGCGTTCAGCAGGCTGAGGTCAGAGGTGCGGTGGTTGCGGCGCAGCAAGAATTCCAGCGCCATCGGCTGAGGGAATTTGGGCGCGGCGCCGAATCCGCCGTGCAGCGGGTCGAAGTTGGCCTGGATAGAGTCTCCCGCTTCACGCAGCGTGGTGAGGGTGAGCGCGGTCGGCGCCAGGTCGAAGGCGGTGTGCTCGGCGATGAAGTCCCGCAGCTTGTCGGACTGTTCTTCTACCTGCTGGCGGCGCTGTTGCCAGGCATCGACCACGGCCTCCAGCACGTTGCGAAATGACGGCATGTTCATGCGTGGTTCCGGCGGGAAGTACGTGCCGCCAAAGAACGGCTTGCCGTCGGGCGTGAGAAAGACCGTCAGCGGCCAGCCGCCCTGTCCGGTGAGGCCCTGCACGGCTTTCATGTAGATGTCGTCGAGGTCGGGACGCTCCTCCCGGTCCACCTTGATATTTATGAAATGCTCGTTCATGTAGCGAGCGGTCCCAGCGTCCTCGAACGACTCGTGGGCCATCACGTGGCACCAGTGGCAGGACGAATAGCCGACGGAGAGGAGAATTGGGCGTTGGGCGTCCTTGGCGGCGGCCAGCGCCGCTTCCCCCCATGGATACCAGTGCACGGGGTTCGCGGCGTGCTGCAACAGATAGGGGCTCGTTTCTTCCGTCAGCCGGTTCGACATAACTCAGCTTTCTATGTGGGGTGGACTTCAAGCATAGTGTGGCGGCCCGCCGGGCATTGCTGCGAGTGCGCGCCTGCTTGACTTCCGGGTTCGGTTGACGCCAAGGCCCTGCTGATCAGCTATTTGGGAACAGTATTTTGGCTCGGCGCGTCCGCCCAAGTTTTCTGCGCACGTTGGTGCGCGCCACAGGGGCGCAGGCTACCGGCAAGTAGCGATCGTGCGCTGCGCCAAACTGGCCCCCGCGCTACCTCCCGGCGGCGCGCCGCTACCTCTCGGAATGGGGCCGCATCTCTACCATCGTGACAGATGGCTGTGCGCCCAGCAAGCGCCGAGCCGCGCCGGGCGCATTCCCGTTTTGGCGCGGTAGCCTGAACAAGCGCCAGCAAGCGCCGGGCGGCTCCGGTAGCGCAGGTTTGCGACCTGCGGCCGAAGCTGAGCGCTCAATTGGGTCTGGGAAGCATCTCGTGTAAAGATAGTGCCGGCCAGAACGGCGCTTCCCCGCCGGTTGGTCGGAGTATAATGAAATTAAGGATGAGGTGAACGTGCCATGCGCAGAGCGCTCCTCAGCACATTCTTGGTACTGGCGGCCCTTCTTGCCGGTGGGACGGCCTTGGCGCAAGAGCGCACGGGCGCTGTAGACACCGTACGCATCACCGGCGCCATCGATCCGGCCACGGAACGACTCTTCGCTCGCGCGCTGGACCGCGCCATTGTCGATCAAGCGGAAGTCCTCATCGTGCTGCTCGACACGCCCGGCGGGCTCGATTCATCCATGCGCGCCATGGTGCAGGGCATGCTCGCGTCGCCCGTGCCGGTGGTGGTGTACGTTTCTCCCCAAGGGGGCCGCGCCGCCAGCGCCGGCGTCTTCCTGGCCATGGCCGCCCACGTGGCCGTGATGGCGCCGGGCACCGATATTGGCGCTGCGCACCCGGTGACCGTAGGCGGCGGCCAACTCCTCGGCGATATGAACGACAAGGTCACCAACGAGGCGGTGGCGTATATTCGCGGCCTGGCGGAATTGCGGGGGCGCAACGCCGAGTGGGCCGAGCAGGCGGTACGCTCCAGCCAGACCATGACCGCACAGGAAGCCGTGGACGCCGGCGTGGCGGACTTCATGGCCAGCGACCTGCCGGACCTGCTCGCGCAACTGCACGGCATGCAGGTGCAGACGCCCACGTGGACGCGCACCCTCGTCATTGAAGGCGCGGTGCTGCGGGAACTGGATCACAGCGTCGCGGAGCAGGCGCTCAAGTTCATTCTGAACCCGAATACGGCCTATTTGCTCTTTCTCATCGGCCTCTATGCCATCATCGCCGAATTGTACAATCCCGGCGCGGTGATTCCCGCCGTTGTGGGCGCTATTGCCATTGTATTGGCGTTGGTGGCGTTCGGCACGCTGCCCATAAATTGGGGCGGCGTGGCGTTGCTGGTCGTGGCTGCGGCGTTGATAGCGTTCGAAGCCCAGAACCCGGGTCTCGGCGTGTTGGGCTTTGGGGGCGTGGCAGCGCTCGTGTTTGGGACGCTGCTGCTCTACCAGCCTCTCACCGCGCCGTTCGGCGGCCCCTTCTTCGTTTCGCCCTGGGTGTTCGGCGTCATGTTGGCATTGACCGTGGCATTTCTCGTCTTTCTGGTACGCATTGCCGCGCAATCGCAGCAAGAGCCCCAGCAATTCCGCGGCCAGCGGCGTATCATCGGGAAGGAAGGCGTGGCTCTCACGGCCCTCGGCCCCGAAGGGATCGTGCGTGTGGAGGGTGAGGACTGGACCGCCCGCACAGCCGGTGAGGCCGTGGCGCAGGGAGCGCGCGTCTGGGTCTACGACGTGGAGGGTTTGGCGTTGGTTGTGGGCCCGGCGCCGGAGATTCCGGCGCTCTCGCGGGCTTGAGGGGTATCGGGTGTGGCACAGCGCCGCGGGAGCGGCATCACGTGAGGTGTAGCGCGCACATAGGAGAGAGCAGGGCCCCATGGATACTCAGTTTATTGTCCTAATCGTCATACTCGTCGTTCTGATTCTCTGGTTGGCCTACTCCGCCATCAAGATTGTGGCGGAATACGAGCGGCTGGTGGTCTTCCGGCTGGGCCGCGTGATGGCAAACCCGCGCGGGCCGGGCATCGTCTGGCTTTGGCCGCTCATCGACCGGCCGGTGCGCGTGGACCTGCGCGAGCAGTTCCTGGAAATCCCACAGCAAAGCTGCATTACGTCGGATAACGCGCCGATCCTCATTGACTTTCTCATCTATTGGAAGGTCTTCGATCCCACGGATAGCGTGGTGCAGGTGGCCAACTTTGCCGGCGCCTCCCAGGGCATCGCGACGACCACGCTCCGCGCCGTTATTGGCGATATTTCCCTGGACGACGTGCTGGCCAAGCGGGAGCAAATCAACAACATCCTCCGGGCGAAACTCGACGAAGTCACGGTGCGTTGGGGCGTAAAGGTGACGACGGTGGAGATTCGCGAAATCCTGCCGCCGCGCGAAGTGCAGGACGCCATGAACCGGCAGATGTCAGCCGAACGCAACCGCCGCGCCATGGTCACGGAGGCCGGCGGCCAGAAGCAATCGGCCATCCTGGTGGCCGAGGGCGATAAGCAGTCTGAAATCCTGAAGGCGGAAGGCGACCGCCAGGCGACGATCCTCCGCGCGGAGGCCGAACGAGAAGCGCAGTCGTTGCGCGCCGAGGGCTATGCCACCGCCATCAACCACGTATTTCAGATTGCGCAAACGGTGGACTCGAACACCATGCTCATCCAGTACCTGCAAACCATCCAGAACATGGCCGAAAGCCCGTCTACCAAGTGGATCTTCCCGCTGGAACTTTCGGCGCTGGCAGGGGGCCTGGGCGGCATCGTCGATGCGAATTCCAAGCCACGGCACGACGACGGCGGCGAAAAATCTGCGGACGAGCGCGGTTAGTGCGCGCGGCGACCGGCAACAGGACGGACTCTATCGCCCGCCAACGACGCAGCGTGATCGTGTGGGACGGTCGGCGAAGCGCTTGTTTTGCGCATTCAGGCCGCCGCCTCTTACCCGGCACTCATTCTACCCACAGACGTGTTGAGGGAGGCCGGGCGCCCGGTAGCTGAACCGTGGCCGGCCGGTTCCTCGAGAGGCGGGGGCCGGGTCGGCACAGCCGCCCGTCAACCGTCCCATTGGCCGGTAACCACTCGAGCCGCTGCCAGCGCGTACACTTGCGTGGCCGTCACCATCTCCGCGATGCTGATGCGTTCGTCGGGCACAACCCGCCAATCGCTGGGGCCGTAGACCGCCGTCGGGATGCCGTGCCGCACAATGTCGGCGGAGTCAGTGACGTAGCTGCTGACGGGCAGCCCGTCCGTAAGCGTTGGCTCGGCGCCGGTCACGTCGCGGTGCGCCTGCGCCGTCAGCGCCACGACCGGTTCGTCGGGACCGATGCGGTACGGACGCTGGTAGACGAGGGTGCGAACGTCAGCGCGAAACTCAGGGTCATCGGCCGCGAGTTCCGCGATGACGCGCCGGAAGTCGGCTGTCAGCGTCTCAACCGTCATGCCTGGAATGATGCGCACGTCGCCCCTGGCGGTGCAGCGCTCAGCGGTGCGCGAGGGCGCGCCCGCAGCGCTGATTTCGCCTACCAGCAGCCGGGGCAGCCCCTCGCACGTTTGGTCGGGGTCGAATGTCAGGTTGCGTTCGTCCAGAGCGTCCAAGAGCTTGGTCATCTTTGCGATGGCGTCCAAGCCGCTTTCGCGCCGGCTCACGTGCTCGGCGACGCCATAGGTGGTCAGTTCGAATTGCCACGCGCCGCCGTGGGCGAGTTGCAGGCGCAGGCCGGTGGGTTCGCCGTTGATGGCCATGGCAAAGGGCAGGTCGTTGGACTCCAAGAAGAACTTGGTGCCCAGGCCGCACACGTCATGGTGCACCACGGCGGTGACCACCAGGTCGCCGGTGCGCGGCAGGTCTGCGCGCGCCACGGCCTCGGCGGCTTTGACCATACAGGCTACGGCCCCCTTCATGTCCGTCAGTCCAAATCCGTACAGGCAGCCGTCGGCGACGTATGCGTCGTAAGGATCGCGGGACCACGCTCCCGTTGGCGATCCGGTGTCCAGGTGGCTGTTGAAGAGCAGGTGCGGTCCGCCGCCGCTGCCGCGCACGATCCCAATGACGTTGGGCCTGCCCGCTACCACGTCCTGTAGAATCACCTCGTCGAACGCCCCTGACGCGCGCATCTCCGTGGCCAGAAAAGCGGCAATGGGTCCCTCATTGGGAATCTGGCTGGGTATGCGGGCCAAGCCGGCCGCCAGGTCAACGAGGCCGTCTTGATCGATGTGTGCAAAGAGTCCGTTTGCGTCCATGGTCGATAAACCCTCTCACCGTCATTACGCGGCGGCTACGCCGGCAGCAACTTTGGGGGCAAGTATACTCCGGAGGGCGGAATCTGTCTTTGGGCGCGGTTCGGTTTCCAGTCGGAAGGTTCGGGCTGCCGCCTGGCGCATCTTGAGGCCGTTATCGGGTCAACCGCAACGAGAGGAGCATAGTTAGTATTCCGCATGGGACAGTGTACGCACGTGGGCGTAGGAGCCGCCGCGCGGCTCATGCTGCCTCCGCCGGGCCGTTTAGTACACGAAGTTGCGATAGTTGCGGATGGTAGCGGTATAATGGGCGCGGACAAGAAAGAGAGGCCCATGGAAGTCCAGGTTGTGCCATCATTTGCAGAGATGAGCCGGCGCGGCGCCGCAATGATTGGCGCCGCCATTGCCGAGCGGCCCGACCTCGTGCTGGCATTGCCCACCGGCGCGACGCCCATTGCATTGTACCGCGAACTCGTGGCGGCCTACGCCCAGGGGCAGGCGAACTTCTCCAGGACACAGACCTTCAACCTCGATGAATACTGTGGTTTGGGGCCGGACCATCCCGCCAGCTACCACACGTACATGCGGGAGAATCTCTGGGACCACGTCAACCTCCCGCCGGAGCAGGCGCACATTCCCAATGGCGCGGCGGCGGACCCCGAACGTGAGTGCGAACGCTACGAGCAGGCTGTCGCAGCAGCCGGCTACCCGGACCTGGCGGTACTTGGCATCGGACACAACGGGCACGTGGGTTTCAATGAGCCCGGAGCGGCGTTGCGGTCCACAGTCCACGTGGCCGACCTCAGCGCGGAAACGCGCAGTCTCGCGTTTCACGCCTGGCGCGACCTTTCGCCATGCCTGTTTCCCCAGCTTGCCGCGTTCCCCACGCACGCTATTACCATGGGTATGGGGACGATCCTGAAGTCCCGGCGCATTTTGCTGCTTGCCAGCGGTGCGGGAAAGGCACAGGCCGTTTGCCGGGCCGTGAACGGGGACGTTACGACGCGGCTACCTGCTTCGTTTCTGCAACTGCATCCCCGAGTCACGCTCTTGGTGGACACCGCGGCGGCTGCCCTGCTCTAGGCGGAGCGCACCGGACAGAGGCGGCTACGCTGGGCAGGCTATTTTTCGCCCAGCGGACGTTTGGCCGGTACACCGACGCGGCGGGGGTACGCGTCCGGCGTGCTTGAGCGTTTGCGCACCGTAACCACACCGTGCCGTGCCGGCAATGCGGGCAAATCGAAGGGTGTGACGCGGGGTGGTTCGCCGCCAAGCACTTCCAGCGCGGGGACTGCCGCTTCGAGTTCATCGTCAATGGGCAGGGACTTGAACACCGCCGCCGTCCCGCCCAGGGCGCAGAATGGCAACGCCAACTCTACCACGGTAGCCAGGTTGCCAATACCCCGTGCCGTCACGAAGTCGTACTGCGCACGGTGAGCGGGCGCGTGGGCGAGCGGCTCGGCCCGCCCCCAGAGCGCCGAGACGTTGGCAAGGTCCAGTTCGCGAGCGGCGTGTTGCAGGAATTCGACCTTCTTGCGGGTGGCATCCAGCAATGTGACGTCCACGTGGGGAAAAGCCAGCGCCAGGGGGATACCGGGAATGCCGCCGCCCGCGCCTAGATCCAGCAACCGCGTCTGTGCACTGCCGCCGGCCGGAGCGCGTAATCCGGGCACGGCAACCACGGCAGCAATGGACTCGAGTAGCAACACCCGTTCCGCCTCGGCGGGATCCCGGATTGCGGTAAGATTGACACGCCCCCGCTGCTGCAACAGGAGACCCAAGTAGACGTTGAGACGCTCTAGTTGGGCGTTGGTCAGCGTGAGATCGAGGGCGGCGCAGCCGGCGCGCAGCTTAGGCAAGAGTTGATCGGACTGGGCAGGTAGAGACACTGATGGAAATTCTGTGGTCGCCGTGGCGCATGGCGTACATCGAGCAAGAGAAGCCGGAGGCTGACGCCTGCGTCTTCTGTGTCGCGGCAGGCGCGCAGACCGATGCGGACAATCTCGTGGTGCACCGCAACGAGGCGTGCTTCATCCTCCTCAACCGCTACCCCTATAATAACGGACACCTCCTCGTGGCGCCGTACCGCCACGTGGCCGAACTGGAAGACTTAACCGGCGCGGAGAGCGCCAACGTCATGGCGGTGGTGCGGTATGGGGTGCGCGTGCTCCGGCGCGCGCTCCGCCCCGAGGGCGTAAACGTGGGCATCAATCTCGGCGCTGCCGCCGGGGCAGGCATTCCGGGCCACGTCCACGTGCACGTCGTCCCGCGCTGGCAGGGAGACACAAGCTACATGACCGTCACCGCAGGCACGCGCGTTCTGCCTGAGACGCTGGAACAGACCCTGAAGCGGCTGTCAGCGGAGATGGCGGAAGCGCCATTTGAGGAATGAGCCGTGGGACTTGCTGCGGAGGGCTCGCGCTAGCGCTTCTTGCGCCGGGCGGGGCGTCTCCGCCGCTTGCGTGAGGAACGGCCCTTCTTAGCGTTGGCGGATTCGGTCAGTTTGCGGGGCAGCGTGCGGAAGAGATACCAGAACGTCCTGACCAGGATATACACCTGCACAACGGCAATCAGAACAAGCACGAAGCGGTACGAGAGAATGCCCCACTGCGCTTGTCTCAGGAACACGGCTAGCAAGCCGAGTGCATTCACCACCATGCTCGTGAGCAAGACGACCCGCACCGACAAGCGCCGCACGGGGCTGCTGCCAAAGAGCATGCCGCTGATGAGGTAGTAGATGAACGACGTGCCCAAGCCGGCGCCGAAGCCGATGGTGAGCAGAGGGGCAATCTGGCTATAGAACGTTCCCGTAGGGCCGGGGGCGGCAAACAGATACTCGAAGAGGTCCTGAGGCATCAGCCTGGAACCTCGACGAATACAACCGCCTCTTTGCGCCCCGCGGGATCGGGCACGTGAAGCTCGAAGTGCTCGATGATGCCAAAGTCGTCCGGCGGCCAGTAGGCCAGCCACACCTTGCCCACGATGAACTTGCGGGGCAAGAATCCCCATTCGCGGGAATCTCGACTGCCCCGCCGGTTGTCGCCCATGACAAAATACGCATCGTTCGGTACGGTGCGGAGCGACAGTTCGTCACGTTCGGCAAAGCCGGCGATCTGGGCGCCCCGTTCGACGTACGGTTCGTTCAGCATCTCGCCATTAACATAAACGCTGCCTTGGCGGATTTCAATAGAGTCCCCGGGAATGGCGACGATGCGCTTGACGAATTGCTCCGACGGATTCTCCGGATAGTTGAAGACAATGATGTCGCCGTGGGCTGGCTCCGTGCGCATGTAGGCGAGCTTATTGACCAGGACGAACTCGCTATGGTGCAACGTGCCGAACATGCTGTTGCCTTCCACGCGATAGTTTTGCACCGCGAGGCGGGTGCCAAAGAAGATGATAGCGGTGAGAATGAGAGTCTGCAGGACTTCCTTTGCGAACGATTTCGTGGTGGTTTCCTCCGCTGCTGTGGGGGCGTGTGTTCTATTTATAGCACATCGATAGTTGGCGTTCTCATTGGCTCGCGTGGCCGGTTGGCGCGGGCCGGCACGGCGGCGCCTGACCGGAATGGAAATCGGACGCCATTCTGCGCTCGGAATGACCCGCGCTGCCGCGGCTACGGCACGGCGGCTCGGTTTTGCCGCGCTCGCTGGGCGGTGAAACCGAGACCCCGTTCGCGCAGCGATAGCGCGCTCTCGCGGGTCATGACGATGTGGTCGACTACTTCGACTTCCAGGAGTTCGCCGGCGCGAACAAGCCGATCGGTCATGGTCACGTCGTCGGCGGACGGGGTCGGGTCGCCGCTGGGGTGGTTGTGCGCCACCAGTACGGCGGCGCAGTTCGCGCGCACGGCCTCCCGAAACACCTCCGCGGCCCGGACAGCCGTTTGGTTGAGTGTGCCGCGGTAGAGCGTCACCTTGCCCACTACGTGGTGCTTTGTGTCGAGCATGACGACGAGGAACTTCTCCTGCTCTTCGTCCACGAAGTCAGCCAGCAGGTAGTTCTTCGCGTCAGTGGCCGAGCGGATTACGGGCCGTTCCGGTTGCGTGCTCGCCGCTGCCCGGCGCCCAATTTCCAGCGCCGCCTTCAGTTGGGCCGCCTTCGCCTCACCCACGCCGGGAAACTGGGTAATCTGACGAAAGCCGGCCTGCGCCAGGCCGCCGGCGCCGCCAAATTCGTCCAGCAACCCCTGGGCGAGCGCAACCACGGATCGCTCCCGCGTGCCGGTGCGCAAGATGATGGCCAGCAGTTCGGCGGTGGAAAGATGGGCCGGGCCAAGGTCGCGCAGTCGCTCGCGAGGCCGCTCCGACGCCGGCCACTCGCGGACCGAGAGCCGGGCGCTTTCCGATGTATCCGTTTGGTCCGGCGGCAGGCTGGCAATGGCTTGGTCGGATTCAGGCGGCACGACTCACGCTCAGCTATAGGGGGTGTCTGGGGGCGGGCAGCCGGTGCGGCGTTCGGTACGCGGGCGGCGGCTCACCGCAAGGATTCGATCCGGCGGGCCTACTGCACCGGCGTGCCGCAGTAGGCGCAGACGTTCCAGCGTAAGTCCGCCAGGTTGCGGCAGCCGGTGCAGCGCTTCTTCAGGTCGAGTTGGCACATTGGACACACCACGTAGTCTTTTTCAACCCGGTGCTCGCAGTTCGGGCAGCGCGCCCAGGCTTCACTTTCCACCATGTAGCTCTCTTCTTCCAGCGCCAAGACGTTGGCCTCTGCCAGGGTCTCTTTGGGACGCAGGAACAGGTACAGGATCAGGCCAAATATGTTGAAGGCCAGCACGAGCAAGACGGAAAACAACTGGACGAGAATGTCGCTGGTGCGCGTGCGAATGTCGTAGAATGCCCAGATCGCCAGCGCAACCCACAGCGCCAGAATGTAGGCGATAAGGAAAGCCAGGACGTAGTTGAGTATGGTGGCGATAGTGTCCATCGAAGCTCCCTGTGGAGGACGAGCGAGGGCGGTCTATTTCCGTATTGTACCAGTCGGCAGGGG
>JAJEAH010000001.1 GCA_022824225.1 Chloroflexota bacterium
TGTATTCTCCCGCCAGCCTCAATTTCCCCTCCCGTTCGTGGTGAGCTTGTCGAACCACTCCCTGCCGGCCCTTCGACAGGCTCAGGGCGAACGGTTAATCGAGACTCCTCGCCTCTGGCGACAGCCTTATTGCCGAGGCCAGTTCCGTTGCCGAGGCAAGCCCCGTTGCCGAATTCGGTTCCGTTGTCGGAGCCTTCTTCCTCTCCGTTCGTTCGTGGTGAGCTTGTCGAACCACTCCCTGCCGGCCCTTCGACAGGCTCAGGGCGAACGGGGGTATACGCGCTCGAGGCGTTGCGGGGCGCATCGCCTGGGTGGACCATGTAGCGCCCCGGGTCAACCGCAATTAGGCGGGCCTTGCGGCTGGCGCAGACCTCACGAAAGACCTGCAACGCATCGGGCGGGTTGGGGGCGTGAATGAGCACGCCGCCCTCCTTGACAATCCCGGCTTTCTCACCGGCAATTGCGCTAAGCGTATCGCCCAGGATAGCGGTATGCTCCAGACCGATGGAAGTAATGACCGACACACAAGGCGTCAAAACGTTCGTGGCGTCCAAGCGGCCGCCCAGACCAACCTCGACCACGGCCAAATCCACTTGAGATTCCGCAAAGTGCACGAAGCCCATGGCCGTTGCCAGTTCGTACGTTGTCGGTTTGCCAAGCTCCGGCCGTTCAGCCTCCAGGTCATCCACCGCAACCGCGACTCGCTCTACCAGGTCCACAAATGTCTTGGCATCCACGGGTACGTTGTCGATACGCAGTCGTTCGCGAAACGTGTGCAGGTGCGGCTGGGTATAGAGGCCGGTGCGCAGACCGGCGGCGCGCAGGATGGACTCAATGATCGCCGAAGTCGATCCCTTGCCTTTGCTGCCGGCCACGTGCACGCTTGGGAAGCGCTGGTGTGGATTGCCAAGAAACTCAAGCAGCGCGAAAATGCGCTCTAGGGTAAACCGCGCCGGCGCATCGGACCCGAAGCCAATGCCGCGCTCCCAGTCGGTAAACCCGTAGAGGTGCCTAAGCGCGTCCCGGTAATCCATAGCCGTTCAACGCTGTCCGGTGGCTATGGCCATGAATTCGTTGCGCGTGCGAGGGTCTGAGAGAAAGAGGCCGCGCATTGCGCTTGTTATCATGCGCGAGCCGGACTTCTGGATGCCCCGCATGGCAATGCACATGTGCTCCGCCTCGACCACCACCGCGACGCCACGCGGCTTGATTACCCTGGCAATCGTCGAGGCGGCGTCGTCGGTCAAGCGTTCCTGCAATTGGGGCCGCTTGGCCAGAGTTTCGATGACGCGGGCCAGCTTGCTGGCGCCCGCAATCTTACCGCTGGGCAGATAGCCAACGTGGGCCATGCCCCAGAAGGGTAGCAGGTGATGCTCGCACATGGAGAAGAACTGGATGTCCTTGAGCACCACCATGCCCTCGTAGTCCTCATGGAAGCTCGCGTCAATGGCCGCCGCCGGGTCGCGGGTGAGTCCGGAGAAGAGAAAGGCGTACGCCTGAGCGATGCGGCGGGGCGTCTCCTGCAACCCTTCGCGCTCAGGATTCTCGCCGATGGCAAGCAGAATCTCGCGCACAGCCCGCTCGATGCGTTCGGTATCCATCGATGCTGCGCCCACATTCGCGGCGCGGGTTGACGGACATTGCGTCTCTCGCTGCATCCTCAGAGATTCTCCGCTTCACAATTCGCGTCTTGGGGTCCCATGGCCTAGCGAGCCACGGCGCTGAGCAGGGCCTGATGCACGAGCTTCGCGATCGTGAAACCAAGCCCCGTGGTGGGTCCGGCCTGGTGAATGCGCTCTCCCTTACTCAGGCAGGCGATAACGACGCTATCGCTGGCGCCCCCTGTAGCGGGGAATCCGGCGGCCGTCATCAGGCTGTTTTCCGCCAACGCGCGCACCTTGGCTTCGGTAGCCGTCGTTATGGCGCTCACCATGGCCCCCATAGAGAGGCTGGCGTCAGTTAGTATGATTATGTCTATGCCGCCGGATTTCGCTTCGACAGGCGGGGTGGTTCCAGCAGAACACAACGCCGCAATGTCGGCAAATAGCAGGACGATTGCCGTCCAGTTTGCCGTTGCTTCCGCAACCTCCACGCAGTCCGCCACCGCCGCCGTCGTCAGGATCCCAACGTACGGCTCATGTATGCCCGCGTGAATTGCCCAGTTGTGTACCTGCTGTTCCGTCGTGGGCTCGTCTGCCTCCGAATCGGCGGGCATGGCCACAATGTTCCGCGTCAGAGCCAAATCGTCGCCAATGTTGGCGCTGCCCAGGACACGCAACGGTGTCGTGCTCGTGACGCGCAGCGCGTCCGCGGAGCGCGCCACGGAAACGCCGGGGATTTGATGCTTGCCGTCAGCCATGGGTATAGGATCGCATTGCGTCTAAGGGAGATTACCGCGTGGATGCTGTCGCCGCGCGGCCGGAGGAGAACGGGGGGCGGTAATGCCACATTCAGTATTCAATGGGGCGCGGGCTATGTCAAACGCGCCACATCTTGCCAAACCGTTGCGAACGCGGCACGCGCAGTCTTGCTGTGTCTTCCTGGCGCCAGCAACCGGAGTCCGCGCGCCGGCTCCCGCGTAATCTCGTAACGTGCCCAAGCTGCCAACGGGCTCAGGAATTGGCCTTGCGGCCATTCCCACTGGTGCTGCGTCCTGCGGCGTACTATGGCAATATTCCGTGCAACAACGTATCATTGGGGCAAATGAAACGTCTCGCGCAGCCGTGGGAGCCCCCTGAGCAATGCAACGCGCCCTGTTCTCAGTCGCCGAACTCCGTCAAGCCATCGACCAGTTGCCGCGCACACACCTCGCGGTGCTGCCCACGCCCTTGGAAGAAGCCGCGCGTCTGTCTGAAGCGCTGGGTGGGCCGCCGATCTTCTTTAAGCGCGACGATCTCACCGGCCTCGGATTCGGTGGCAATAAGACCCGCCACTTGGAATTCATCTTGGGCGAGGCCCTTCGGCAGGGCGCCGACACCATCGTCACCGGCGCGTCGGTACAGTCGAACTTTTGCCGCCAGACCGCCGCCGCCTGCGCCAAGCTGGGCCTGCGCTGCGTGCTCTATTTGAATGGTGAAGAACCTGACGCGCCCCAGGGCAATCTCTTGCTCGACCATCTAGCCGGAGCGGACGTGCACCTGGTGCAGGTGCGGCAACTACCCGATTTGATCGCGCTCTGCGAGGAGGCGGCGGCAGCGGAGAGACAAGCCGGCCGGAAGCCCATCGTAGTGGACTTGTGGCACGGCATTGCCAGCTTGGGTTCGGTCTCCTACGTGGATGCCGCGCTGGAACTCAGTGAGCAGTTGGCCGACCTCGGCTTGATGCGGGCATCCATCTACTTGTCCTCGGCCACGGCCACACAAGGCGGCTTGGAACTCGCGGCGCGCGCCCTTGGCTTGGACTGGCAGGTCGTAGGCATCAGTCCCATCCGGACGGATCTGGCGCCTGCCGACGTAGTCGCCGGGTTGGCAAATGAAGCCGCGCGGCGCCTGGGACTCGACTGGCGGATCGACGCCGCTGACATCGAGAATCAGGAAGACTATATCGGCCCCGGCTACGCGCAGCCGACCACGGAAGCGCGGGAAGCGCTGGAACTCGTGGCGAGCACGGAAGGCATCTTCCTCGATCCCGTCTATACCGCCAAGGCCATGGCCGGCCTCATTGACCACGTCCGCGCCGGGAAGCTCGATCCCTCGCGACCCGTGGTCTTTTTGCACACCGGCGGCACACCCGCGCTCTTTGCCTTCAACCATTGGTACGCGCCGGCCCAGTGAGCCGGCGCCGGAAAGGCAGAATCCGTGTCAGAACAGAGTGGCGAGACTATTTCCGGCAAGCTGGTCGCCGGCCTGCCCATTGCGCCTTTTGAGAAGCGAGTCAAGGCTGTCCTGTGGGACTGCCTGTTCTTCATGTTCGGCTTGGCGGCGGCGGGACTGCTGGCCATGGCCGCGGTCATCACGGGCGTGCTCATTCTCGGCGTGACCGTGGGCGAGGTAACGGAAGACACGGTCTATCCCGATCCTGCCATCATCGTGCCATTCGGCCTCGCCGTTCTCATCATGGTGCTGGCCCCCTACATCTACTTCATCCATGTGCCCGCTGAGTACAGTGGCACGCCGGGCATGCGGTTGGTGGGTCTGCGCGCCGTCACCATTCGGGGCGAGCAAATGAACTGGAAGCAAGCGGTGGTGCGCGCCCTCGCCATGGTCGTCTCGATTGTCCCGCTCTGTGCCGGCGCGCTATGGATGTTCCGCGAGCCAAACCGCCGCACGTGGCACGACTTGGCGGTCGGCACGTATGTCATAGAAGAGGTATATATCCCCAAGCGGCTCAACCTTGACGCATGGGACCCACTAGTGGAAGAAGACGAAGAGGAGTCCACTTCGAACTCGCCCTAGCGCTGAGCGGAGCCTCTGCTTCACGACTTCTCGATGCAGTGACGGTATTCTCTTTGATCGGCAAGAGGAGAAACGAATGTACGACGTGGTATTTGAGGGCTGCACAGTGGTTGACGGCAGCGGCGGGCGCGGCTACGCCGCCGACGTGGCCGTACAGGACGGCAGGATTGCCGCAGTCGGCAATCTGGCGCACGCCGAGGCCGATCGCCGCGTGAGCGGCACGGGCAAGGTGCTGGCGCCCGGCTTCATCGACATGCACACTCATTCAGACTTGCCGTTGTTGGTCAATCCCCGGGCGGAGAGCAAAATCCGCCAGGGCGTGACCACCGAGGTCATTGGCAACTGCGGCCTGGGGCCGGCGCCGCTCACCGAAAAGAGCCGGGCCGAAATGCGCGAGTCCAGCACCTTCCTGGCCAAGGGGAGCGAGGAACTGGGATGGGACTGGCTGCGCTTTGGCGACTACCTCAACACAATGGCAGACAACGGCGTTGCCTTGAACGTGGTGCCGCTCGTGGGCCACACCGCGCTGCGCATGGCGGCCATGGGCATGGACCGTAGACCCGCCGAACCCGCGGAAATCGCGCACCAGCAACAGCTTCTGCGGGAGTCGCTGGAGGACGGTGCTTTCGGTATGTCCAGCGGCCTCATCTATCCCCCAAGCGCGTATTCGGACACGGAGGAACTCGTGAGTTTGGCGAGCGTCCTCCATGAGTTTGGCGGACACTACTTCAGCCACATCCGGGGCGAGGGCGACACGTTGCTGCGCGCCGTTGCCGAGGCGATCGAAGTTGGAGAGCGGGGCAACGTCTCCGTGCAAATTGCGCACCATAAGGCGACCGGCAAGCACAATTGGGGCAAAGTGCGGGAAGCGACCGGATACAGCGAACGCGCCCAAGACCGTAACGTAGACGTGAACTATGACGTCTATCCATACACAGCCGGCAGCGGGGGCCTCAACCAAGTTGTGCCCAATTGGGCCAAGGAGGGCGGCACGCGCGGTCTGATGGCCCGCCTGCAAGACTCCGCGACCGCCGCCATGCTGAAAGCGGAGACCGACGCCGAGGGCCGCGAGTGGGACAAGATGTTTCTTGTCTGGATCCAGAACGAGGACTTCAAGCAATTCGAGGGCCAGGCGATGACCGACATTGGGGAGAGCCTGAAGATGAGCCCGCTCGACGCCGCCTACCACCTCATCGTCGCGAGTGAGGACAAAGCCTCAATGCTGCACTTTGCCATGAGCGAGGACGACGTGGCCTATTTGCTAAGTCATCCCCTGGGCATGGTGGGATCCGACGGCTCGAGCCTCGCACCGTATGGGCCGCTCAGCCAGGGCGTCCCGCACCCCCGTAACTATGGCACGTTCCCCCGGGTGCTCCAGGTCTACGTGCGTGAACGCAACGTACTCACGTTGGAGCAAGCGGTCCACAAGATGACCGGCGCATGCGCACAGAAGCTGGGGCTGCCGGACAAGGGCCTCATCCACAGCGGCTTGGATGCGGACCTGGTGCTCTTCGACCCGGCCACCGTGACGGAGAACGCTACATTTGGCGATCCGCACCAGTATCCGACGGGGATCGAGTTGGTCATGGTGAATGGCGAGATTGTAGTGGACGGCGGCGAACACACCGGCAAACTGCCCGGCAAGGTGCTGCGAAAGAACTAGGGCTGCCGAGGGGACTGCTGACGCAACTGGGTTGACGAGGGGCGACCGCTTGGCGATCCCCCGCAGCGTCAGAAGCCGACAGCAATGCGGTCGATGAGAGGCGCCGGCAAGCCGGCGCTTTTCATTTTCTCTTGGGTGGCGGCAACGTCATATGCTACACGGTGCGCGCAAAACTCGTTGCGGCCCGCGTCGTAGATGCCGAACGCGGCTCGCGGGTCGCCGTCACGGGGCTGCCCCACACTGCCGGGATTGAGAATCATGCGGACGCGCCCTAGCAACGGCAGGGGTTCATCCGGTCGCAGGCCGACGCCGTGCACGTCGTTCCCACGTCTACCTTCCACGCTAAGGAACGCCGCAGGCACGTGGGTGTGGCCGACCAAACAGTGCGACGTGGCGAAGTGCGCGAAGTTCGCCTCTGCCTCCCGCGCGCCGAACAAATACTCGTCCGTAGGCGCGCGGGGACTGCCATGGACTAAGGTGAAGTCGGACGCCACAGCAGAATCAGGCAAGGCGCGCAAGTACCGCCGCGACGCAGCAGTTAAGTGGCGAGCCGTCCACTGCGCAGCCCTGGCCGCATGGGGATTGAAACCGGCTGGAGAGCGCTTGCCACAGGCAACGCCGTCGTGGTTGCCGAGCACTGCAACGTGGCTGTGGCGCCGCAAGAGGGCCACGCAGGCGTTGGGGTCCGGCCCGTACCCAACCAAATCGCCCAAACACCAGATCTGCTCGAATTGCCCCGCCGCGCCGATGACAGCCTCAAGTGCTTCCAGGTTTGCGTGCACGTCCGCGATGACGAGATAGCGCGAAATTGGGTGCTCCTACTGAATCATTGCCGGCCCATGCCGCGGGCCGTACATGCTTTTCAGGACATTGCAGCCTGGAAGCCCAACGATGCTGCAATGGTGGGTAGGTGTAACCGGCGGTGCGGGAAAACGGCGCAGGTTGCGTGCACGTCCCGTGCGAACCTGCGCTTCCTTTGTCTCTACTCATCACTGCGAATTGGTTGAACCACAAGCGGCAAACCCCGCGCGCAGCAGGGCGGCATCGCGCCGCGCCAGGTTCGGACGGCCATGGTCACGTACCGATATGTCGCTCGGCGACGGAAGGGGCTCCGTAGGTACCCGGCGTGGTGAAATCGGCCGCGCTGGCCTGAAACCGGGCTGCCGTTAGGGAAACGGGATGAAGTCCATTTCCCTATCGATGATTTCCATCTCCAAGGCCAGACCCGTAATAAATTTCGTAATCTTGTCAAGCATAGAGTTCGCATGGCGCGTACTTGTGCTTACACATGCGATCCCAATCACGCACGCGCTCAAGACGTCCTGGTCCTCGACCTCGGCCACCGCCACGTTGAAGCGCGACCGCGTACGGTCTACGATCGCCCGCACGACGCGACGCTTCTCTTTCAGCGAGTCACTGGCATAGAGCTGAAACGTGAGCTGACAGACACCAATGATCATGTTTAGGCTCAGGAGCGTGAACTACACGGGCGCGGCGCGCCGTCGAGGTTCTCGTGAAGTTACAGGGGTCGGGGTGCCCGGATTTGAACCGGGGGCCTCATGGACCCAAACCATGCGCGCTGCCAGACTGCGCCACACCCCGTGGAGACATCTCAACTTTCGATGAAGCGGACCAAGAGAGGAGCGCGCCTCGTAGGCCGCTCTATGCAAATTGGCCTGTGAACAGCGCCAGCAGGAAACCCAGAATCCCAATTACAAGGGCCGCCGCAATTGCCACGTATGCGCCCATGTAGAGCCGCATACGTAACTCCAACTCCAACAGGCGCGAATCTAGGTCCTTCACTGTCACCATGTCGGCTACGTCGGACTTGGTCGCCAGCGCGCCGTAGCCCTCGCTGCCAACGTCTATCAAAGCCTGCGCCTGGCGCTCCGTGAAGCCCGCCGCCGTCAACGCCTGAAACGCCCGGTGAGTTTCGAACACGGCCATCTTCGGCTCCCTTCATGCCCCATTGTATGCAGGCGGAATGACGCCGGTCAACCAAGGTCTCCCATGGCGAGTCGTGGTCTACGCGGTGCGCTACTCACTACATGCTAGACAACTTACACGGAATATGCACAAACGATGTGCGCTGTACACCGGCCCAAGAGCACATCGGGAATAGAGTGTATCAGCGCGTAGGGGAACGCATGGCAAATAGAAAAGAGGCGCAGACGGTTCGCCTGCGCCTCTGTGCCCCAAAAGAGCTAAGGAACGGCCCTAGCCGCCCATAACGCTATCGAGCTCGGCCTGCTGAGTTTCCGCAAGCGTCTTCATTGCCTCTTCGGCAGTGATCTGCTCCTGCAAGACCTGGGCAGCCGCATCCAGGTACGCCCGGCGATAGTCGCCCGCCGTGGCGATTGGCGGCCAATACGTCTCACCGTACTGAGCCAACTCCAGGAAGACGTCAACATACGGCACGATACGGTTGTCCGCGCCGACCTTGGCGATATAGCCTTCCTTGAATTCGCCCAACTGGGCGATCACGCACGGGCCGTTCAGGGTCTCGTAGCCCATCTTGCCGGAGTTGTCGATGAACATCCACTTGTCGAATGCCCACGCCTCATCCGGGTTTTCGGCGTTGACCGGAATGGCATACATCCAGCCTTGCACCGAATTGTAGCGGATGCCTGCTTCGGCGCCCTCGATCGTCGGAGGCAGGCCAATGCCATAGGGCAAGCCCTCGCCATTCGCATCCAGGCGGTCCTGCGCCCAGAAGCCGCTGGAGAAGAAGGCCAGGTTGCCGGTGTACCACGGGTATGCCGCATTGTAGTAGTTGGTGGCTTCACCGTGGAACTCGTTGATGGCCTCGTAGCCGCCCTGCTTCTTGGTCAAGTCGGTCAGCCAATTGAGCGCCTCGATGATCGCGGGATCGTCCGGCGTCACCTTGCCGGTCTCATAGTTGTAGAATTCACCACCAAAGAGGAAGGCAAGCCGTTCGCGGCCAAAGCTCCGCCAGTTCCAGCCCAGATGGCTGATCCTGCCACCCTCATTGCGATGGAGCTTAAGCGAAATCTCTTCCGTGTCCTCGAAATTGTTGAGGGGCACTTCCGGGTCTTCGCCAAACGCCAGGTACATGTCCTTATTCCAGAAGTAGACCACCCAGTCTGCGCCGCCCGGCACGGCGTAGAGTTGACCGTTCAGGGAGCTATCGTCCCACATGGCCTTGGTGAACTCTTCGCGGGTGTGGCCTGCCGCCTTCATGTACTCATCCAACGGGCGAATGAGCTCGTTGAACATGAACGGGCCCTGGAACACCCAGTTCGTGTAGTGGGTGTCCGGCGGCGAACCGGCGGCGATGGAAGCAATGAGCTTCTGCTCGATATCGCTGACAAATTGCCAGTCCAGCGCAATGCCCGTATCGGCCTCAAAGGCCGGGCCATACGCGCCCATGATAGTGGAATACGGCTCGCCCCACGCTGCGTTCCAAGCCACAACCGTGACTTGCTCCTTTGCCATCTCTTCCGCAGCCTTGGGCTCTTCCTGCGGCGCTTCCTCCATCTGCTCTTCAGCAGCCGGCATGGTAGCCGTACCGCACGCCGCCAGCACCACCGCAGCGCTGCCGCCGGCAGCCATCGCGAGGAAACTACGGCGGGTAACGTCAAAATCCAGCTTCGGCATGGGGCATTCTCCCTATCGAGATGCTATGCTCGTGAAACCGCTCTTCACCATAGCAAGCCCAAGCCGCGGACTCACTTGGCTGGCGCTAGATTAGCACTAGTAGTCCTATCTGTCAACCCGCAGCGGCAACCCGACTCTCGCGCGAAATCCCTGGCCGGTCGCCTTTACGGCGTGCTCCGCGTTTGCGGTAAGTCCGCCAAAGCGGCAGGCTTGCCGCCGCTCGGGCAAATCGAGCGCAGGCCTAGGCGATAGTCCCACCCGGCACTGTCGCTGCTATCATAGTACAATGCCACGAGCACACCAGGAGGTAGAACGGTGCCGCGAGCGCTGACCATCGGCAATGGGAGCATGCTCATCAACTTCGATGAGCACTACCGCGTCCGCGATCTCTACTATCCACACGTTGGCGCCGATAGTCAGCTCTCGGCGCGTCCCTCCCGCGTGGGCTTGTGGGTTGCCGATCAGTTTACCTGGCTTGGCGACACCGGCTGGGAAATAACGCCCGGCTACGTTGCCTACTCGCTCGTAACGGAGGCTCGCGCAGTTCATGCGGACCTCGACATGGAGCTCCAGTTCACCGATAGCCTCGACTTCGTGCGCGATCTCTTCCTGCGCAAGATCCACGTACGTAACACGGCCGACGTTCCGCGCGAAGTCCGGCTCTACTTTCACTATGAATGGAATCTCTGGGGCGCAGCAGGCGGCGATACCGTCTTCTACCATCCCCCCACCCAGGCGCTCATCGCCTATAAGGGGCAACAGTTCTTCTTGATGAACGTGATGGCCGGCGACGCTGCCGGCATCGAGGACTGGGCCACCGGGGTCTATACGGCAGAAGGAGCGCAGGGCTCATGGCAAGACGCGGAAGACGGCTGGCTGTCACAAAATGCCGTCTCACGCGGCGACGTGGACTGCGTGGGCATGCTCGCGCTTGGCAAACTCGCGCCTGGGGAAGCCCGCATCGGCTACCATTGGCTCGCCGCGAATACCAGCCTCAACGGGGTGCTGGCCGACAACCGTCTCGTGCGCTTTCGCACTCCGGATAGCTTCATCGACCGCACGCAGCACTACTGGTCGTTTTGGGTGCGCAAGCACGGCACCCCGCAGCCGGAGATTCCGCAGGAGATCTGGGACCTGTACCACCGGAGCCTCCTGACGCTGCGAACGCAGGTGGACGATTCGGGCGCAATTCTCGGCGGCAACGATCCGGACGTCACCCGCGAGACCGGTGACTCGTATAGCTATGTCTTTCCACGCGTAGGCGCCATCGCGGCGGCGGCCTTGGATCGGGCAGGCTACACTGACCTCACACGACAGTTCTACACTTTCTGCCGCCAACTCCCTTCTCCCGACGGTTTTCTATTTTCAAAGTACACGCCTCTGGGAGCGGTAGGCAGCCTGAATCACCCGTGGGTGGACCCCGATGGCAAAGAAACGCTGCCTGTCGCAGCCGACAACACGGCAGTGATGCTGTGGGCGCTGGGCGAGCACTTTGGTCTGGACCGGGACTTCGACTTCGTGCGGTCGCTCTATACGGATCTCGTGCAACCGGCGCTGGAGTTTCTGCTGAGCCACCGCAATCCCAGCAACGGCCTGCCCTTACCGTCATTCGATCTGTGGGAGGACACCTACGGGCTGCACGCCTATACTCTGGCGGCGACGTGGGCGGGATTGCGCGCGGCATGCACATTTACGGCGGCGTTCGGCCAGCCTGAGCTCACGGGGGCGGCTCAAGAAGCCGCAACGCAAATTCGCAGGAGCTTCGACTCACTGTTCTATGATGAAGAGACCGGCCGCTTCGTCACGCGGCTGCGCATCTTCGGCGCCCGCGAGCCGATTCCCGATCCCACCATCGACGCCAGCATCGCCGGCCTCTACTTGTTCGGGATGATCTCACCCGAGGATGAGCGACTGCAGCGCACCATGGCTGCGGTGCGGCAGCAACTCTGGTGCCATACGCAGGTGGGCGGCCTCGCCCGGGCCGAGAACGACCGGTTTCTACAGGTGAGCACCGACGTTGGCAACGTGCCGGGCAACCCGTGGGCTGTCACGACCATGTGGCTCTGCCGCTGGCACATTGCCCGCGCGCAACGTATGGAGGACCTCAAACCGGCGGAGGAACTGCTGCGATGGGCCCATCGCCATGCCCTGGACACCGGCATGCTGGCAGAGCAATTCCACCCCTACACCGGACGGCCGCTCTCCGTGAATCCGTACACGTGGAGCCACGCTGAGTTCGTGTTGGCCGTTCAGGACTTTGTGCGACGCCGCGAGGAGCTTGCCGGCAGCGCTCAGGGGACTCCGGTGGCCGCCGGCATCGAGTGAGAGCGGCCTAGTTGGCGCCAATAGGCCGGAGGCGGAGGTTGAATTGGGCAACTTCCGTGGTTATCGGCGTGGCCCCGCTCACGATAAGAACGGCGTCTTCCAGCGTGCGGCCAAAGTCCTCGAGTAAGAACGAGACTTCCCGTTCTCCCGTGTCCCGCAGCACCACGCGTTCTACAGCCGGCACGTCGTCTTCGTACCGCACGAGTTGCACGATGAAGCGCTGCGGCAGAATTCCGTCCGTGCGAAAGAAACCTCTTGCTTCCCAGTCCCCGTCGTTCTCAGCGTCATCGAAGAAATCCACCCCTGTGATGGCAACATCGTCCACCAAGAAGCCGATGCTGTTGATAGCGTCATCGGTGACGTACTCGAAGCGGAGCAAGACCTGCTGACCGGCATAATCCGCAAGACTGACTTCCTCTTCGATCCACGCCGCATCCTCGCCGCCGCCGCTCTTGCCGGTGAAGCCGTGTCCAAGGTTGTTGCCATTCGGATTTTCCGACGTCGTGCTGGCGCCGGGCAGCGTTTCCCAGGTTCTGCCGTCATCGGTTGACACGGCAACATAGGCGTAATCGAAGTCCACCTCGATGTCGTACCACGTTTGGAAGCGGAGCACGGGCTGCGCGGCTTCTCGCAAATCCACGGCGCGAGTCAAAGAAGTAGCCGACATGTCTGAACGGTTGCTCCACCACACGTGCGTGCCGCTGGGCGCGGCAGTGGGAAAGAGACGCACCCACGGCGCGCCCGCGAACTCCAGCACATAGTCACCGTCCGGCATGCGGAAATCGACGTATTTGGCGCCAAACTGCTTGACCGTCAAGTCCTGCTCATACTGCCCATTGCGAATGGCATGTTGCAGCCGCATGCGGGGCAGTTCCACGTCGTACTGGTAGATCCCCCCGGCGGGTTGCGCGTCAGCGATGAGATTTGCCGCCGTCCAGTCGGCAAACACGTGGGTGAAATCTACCGCGTAGCCCTCCCCTTCCAGAAACGCGTTTACCGTTGCCGGACCTTGCACCGGCAGCGCTATGAGGGTCCTGAGTTTCCCATAGCCGCCGTAATGCTGGGCGAAATACTCCATGAACAGATAGGCAGCCGCGTAGTGTGGTATGGACTCTTCCGGACCGCCGCTCCACGACGTAAGCTGCACGTTGGCATCTTCCGTGTACCAGGAGGCAACCTGACCGACGCCGTAGCCGCACAACACGGATGCCAACATCGATGCTCCCTCATTGATCCACGTGTCCTGAGTCGGGTTCTGTCGCCAGTGCACCATGTGCTGAAACTCGTGGCACAGCGTGGAAAGGTAGAACTGAGTCCCAGGCCCGAACACTCGCCTTTCGATGTTGATGTAGAACATTTCCCGCTCGTTGCTAAAGGGGTTGACGGCGTTGGGATATTCATCGGCCGAGGAAAAGTAACCCCCAACGCCGGGAATGCGCGCGTTGAGCACCGTAATCCGCGGGTCGGCATCGACTCCAGGCGACCACTCTTCGCCAAAGTAGGTCCGCACGGTAGGATATATCACGTCCTCGAACTCGCGAATGGTCCTATCGATGGCGGACTGCGCTACATTCACGCCTTCTTCCACGTACATGTAGAGGTGTTCGGACTTGCCTCGCAGCACCGCGTCAATCTGGTAGTACGTGCTATTCTCGTGGTCCGCCACCCAAAAGGCCTGCGTGCTTCCCAGCGGATAATCCGGCTGCACCGAATTGACCACCCGCTCTACCCGCTCGGAAACGCCCCTATACCGCCGACCGAGATCGAAGAGATCGCGTTCCGGTTTCTCGGTGGCCAAGATTCGCTGCAACGTCTGTTCGGCCTGGCGCGCGGAGGGGTACCCGGCAGCAGACTCGACAGCCGTCGATCCCGCGCCGGCAGAAGTGGGAGTCCCCGTCGCAGGCGGCATCTGAGCGCAGCCAACGGCGAGCAGCGCAATGAGGAGCCAGCAGAAGATGGCGCGCGGAGACGAGGAAGCAAGGACTATTGGAAGCCGGGACAGCTTAGTCCTGCTCATTCTGGTCAGACTCACCGGCTGAGGAGGCACTGCCGTTCTCCGGTTTCACCAGCCTCTGTGTGGCGCTGGAGCTCGTGTGGCCGAGCATCGACCGGACACGTTCCAAGGGCACACTGCTTTCAAGCGCATGCGCGGTAAACGTGTGCCGCAGAGTTTGCGGTGTGACTTCCGGCAGACCCGCCGCCCGCGCATAGCCTTTCAAGACCAGCCAAAAGCCCTGGCGGGACAACCGCTGGCCGCGATGATTCAGAAAGAGAGCCGCACCTGACCGCGATGTCTCTAACTGCGGACGGCTCACTGAAAGGTAGCGGGCCATCACCGCCAAGCACTCTTGCGTGACCGGCACCACCGACTCTCTCTGGCGGGAACGCAGAACAACACGTCCCTTCTCGCCATCCACATCGCTTATGTCAATACTAAGCGCTTCGGTAATGCGCATGCCGGTGCTATAGAGTAACTGGAGTATGCTCTGATCCCGCAGGGATTCCGGCGACGTCTTCTTGCGAATAGCGCCAATGAGCGCCCTGACCTGTTCCCGCGTCAGCACGGTTGGGGCGCTTCTTTCGACACGTGTGCCCCCGATGTCCTCGGTTGGGTTGTCTTGGACGATGCCCTCTCCACACAGGTAGCGATAGAACGATCGCACGGCCGCCACCTTGCGGGCGCGAGTGGAAGAGCTATAGCCGCGACCCATGAGGTCGTCCACGTACGCTGCCATGGCCGCCGCGTCAACTTGCCAGCTTTCGGCGCCCCGCGTACGGAGGAAACTGGTCAACTGGTTCAGGTCGTTCCGATATGCCGCCCTCGTATTGGCCGACAGCTCTCGCTGCAGCGTAATGTGATCAAGAAAAGCAGCAACTGAATCTTCCATTGTGGCCCTTAATCAAGCTCTGCTAGCGCACGGGACGTCTGCAACTGCACGCTGCCCCAGTCGGATGCGGTCGCATTGGACCCGCGCTAACCCCCCAATTCGACCTGCGGTTCTGCGCACCTTCACTCGAAGTACTGCGCTCGCCCGCCGGTTTTCCACCGTCCACCTACACGAAAACTCAAGCTAGAGCGCATTATACATGGGGGGCGGTCAAGCAAGCTACCCCTCGTTCTCAGACCAACCGTGCGCGCCTACCAGCGGCACGAAGCGCACGGCTCCCAGGTCGCGCTCATGGATTTTTCTCCCGTGCTTTACCAGTAGCAACAGGGTCTGTCGCTCGCGGTCGCCAACGGGAATAACGCACCGCCCGCCCGACGTGAGCTGCGCGAGGTAGGGCTTCGGCGTGCTGGGAGCCGCGGCGGACACAATGATGCCGTCATATGGCGCCCCGTCCGGCCACCCCTGCGTGCCGTCGGCGACGTGAATCGTATAGTTGCGGCAACCGAGAGCCCGGAGACGACGGTCGGCTTCCTGGGCAAGCGACTCATGGCGTTCGATAGACTCCACTCGGCGCGCCAAGGCACAGAGCAAGGCCGTTTGGTAGCCAGAGCCGGCGCCGATTTCCAACACGCATTCCTTGCCTGAGAGAGCGAGCGCCTCCAGCATGAGGGCAACGACGTACGGCTGGGAAATCGTCTGGCCCTCACCAATAGGCAGCGGACCGTCACAATACGCTTCCCGGCTCAGGCTCTCGTCAATGAAGAGCTCGCGCGGTACCTCGCCGATGGCATTGAGCGTGCGGGAATCGCGAATCCCTCTACTGCGCAGAGAAGACGTCAAGCGGACTCGCTGCAGCGTGGCGGATTGTGCCTCCTGCTCGCCAGCCACGGTCAGCCCTTCTTGTACGTCACCTCTTCGCCGGTGCCAATTGGCACCAGCACGCTCACGCAATTGGGATGGTTGCGCACCTTGTCGAAATAGTCTCCCAAGTCAGGGCCATGAGAAACGGCATTGTCCGCCACCAGCACGCCGCCGGGCGACAGGCGGGGATAGATCATATCGAAATACGCCGCGTAGTCCTCTTTGGCAGCATCCAGGAAGACCAGGTCGTAGGGCCCGGCGAGGCCGGCCAGCGTCTGCTTGCCGTCGCCTTGGATGACGGTGATGACGTCCGAGAGACCGGCCTTGGCGAAATTCGCTTCGGCCACGGCAACCTTCTCGGCCTCAAGTTCCAGCGTTGTAATGCGTGCCCCCACGGCCCGTGCCGCCAGCCCGATCCAGAGCGTGGAATAGCCGTGGAACATGCCGATTTCGAGTATGCGCTTGGGTTTCGCCATCTGCACCAGCACGTGCAAGAACTTGCCCGTGTCCGGGGGCACGCTAATTCGCACCTGCCCCCAGTCCTCCGGCCGGTCCGCCAGCCCTTGCAGAATCTCACGGTCAGTCAACATCGTCGCCTCACCTTCCCCATCCCACGTCTGATTATGTCATGTAACGCCGCCTAACGGTCGGCGGCCCCTTGGCTGTCCAACGCCACTTGCGCGGCGGCGAGGCGCGCCACCGGCACCCGGTACGGCGAGCAGGACACGTAGTCCAGGCCTACACCGTGACAGAAGTGGATCGAGCTGGGGTCTCCGCCGTGTTCGCCGCAGATGCCTACTTCCAGGTCGGCGCGGGCGTCCCTGCCTTCCGCAACCGCGAATGACACCAGGCGCCCCACGCCGTCGCGGTCCAGCACCTGAAAGGGGTTTTCCGGCAGGATCGCGTTTTCCACGTAGTTGAGCAGGAACTTGCCTTCCGCATCGTCGCGCGAATAGCCGTAGGTCGTCTGGGTCAGGTCATTGGTGCCAAAGCTGAAAAACTGGGCGTGGCGCGCGATTTCGCCTGCCGTCAGCGCCGCGCGGGGCACCTCGATCATGGTGCCAAACTTATAGGACACGCTGTCGCCCCGCTCTCGCTCGACCGCCTGAGCCGTGCGCTCCAGAGTTTCCTGCAAGACGCCGAGTTCGTTCGCGTGGCTGACCAGCGGAATCATGATTTCGGGATGGGGATCGCCGCCTTCCTCTTTGACGGCCAGAGCCGCCTCGAGAATTGCCCGCACCTGCATTTCGTAGATTTCAGGATATTCCAGCCCCAGGCGGCAGCCCCGGAGGCCCAACATTGGATTAGCTTCTCGCAACGAGGCCACGTTCTCCAGCAAAGACTGCTGCGCCGCCAAGCGGTCGGGGTCTGCGCCGGTGGCCCGTAGCGTGGCGACTTCTTCCAGCAACTCCGCGTAATCAGGCAAGAACTCATGCAGGGGCGGGTCGAGCAGCCGGATGACGACCGGCAAACCGTCCATGGCCTGCAAGATGCCCTTGAAGTCTCCTCTTTGGATGGGTAGGAGTCTGTCCAAGGCCGCTTGGCGCTCGTTCGACCCGCTTGCCAGGATCATTTGCTGCACGATAGGCAAGCGTTCTTCCTCGAAGAACATGTGCTCGGTGCGGCAGAGGCCGATGCCTTGCGCGCCGTAGCTGCGGGCTAGGGCGGCGTCACGCGGGTAGTCGGCGTTCGCCCAGACTTCCAGGCGCCGCACGGCATCGGCCCAGCGCAGCAATTCGCTCATCTCTGCGGTGATTTCGGGCTGAATGAGCGGCACTTCACCGAGAATCACTTCGCCCGTGCTGCCGTTTAGCGAAATGTAGTCGCGTTTGTTGACCGTCACACCGTCCGCCGTAAAGCGCTCATTCTCCATGTCGATACGAATGTCATCGCAGCCCGCGACACAGGGCTTCCCCAGCCCGCGGGCAACCACGGCGGCATGGCTAGTGGCGCCCCCGCGCGCCGTGAGTATGCCCTGAGAGGCGATCATGCCGTGCACGTCGTCGGGGCTCGTCTCGGGCCGCACCAGAATAACGTTGTTGCCCTGGCGCGCGACTGTTTCCGCCTCATCCGGATCGAAGAACGCCATGCCGACCGCGGCCCCGGGCGAGGCATTGAGTCCCTTCGCGATGACGGCGACCTCGGCCTCGGGGTCGATGCGGGGATGGAGCAACTGGTCGATTTGCTCGGGTTCCACCCGCGCAATGGCCTCTTCTTTGGTGATGAGGCCCTCGTTGAACATGTCCACCGCGATGCGCACCGCGGCGCTCGCCGTGCGCTTGCCGGTGCGGGTTTGCAGCATATAGAGCGTGCCGCGCTCGATGGTAAACTCCATGTCCTGCATCTCGCGGTAGTGGGTCTCCAGCCGTTGGGCGATGGCCGCAAACTCGTCGTAGATGTCCGGCCAGACTTCCCGCAGTTTCGCTATGGGCAGCGGCGTGCGCACCCCCGCGACCACGTCTTCGCCCTGGGCGTCTTCCAGGAATTCGCCAAAGAGGGTTGGATCGCCGGTGGAGGGATTGCGCGTGAAGGCGACGCCGGTGCCGGAATCCGCGCCCATGTTGCCGAACACCATGGCCTGCACGTTCACCGCCGTGCCGAGCGCGTGGGAAATCTTGTGGAAATTGCGGTAGTCGATGGCGCGGCGATTGTTCCACGAGGTGAAGACCGCCTCGATCGAGCCGCGGAGTTGGTCCAGCGGCTCACTGGGAAACTCTTTGTCGGCCTCCCGGTCCACCACGGCTTTGAAGCGCCGCACCGCGTCCTGCAAGTGCGCCACGGTGAGATCGACGTCCTGCTCGATACCGGCTTCCGCCTTGATGGCGTCCAGTTCGTGCTCAAAGCGTTCCTTGTCAACTTCCAACACCACGTTGCCGTACATTTGGACGAAACGGCGATAGGAATCCCAGGCAAACCGCTCGTTTTGAGTCTGGGCAATCAGGCCCGCGATCGTGTGGTCGTTGAGGCCCAGATTGAGAATCGTGTCCATCATGCCGGGCATGCTAAACTTCGCGCCGGACCGCACCGAGACGAGCAGCGGGTTTTCCACGTCACCCAGCCGCTTGCCGGTCTTCTCCTCAAGCTCCTCGAGCGCGGCCAACGCCTGGCCCCACATGCCGGTAGGGAATTCTTCGTCCGCCTCGTAGAATGCGTTGCAGGCTTCCGTGGTCACCACGAAACCGGGCGGCACCGGCAGACCGGCCCGCAGCATTTCCGCGCAGTTTGCGCCCTTGCCGCCCAACAGGTCGCGCATGGTCGCGTCGCCGTCCTCAAAGCGGTATACCCATTTGTGTTGTGCCGCCACGTTATTCGCCGCGACTGCCTCATTTGCCATATTCGCGTGGACCTCCATCCGTCACTCGGTCACAGTTGTCTGTCGCCAATCGCATTGCGTAACATCCTGACGAAATTCAAAGGGCATTATATCACGCAGGCTTGCCCTCTATGCCGAGAGCATGCCGTGCAACGGCCTAAGCGGCGCCCGTCTCAGCGACAAAACGCCGCCGCCACGCCACTTGGGACGCGCGGCAGCTACCCTGGCGGCCTAGGGCAGTGCCGCCAGGGGAGCAGCGGGTTAGACGGCGCAGCCTCAGCCGCCGCGGCCCATTGCCTTACACCGCCGCGGAGCAGCCCATTGACCCAGAATCCGGTCCAGCAAGCGGCCCCGCAACCGCCCGCCAGCCCACGGCTGCTAAGCGTTGCGGGCGAGGTCCCATACCCGCAGCCCCAAAGCACACTGGCGAGCGCTGCTGCCGTCTGGGCCCCGGCCATGGTACTATTGAGGCGTTGGCGAGCCGCGTGTACCCTTAGGTTTCAACCTGTGGTACGCATGCACGTTTCGCAGGCCGATTCTTCTTTCATAATGTAGTGTCGTCGCAATCTGGACGTGCCGGTGAGTGAGTTCTTCGCGAACCTGAGAAGCAGACACATCATTTGGCCCCTACTCGTAACGGCGCTGATCATCGTCAGCGACCAGATTACGAAGGCCTTCATCGTGGAATGGCTCAAGCCGCAGGGCAGCGTGTCCATCATCGGCGACCTCTTGCGGCTCACCTTCGTGACGAATTCCGGTGTCGCGTTCGGCATGCTCACCGGCATGCCGTACCTGCTCGCCATTCCCATTGTGATTCTGATTGGCGTGATCGCATTCTATCTTGTCAAGACGTTGGGCCAGTCGTTCTTGCTCACGCTGGCACTTACGTTGGAATTGGGCGGCGCGCTCGGCAACTTGATCGACCGTATTCGCCTGGGCTATGTAGTTGACTTTGTGAAGGTGCCCTACTGGCCGGCCTTCAACGTCGCCGACAGTTGCGTCGTGATCGGCGCCATCGGCCTGGCGTTCATCCTCCTGTGGCAGGAGCGCGAGCCGAGTACGGCCAAGCCAGAGTCTTCCCAATCGTAACGTGCCTGGGCAGCGTCCCACGCCATGCCAACTAGCCTCCTGACACCCACTGCGAGCGACGCGGGCAAGCGGCTGGACGTTTTCATAGCCGGTGTTGAGCCCACACTCAGCCGATCGCAGGCCCAGAGACTCATCCGCGCGCAGCAGGTGCGCGTTTGCGGCAAACTGGCCGGCCCTGCTACGCGAGTGCCCGCCGGTGCACAGATAACGGTTACTATTCCCGACCAGACGGAATCCGGCCTCCGGCCCGAACCGCTCAGTGTAGAGATCCTGCATAGCGACGCCGACATCATCGTCGTCGACAAGCCGCCGGGCCTGGTCGTGCATCCCGGCGCCGGTCGGCCGCACGGAACCCTCGCCAATCAACTCATCGGCCGTTTCCCTGAACTCGCGGAGGTGGGTGACGGTCAGCGGCCCGGCATTGTGCATCGCTTGGATAAGAACACGTCGGGCGTCATGGTAGTGGCTCGCTCACCCGCCGCCTACGAGAGTTTGGTGGCGCAATTCGCGGCAGGCGCCGTGCACAAAGCCTACCTGGCTCTAGTGGAAGGGGAACCCAGTGTGGAGGGCGGCGTGATCGAGGCACCGGTGGGGCGCCATCCCACGCGCCGCACGACTATGAGCGTCGTTCGCGGCGGCAAACCCGCCACCACTCGCTTCCGCGTGTTGGCAACGCTGGGACAATTTACGCTGCTGCACGTGGCGCCGGAGACCGGACGGACCCACCAGATTCGCGTCCACCTCGCTGCCGCCGGTCTGCCCCTGGCCGGGGACGCGCAATACGGCGGCAAGAAGCCGCTTGCGGGCCTCGACCGTATGTTTCTCCACGCGCGTTGCTTGAGATTCGCCCATCCTGCCACCCAAGAGCGAGTGCACTTCCACGCTGCCTTGGCTGGGGACCTCGTCCGCGTGTTGCGGCGGCACGGCAGCCCGTGGCTGCGCGCCCCGGAGTTTGACCCAACCTGCGAAAGCCCCTAGGATAAGGTATCGCCAGATGAATCTCGCTAGCACAATTGTGGGCCGCTAGGCTATGTACGCGCATATCACAGGCTGGGGCAAATCACTGCCGGAACGGCGTCTCACCAATGCCGATCTGGAAGAGATCGTGGAGACCGCGGACGAGTGGATCGTAAGCCGCACGGGCATCCGCGAGCGTCGCATCGTCGCGGCCGGTGACACGACGGATTCGCTGGGAGCCGAGGCCGCCCGGTGCGCCTTGGCTCAAGCCAATCTCGGCCCGCAAGACGTGGAACTCGTAATCGCCGCAAGTTGCACCCCGGAGGCGTTGTTCCCAGGCATATCCAACCGCATCCAAGAGCGGCTTGGCCTCACAGCAGCGGCCGCCCTCGACATCAACCAAGCGTGTAGCGGCTTCATTCACGGCCTCGCTATTGCCCAGGGCTTCATTGCCACCGGCCAGTACCGCACGATTCTCATCGTGGGCGCAGAGGTGCTGACGCGCCACGTAGACTGGACGGACCGCGCTACCTGCGTGCTCTTTGGGGACGCCGCGGGCGCGGTAGTGGTCGAGGCGGCTGCGGAACCCGGCGGGCCCTTGGCATTTGACCTGGGATCCGACGGCACGGGCGGCGATCTGCTCATGCTGCCCATCGACGGCAAGCTGGACATGAATGGCCGCGAGGTCTACCGATTTGCCGTGACGGCCATGACCTCGTCACTCGTCGCCGCCGTGGACAAGGCCGGGCTGGCGCTGGCGGACATCGACGTGCTCATTCCGCACCAGGCCAACATCCGCATCATCCAGTCCGCCGCCCAGACTCTCAAGCTGCCCCTCGACCGCGTGTTTACCAACGTGGAAAAGTACGGCAACACATCCGCGGCGTCGATTCCGGTAGCGCTGTGCGAAGCCATCGAGGAGGGTCGCATCGCCGCGGGCGACACCATTGCCATGGTGGCCTTCGGCGCCGGATTGGCCTGGGGAGCGACCGTCCTCCGGTGGACACATCCCGCGGCCGTAGATTCTGGCGACGAGCGTGAGCCGGGCACACGTTGATGTTGGGGAGGGACTAGAACCACGGCGGCTGCCCATGGTGGTGAATCGTCGCGCTGGGGCAAACCAGCCGGTCACGCTAGCCCGGCTGGATCTCCCAAAACTCCGTGCCCAAAGCGTCGTAGGGCAGACGGCGCTCATCCGGGTCGTGGGCGTCGAACTGCTGGTTGACGAAGTAGATGAGGAAGGTCTCCGTTGCGCCCACGTTGGCCGCGCCGTGCGCCACTCCCCGTGGGATAAGCAACAGTTGGCTCCGCCCACGCCCAAGGGCAAAACGCATGGTCGCGCCCGCCGTCGGCGAGTTTTCGCGCACGTCCCACAGCCCCACCACGAGGGTCTGCGATGGCGGCACGAACCAAAGGTCTTCCTGGTTGAAATGCAGGTGCCAGGCTTTGATGGCGCCCGCGGCCATGAGGGAACAGTTCACCTGCCGTACCTCAAATTCGGCCAAACCGTCCAGAGCGCCCGCAGCCAGGCGGCCAAGCTCAGTAAAGCTGCCCCCATCCTCGACGAATGTGTGCAGTGGGAGCAGTTGGACCCCCTCTATGCGGGGCTTGGCGCCGTAGTCCTGGCGAGAAACGCTTGCGCGGACGCTCTCCGAAATGTCACGTTCGCTTAGCGGCGCCTGCTCAGCCATAGTGTTTTCCCCGGATTTCGATGACTCGGTACCTTTAAAGAGGACAGACCAGTAAAGCAGGCAGACCTCGGCGGACAGCGCCTGCCCCTTTGGCCGGTGCGCCGGAGCCGCAACGCCAGCGCTTGCGGCGCTGGCGCAACCCGCCCATCGCCAGACCACTGCCAAGTATTGCGCTGAAGTTGTGTGAATGATACGATGCCGCCCGATCCGCCCGCAACCTGCCGGCAAGCGCAGAGCGGTTCGTTGTGGGGGTGCGGCGGCTCGTCGTGTCCGCCGCGTCTCCGGCGGAGAATCCTACCATACCAACAGGGTTGAGCAATTATGTCGTCTGATGGCGCGACACAACGCCCAAATATCCTCATTCTCACCACCGACCAGCACAATCCCACGTGCCTCGGATACGCGGGCCATCCGGTGGTGCGGACTCCCCACGTCGATGCCCTGGCGGCAAGCGGCATGGTCTTCTCACGCGCCTACGTGTCCAATCCGCTGTGTTCGCCTTCCCGCGCCACGATGTTAACCGGACTGACGACCCGGGGCCACCGCCTGCGCATGAACGGCGTGCCGCTGCGCTACGACGTGCCCACCATAACCGAAGCGCTGCGCCAAGCCGGGTACCAGACTCACTACTCCGGCAAGCCGCACTGGCGCACCAGCCACACGCCGCAGGGCATGCCGCTGGAAGAAGTAGATCCGTTCCAGTTTCCCGAAGCGCGGGACATGTGGCGCAGCGGTCGCGTGCGCAAGCTGCCAACGCCCTACTACGGCTGCGAAGAGGTGCGCTTCGTCAACGGCCACGGCCACGGTTCGTGGGGCGAATACGCGCATTGGCTCGACCGAGAGCATCCGCATGAGGCCCGGCTCTTCCACGAGCGTGTGCCGCTGGAGCCGCCCAGCCCGGCCGCGGAGTTCTATACGGCCTCCTACAAATGGGCGTTGCCCTTCGAACTCCATCCTATGGCATGGACGAGCGACCGCGCCGTCGAGTTCTTGGACCGGTATGGCCGGCAGCGATCACAGGCGCAAGCCAAGGGGCAAGCGCCGCAGCCTTTCTTTCTGTGGTGCTCGTGGGCCGATCCCCACGTGCCCTTGGCGCCGACGGCCCCCTACTGCTACCGGTACCACCCCGACGACGTGCCGCCTCCCAACTGTCGGGAGGGCGAGTTCGATGCCCTGCCGCCGCACATTGGGCGCATCCACGCGCGGCCCACCAAAGGCTGCGACATCGACCCCTATCGCAACGAGTGCGCCGCCCACTACTACGGTCTCATCGAAATGATCGACGATAGCGTCGGCGCGGTGCTGGCAGCTCTGCGCGCCAACGGGCTGGAACAGGACACCGTTGTCATCTTTGCCGCCGATCACGGCGAGGCGCTAGGCGACCACGGCATGTGGGGCAAGGGTCCCTACCACTTCGACAGTGTAATCCGCGTGCCGCTGCTCATGCGTTGGCCAGGTCGGATGGTGCAGGGCGCTACCCATGAGGGCGTGGTCAGCCTGCTTGACTTTGCGCCTACCGTGCTCGACCTGGCGGGTGTACCGGTCCCGGAGGGCCCTCGCCCCCCGCGCCGGGTGGGCGCTGCCGAGAGTCCGCCCTGGCCGGGCCGGAGCTTGCTGCCGCTGGCGCTGGGTCAAGAGACCCCATCTGCCGTGCCCGCCCTCGTAGAAGACGACCAGGACGATCTCGGTTTTCGCGTGCGCACGCTCGTCACCGACCGTTACCGGCTGACCACGTACTCAGGACACGACTACGGCGAATTGTTCGACCTGCGCGACGACCCCGCCGAAGTGTACAACCTCTGGGACGATCCCGGCCGCAAGCGCTTGCGGGACGAGTTGCGTCTCCTGCTGCTGGACAGGATTGTGTCCACAGATTACGCCCTGCCCCGGCGCATGGGCATCTCGTAACGGCCTGGCCGCGATGGCGGGCCTCACGCGCGCTATGCCGGGTGGCCGCGTCCGCTCCGGGCTGCGCATGACCTGATTCATTCGTGTTGCTGAGGCGTTTCGCGAACGTGGTGGGGAGTCTCGGTCCCGGCAGACGCCACGCAATTCTCCGGCCCGATTGTTGACACACGATGATGCAAGTGATAGACTCTATTTTTGCGTGTATTGTAGCTATGGATTTCAAGATTGGTAGGTTCGAACGGTGCCCACAACCAATCAACTCGTACGCAAGGGGCGCAAGGCCAAGACGGTGAAAGGCAAGTCTCCGGACTTGCACTGGAACTTCAATGCGCTGTCGAATCGGTATGTGCGAACCAATGGCTCGCCGCAGAAGCGCGGAGTGTGCATTTCGGTGCGCACGCTAACACCCAGAAAGCCGAATTCGGCCCTGCGGAAGGTGGCGCGTGTGCGGCTGACCAACGGGAGAGAAGTCACGGCCTACATTCCTGGCGAAGGGCACAACCTACAGGAGCACTCGGTGGTCCTGATTCGCGGCGGCCGTGTGAAAGACGTACCCGGCGTGCGCTATCATATCGTCCGGGGCACGTTGGACGCTGAGGGCGTTTCCACCGGCGCGGGCGCGCCCCAGGAGCGCAACCAGGGCCGTTCCAAATACGGAGCCAGACGGACGCGAGGCGCTGCGAGCGCAACCGCCTCATAGAGACGGCGCCCAGGCAGGGCATTGGCGATATTCGATCAGTTGTTTGCAGCAGTTGTTGGCCTCGACTTCGAAGCTGACAACGCTGCTGTGCGTAAGGGGCAATTGAACATGCCGCGGCGAGAAAAGGTAGTCAAGCGAATAACTCCGCCGGATCCGAAGTATCGGAGTGTTACGCTGCAGCAATTCATCAACAAGTTGATGTTGCGCGGCAAGAAGAGCACCACGGAACGCTTCGTCTACCGGGCCTTCGACATCATCGAATCGCGCACGGGACGCTCCCCCTTGGATGTCTTTGATCAAGCGGTGCGCAACGTGACGCCGCTGGTAGAAGTGCGGCCGCGCCGCGTGGGCGGGGCCACGTACCAGGTGCCCATGGAGATTCCCAGCGGCCGCCGACAATCGCTGGCCCTGCGCTGGCTCGTCCGCTTCTCTCGCGAACGGCGAGGCCCGAGCATGGCGATCAAACTTGCCGAGGAATTGATCGACGCCGCAGACGGCCAGGGCGCATCAATTCGCCGCCGCGATGAAACACACCGCATGGCGGAAGCAAATAAGGCCTTCTCCCACTACCGCTGGTAGGCGGCAAGAATCACTAGGAAACGAATACACATCGCCACGCTACAGATCACACACCGAAAGCAGGCAGCGAACAGCCACCAAATGGAACGCCAACTTCCAATCGAAAAGTACCGCAATATCGGCATCATCGCCCATATTGACGCCGGGAAGACCACCACCACGGAACGGGTGCTCTTCTACTCGGGGCGCATTCACCGCATGGGCGAAGTGCACGAGGGCACGACCGCTATGGACTTCATGGTCCAGGAGCGCGAGCGCGGCATTACCATTACGGCGGCTGCCACCACGTCCATGTGGCGCGACCATCGCATCAACATCATCGATACGCCCGGCCACGTTGACTTTACGGCCGAGGTCGAGCGCTCTCTGCGCGTTCTGGACGGTGGTGTTGTCGTGTTCGATGCCGTCTCCGGCGTGGAAGCCCAATCGGAAACCGTGTGGCGGCAAGCGGACCGCTACGGCGTGCCGCGCATTTGTCTGGTGAATAAGATGGATCGTATCGGCGCGGACTTTCAGAATTGCGTCGAGATGATCCGCGACCGCCTCCAGGCGGAGCCGGTCCCGATCCAGATTCCTATCGGCGCGGAAGATACCTACGCCGGCATGGTCGACCTCTTCGAAATGCAAGCCGTGACATTCACTGACGAACTTGGCGCCAAGCCCGCCATTACGGAGATTCCAGAAGAGTTGCGCGCAGAAGCCGAGCAACGCCGCCATGAAATGGTGGAAGCCATTGTCGAGCACGATGAGGAACTGCTGCACAAGTATCTCGAAGACGAAGAACTATCGGTCGCGGAACTGAAAGCGGCGCTCCGCCGCGCGACCTGCAGCGTGTCCTTGGTGCCCGTGCTGTGCGGCTCCGCTCTGCGCAACAAGGGTGTGCAACCGTTGCTGGACGCCGTGGTAGACTTCTTGCCGTCCCCGCCGGAAGTCCCTGCGATCAAGGGCATTGTGCCGGTCACGGAGGCAGAGGAAACCCGGCCCTCGTCGGACGACGCGCCCTTTGCGGCTCTCGCCTTCAAAGTGGTGACGGACCCATTCAGCGGTCGGCTCGTGTACCTGCGCGTGTACTCCGGCACGGCCAACGCGGGCATGCAAATGATGAACGCCAGCCGCAACCGGCGGGAACGACTTGGCCGGTTGCTTCTCATGCACGCGGACAAGCGCGAGGAGGTCTCCGACATCTTCGCCGGTGAGATCGTGGCGGCGGTCGGGCTGAAGGATACGTTTACGGGTGATACGCTCTGCGACCTGAACCATCCCATCGCCTTGGAATCGATCACGTTTCCCAATCCGGTGCTGCATATGGCCATCGAACCGAAGAGCCGGGCAGAGGAAGATAAGCTCTCCACGGCGCTGCGCCGCCTGTCTGAGGAAGACCCGACGTTCCGGGCCAGCCAGGACAACCAGACCGGTGAGACTATCATCGGCGGCATGGGCGAGTTGCACCTGGAAGTCATTGCCGATCGGCTGCTCCGCGAGTTTAACGTGGAAGCGTCTCTGGGCGCACCGCAAGTGGCCTACAAAGAGACGGTTGTGCGCACCGTGGAACAAGAAGGCCGCTTCATTCGACAGACGGGCGGCCGCGGTCAGTACGGGCATGTCTGGCTGCGCATCGAACCGTTGGAGAGCGGCGCCGGCTTCGAGGTCAACAACGAGATTGTTGGCGGCTCGATTCCCCGGGAGTACATACCCGCCGTGCAGGCAGGCATTCGGGACAGTTTGTTGGCCGGGCCTCTCGGCTACCCCGTGGTGGACGTGCGCATTACCGTCTTCGACGGCTCATTCCACCCGGTGGATTCGTCAGAACTGGCTTTCCACAACGCCGCGGTCATTGCCATGCGCGAAGGCCTGGAAAGAGCGCGTCCCGTTGCGCTGGAGCCCATCATGGAAGTGGAAGTCATGATACCGGAGGAGTTCCTTGGGGAAATCTCCGGAACGTTGAATGCCCGCCGCGGGAGCATAGACGAGATTCAGACACGGTTAGGCACGAAGGTCATCACTGCCAACGTGCCTCTGGCAGAAATGTTCGGCTACGTGAACGTGCTGCGGTCCAGCACACAGGGACGCGGCACGTATTCCATGCAGTTTTCGCATTATCAACAAGTCGCCCAGAGCGCCCGCGAAATGGTGGCCAGGGCCGGCAGAAGTTAAGCGATCATAGCGACGCGAGACTAAGGAGAGAGCAAGAGGATGGCGAAGGAGCGATTCGAACGAACCAAGCCCCACGTGAACATTGGCACCATCGGTCACATCGATCATGGCAAGACCACCCTCACGGCGGCGATCACCAAGACCCTTTCCCTGCAGGGCGGCGCTGACTTCTCCCCTTTCGACAGCATCGATAACGCTCCCGAAGAGCGCGAGCGCGGCATCACCATCGCCATCGCTCACGTCGAAGAC
>JAJEAH010000075.1 GCA_022824225.1 Chloroflexota bacterium
TCACACCGCTCTTCAAAGGTGAACTGACTGTAGTGTTTTCCCATGGCAACACCTTAGCAAAGTGTTGCACTTCGTTTGTGAGTCTAGCGAATCCATCCTCCTCCGACTCCCTGGACTCCGGTTTTCACCGGAGTGACGAAACGGAAGCCCCGTACGACCGTCATTCCCGCGCGCAAAGTGACCGTCATTCCGGCGAAAGCCGGAACCCATCTTCACCTGACCGGGCCTCTTCCGGTAGCGCAGGTTTGCAACCTGCGTCCAATGAAGGCAAGGACCCGGCAGCCGACACAATCGGAGAAACCCTCACCCAAGAATTCACCACCCTCTGGCGCCGCGCCCGCGCCATCGCCGACCGCGAAACCTTCCACCATTGGGAAGCCGCCTACCCCGGCGTCTGGGAGCAATGGCAGGACGCCCACCCCCAGGGCGGCTTCGACGCCGTCATCGGTAATCCGCCCTGGGACCGCATAGAGCAACTTGAGGTGGAATGGTTTGCCATCCGGGACAAGGAAATTGCACAAGCAACGACTGGGGCCCAGAGAAAGGCACTAATCCAAGAAAGGAAGAACGCGGGTGATGACATCGCCCTCGAGTATGAAGCCGTACGAGGACAGGCAGCATCGATGCGGGAGTTTGTACGCTCAAGCGGAAATTATCCACTCCTGAGTGGCGGTCGGATAAACTTCTATTCCCTCTTCGTGGAGCGCGCCCTGCGCCTGGTGAAAGCCGACGGCCTGGTCGGTCTGCTCACCCCGTCCGGCATCTACGCCGACAAGACCGCCGCCAAGTTCTTCAAAAGTGTATCGACCAAGGGCCGCGTGGCGGGACTATTCGACTTCGAGAACCGGCGTCTCGGCAGCGATCTGCCGCCGTTCTTCCCCGACGTGGACTCGCGCTTCAAGTTCTGCGCCCTCATCGTTGGTGGCACGGCGCGGCAGTTCGCCCAGACCGACTGCGCCTTCTTCCTGCACTCCACCAAAGCCATTACCGACGAGGAACGCTGCTTCCCGCTCACGCCCGACGACTTTGCCCGTGTCAATCCCAACACCGGCACCGCCCCGGTCTTCCGCACCCGCCGCGACGCCGCCATCACCCGCGAAATCTACGCGAACCACCCCGTCCTCGTCGACCGCTCTGATGGCACGGAACGCAAGACCTGGCTGGTCAAGTACCTGCAAGGTTTGTTCAACATGACATCAGATTCCCACCTCTTCCGCACGACGGCGCAACTCGATGAGGGAGGCTTCTATCCCGTGCAAGGTAACCGCTGGCAACGCGGCAAGGAAGTCTATCTACCCCTCTACCAAGGCCGCATGATTTGGCACTTCGACCACCGGGCAAATTCTGTAAGACTTAACCCAAGTAGCACACACAACCCATACCTAAGCGATGAAGTATCGGAGGCACAGCACGCCGATCCGGATTTCAGACCACAAGCGCAGTATTGGGTACCGTCCCATGAGGTCGAGCGCAATTTACCGGAGCGATTCGGCTACTGCCTTGGCTTTCGTGACATTACTAACCCCACAAATGAAAGGACTATGGCCGCCTCTCTTGTGCCGTGGACCGGTATAGGGAATACGTTACCAATCCTTGTGGGGCAATCGACCAAGACTCCACAACCAACCATTGCCTGCCCATTAGGTGCGCTAGATTCCTCGCTACTCTTGGCAAACTTGAACTCATTCTGCCTTGATTACATTGCTAGGCTAAAGGCACAAGGGACGCACATGAATTGGTTCATAGTCGAGCAACTCCCCGTCATCGCGCCCGCCGCCTACGACCGTAAATTCGGCAAGACCACCGCCCGCGCCCTCGTCCGCGACCACGTCCTCAAGCTCACCTACACCGCCCACGACATGGCGCCGTTCGCCCGCGACCTCGGCTACACCGGCCCGCCCTTCATCTGGAACGAAGAAGAGCGCCGCCACCTCCGCGCCCGCCTCGACGCCCTCTACTTCCACCTCTACGGCATCGACCGCGAAGACGCCGCCTACATCCTCAGCACCTTCCCCATAGTCCAACGCCAAGACCAAGCCGCCTTCAACCGTTACCGCACCCAAAACCTCATCCGCGCCTACATGAACGCCCTCACCGCCGGCGACACCGAGACCGTGGTGGACTTGTAGTCAAAGCGACGCCACACGCCGTAACACATCTCATGTCACAGTGCGCATAAATCGGCAAAGGCAAATGGCTAGGCTAATCTTTCCGTCACTCCGGCGCACGCCGGAGTCCAGGGGATGGGAGAAAATGGGAGTACAATGGGCCGGCAAGGATAGATTCCGGCTTTCGCCGGAATGACTGAGTAGTCGACGCACTGAATAGTGCCGGTTTTGTGGCTCTACCTCACTTCACTACTCGGCGTGAGCATTGCAGCAATATCTGAAGGCAGTTTGACGTTGTACCGTTTCTCAAAGTCTGCCGCTCTGCCAAACTCGTCATAGAAAGTGGAAACAGTGTCCAACCCAAGTCTCCGTGCAATTGCTATGTCTCTTTGGGCTTTATCCCACTGTTCTATGAGTAGCCAACACATGCCACGGTTGTAATTGGCAATAGCCTCTTTGGGGTTCAACACGATTGCCTTGTCGTGATTCCGGATCGCACGGTTAATATCACCCTTTTGCATGTAAGCGTAGCCGCGATTGGAATAGGCTACGGCATCGCGGGGATTCAGAGCAATCGTCTCGTCAAAGTCCTGGATCGCAAGGTCATACTCGCATTTCTTACCGTAAGCTACGCCACGAATAGTGTAGGCTGCGGCATCGCTGGGATCTAAAGCAATTGCCTTGTTAAGGTCCTGAATCGCGCGATCATACGCACCCTTTTCACCATAGACGATACCACGATTAATGTACGCGGGGGCAAAATACGGATCTAGCTCTATGGCTCTGTCGAGATCCCGGATCGCACGGTTAAGCTTTCGCATGTCCATGTAAGCCTTGCCGCGATTGTTATATGCCCCTACGTAACGAGGGTTTAGTTCAATTGCCCTATCATAGTCCCTTATCGCAAGATCAAGGTTTCCCTGAGCCGCGTATGCATTGCCGCGGTTGTTATGGGATGAAGGTAGTTGTGGAATCAGCTTAATGGCAGTGCTAAACCGTTCAATTGCTTCCTGATGTTCTTCTCTTAGCTGGTGAGCCCGGCCGGCGTAGAATTCTAGATAAGCGCTCTCATGGCCCTTGTGGTAGCGGACGAAGCCGTGAATATCGTTGTAGATTGTTGCTGCACGTAAGCCGTGAAGGTTACTCAGATAGTCTAAGATTGGTTCTTTCAGATCGTGCGGTACACGGACTATTTTGTCCGGTTCCACAAAGCCTTCAGGTGATCGTACAAATACACTCTTCTGCGCGATGGCACGATTCTCTGGCGTTGTCGGTCGAAACAAGGTATGCCTCGTTCGGTTCAGGAGAATGACTCGACCGTCTTTTCCAGGTTTTTGGTCACAGGCAAAGAATAATGCAATCAGACAGTCTGTGGTAAAGTCGATCAGATTGGTTACAGAGCCGAAGTGCTGAAGTTGAGCCAGGAGATCGTCTTCATCCATTTGCCCAGCGAATTCTTGGGCTGACTTCAGCATTTCCACTTGGGCAATTTCAATGTCTAAGCCCTCTATCTTGATTTCTTCACGTCTGCGGTAGAGGCTCGACGACACGCGGCAGTAATGCTCTGGTTCTCCTCGGTAGAGATAATCACCGTCCGCCGATTTCTCGACTATCTCTTTGAGAATCTGCATGACCTTCTCAAGGGAATCGCCGTTTTCAAATGGTTCACGGTTTTGATCGGTCACATCGGATCCTTGCGTTAGTAGTCTCTGATGGTCACTATCTCAGCGTATCACACGATTGGCTCCCATCTCCCTCATCTTTGCTAGACCAGCATAGCATGTCCAAACAGGCACGAGCACACTTATACTGAAATAGGAAGTTTCCAGAGTTTGGCGAGTGACTGATGGCCTTTACTCCGCGCTTTACCATCACAAACGCAATCACCGCTGCTCTTACTGAGATCGAGCGGGCGCGGGGGTTTTTGGAGGCGGCGACGCTCTCGGATGCGTGGGTCGAGGAGATGCGGTCGCGGGCGTTTCTGTTGGAGGCGCACCATACGACGCATATCGAGGGGACGCGCTTGACGCTGGAGGACGCGGCGGGTGTGTTGGCGGGACGGGACGTGCCGGGGGCGGACCCGGACGACACCCGCGAGGTGCTCAACTTCCGAGAAGCGTTCGCGTTCGTCAGCGCATACTTCAGCGACAGCGGGCTGCCCAGCGAAACGCGGCCGATCACCGAGCGACTCATCCTGGAAATCCACCGGCGCTTGGTGGCCGGCGTGCGCGGCGGGTCCGCGGCGCCGGGGCAGTACCGGCGCGTGCAGAACTACGTCATCGATGCGGCCACCGGCGCGACGATCTACCCACCGCCGCCAACCGAGGACGTGCCCAAGCTCATGCGGGAACTGGTCGCGTGGTTGAACCGTCCCAGCGACTTCCATCCCGTCATCGTGAGCGGCATTGCGCAATTCCAACTGGTGCACATTCACCCGTTCCTCGACGGCAACGGGCGCACGTCACGCCTGCTCTCGACGCTCTGCCTCTACCGCGCGGGCTACGACTTCAAGCGGCTCTTCACGCTGAGCGAGTACTACGACCGGGACCGGCCGGCTTTCTACCGCGCGCTCCAAGGCGTGCGGCGGGCGAACATGGACCTGACCGGCTGGATCGAGTTCTTTACGAAAGGTCTTGCGACCCAACTGGCGGAGGTCAAGCAGCGTGGGGAGTTGGCGATCCGGCAGGATGCGCTGGCGCGCCGCCACGGCTTGACGAGCCGGCAGGTCCGCGCGCTGGGACATGTCCTTCTGCACGGCAGGATTACGATAGCCGAATGCCAGGCGCTCTTTCCTGAATTGTCGCGGCGGACGCTGCAGCGCGACTTGAGGAGCCTGGTGGAGAAGGGATTACTGCGGCGTCGGGCAGGCACGAATCGTTTGGCGTACGTTCTGGCTGAGGGCTTACGTTGAACTTGCAACAAACTTGCGCCATAACTTGCGACACGGCCACGCCAAGGCGGCGGGCTCAGTACGAGCGAAAGGGGTAAGCACTGCACACGCTGCGCGGCTGTTGGTGGGGACGGCGGGACTCGAACCCGCACGCCTTGCGGCACATGATCCTAAGTCATGCTCGTCTTCCAGTTCCGACACGTCCCCGTGGGTTCTATTTTAGCAGTGGGGCGTGGGTGCGACTAGACGGGGGCTGGAAAGCGCTTCGACCGGCTCAGCGAGAACGGAATGGGGGGGCCTGCCTGTGCACTTCGACAGGCTCAGTGCGAACGGTTTGAGGCCTTGCGGCTGCACTTCGCAAGCTCAGTGCGAACGGACTGAGAGGCCCTACGAATGCACTTCGACAAGCTCAGTGCGAACGGTTTGGGAGGCGTTGCGTGTGCACTTCGACAGGCTCAGTGCGAACGGATTGGGAGGCGTTGCGACTGCACTTCGACAAGCTCAGTGCGAACGGAATGGGAGGCCCTGCCTGTGCACTTCGACAGGTTCAGTGTGAACGGAATGGGGGGTGTTGTGACTGCACTTCGACAGGCTCAGTGCGAACGGACTGGGAGGCGTTGCGACTGCGCTTCGACAGGCTCAGTGCGAACGGTTTGGGAGGCCTTGCGACTGCACTTCGACTAGCTCAGTGTGAACGGCTCTAGTCGGCCCAGGGGGTTGTTTAGGTGAATCCACCTTCTTGTGTGACAATCGCTATGGCTGTGGCGAACGTTACGACCCATTGCCGATTGCGATCTGCTCGGCGATCTCCTCGGCCGGATACGTGAGGATTTCGGCCAGGGTGGGATGGTAGTGCGGGATGCGCATGAATTCCTGTGCGGTGGCGCGGTAGTGGAGGGCCACGATGCACTCGTGGATCAACTCGCCGCCTTCGGGGCCCAGCACCTGGTACCCCAGGATTTCGCCTGTTGCCGCGTGGGCAACCATCTTGACAAAGCCCCGCGTCTCGCCGAGGCAGAGCGCCTTGCCGTGGTCGTCGAACGGGTATGAGGCAGTCAGGATAGGCAGACCCTTAGCCCGCGCCTCTTTCTCCGTCATGCCGACGCGTCCATACTGGGGCTCGGTGAAGACAACTATCGGCACGACGCGGTAGTCCATGTACCGGGGCGCGCCCGCGGCCAGGGCGTTGTGCGCCGCAATTTCTCCCTGCTGGATTGCCACGTGCACGATATCGAAGGTTGCCGTGGTGTCGCCGACGGCAAAGATGTTGGGGTTGGACGTGCGCATGGCGTCATCGACGGTGACGCCGCGGGACGTGCTATCCACTCCGGCGGCGGCCAGATCTAGGGTCGCGATGGCCGGGGCGCGTCCGGTGGCTACCAGGATTTCGTCCACCTCCGCGACGCACTCGTCGTCGCCTTGCTGGAGATGCAGCACTTTCTTGCCGTTGCGCCGCTCGACCGCGGTAAGTTGGGTGTTGCAGCGGAGGTCCATGCCGTCTTCCCGCAGGTATTCGCCCAAGGCGGAGCCTACGGCCTCGTCTTCGCCGCTGAGCACGCACCTGCTGCGCTGCAGCAGGATCACTTTGGCTCCCATGCGCGAAAAGAATTGTCCCAGTTCCAGGCCAATTGGCCCGCCGCCCACGACGCACATGGAATCCGGCAGTTCTTCCAGTTCCAGCGCCTCGTCGCTGGTCAAGTAACCGGCTTCCTCCAGTCCCGGTGTCTTTGGCACAAACGGCACCGAGCCGGTTGCGATGATCGTTTTGGGCGCGGTGAGCACGCGGTCGCCCACCTGCACACGGTCGGGTGCGAGAAAGCGGCCTTCGCCTGCTACCAGCGTGAGGTCGGGGGACTCGAGCTGCTCGATTCTATACTCGGCAAACTCCCGCACCAGACGGCGCTTGCGCGCAATGACTGCGGGCAAGTCCGGCTCGAGCGCGCCGGTCTTTATCCCTAGCTCCGCCGCATGCTGGGCGCGGTAGAGACTGTTCGACGAGGCGAGAATGGCTTTGCTCGGCATGCAGCCCCGCAGGATGCACAGCCCGCCCAGCGGCCCTTGCTCCGCCACCGCGACGCTCGCGCCCATGTCCACAGCCGTGCGCGCGGCGGCGTAGCCGGCACTGCCGCCGCCGAGTACGATCAGATCAAAGCGTTCGTCCAAGGCTCGTTCACTCCCTTTCAACGTCACCTGTGGCGTCACTCTGAATTCTACCGTTAACCACTATTGCCCCGCGCGTTGGATCGCGTGAATCGTCCCTAGCGGGAAATTGCATAGCCCCACGCTCGTACCGGCATTCTTCGAGCAGCCGGAACACTGGCGACGCCCAGTCGATTCATGCCAGATTGCCAGCAATTGGTCACCGGCTCCATGCCAAATGCGGGACAGGACTTTCACCGGCACTGAGGTTCGCACAACCAGACCCAAATATGGCGCGATCGATGTCAGGCGTCTGGCGCGCTCAAGCCCCCTACCGCCGTGATAACGGCTTCGCTATCCTTCAGCCACGCGTGGTTGGGATCGTCGCGCGGCGCCAGCACACGCTGGTCGCCAGCTAGAATCCAAAGATAGTAGAGCTGATAGCCGGGCCCGGCCACCACCGGATGATAGCCCCGGGGAATGGCCACCACGTCGCCGTCCTCCACGGTATAGGCCTCGTCCAAAGAGCGGTCGTCCGTGTACACCCGCTGCAAGCCGAAGCCGCGCGCCGGGTTGAGCCGGAAGAGATACGCTTCTTCGTGCTCGGACTCGTGGGGCGGGTCGTCCACTTCATGCTTGTGCGGCGGGGCGCTGCTCCAGAACCCGGGCGGGTTGTACGTCTCGCCCAAGACCATGGTACGGGCGGGAAAGGGCGCGTCGATGATGTCGTAGATGGTGCGGTACCAATTGCCGAGCCCGACCTTACGGACCTTGAGTTGGTCGGCCGTAATCACGTGGGAAGCGGCGCCGGCCTGGCCGGGCGTGCTGCAAATCACTACTTCCATGACCGTGTTGCCCTCGGCGCGGACCTCCCACTGCTGCCCGGGCGCGACGAAGACGGTGGACGATGGCCCGGCGAAGACGTTCTGGCGCTGGCACCGGTGCGCAATGCCGTGGCTCTCCACCGCAATCGAGCCAGCCCCCGCCTGCAGCACCAGGGCCGATTCCCAAGCGCCGGTCTCACCCGAATAGCGTTCGCCCGGCGGCAAGCGCAACACGGCGATGCGGATTCGCTCTAGAGACGGGTGGCCGTCGCCCACGATGGCCCGAAATCCCAGGCCGTCGTCCGCTTTGTGGTGAAGAGTCATCGATCGTTCCTTTCTCGCATTGACCAGGCAGCCGCGCCCACGAGGATTCGCAGCCGGACAAGCGCCGTACTTGGGACGTTGTTCGGTTTGCTATACGGTACCGAAAGCGCCATTGCGCCGCAATTGCCCTGCCGACGGATTTCTTGACTTTGCGGACTATTGGTTACTATAATCGTTTCGATTGGTTGGGTGAATCTGTGCCATTTGGTTTGGCGCGGAGGAGTTGGCAAACGCTGTATTCCTCCGCCAGGTATTGGCAGGCGTGCAGCGGTATTGTGGCAATCAAGCCGTTGAGCGCATCAAGAATCCGAGGTTTCCAGTATGCCTCCGCTAACAATCATCGCCGGTGTTGTCGGCGCCGTCCTCTTGGTGGGCGGACTTATAGGCAGGATCGCAGGCCGCATGCCTTCGGTATCCGTGGGCGCAATGGGCGCGGGCATCCTCTTGCTCGTGGTTGCACTGATTTTTGGGGCTGCGGGCGGCTCAGATACGGAGTCACCGCAGGACGCGGGCGCCACCATAAAGGTGAGCAGCACCGCGACCGCGGCGGCAAAGGGTGATTTGGAGGCGGAATCGGCTGCAGACCAGGCAGACTTGCCGGTCCTCGAATCCGTGTCAAGACCGGAAAACTTCGACGAACTGGAAGTCTTCTACGAAGCCGGCACGTCGGTCGCGAATTTCGATGCCTTTCGCTTGATGGACATAGCCGCCTACGGCCCGGCGGGGCACGGCATAGAAGCCGGCGAGAAACCCTTCGAGGTCGGCCAAACGATCTACGTTGAGTTCACCATCCAAAACCTGCGCGTGCCGCCGATCAAGCTCGGGCGCACGTTTGCTGGCGCGGTGCACTCTTCGGAAGAGCAGTTAGAATTTGGGTTAGAGCATGAAGGGTCTGAGGTTGTGCGGTATCAACAGTTTAAGACCGGGGTGGAAATATCGCTCGACGTAGCCGGTGAGTGGGAGATCTGGCCTTGCTATGAGTTGGCGGGCGATGACGATACGCTCCGTCTCCGCTGTACCGAAAAGTGGCAGTTCTTCTCGATAGAGGTGGTAGATCCTTCAGGTTGACGAGGGCGCGAACTGTTGGCGCGCTGCCCAGTTGTCGCTTTTGGCTTAGCTCTCATTACGCTGCGAAGCGAGCGCACGCTCCTACCACACCTTCTAAGCGGCGCTCGCGCGCACCGCTAGTCCCCCAGGCCAACGCGCATCGGCAAGGCGAGGGTGCCCGAACCACGGCCTGTGATCGAGACCGGAACGGCTACCGTGGTAGGCGTCGGCGGCGCGGCCCACCATGTGAATTCTCGTTTGGTTGGTTGCAGAAAGAGGGGAATCAGTAGCTTTTGACTTGATCACCTTGTTTGGGCTAGATCTCATGTCATTCCGAGCGCAGCGTCGAACAGGGTTTGCGGAATCCAGAATGCTCCCGACGCTAGATTCTTCGTCGCTGCACTCCTCAGAATGACATTTCGGGGAGCAGCCGTTCGCGTTGACACCCATACCTGTGCAGCCTAAGTCAATACCAACTAATCGCGAGAAAGAGAGTCCTTGACCCAACTTGGCTAAGCATATATAATCGCTCCTAGCCTAGCCAGGTATTGTGCGAACGTTCTATCCGGTTTGGAAGTGGACTTGCAACGTGGCTGGGCAAATGGTGGCCGATTGCTTTGGCCCATTCATTTGCAGGTCCTATCTGGGGAAAAGACAAGAAGGAGGAGTCCCCCATGGCTTTGACGAGACGATCGTTGCTCGGCGCTGGCGCCGCGGCCGGTGGCGCTGCCCTGTTGGCTGCGTGCGGCACGGCGGCCACAACAGGCACTGCGCCCCAGGAGGACTTGTCTGAGGCGCCCAAGGCCGAGGAAAAGACCGAGATGGTGGAAACACCAGTGCTGAAGATCTCGAACTACCACGCGGAAGAAGACCCGCGCTGGAAGGCGCTCTCGGAAACGTTCGCGGTTGGTGAAGAGTCTCTTGGCATCAAAATCGAGGCAACGCCCGACCGGACGTTTGACGGCGGCGTGTTTGCCAAGCGGAACACCGAGTTTGCCGCCGGTGAGGCCGGCGTGGACATCACCTACAACCAGGTAAACTGGGCCCTCAAGTGGGGGCTGACCGGTGTCATCGAGGAACTGACCCCCTATTTCGCCAAGGGTCCGCGCAGCAAGGAAGACTACTTTGCCGGCGAGCTGGTGAACTGGAGTTGGGGCCCCAATCTGTACGGCGTGCCCTTCCAGTCGGGCGGCGAGGTTTTCCACGTTAACAAAGACCTGCTCACCCAGGCCGGCGTCGACATGCCCGCGCCGGACTGGACATATGAGGACCTGCTGGACATTTCCCGCAAGCTCACCAATGAGGAAGACAACAAGTGGGCGCTGGTAATCTACCAGAACTACGTCTTCTACATGATGGGCACGTGGATGTACAACTTCGGCGGCCAGATCCTCAACGATACGAAGGACAAGGCGCTGTACGGCACCGATCCGCTGTCTTTGGAAGGCGCCCAGTTCAACATCGACTTGGCGCTGGTGCATAAGGTTATCCCGCCCGCGGAGTTGGGTATCGAATTCCCGGCCGGCACGTATCACATCGAGAACCAGATCGTGGCCATGGAGAACAACGGTATCTACCGCCACAACGGTATTCGCCCGCACTTGGGCGAAGCGTTGGACTTCCTGCCGCCGCCCAAGGGCCTGGACCAGCGCGTAACCGTGCTGGGCAATGCCTACTCCATCCTGAGTCTTTCCGAGGCGAAGGACCTGGCATGGGACTTCCTCATGTGGTTCCATTCCGACGAGAGTATGCTGGAGACCCCGCACTTTGGTTCCATCGCCTGGCCGCCCGTCATCGAGTATGCGACGCACCCAACGTGGCTCGAGCCGTTCAAGGGTACCCGCGTAACCGACGTGGTGGACGTTTGGATTTCCGGCGGACACGATGCCATGATCGTGCCCGAAGGTTCCGAGGCCTGGGGTATCGACATCGAGTGGACGCGCAAGGCAATCTCCGGTGAGGTCACCGTGCCTGAGGCGTTCCGCTCGTCTGCCGAAGAGATGAATGTGCTCTTCAGCAATCGTCCTGCTGAGTGGGCAATGTCGTAAGGCTCAGCAAGAACCTGCCTGCACGAAGGCCAGCACGTTGATTGATAGAGTGTGGGGGAATGCGCTTCCCCCACACTCTTGTGTTTGCTCCAGATTGCACATACGCTAACCCACGCTTGAATAGGAGAGTTAAATGCGAAAGAAGTCTATCATCGGCGGCGTGTTTGCCCTCTTGGCGCTGCTGCTCTCAACCGTCGGCGTACTTAACGCGCACGGCCTGAATCCCGAGGGCAGCGATGCTGATATGATCGTAGAGGTTACGCTCACCAATCTGACTCGCGGACAGATTTTCTCGCCGATCTTCTTTGCCCGGCATGACGGGCACGCCGAATCGCTCTATGTCCTGGGCGCGCCCGCTTCAGACGCCCTGGCAGCCATGGCTGAAGACGCTGACGCGTCCGGTTTGATGGAAGCTTACGGGCCGCAGACGAATGGCAATGTGAGTGAAATGCTGCTCCTGACCCTGGAAGGCGGCCCAATCCCGCCCGGTCATAGCGTAAGCGTTGAATTCAGAATCAGCGACGGCAAGGAACTCCTCTCCTTGGCCAGCATGCTGGTATCCACAAATGACGGTTTCGTCGGAGTGAGCGGCCTTGACGTCTCCACCTCCAGCGTTACCTACTTGCCTGTCTACGACGCGGGCAGCGAGGCCAATAGCGAGGACTGCGCGTACATTCCCGGCCCGCCCTGCGGCAACCACGTCGAGGACCCGGCAGACTCCGAGGGCTACGTGCACGTCCACGCCGGTATCCATGGCGGCGGCGGACTGGATCCCGCTCAGCACGACTGGCGCAACCCAGCAGCCCGGCTGACCGTCAAGACGTGGGTACTATCGGAGTAGCTTGCTTCTCAATGTGCTTAGATGCTTCGCGCGCAGCCGTGAAGAGACGAAAATGGGAGGTCGGATCATTCGGATCCGGCCTCCTTTGCCGTTTTCCCGCGCTACTCGCGCGCTTGGCCGCGCGAACGGGACCCCCAACCACCCAGATTCGGGAGAGAATTCCTAACGCCCGTAACGCGGTCATAGGTTCACAAGCGACGAGCCCCCCTCTTGCCTGCTTGGCTGGCGGTCAGTGTCCAACCCTGTCCGTATTATATGTGTCTGGCGGTGTGGTGCGGGACAGAGTTACGGCGCCGCCGCTACTTTCATGTGCTCCTCGTGGTCCGAGCGTTTCATTGCCTGCCGTTCGCAGGCAATGCGTGTTACACTTGTGTCTGACGATGGCGAACGACCTTAGCCACGCGCAAACGGATTGAGTTTTACGGAAGAGGAGCATGAGATGGCACAGGCAATTGGCACGGACGCCCTTGCCCTCGAGGGTGGTCCCAAGGCAGTTTCGGTTGCGACCGGCGATACCTGGGAGCGCGTAAGCCCATTGGAAAAGCAGTACGTCAATGCCGTGCTCGACGACTACGGCAGCGCCTACGGCGAAATCGAGAAGTTCGAAGCGCAGTTTCGCGATGTCGTGGGCACGCGTTACGCCCTGGCCCAGTGCAACGGCACCTCCACTATCCACGCGGCGGTATTTGCCTCCGGCGCGCGCCTGGGCAAAGAGGTCATCGTGCCGTCGGTGACCTGGCACGCGAGCATCACGCCCATCCTGCACTGCAACGCCACGCCGGTGTTTGCCGACGTTGACCCAGAGACGTTTTGCGCAGACCCGACGGACGTAAAGCGGAAGATTACGCCCAATACGTGCGCCATCATCGTCACCCACGTCTACGGCAACCCGGCGGACATGGATTCCTTCCGTGACATTGTAGACGGCACGGACATCACGCTGATCGAGGATGCGTCCCACGCCCACGGCGGCACCTGGGACGGGCAGCAGGTCGGCTCCCTTGGCGACATTGGGTGCTTCAGCCTGCAGGGCAGCAAGGCGGTGACCGGCATCGAGGCGGGCGTTGCGACTACCAATTGCCCGGACCTGTATGACCGTATGGTGGCATTGGGCCACTACGGTCGCACGGAGCAGTTGTTTCAAACCGAGCGATTTGCGCCGTTGCGCAATATGGGTCTTGGTGTAAAATACCGCGCCAACCCGCTGGCCATGGCCATGGCACGCGCGCAGCTCGAACGGCTGCCGGAACTGAACGAGAAGCGTCTGGCGTGGTTCAATAGACTTGACGAACTGCTGGAGCCGATTCCGGGCGTTCATCCGCAGAAGACGTATCCCAAAGCCGTCCGGGGCGGACTTTTGCTGTACGCCGGCGCAATCGATCCGGCGGCAATCGGCGCGCCGGTCAATGACGTGCTCCAAGCGCTGGTGTCGGAGGGCGTGAGCACCACGCCCGCCATCACGCCTTTTGGCTACGGCATGATGCACCTGGAGCCGCTCTTCACGGACTTCTCGTTTGAGGGACTGGGCGGACCCTGGGGCGACTTGCCGGCGGAGGCCCGCAGGCCGCTGCAGCCCGGTTCGTTGCCAGTGAGTGAGCGGGTGCACGACACCAGCTTCTGGCTCTCTACGCCCGTGGACCCAACGGAAGAATGGGTGGAGCAGACGGCCGCGGCGTTCCGCAAGGTGGTTGAGAACGGCCCGCGATTGGTGGAATTGGCCGCCAGAGCAGGCTAGCCACCCGTCACAGAAGCTAGAGAGCGGAAAAGCGCAGCCACCCCGCAAGCCCACTGGCACGGGGTGGCTGCGTGTTTGCCATGGGCATGGCTCGCTGCCGCTCTGCCCTCCTCCTCAGAAGACTGCGCGCTATGGCCGCGGCCCCCTCTCACCCCTACTGCGTCACCTCGCGCCATAGACGGCGGAGGGCCCGCTGCCAGAGCGGCGGCCGTTCGGGCGTCACGTCCTGCGGCGCAATCCGGACTTGGCCTAGGGCCACGACCGCGCTACTGCCGTCCGCTCTAAGCATCTCCACCTGTTCCTCCCCGGCGCGCGCGGCAGGCTTGAGCACGCGCAATTGCAGGTCGTAGGCGCCAGCCGGCAGCGTGGGGCTCAAGTCATCGATATACCAGTCCCGGACAAAGTCACCGTTGATCCAGCGATCCACCCGGTACGTTTCATCGCCGACCACCCGTTGGCTTTCCCACGCCACGATGCCAGCCGCGTCAACCAATCGCAATTCGGCGATCAGTTGGGCGTCGATGTTCTGCAATGCCCGCCACACCAGCAAGACGTTCAGGCGGTCTAGGGGCGAAAGAGTCGTTTGCCCAATGCCATAGCCTTCCAGGGCGATCATCTCGCTGCCCGCGTCCTTCTGCGGGTCCGCGAAACGGACCGCGATCCGGTGCGGCGTCACGTCCGGGTCAACTACCTGAGGCGGGTTGCGCTGTAGCTCGACCTCGCCCAGCAGGTGAGGCGAATCCGCCTGGACGCGTCCGTCGCGAACGATGGGCAGGGGCGGGTCGGCATCTACGTAGAATATAGCGCCAAGGGCGTAAGCGCCCGGCTTTGCTCCGGGTGGAGTGGTGATACCGGCGCGAAACTCCACCGTCTCACCGACTTCCCAAGTCCTGGTGGGATGGTGAGGATGCCCCACGAATACGTCTCGCTGCACGAATTCACCGCGCCCATCCTGCAGGCGCAGGGAGAGCCTGATGTCATAGTCAATCTCATGCAGCAGGCGTAACCCAAAGGTTGTTCGCAGCACAGAACCGGCGCGGGGGTTTGACTCGAACTCATACCAATCGACTGCCACAGCGTCACCAACCCGCATCTGCGTTGGCGTCACCCTTGTCATCGGAGCATCCGCAACCGCCCAGAGCGACAGCACGCCGTTGCGGTAGGCGCGGCGGTCTCCCTGCCACGCATGGACGGTCAGCCAACGCTCGACATAATTATTCGGATCGGCTTGGGCCAGGCCGGCCTGCACGAACCACAGACGCGTGGGTCCATGCACATCGTAGATGAACTGCAGCACCTGGTCGGCTTGCGCAGGGCCCAACGGCGGCGGAACCGTCAGCGGAATGCGATGCACGAACAATTCGTGCAAAGTCGCCTGCCGGCAGCCGGACGCAATTCCCGGGCCGACTCCCGGGTTCTCCTCGTTCTTGGCGGAGAAATAGCACCAGTAGCGTTCTTGCCAGGGCCCTGTCAGTACCACTTCATCTCCGGTTTTGGCCAGAAGTTCGATGCGCTGCGTAATCTGCTCGTAGTCGCCGCGTTGGTAGTCGAAATAGTAGGGTATCAATGGCAGCGCGCTGGCTGCCGCCAAGCCGCCGGCGGCCAGCCACCACCGCCATGAACGTAAGCCCTCGATGCCATACGCCACAACCATGAGGAAAGGCACATGCAACACGATGAGGTATCGGACTTGGAAGTCCTTGTCAATTGCTATGAGCGCCGCGAGCGCCACGAGAGCGCCCACAACTAGTGTGGCGAGCAAAAGGCCGGCCCCATGCCGCGCCAGCCGCGCGCTGCCGCCCAAGGCCACGAGCCACAGGATGGCGGTCAATGCCGTTGCCCAGCGCGCGCGCACGACCTCCTCCAGCCCAACGACAAAACCGAGCACCGTCTCCCGCGTAATCTCAACAAGATAGTTCACGCTCAGGCTGCCGGTGCCAAGAGCCGGCATGCTGGCGGTGAGGCCGGTTGCCATGGCAACCAGCGGGAGATGCGCGGCGACAACTACGGCTTGGAGTGCGACGAAAGCGAACAGCGGCAGTGGCGAGCGCCGCCACACCCACAACACGTAGATGTTTTGCGCCAACACGACCGCAAGCGCGATGAAGTGAGTGTAGAGGGCCAGGAGCGTGACGACACCGTAGAGTGCCCACCACCAGCGTCCTCTCTCAAGCGCCCGCAAGAGCAGCCACAGGGAGAGCACGCTCAGGAGAACCAAGAGCGAGTACATGCGGGCTTCGCGGCTAAAGTAGACCTCAAGTGGCGCAACGGCCACCAGGAGCGTGGTGAGCATGGCGGCGCGCACACTCCGCAAGACGCGGCGCGCCAGCAAGAACGCACCGGGAATGGCCAAGGTGCCGAACGCGACGGAGAGGAGCCGCACAAAGGCGTCGGACCGCTCCAGAGGCAAGGTAAACCAGAGATGGAGCAGGGCGTAGTAGAATGGCGGATGCTCGAAGGTGCGCTCGGCAACGGTGCGCACCATAGTTACCAAGGGCAATTCCGCATACTCGTAGCTGACAATCTCGTCGAAGTCAAAGCCGCCGACGTTCTGGAGGGAAAAAAGCCGCGCGGCGAGACCGAGCGCGACGAGCAGCGCGACACCCAGGACAGTGCGCACTGGCGCTCTCTCAGGCTTCGTCGGCTGTGGTTCGGCCAGTTCCGTCATGTTCTAACAGCAAAGTACACTTGGACGCCTCTATCGGGGGGTCGGACCCGCAGGTTCGCGCATTGCCCGCGTACCGCCGCGTGAAAACTCGCCCGCCGGGGAAACGACGGGAAGTCGACTTTGCGCCGCATGTGCGGTCACGCACACCCGGCGGCCTGTGCGGGAGAGTTCCGGCCAGCGGGATTTGTGCCGACACGTGGTTTCCTGGCGCAACGCCCGTGCGGGAGCATTCCCGACCCACACTTTCCATTATACAAAGCCGCCCGCGCGCCAATGCGTTAGGCCTAGTGGGGCCGCGGCGATGCAGTAACCGCAGACCGCAAGTCTGGGCTTTGGGGGAGGGGAAGCCGTGGTCGCTCGACAGTTCAGCAGTACCGCTGACACTAACATCTCGATTGCGTGGGGAAGGGCGGCAAGTCGGCCTGCTTTCCGGGACGGCTGTCCATCAGGTGAGGTTGTTCCCTGGGCAATGAGAAAGACAGTCTAAGATTGGCGCCCGATAGGCAACGCGATGCGCGGAACGCGCCTTAGTGGTAGCATAGGCTCAAGTGCCGGTGAAGCCGAGCTTGGTTGCGCTGGCCCCCAAATAGAGTGGCGCCTTGCGCCCCGCGCTACGCGCACTTGAAGTCTACTGCGTGCGCAATGGAGCCTTAATCTGAAGAGCAGGACTGCTAAAGGACAACTACACGCGTATGGCAACGAATGAACGCGCAGGCTCGGACGAAGCGCCGGATGTGCTGCCGGACGACGGCGTCGACCCGGATAACGTAGCCGACCTCGACGTCGAGATGACGTTGGGGGAGCACCTTACGGAGTTGCGGCGGCGACTCTTGATCGCGGTGCTCACCATCCTGTTCTTTACCGTGATCGGCTTCATCTTCATCCGGCCGATCATGGATTTTCTCATTGCGCCCGCGCCGGACAACGTGACCACGCTGTACCAGTTTTCGCCGACTGAAGGCATCTTTACGTTCATGCGGGTTGCCATCATGGTGGGCGTAACGTGCGCGATGCCCATGTTGATCTATCAAATCGGCGCCTACGTGCTGCCAGGACTGACACGGCGCGAGCGGCGGTTCCTCTACATGCTCGTGCCGACGTCGACGTTTGCCTTCGTGATTGGGCTAGCTTTCTGCTACTACGTCGTATTGCGTTTCGCGCTGGGATTCTTGCTGGGCACGAATAGCTGGATATCCGATCAAGTAGAGAGCTTCCCCTCAGTGTCCCTGTACGTCTCGTTCATCACACGCATGCTGCTCGCCCTTGGCATCGTCTTCCAGACCCCAATCTTCATCTATTTTCTCTCCGCCATCGGCCTGGTCGACACAAAGAAGCTCGCGCGCTGGCGGCCCTTCGTGGTGGTTATCGTCGCCATCATTGCCGCCGTGATAACGCCGACACCGGACCCATTCAACCAGGCGCTTGTGGCTGTTCCCATGTACCTCCTCTACGAGGTCGGCATTCTGCTTTCGCGCATCACCGGCCCGGTCATGCGCCGCCGCTCGCGACGAATCTCGTAGACCTGCCTAGGGTTCGTCGTCCTGTCCCAGGGACTGGACGTAGGCAAGGATGTCCCGGATCCCTTGGTCTGTGATAATGTCCGCTCCGTACGCCGGCATGGTGCCGTCGGGTCTGCGCACGGCAGCGAGGAAGGCGCCGAATTCAACGGTGTCTTCCGCTAGGGCCGGCCCGATTCCGCCTTCGGCCTTTAAACCATGGCAGAGCATGCAGCCGGTGTCACGGAAGAGGATGTTCCCTTGCTCGGCATCCCCAATTTCGAAGGGGGGCACCGGCGCGGCTGTCGGCTCCTGTGCCGCGGTGGGGACGAGATTGAGTTCCTTGGCTAAGTCGCCGCCGTTTACCACCACGACCTCACCGGCTCCCGCCCACGGTGTTTCGACCTTCCAAAGCTGGAATGCCCGCCGCTGCGCCCGCATGACTACCACAGACCCGTAGTCGCGCAGCCCCATGGGGAGACCGTTGTGCACGATGGGGTCGCGCCCGTGCTGGCGTTCGGCAAAGTACGCCCGCGCGATCTCCGGGTAGTCGTCGAGCAACGCTAGGTGATTGGCGACAACGACGTGCCAGGGCTGTCCGGTATCCTCATGCCATGGCTCGGAAGGTGGAATAAACCGATGAGTTTCCAGGAATGAGTCTGCCCCGGACCTGGCAAGCTCATCGAAGAGATTCATCAGGTGCGCGCTCTGCGCAACGTCGTCCCAGAGCAGGATGCCCTTTTGGAAGGCTTGGGCCGTCAAACCGCCATGCTGAAATCGCTGCGATACCGGATAGCCCAAGGCCGGCAGACCGCCAAATTGCCGGAATTCTGTCAAGAATCGCGCGGCTTCATCGTCGACCACGGCAAAGCCAAGGTCACTCGCGCCGCCGCTGCCGTTGGTCTGGGTATAGAAGTGGCCCATGGGGATAGCCCAATCGGGCACAACCGCTTCGGCGGCGTACGCCCGAACCGGCGCCGCGGCCAACACAAGGGAGAGTAACAGTGAGCGCAGGCACGACGGGAAATTGTTGGTCAGCGTCATTGCAGGCAATTTCGTGAGCTTCTTGGTGTACGTATTGAGGGTTAACTCTAGCGGCTGCGGGTTAGTGACCCGGCCTAAGCGCGAGGCCGGGCGAGAAGATGGAGATAGCGTGCCAGATACTTGTGAGGCGGACGGTCGATGAGGTCTTGCTCCAGAGCGTACGCCGCGCGCCACCCGTCGTGCTGCTCCAGCAACTCCTGTGAAAGAAAGTCACAAGCCACCCGGACGCCCCGTACCTCAAAGCAATAGAAACCTGCCTTGTCCAACATTTCCACGATCTCCTGCAACGCAAAGACCCGCCGGTAACCGCCAAAGAGCGAGGAAGGTTGCAGGGACTTGGCGAGCAGTTGCCGCGCCGCGTGGGGATCTTGCCGGTTCACGAGGGTGCGCATGGGCTCGGCATCGCGATTAGCCACTGCAAGGGACAGGCAGCCGTCGTCCTGAATAAACTGGCGAATCCGGTCCAAGACCTGCTGCGGTCCCACCGCATACTCGAGGATGTTGTGGCAGAGCACGGTCGAAAACTGTCCTATCCTGGCCCCGCCGGTCAACTCGTTGATCGTGCCTTTCTTGACCCGCAGATTCCCGCGCTGTTTTGCGGGCACATGGCGTTTGGCCTTGGACCTGGCGAGTTCCAGCATGGCTTGCGATGGGTCTAGCAACACCACGCGATGGCCGTCCGCCGCCAGCCGGATGGCGAAAGCGCCGGTGCCGCCGCCCACGTCCAGCACACGGTGGGTCTGCCGGTTCCGCTCTAGCAGCGGCGCGATCCCCGACCAAATGAGCTCGGTCCGCAGGCGCCCTAACGGGCTTTGCAGGTACTGTTCGAAATTTATGGCGTCCCGGTCGAATAACTCGACCACACGGGCCGGCGGCGCCTTCATGGGTACGACTTCCTGGGTAAAATGTGTGTTTACCAGCTTACCTAGCCCCCGGTGAATATGCCAGCGTTCCCGCTGACGCCGGGTTCTTTGCCGTACTCTGAGAGAATTGCTAGTATGTGACAGCGGCGTATGCCTAGCCGATTCGCGGCAGATGTCTTCGGCAGGGGAGAGACAAAGGGGTCTTGAACGATGGCTTCGTTTCAGGCGGTAATCGGACTGCTGGGACTGTTGGTCTTCGCGTGGGTCATCAGCGAGAACCGGCGCGCGTTTCCGTGGCGTGCGGCGGCAGCCGGCCTCATCGTGCAGTTAGGTCTCGCTCTGCTGCTGCTCAAAGTCCCCCGGACTCAAATCGTCTTCGTTTGGATAGGCAACGGCGTGGACGCGCTCGTGCGCGCTACCGAGGCCGGTACCGTATTCGTCTTCGGTTTCCTGGGCGGCGGCTCCCCGCCATTTGAAGAGACGTTTCCAGGCGCGTCCTTTGTCTTTGCTTTTCGTTCCTTGCCGCTGGTCGTCGTCATCGGCGCACTCTCGGCGCTGCTCTACCACTACCGCATACTGCCGTGGGTGGTGCGAGGCTTTGCCTGGGCCTTGAGCCGGGCGCTCAATATCGGGGGCGCGACGAGCTTCGCCACTGCGGCCAACGTTTTCATCGGCATGGTGGAAGCGCCGCTGCTCGTGCGGCCCTATCTGGCACGCATGAGCCGTTCGGAACTGTTCATCGTGATGACCGGCGGCATGGCGACCATCGCGGGCACGGTGTTTGCCCTGTATGTGACGCTGCTAGAGGGGCTCATTCCCGACCCGGCCGGCCACGTGCTCACCGCGTCCATCATCAGCGCGCCTGCCGCCATCGTGATTGCGCTCATCCTGGTGCCAAGGACGGGTGATGAGGAAGATGAGGCCAAAGTCGAATTCGCGCGCATCTACGAGAATGGCGCCGACGCCCTTACGCGGGGCACCATAGAAGGTCTGCGTCTCTTGGGTTACATAATCGGCATGTTGATCGTGCTGGTGGCGTTTGTGGAATTGGCGAATATCATATTGGCGCTCTTGCCGCTGGTTGGCAGTGAGCCACTTACGCTGCAACGCATGCTGGGCTGGGTGCTGGCGCCGGTGGTCTGGGCGCTCGGCGTGCCCTGGGCGGAGTCTACAACGGCGGGACAGCTCTTGGGCACGAAAGTGATCCTCAATGAGCTGGTGGCCTACGTGCAGATGTCCCAACTGGCTCCCGGCAGCTTGAGTGAGCGCAGCGCGGTGATTATGGCATACAGTATCTGCGGCTTTGCCAACTTCGCCAGCCTCGGCATCATGGTGGGCGGCATCGGCGCCATCGTGCCGGAGCGACGGCTGGAAATCGCTACCCTGGGGCTGAAGTCAATCCTCGCGGGCACTATGGCTACCTGCATGACGGGAGCAATTGCCGGTCTGCTGTACGCGTGGTAACCGGCGCGGCCTGAATTTGGGCCGCGCCATACTTGTGCCGGAGCGGCGGAACAAGAGCCGCTTGCGCGCCGTGACAATGTCCCCGCCGCCGTTGAGACTACGCGCTCTCGTTTGTTAGACTGGACGTACGACCCGGTAGCTCAGTTGGCAGAGCACCTGACTTTTAATCAGGGTGTCCTGGGTTCGAGTCCCAGCCGGGTCACCATCTACGCACAGTCCTCGCAATCCCCGCTAGCCCACTGGACTTCCCAAACGTGCAGCGCCCCGGCCGTGTAGTCCGCAGGCAGTAGCACTTGCCGCCTTCCCTCTAGTTCTTGCGGTTCGATGGGCACGGAGTCTCCGTTCATGCTGGCCCGCCGCATGGGCGCGCCATGGTAGCTGTGCGGCAAGATCAGTGAGAGTGCCCGCGCGGAGGCGGCGGCCGTCAAGGTGAACGTGAGTGTCTGCGTCTCCCGGTCATAGCCGTAATCCGCCAATTCCAGCGACCTTCTGCCATCGTTGAAGTCCACCCAGTCCACGCCGTTAAAGAAGTGGAAGCCGCGCTCCCGGCAGTAGGCAAGAATCCCCTCCAGCCACGATTGCGTGGAAAGCGGCCCCGACCGCGTGCGAATCGGATGAAAATACGGGTGGTAGACGGTATGGAAGCGGTCGAAAGCGGCGTCGGCCTGGACTTTCGACTGCGCGATGCACTCCTCCACGCTATACGGCGCCGCGAAGAGCTTGTCCGTGGTCCAGCCGTCGTCGGTAGATAGAGTAGCCTGCTCGTACAGATCGATGAGCCTGCCGTCCTCATCCATGAACTTGACCGGCAGGCCGCTGCCATTGATATACCCACTATGGTGGTAGCGGCCCGGGGCGAAGTTGGTATCGAGCCGCACGTCGTTCTCCCGCAAGTATGCCGCCGTTTCCGTCCATCCCGCCCAGATGACACTGTGGCCCCGGTAGGTCACGGGATCGTGGCCGTAGCGCGTGCGAAATGCCTCCATCTCAGATTCCAGACCGCTGCGCATCTCCGCCAGCGATGGCAGCGCACCGGCGAACGCGTGCTGGCCGAAATCATGGCCGTACTGCCGCAAGGCAGATTCATACTCCGGCTCGATCTTCTGGTGGTCTCGCAGCATGAGATAGGTGGTGTACGGCACGCCGAAGCGGTCTACCGTGGCGATGGTATTGACCAGGTCTTCACGGGACATACTGTCCCCATCGCCATTAATGAAGGCGGCGGCCGGAGCCGCCTCAGGATAGTGCCACAGGCGCGGTAGCGGACTGGTGCGACCGGCCAGCCATTCGATAATGCGGACCAAGACGTCCTGCTGCAGGTCGGCTTGCGGATAGGGACACAACGCCGGATCGAGGTAGCCGACGAAGAGGTCGTTGGGCTTATAGCTCCGGTCGCCGTCCAAATCGGGATATGGGCCGGTGCTGGATTGATCGGGTCGTCCCTGATGGAGGTACACCGTGCTCTCGGCAAGGTCGTAGGCGAAGACCGCCCACGCGCCCCTGCCCCGCGTGCCCACCGCAATGGCGGGATGCTTCGTAACGACTTTCGATGTGGCGGCGAAATAGGCCATTACGTGCGCCGGGTCGCCATGCCACTGATACAGTTCAGCACGGCCGTGAAACTGCAAGGTTGGCAACGACACGCCTTCATTCAGGGCACAGGTCTTATTTAGGGCAATGTAGCGGTCCGCCAGGTCACGGCCTTCGGGACGGAGGCCGCAGGCCGCCGCCAGACTTTCCGGCGGGCGCAGAGCAATCAGCGCGCCGCCTTGATTGACATAATCAAGTAGGTTGTTCTGGGTCTCATCGGAAATGGCAACATGCGTGAGCACGACAACGGCGTGGCGGGCAAGCATTGCAGGCGTGACGGGCGCAGAGGCAAGGTCGTGGACGGCAAACCAGTTGTAGCCCTCCACGTGCAGAATTTCGGTGACGTAGCCTGAAAGGCGGGCCGCAGTCTGGCTATCCCAGACCACAAGAATGGGAGCGTTGCTCGGTAACATGCTAAGCGGGCCTTTCGGTTGATAGTCGAGTCTGAAATCTGGCAGGCGGCCAGTGCGGCGCTTGGCTCAGGAAACGCCGAGGAATCATGCTTCATGCGGCGGCGCCATCGGGAGCGCCGCCGGCGCGACGCCGGGCTTGTCGGAAATCAGCATACATTTACCTGCTAAGTGTGTCCACGCCTGACACAAGCGAGACTCGTAGGCATTGGCCACTAGTCTTTGCGGGCGGCCTGCTAGTCAGCTTGCGCACAAGTTAGGCAGCGCTCATTTCAGACATTGCACTTGTCAGGTAGTGCTCACGCAAGGCGACGCTCAATTCAGAAAGTGCTCAAGTCTGGCAGCGCGCACGGCAAATGGCGCACAGGTAGTATCGGGCGGCGCGTTCTGCCATTCCGACCGCAGCGAGGAATCTAAGAGATCTGCCGGAACGACTCTTCGCCCTGTCTTCCTGTCCTCCGATGAGTTTCGGGAACACTCCGCGAAGGAGGATTCCGCATTCGGGGTTCCTTAGATTCCTCGCTGCGCTCGGAATGACCTTGAGTGCCGTTCGGAATGACCTAGGGGGTGCAGCGCTCGGTTTGGCGTGGGCGTGTGCTGCGTTCGGCGTGGCGTGGATGTGCGTTCCCTTTCTTTTGTCATTCCGAGCCCTGCGAGGAATCTAGCGCCCCCGCAACGTGCCGCCCGCTTGGCGCGGCTCCTTAGATTCCTCACTGCGCTGCGCTCCGTTCGGAATGACATTCGATACACCCTTCGCGCTACCACTTCACCCCCCTCCGTCTCCCCGCCTTCTACAACATACAAATGACAAAATTGCAGTCGGCATGACATAACTGGCCCCGCTCGGCAAGACATGCCTGGCCGCGCTCGGATTGGGCACACTCGGGATGGCTGCAATTGGAATGACACGAGTGTAGCTTCGTGAAGCCAGCAAGTTTGGCGCTGCTAGTTCCTGCGCGACAATTCGTTGACGGTTGTTTGGCCTTGCAGTAGCATAGAAACAGGGCGTTTTACGCCCGTTGCCAAGGAGCGTAGCTCAGTTGGAAGAGCACTGGTCTCCAAAACCAGCGGTCGGGGGTTCGAGTCCCTCCGCTCCTGCCAATCGCCCGTGCCGTGGTGAACAGTCTTTCGCTTTGTTGTATCTCTCCTTCTTCACCAATGCCCGCAGGTTTCGCGCGTAACGCAGGGCGTCCGCAAGTGAATGGGTTGGTACTCACCGGAGTACCGGACCGCTGGCCGAACGGTGGCGTTCATCCGAGGCCACGCCCATACTGGAACTGCCTTGGTCGATGTTTCGATCTGGCGCCGTTTGACCATGACTGTGCCCACTGGTCTTGTCCCTAAGCGCAGGAACACGGAGCCGATGGCCCGCACATGGCACCGGCCTGCCGCGGGACATCGAAGTGGTGTACGCGCCACTTTTGCCCCGGTAGGCGGCGCGGAGTGGCCGCAGCCGCAAGTCAGTTTGGCTGATGTGGCGCCCCCCGGCAGCGGAACAGCCTGACTTGACCGTCAGCATGCCGTTTGGCGAACGTCCAAGGCCGAGAGTCCGTTGCCGCCGCCCATCGGCGCCGGAAAGACCGGACAGCCCTGTGCGCCGGAGGCTGCTTGCGGTGCGCAATTCAAGGTACGCATCGGGAGGCACATAGCAGGTGAAATTGGCGCTCTACGGCGGCATCGGTTGGCAACATCCCTTTGGCTTGGCGAAAGTGCTCGCCTGGGCCGGGAAATATGGGTACCACGGCATCAGCGTACGCGGCTACACCCTCGACGTGCCGCGGCCAATCGAGCGTCACTACAACGCGGTGGGCTATGACATGCTCAGTCCGCGACTCATCAACGAGGCCGGTAGATACGAATTCCACCGTGTGTTGCGGGCGAAGAAGCTCGATATTGCGTGCTACTCCTGCTACTGTCCGCTTACCTACCCGCCCGGCGCGTTGCGTAACGAGAGCTTGAACATCAACAGGGCGTACATTGATCTTGCCGCGGCTCTGGGCGTCATCTGGCTGCGCAGTATCGGCAATGTGCTCAACCCCGATCCCGACACAAAGCTGTCGCCACAGGAGGCTCGGGAGTTGCACGTCGCCGCTCTCAAGGAACTGCTGCCCTACGCCACGGAGCGCGGCGTACGCCTCATTGTGGAGACGAACGAGAACACCACGACTGCCACTGCCGCCGAACTGCTCGCAGTGCGGGATGCTGTGGGACCTGCGCTCGATTTGGTAATGGACGGCGCAAACCTCTATATGGAAGGCCGCAACGTCCTGAAAGAGGCCCGCCAACTGGGCCCGCACATAGCGATGTTGCACGTGAAGAACGTCCGCCGCCGCCAGCCGGGCGCAATCGATTATCTGCCAAAGGACGCGTACGGTTACGAATGGACGGAACTGCCGGACGGTGACCTTGACTGGCGAGAGATTGTTGACATACTCCGCCAAGGCGGCTTCGACGGATACGTTCTCTATGAATACGTGAACCCATTCAAGGGCATGCCACGCGAGTACTGGCATCTTTTGCCTGACCCGGAGTCCGCCGCTCGCTCGGCAGCCGAGCACTTGCGCTTGTGCGGCGGGTTCGCGCCCTAGCGAATGCCGCAGGTCGGCCGTCGTGCCGCCGAGAGCGTCGCAGGGACTTCCGCAAGACTGCTGGCGCAACGCCAATTGCTGGGTACCATGGTCGCTTGATGCCCGACACGCTGATAGTCCGCCCAGCCTGCGCACCTGCCAATTGGTACGTTGACCTCTCCAGCCGACTACAATAGGCTAGAAATGTCGCTGTTCTCAAATAGTCCGCGCGTCCACTCCCACTAGGAATTGAAATGCGAGTGTCAGCCCGCAAAGCCGACAGGCCGTGCCCAAAAGCCAAAGGCGCGCATTGCGCGCAGCTTCACGTGCTCTTGAGTGACTGATGGTCACCGGCTCACGATCAAACTGGCGGCCTGGTCGCTTTCGCTCGATACAGGCAGTTGCGGGCATCGTAATCAGTGCGGTGCTGTTGTGGCTTGCGCTGCGGGGGCTGGATCTCGGCCAGACGTGGGTGGCGCTCAGCAGCGCCAATTTCTGGTACGTGGCGCCGGCAGTTCTCATCTATTTTGCGGGGGTCGCCATCCGCGGGCTGCGCTGGCAGCGGCTCCTTCTGCCTTTGGGACGGATACCGGCACGACAAGCCGTCGCGCTGCTTGTGGTCAGCTATACCGTCAACAACGTGGTCCCTGCACGGATGGGCGACGTGATGCGCGTGTTTCTGCTGGCCAGAGAAACAGGGGTGCGCAAGAGCGCCTCCCTGGCCACGGTTGTGCTGGAGCGCCTGCTGGACGTGCTTGCCATTCTGGCCATCATCGTGGCGTGCACAGTGATTCTCTCCTGGCCCTCGCCGCTGATCACGGCGTTGCGCGTGGCGGCAGTGCTGGCGATAGCCGCTGCCGGTCTCTTGATCCTCGTAGCTACCCACCGGTCGAGCCGCTTGCGCCGGGAACCGGCCCAATTGCGCACGGTCGGCAGAGCGCTTGCCCTGACTGCGCTCATCGGGGTAGTGATAGTAGCCGCATACTTGGAGTTCGGCCACCTTCTGGCGGAATCCCTCGTGCTGCCGTTGCTCGCCGCGAGCATCGCGTTCTTGCTCGTGGTGATGGCTACCGCCGTCGTGGCCCGCGGCTACATCATCTCGCTCCCATTGCGTCTCGCCTTGCTGTTGCCCGGCAGGATTGGCTATCGTGTCGTGAGCATGATGCGAGCATTCGTCGGCGGATTGCAGAGCTTGCGGTCGCCGCAACGGCTCGCGGAGATGATCGTCTTGAGCCTGGCATCGTGGGTAGTCGAAGGTCTAACCTATTACGTAGTGGCCCTGAGCATGGGCATGGAGGACTCAGTCCTGATCTTCCTGCTCGCCATGGGGGTCATCAACATATTCTCGGCGCTACCGTCTTCGCCGGGTTACATTGGCCCGTTCGAGTTTGCGGGCAAGCTCGTGCTCACCCAGTTTGGCATTGCCGCCGAACTGGCGGTGGCGTATCTGCTCCTGATGCACGCATTGTTGCTCCTGCCGGTAATTGTCGTCGGCGGCATACTGGCGTGGCGGCGCCGGCGCTTGTGGCTGCCCGAGCAGTCAGCAGGACTGCCCGGTTCGCCTGCGGGCCAGACCTCGACTTGAAGAAGCCAGATGGAGAGAAATGAACCTAGCGCCGCAAACCGCAGGATCAAGCCCGCCATTGCGCGTTGCTGTGGTTGGCGGCGGCTTTAGCGGCATGGCTGCGGCGGAAGCGCTCCTGGCCCAAGGCGCCCACGTGCACGTGTTCGAGAAGCAATCGCAGCTTGGCGGCGAGGTTGCCACCCGTGCCATTGGCAACACCTTCGTTGAGTACTACTACCACCATTGCTTCAGCTCCGACACCCACTTGCTTGCCTCCGCGGAACGGCTGGGGGTTACGGACAAGCTCACCTGGGTCGATTCGACCATGGGCTTCTACTGGCAGGGACAGTTGCTGCCCTTCAACGGCCCAACGGACGTGCTTCGCTTCAAACCGCTGAGTCCCCTGCAACGTTTTCGCTTGGGTCTCTCTGTGCTCTACCTGCAACGACGCAAGCAATGGCAGCCATTCCAGGACATTAGCGCCGCGGACTGGATGCGCCGCTTCTGCGGACAGCGCGTCTTCGACACCGTGTGGGGCGGCTTGCTGAAGGCTAAGTTTGGCGAAGACTGGCACAGGGTGAGCATGGCCTGGCTCTGGGCGCGCATTCACGTGCGCGCATCCTCCCGTTCCAAGGGCATGGCTAAAGAGCAATTGGGGTATTTCGATAATTCGTTTCGCACGCTAGTGGACGCGTTTGGCAGGCGCATTGAGGAGATGGGCGGACACATCCACCTGGAGACCCCGGCGGAGCGGATAGTAATCGAGAACGGCCAAGCCCGCGGCATTGTCACCGGCGGAGAACGGCACGACTTCGACCTGGTGCTGGCTGCCGTGCACACGCCCATCTTTCTCCACTTGACACCGGATTTGCCCGATGACTACCGGCAGCGTTTGGGAAGCATCGAGTACAAGGGGGCCTCATGCCTCTTACTGGAACTGGATCGACGCATGTCGCCGTACTACTGGCTCAACATTAGCGCCGAGGAATCGCCGTTTACGGCACTGGTGGAACAGACCAATCTCGTGTCCCCGGAGGCCTACGGCGGCAGCCACCTGCTCTACGTCGCCCGCTACATGGCCCCGCGGGACCCGCTCATGCGCATGGAAACCGGGGCGCTGTTCGAGCACTATCTGCCCTACTTGCAGCAGGTATATCCCGATTTTTCGCGCGAAATGGTCAAGAACATGTGGTCGGGTGGCG
>JAJEAH010000050.1 GCA_022824225.1 Chloroflexota bacterium
CAGACTTACCCGAAATCGGCAGCAGGCGGACCATGCGCGCGGCAGTGTCTGCCTCGGCCGCCGGGAGACCTTCGGCGGTCCCGGGCAGCGACACGGGAACCAGCATGGGACTGCCCGCGGGCAGGGCTGTGCCGTTGGCTGCCTCGCCGGCGCCGGCCTGCGGCGCGTAACCCTCGACCAGGACATGGGCATTTGTGCCGGAAAGGCCAAAGGCATTGACCCCCGCCAGCGGGAGGCGATCGGACTCGGCCGGCCAGTCGGTCTTTTGGGTAGTCACCCGGACGGGGATACTGTCCCATTCAACATTGGGGTTCAGATTCGTGACATGCAGGTGGGCGGGTATTACGCCCCTGTCCATGGCGAGGACCGTCTTGATGAAAGCCGCGATCCCGGCCGCCCACTCGACGTGCCCGATATTCGACTTTACCGAACCAACGAGCACGGGACGTTCGCGGTCGCGTTCGTTGCCGTAGACCGCCGCCACCGCGTTCAACTCGATTGGGTCGCCCAACTGCGACCCGACCGCGTGGGCCTCCAGATAGTCGACCTGGGACGCCGGAACGCCTGCCTGATCGAGAGCTTCCTCCATTACCCGCATCTGGGCCTGGCCGTTGGGGGCCGTTAGTCCCGCGCTGGCCCCGCTCTGATTGATCGCGGACCCGCGAATCACGGCCCAGATGCGGTCGCCGTCGGCCTCCGCTTCACTCAAGCGCTTCAGGACCACCATGCCGCAGCCCTCGCCGCGGACATAGCCATTGGCGGAAGCATCGAACGGACTGCACTGCCCCGTCGGCGACAACATGCCGATATCCATCATGAAGCTGGACACGGCGGGAGACAGCACCACGTTCACGCCGCCGGCGAGAGCCAGGTCCACTTCTCCCCGCCGCAGGCTCACGACGGCCTGGTGCACCGCTGCCAACGACGACGCGCACGCCATATCGACGGGCATTGCCGGCCCCTCCAGGCCCAACGTAAAGGCGATCCGGCCGACGGTCACGCTGGAGGTTGTCCCCAGATAGCTCTGCCCCCTGTTGCTGGCGTCGATCAAGTCCCGGTACTCGCTGCCGCCAACGCCGGCAAATACCCCGGTGCGGCTGCCTCGTAGGAGACTGGGATCAAGCGCCGCGTCCTCCAGGGCTTGCCAACTCGTTTCGAGGAGCATTCGCTGGCGGGGATCCATCAACTGGGCCTCAATCGGTGAAATCCGGAAGAACCTGGAATCGAACCGGTCGATGTCGTCGACGAACCCGCCCCGGCGGTGGGCAACGTCCTCCGCGTCCGGGTCGCCGACGGCGCCGCGCCAGAAACCGGCATCCCGGCGCCCGTCGGAAACCGCATCGGCGCCCGTTGCCAGCATCTCCCAGAATTCCGCCAGGTCGCTGGCGCCGGGGAAACGGCCCGCCATGCCTATGACCGCGATTCCCTCAGCAGCCGTTTCATCCGGCGGGCGCGTCTCCACGACAACCGGCTCGGGCGTTGTGCGCGCTGCGGGTGCAGCTTCTGCTGCGCCATCTTCGCCAAGCTGACCAAGTTCCTCGGCAATGTGGCTCGCCAGCGACGCGATGTCCGGATAGTCGAATACGACGGTGTTGGGGGCCACGTATTCACCGGCAAACGCGCGATTCAGCCGGTTCCGCAGCTCCACTGCCATCAGCGAGTCCATACCCAAGTCGAAGAACCCGATAGTCGGCGAAGGCGCGGAGGAGAGCCGCAGTACCGCCTGCACCTCCCGCTGGAGGAATGAGACGATCACGTCTTCCGGGCCTGCCGCGGGCGCGCCCCGCAGGAGGGAGAGCACGTCATCCGTTGCAGTGGCGTCGTCGGCTGAATCGTCGTCGGTCGCGGACAGCATGTCTGTCAACAAGGACGGGCGGTCTGTCACGGCCTCCGCGAATACCGACCAGTCCATTGACATCACGACGGAAGTCGTCGTGTCCTGGCGCACCAGCTTCTCCAGGGCCCTGATGCCCTGCTCCGGTGTGAACCACCGTCCGCCGAGGGCAGCCCGCCGCTGCTCGATCCGCTCCCGCTGTTCGGCGGCTTCACCGATTTCCGACCAAGCTCCCCAGGCGATTGACTGCCCCGGCAGGCCCAACGCGCGGCGGTGGCCGGCGAGTTGGTCCAGGAAGGCGTTGGCGGCAGCATGGTTCGCCTGGCCGGGATTGCCCATGACTCCGACGCGGCTGGAGAAGAGGATGAAGAGGTCCAGATCCAGGCCCATAGTGGCCCGGTGCAGGTGCCAGGCCCCCACGATCTTCGGCCACAGCACGCGCTCGAATCCCGGCCAGGTCTGGTTGGTCAGCGCGGCGTCCGAGAGCACACCCACGCTGTGGATGACGCCACCAAGCGGCGGCAGATTCGCCTCGATGCGTTCCAGCATCGTGTCGATCGCCGCGGTATCGGTCACGTCGGCCAGCTCCACCTGGATTCTCGCGCCGCGACTGCGAAGGGATTCGATCTCTGCTTGAGCCTCCGCGTCAGGTTCACGGCGCCCGTTCAGCACGATGACGCCGGCTCCCCGGTCGAAAAGCCATGCGGCAACGGCGCATCCGATGCCGCCAAGACCGCCGGTAACGAGGTACGTGCGGTCCTCTCGCAACTGTCCGCCCAGCAGAGGCGGCGGCGTGAGGACGATCTTGCCGACGTGACGTGCGGACCGCATGAAGTCCAAGGCCGTCCCGGCCTCGGCCAACGGCCACCTGCTGTGGATGATCGGCGCCAACTCTCCCGCAGAAAGCCGGGCCACTATGCCGCGCAGCACGACCCCAACGCCCGCGGGGTCGGTCTTCTTCATGACGTCCAGTTCGAGGATGTCGTAGGCGACGTCGGGCCGCGCCGCCGCCATCTCTTCGTGGGTGAGGATGTCCCTCCTGGCCAACTCGACGAAGCGGCCGCCGCGGGCAAGGCATGACAGGCTGGCGTCGATGAAGCCCTCGCTGGTTAGGCTGTTCAGCACGACGTGCACGCCCTCGCCGTTGGTGGCCGCGAGGACTTCCTCCCCGAACGCGGTCTGGCGGCTATCGAAAATGTGCTTGACGCCCAGCGACCGGAGCAGCGCCTGCTTCGGCGCGCTGGCTGTGGCGAACACTTCCGCGCCCGCGGCTTGCGCCAACTGTATTGCCGCCAGCCCCACACCGCCCGCGCCGGCGTGAATGAGCACACGCTCTCCAGCTTCCAAGCCTGAAAACTCGTAGGAAAGCGCCGCCGAAACAAAGGCGCTCGGTACGGTGGCGAGGGCTGAGACGGACATGCCGGGCGGCGCCGGCGCCACCAATTCCTCATGCGTGACCATCTCCGGGCCAAAAGCGCCAAACCCAAGGCCGACTACGCGTTCGCCGGTGGAGACGGTTGTGACCTCGGCGCCGGTACGGACGACCCGGCCGCACAACTCCCGTCCCAAGTCGCCCTCTTCGATGAAGCCGAGCGATCGGAAGACGTCCCAGAAGTTGATCCCCGTGGCCTCGACCGCAACGCACACTTCCCGCGGGCCGAGGGTCCGCGGCGCAAGCGACTTGACCTCCGGTTTGTCGAACACGCCGCTCCGGTTGGGGGCGAGCACCCAGTTGGGGCCGTCCGGCAGTTCCAGACGTTCGGCTGCGTCGTCCGGTCGGACCAAGCGCGCGACTTTTCGATTCTGTGAGCGGTAGGCAATGTGGTTTTCGGCATCGGGATACAGCAGTTCATTCACGAGATCGGACAACTGACCTGTCCCGCCGGGGTCCAAGTCAATCATGCGCGGTTGGAGGTGGGAGGCCTCCAGGGCCACAACCTTGCCCAGGCCCCACAGAACCGCGCCGGCAAGCGCGCCGCCGCGCTCCCGCTCCAATACCTGGGCGCCGCGCGTGACAAACCACACGCCTTTTTCCGGTATCACGGTGGCGTCGGATACGCCCTGCGCCAGCGCAAGCGCGCTCGCTCCCGCGTGCTCCACGTCCGTAGCGATTTCAGCGGCGTCTGCCTGTGCCCCGTGACTATCCAGCGCTTGCAGGTGCACCACACCGCTCAACGGCACGTCGTCGGGTAGGCCCTCGATCAGCGAGCGCCATGATTCGCGTTTTTCCGCAGCCACTGCCGATCTGGCCACGGCGCCGCCAAGGTCTGCGGCCGCTCCGTCCCCGGCCACGTGTTTGCCCGCGATTACGACCGTCTGGTTGCGTGCCGCCAACGCCGCCGCCAATTCTTCAGCGGCGCCTCCGTCATCGGCCGACAGCACCCAGAGGCCGGGAGCTTCGAATACCTGCGCCGGGCCCTGCGCCACAATTACGCCCTTGTCCAGCATGTCATGCGTAAAAGAGTCGTCAACTCCCAGGACTTCCGCGCCCTGGAATCCCGCGTCACCCAGGGATCGACGCCACACCGTGGGGCCCGCCAGGGCATGGTGGGGACGGTAGTCGTCGGCGAATCGCCACCAGCCGTCCAACTGGCCGAACGTGAGGTCCATCCAGCCCAGGCCCCGCAGGTTTTCGAGCGCCACCAGATGGCCTGAAGGCGCAAGCAGGGCCCGGCAGTTCGCCAGAGTCTCTGCCAGATAGCGCGTGGCATGCAAGACATTGGAGGCAATAATGAGGTCGTAGCCGTGGGCGGTGAACCCCTGGGCGATGGGATCCTGCTCGATGTCCAGCGGCCGGTATTCGATGCTGCCGCCGCCATCGCCGAACCGGGCCTCCGCCTCGGCAAAGAACCCGGCGGAAATGTCCGTGTACGTGTAAGAGAACCGGCCCTGGGGCAGTTCCGGCAGCACAGAGGCAGTGGCCGACCCGGTTCCCGCCCCAACCTCGATCACCCGGAGTCGCCGCTCTTCGGGCAAGGCGGCTACCAGGGCCTGGACGGCATCAGCCAGCATCCGGTTAGCGGCGCGGGCCACCGGCGCTTTCAGGTACAGATCGGCGGCTGTCGGCTCGCCGCTGCTGAACAGAAGCGTCAGCGGGTCCTCCCGACCTCGCAACACGTCGGCCAGAGCCCGGCCGGACCGCCGGAACAGCCCGATTTCGGTCAGGCCGTCCGGATACTTGCCCTCCATCTGGGCGGCAAACGCTTCGAGGTCCCGGGGCAGGACATCCGGCAACGGGTCGTCCGGACCCAGAACCACGGCAAATCCGCCCTGCGTCTCGGCCGCCACTCCCGCCTTGGCGAGCATCTCGAGCATCCGGCGAAAGAGGCGCTGGTGTTCCTCGAGAACGCCCAATCGCTGCCGCAGTTCTTCCGGGTCCACGGTCTCACCCCGCACCCGCTCCCAGCCAAGTTCCTCCAACGTGGCGAGCGCGCGGGACCACGACCATCTCTCCAGATCCGCCAGTAGAGCATTCCTGCCATGGGGGTTCACGCCGGCGTCTGTGAGATAGGCGGTGAACAACGGTGAACCGGCCGCAACCTGGGCAGCGCTGGGGAAGAACTCGGCGGCTTCCACTCCCGGTGGCAGGGCGCGGTCTCGCCACGCGATCTCGTACAGCAGGTCGTCGACACCCTCCACCGTCGAAAGCAGTGCCGCCCGCGTTGCCCGCTTTACCGTGTATCCGTTTAGCTCGCCCAACCGGACTCCGTTGGAATCGTATATGCTCAGTTCCCCGCTGAGGACCTCCGGCTGCTCGTCGGATTCCGCATCCCCTCGTTGGGCTGCCTCATGCATACGCACGTGGCAGAACACCCGGTCCGGCAGCCGCCCGGTTAGCCACAGCCGTTCCCAGCCGAAGGGCAGATAGGTTGCCTCTTCCTGGGCGCCGGTCATGGCGCGTGCCAATCCCACGACCTGGAAGCATCCGTCCAACAAGAGGGGATGAATTTCCGGCAGGCTCCGGCTCAGGGATTCCGGCAACGCCACTTCAGCTAACGCTTCGCCGGGACCGGCCCACGCCATCCTCAACGTGCGGAAGGCTGGGCCCAGATCGATTCCGGTGCTGCTCTTAGCACGGTAGTAGCCCGGCACGTCTGCCGGCGATAAGCGAGATTTCAGTTCCTCCAGATCTGTCCGTTCGCCGGATTCCGACGCGGAGGCGACCCGCGGCACGCGGCCTTCCACGTGCAGCGTCCACTCGGCCTCCGGCCCTTTGCTGTATATCTGGACTGAGCGCGACGCCGGCTGCTCGGAATCGCCGAGCACCACTTGCACCGTCCGGCCCGCCTCCTCCGCCCCGTCTTCGGCGTGCTTCTCGGAAAACACCAGCGGGCTGTGAAGTTGCATGTCCTCCAGGGCCACCGCGTCGCCGCCCTCGGCCAGCGACGCCGACGCCGCCATGGCCCCATAGAGCGCGCCGGGCGCAATAAGCCGGCCAAAGACCCGGTGGTCTTTCAGCCAGGCCGGATCTGAAGGAAATACGTCGGTCTCATATGAGACTTCGCCCCGGGCGGATTCGTGCCGGACGCCCAGCAGCGGGTGGCCGGCGCCGGCCCGCCGCCGCTTCGATGCTCCCACCCAGTAGCGTTCCCGTTGGAACGGGTAGCCCGGCAATGAAACCCGCCGTCGAGACTCCCCCGCGAAAAGTCCCGCGAAGGAGATATCCAGTCCGGCTTCGTAGGCCGCGGCCACCGCGTCCACGAAACTGCTCTCGGGCCCAGGCGTCGAGCCGTCTCTTGGCGGCCGCCGCAGGCTGGACACCAGAGCCGGGAGCTCAGGATCGTCCTGACGCTGTTCCGATTGCGGCCAGGCCGTCATCGCCATCGGTCCCAATACCGCGTGCGGGCCTAATTCCACAATGAGGTCTACTCCCAGGCCCGCAAGAGTCTTTACGCCGCTGGCGAACGCCACCGGCTCGCGGGCGTGCCGCCGCCAGTAAGCCGCGTCCAGCGCCTTGCCGGAGGCCACCGCTCCACCTGTCAGGTTGCTGATGAGACTTAGTGAGGGCGGATTCAGCGCCATGCCGCTCACGTAGGATTCCAGTTCTGCCAAGGCCGGTTCCATGAGAGCGCTGTGGAATGCGCGGGTGGTGTTCAGTCGCCCCACCCGCACTCCTTCCGCCTCGAAGCGGTCCAGGATGGTCTTGATGTCCGCTTCCGGACCGCTGACGACCAAATGGGCTCCATTGTCCGCGGCGATACTCAGGCCGATGCCGCCGGCCGCCGCATTGTGCGCCTCCAGCGCCGCTGCCACCCGTTCCGACGGCGCGGATATAGCGGCCATTGCGCCCGGAGCGGCCCCGGACAACAAGCTGCCGCGCCTGGCCGCGAACCTCATCCCGTCTTCCAAGGTGAATACACCGGCCACCTGCGCCGCCGCCAGTTCGCCTACGCTATGGCCCAACACAACGTCGGGACGGACGCCAACGCTCGCCCACAGCGCGGTCAGGGCGCACTCCAACGCATAGAGGGCCGGCTGCTCCCAGGCGGTATCTCCCAAGTCTCCCTTGGCTCCCGGCGTGCCGAACATCACGTCCAGCAGGGAGGAGCCCCTTTCTTCCCGGAACACGGTCTCGCACCGGTCCAGTGCGGACCTGAACACCGGCTCGCTCTCATAGAGGTCCCGTCCCATCCCACGCCACTGGCTGCCCTGCCCGGTATAGACAAACGCCACCTTGGACGCCGGGCTCGATTCCCCGCCGTTACCGGTTTCCGCAATCTCGCGGAGTCGCTCTCGCAACGATTGACCGCTGTGGAAGACGAGGCCGGCCCGCTGATCGAAATGGCTTCTGCCGATGCTCGCGGTCCAGGCCATATCCGCAAGCGCGGACATCCCGTTGCCACGTTCGGCGGCGAGACTCTCGGAACGTTCATCGAGCCACGAGAGATACCTCGCCGCTACGGCTCTCACCGCGCCGGCAGACTTGCCTGACAAAGGCAGGAGGCGAGCCCGGCGTGAACCGGCCTCTTCCGTCGGAGACGGGAATTCCCTAGCCGGCTCTGGCAGCGAGACGCGGACGGGTAGCGCCGGACCCGCCTCGGGATCGCCCTGGTCGAGTTCGCCTTCCGCTGGGAGGTGCTCCGCGACCACGAGGTGGGCGTTCGTCCCGGAGATACCGAATGAGTTTACGCCGGCCAGTCGTGGGCGCCGGTTGCGGCGCGGCCAGTCCACCATAGCCGCGGTCACTTCAATTGGGTAACTGTCCCAGTCGAAACTCGGGTTGGGCACCTGGAAGTGCAGGTGCTTGGGTATCAGCCCCCGCTTCAATACCAGCGCCGTCTTGATCAACCCGGCGATTCCCGCGGCCGATTCCAAGTGTCCAAGGTTGGTCTTTACGGAACCGGTCAGGAGCGGCCGGTCGGGCTCACGTCCTGAGCCGTAGACTTGGGCCACGGCATCCAGCTCGATGGGATCGCCAACGGCGGTGCCGGTCCCGTGGGCCTCCAGATAGTCGACTTCCGCCGCGAGGACTCCCGCTTCGGCGAGCGCCGTCCGCATCACCTGTTCCAGGGCGGGCGTGTGCGGGACGGTCAGGCCGGCGCTGGCCCCACCGTGATTCACGGCAGAGCCTCTGACAACCACCCAGATGCGGTCGCCGTCGGCCTTGGCTTCGCTAAGCCTCTTCAGGACGACAACCCCACAGCCTTCACCGCGCACATACCCATTGGCGGAGGCATCGAACGTCTTGCACTGCCCGTCGGGGGACAGCATCATCGCCTCGGCGCGCAATTCGTATATGCGACGGTTTAGGATGGCCTGTACGCCGCCGGCGAGGGCAAGGTCCGCCTTGCCATGCTGTAGGTCTGTCACGGCATCGTTCACGGCTACCATGGCCGACGCGCAGGCGGCATCCACCGCCTTTGCGGGTCCCATGAGACCGAGCACGAAAGAGACCCGTCCGCTGGCGCCGTTCAAGTTGGTCCCGCTGAGGGCGTAGAGACTGCCGGCGGCCTCGTCCGGTCTGCTGGAATCCACGACCAACATCCGGTATTCGTCGTTGCTGATGCCGGTGTAGACGCCGGTGCGGCTCCCCTTGAGCCGGTTGGGGTCGATGCCCGCGTCCTCCAGCGCCAGCCAACTCGCCTCCAGCATCATGCGCTGCTGCGGGTCCAGCAACTCCGCCTCGACGGGTGATATGCGGAAGAACGACGCGTCAAACTGTTCGATATCGTCGACGAAGGCGCCGTAGCGACACGCAGCGTCCGGCACTTCACCGTCGCGGAACATCTCGCTCAGGCGTCCCGCGCCCGAACCTGGGACGACTTCGCTTACTGCGTTCTCCCCCTGCACCAGCAGCCGCCAGAAAGCGTCCAAGTCCGGCGCGCCGGGAAACCGGCAGGCCATGCCGACTATGGCAATCGGCTCTCCACCCGGAGCCGCGTCCCGTTCCCCATTCGGGGATAAGGCGGTTGTGTGCCTGAGTTGGCGCGTGGAATCTCCCGAAGTCATAGAGCACCCGTCTTTGGTTTCAGCTTCATTGCTGTCATGGTTTTCGATTGCATTATGCCAAGCGGCAACCCATGGGTAAAGCCTATGCGCGCAGGCGCGCGACTACCAGGACGCCCCAAGGCCGGCAGAACCGGTGCGGGAACGCGCGCCGCGTTGTGAACGGTTAGCACGGAGGCCCGGGCTTGCGCGAGCCGGAGTCGCCAAGCCTGCGAACGGTCAACGGCCGCTCAGCCTCTCCGTTCCGGGAGCACACGAAACTGCCGGACAACCGGCGGCGCGCACGAATTCGGCCGCGCACCGGATCCCGGACCTGCAGCCGCCGTGCTGAGGACTGCGCCCCCGTTCAACGAGCGCTCGGTGTCCCGGATCCGGCGCCGCACGGCTCTATGCGGCTGCCCACGGCAATTCCGTACCGCTCAGCCCCACCGGCTGAGAGCTCCAACACGTGGGTCACCGGTTCGCTGGGCCGGTACCGGGGAAGCTGAGCGTCCGGCGTATCCAGCGGCGGGTGCGGCACGTCGGCGTCGATCTGCACCACGACGCCAGCGCGCAGCCAAATTATGTCGATGCTAAAGCGCATGTCTTTCATCCAGAACGACGGTTGCTGCTGCCCATCCAGCACAAACAGCATGCCCGCATCGTCCGGCAGCCCGGCATAGCCGCTCAGCCCCGCCGACCGCTCCGGCAAGGTATCCGCCACAATGACCATGATGCGCGCGCTATCCACGCAGAGTTCCGTTTCGTAAGCAAGTTTTTGCCCAGCCACAGTGACCCGCGTGGCGGTTCCTTCCAGTAATTCCGCAGTGGGATCACCGCAACCCAGCGCCGCGAGCGCGGCAATTGCCACCGCGGCGCCGATTAAGCTGCGTCTCAGTCCAAGGCCTGCGCACTTCATGCTGCCACCGCGCCCTTCCGGCAATCCTGTACGACTCCTCTGCATTCTAACCCGGTGGGCACACGGTTCGTGAGCGCGGGGCAAGAACGCATGCGTCTGAATGTTCTCCAAGTGAAACGGCTGGTTTGGTGTGCGCTTCGACAGGCTCAGCGCGAACGGTTGAGCGGTCTGCGCTTCGACTAGCTCAGCGCGAACGGTTGAGCGGCTTGCGCTTCAACTAGCTCAGCGCGAACGGATTACCGGCTTGCGCTTCGACTAGCCCAGCACAAACGGTTGGTTCGGTTTACGCTTCGACAAGCTCAGCGCGAACGGGGGGGCGGCTTGCGCTACAACTAGCTCGGCATATACGGCTCAACGGTCTGCGCTTCGACAAGCTCAGCGTGAACGGTGGAACGGCTTGCCCTTCGACTAGCTCAGCGCGAACGGATTATCGGTTCACGCTTCGATTAGCTCGGCGCGAACGGTGGAACGGCTCGCCCTTCGACTATCTTGGCCCAAACGGTGGAACTTCCTTCGCTTCGCTGCCGGCAAACCGGCGGCGCCGCACTACGACGCACGCTGCCTCCGCCGGCGGCGGGGCAGCCAACCGGGCACAGCCTGGCAATACCGGCGGAACGCGTCCCCGTGGGTCCGCGCCAAGTAGCCGTCTTCCGCCGCGGCCAGGCGGACATAGGCAGCCAACAAGATCGGAAACATCAACAGCGTAAGCAGCGTCGGCCACTGGATGAGAAAGCCGACCATGACTAGCGCAAATCCCACGTACTGGGGATGGCGCACCACTCCATAGAGCCCGCCGGTCACCAGCGCGCCGCGGGCGCGGTACACGTGCCACCAACCCCAGCCCATTAACACGATCCCGACCACGACCACCGCGCTACCACCCCACTTTAGCACGGGCACACCAACGCTCAACGAAAGCCAGCCCAGCCGGTCGAGGAAAACGGCCCAGAGATGCCCTTCGCTGCCACTCAATCCGATAGAGAAGCCGAAGACGCCGCTGAGCAGGTAGATGGTCAAAGGAATACCGAACATCTCGGTAAAGAGCGCGATGAGAAACGCCGGCCCCAGGGCCGCCTGCCGCCAGTCGCGGCGGGGCAGCGCCACCAAGAACCCGACGATGAAGAGCGAGAAGAAGACGACGGAGAGCGCCACCGCCGGCCAATTGCCGTACCACGGCCGCTCGTCAATGTAGAGAAACCACGCCAGCAGCGCCGTCGTCGCCAGCAGCGCCAGCAAGTAGAGCACGATGCCGGCACGCCCTCTGCCAGACGCTAGACCGCCGCGCCGCCGACGAGTGTCTCTACCATGCCCGGACGCCCCGCCGCCACTTTCCGCTTGCCGCTGTGTCAGATGAGACCTCCCGCCCCGGGCACATGCGCTGACGCGTCCTACTCACTTGACTCTGCTTCGTGGACGGCCCCCGCATGCGCTGACTCGTAGCCGTCTTTGGGGGTATGATAGACACTACCACAGGCTGTTTGCTGTGTTTCCGATCGGGGCTTCGCACATCACCCATAGGAACATACCGGTGAGAATTACGGACGTAGCCGCATACATTCCCCACCTGCCCCCGGAGCCGCCGAGTTGGCTCTCACACATCCGGGTGGCCAATCCCATGTCCCGCTATGCGGAGTACGGCGAGCGGCGGGCGCTGTGGCAAGGGCCGCTGGGGCCAATCATTGTGCGCATTAAGACGGATGAGGGGCTGGAGGGTCTCGGACTTGGGGGCGGGGGCAATCCGGCGTGCTTCATCGTGGAGCAGCACCTCAAGCGCCTGCTCGTTGGTCAAGACCCCCGCGATACCGAACGGCTCTGGGACCAGATGTTCCGCGCCTCCCTGCCTTACGGGCGCAAGGGACTGCCAATCATGGCGATTAGCGGCGTGGACAACGCCCTGTGGGACATCAAGGGTAAAGCCGCCGACCAGCCCGTGTACAAGCTGCTGGGCGGCGCTACCAAGCCGGACATCCCCGTCTACGCCACCGGCAATCAATCCGCCGTGTACAAGTCGCTGGGCTTTGTGGGGAATAAAGTCGCCATGCCCTACGGCCCGTGGGACGGCGTCGAGGGCATGGCGGGCAACGAAAAGCACGTGGCCGACGCGCGAGAGGCGCTGGGCCCCGACATGCTGCTCATGCTGGACTGCTACATGGCCTGGGACGTGCCCTACACGTTGCGCATGGCCGAGCGCCTGCGCCCGTATGACGTCTACTGGATCGAGGAAGCCCTGCCGCCCGACGATTACGAGGGCTACGCCGAAATCCGCCGCCGCATCTCCTGGACACGCATTACCACCGGCGAGCACGAGTACACGCGCTATGGCTTCCACGAGCTTATCCAACGCGGCTGCGCCGACATCCTGCAACCGGACCTCAACTGGTGCGGCGGCATGACCGAGGCCCACCGCGCGGCGCAGATGGCCGAGACCCACGGCATCGACGTCATTCCCCACGTGGGCGCGACCGCCAGCTATCATTTTGTCAGCGCCCACGGCAACTCGCCCATGGTGGAGTTCATCTTTCGCGCCGGCGACGGCAGCGAACTCGCGCCGGTGCAACCATTCTTTGGCGGCGAACCGCTGCCGGAGAACGGACGCGTGCGCCCGCCGGAGGCGCCCGGCTGGGGCTATGCGCTTGCGCCGGAAGTCACGCTCGAGCGCCCGCATCCCACGTCCGGCAATGGCGGGGATGTTGAACCGGGTTCGGCAGGTCTGGGCACAGGGGAATGAGGCCGTAGGAAAATTGCCGCGAATTCATAGCATGTTCGGCCCGCACTCTTGCGCCTTGGAGATAAGGTTCTGGGACTAGTCAATAGCGAGATGCCTTCCGCTTGGTTGCCGCCAAGTCCCCATGTGGTGGAATTGGTAGATGGAGGCTTGTAGTCATCGTAGGAAGCCATCTAGACATGCCAACACCACTCATGCCATTCCGAGCGGGAGCGTAGTCTGTCATTTGTATGTTGTAGAAGGTGGGGAGACGGGGGGAGTGAAGAGGAAGCGCGAAGGGTGTATCGAATGTCATTCCGAACGGAGCGCAGCGCAGTGAGGAATCTAAGGAGCCGCGCCAAGCGGGCGGCACGTTGCGCGGGCGCTAGATTCCTCGCAGGGCTCGGAATGACAAAAGACAGGGAACGCACAGCCTGCCACGCCGAACGCAGCACGCGCCCACGCCAAACCGAACGCTGCACCCCCTGTGTC
>JAJEAH010000026.1 GCA_022824225.1 Chloroflexota bacterium
TAGACACCTTCTGGGCGATGGGACTTATGTTGAAGTCCACTTTCGAGAAGATTCTAATATTCCTTACGCTACAACCGCAGAACTAGTCCAAGTGCTGCAACGACATTATCTGCCACTTCTAGAGCAGTCATTCTTAAAGCTGTACGCCAAGACAGACCTTTACCCGGAGGAACTCCGATTTGTCGTGAATGGTGAGGAGATAAGGCCATTCGATGCCATTGCTGAGTTTGAGCTTGGCAATGTAGAGAAGACAATCCCTCGACACGGAAAGAAGCCGCTTGGCTATTCAGTGTTTGGGGTGTCTGAACGAGAGTATCCTATTGACCCCAGCCTGGCAGGCATTCTCCTCTGCACCCACGGCAAAGTCATCAAAGCCGACAATCTCGGACAGTTCCCAAGTGGTGACTTGGGGACCCGAATTTTTGGTCTGGTAGAGTTGCCTGGCCTAATCAACTTCGTAACGACTTCCAAGACGGACTTTCGTCCGCGGCCTGGCAAGAATCGTGACTTCCAGCGCATATACGAAACAATAAGAAACGTGTATAGAGAGTGGCTTACATCGGTTGGCGTCGAGACTGTAGAAGAGAAGAACATCACCGAGGCAAGGCTCCTAGAGCGGGAATTACGAAGACTTTCACAAGAAATTCCCGAATTAGGGGAATTCTTCGGAATTCGTGCACCTCGTTCTGTACTGAGTGCGAATGCAGATGGGCCAATAGAAGCAGACGTTCACGAAGGGCAAGAGAGCACCTTTCCCGATGGAGAAGGGACAAGAGGTGAAGGCCCAGGAGTGGTCGACGCTGGCGACCAGCCGGGTGAAGCTCTGGTGCCTGCTCAAGACGAGGGAGTGCAGAGGGCCGAACCCATTAGTCGTTCAAGTAGGGGTGGGCCGAAGATTTCATTCAAGGCAGTGGAGGAGCGGCTAGAACTTGGATGGGTCGAAGGGAACACTGTTGTGATAAACACCGGACATCCGGCGTATAAAAGGGTCGAAAAGAACCAAGCGGCCCGGCTACTGCACAGCTTGCTGGCAATTGGCACAGCGATCCAGAGACACTTTGGCGATCAGGCTTCAGAGCCAGATCTCATGTTTGTTGACCGATTGCTAGCTGGCTGGGGAGCACCAAAGCGGTAGGGTTGATGCGCACTTTCGTATCCTTCGAGCCAACTGCCAACGGGTTCCAGGCAAGCCTCTCCCTTGAAGAGGCATTCAAGAGCGATAGAGATCCCGCTGCTTTGGCCCAAAAGGCCGAGGAAGTCTACGGAATGAGTATTGCCAAGATGCTAAGGCTTTGCCACCGTTTGAACCTGTTGCGAGCAGAGAAAAGGCGTACCCCGGCACTCCTGATTTGGGAACTCGGGGACGCGATCTTTGAGTTGCGTCGTGAATTAGGTAGCACCTCACTAGAATTAGATGACGTTTACTTTCATCTCACGAGAGACCTTAACGTTCGGCGAAAGTGGCTGGAAAAGGTTGTAATATTCCGAAGATATGTTCAGGTTAAAGAATTGATCCCAGTAGAGGCATCATGGGGTATATTCGAAAAAGGCACGCGCAGAAAAGCGGAGCAGTTACAGGCCGGGGTGACACTTCGTGAAATATCCTAGAGGTCTTTGGTCGTGTTGCGGAGAATTGCTGGATGGAGAAAGTTTGCACAGGAGGCGCTAGTCGCCCTCAGAGTCGTTCAATCAGCCTCCCCGAAAAGGGTTAGCAAGAAAGAAGGCCCGTCTCCCGAGCCCCTTACATCTACCAACTGGTATGGGAGCACCTCACGTAGTTATCCGCAATCGATGGTGAATGCCGATGCACTATCGCCTTCAGATGGCGACTACGGTTTCAACGCTTGGTGGATTGATGAAGATGCCGGTAAGCAAGACTTACCTCTCAAGTCAATAGTAGACCTACCACAGCTACGAGACTATCTCGCCTCATCGCCTGTGGCAGTCACGCTTGCTAGCCTTTCGGACACGCTCGACATTGGCCTTGAAGCTGAGCAACTCAAGGATGTCCTACGCCAGGACACACGGTTCATATTTGTTTCTGCTCATGGCGAGAGTTCTCCCGCAGTCCTGCCTAAGACAGCCTTGTTCAATTGGTTTGTTTGGCTAAACCTAAGGCTTGCAACCACCAAGCAGTTCAGTCTTGCACGAGACCACGTTACGTTTTCGCTCAACAGTAGATTGTTGCCCGCAGGCAAGTGGTGCAAGCCACCACCTGAGCTAATGAATTGGGGAGCTAGGTTGCATCTTGTTCGTCAAGGCTCATTTGATGGCAGTTTCCAATTTCCACTCGCCAGAGTGCTTTCCAACCTGCCATCGGAGATGGCTATTGTTGCAAGAGAAGTGCTAAGTGAGTTCGCCGAAATTGGGATCTGGGGTTGTTCCTTTTCTGAAGTGCGCAAACAGAATATGGATGAGGTCTTTGCGTTTTGTCCTGAGAGGTCAGTTGAAGTAGTCAAGCTAAGGGAAGGGCTCGAAGAGGATAGCACTTCCCACCTCTCTCTGGAGCAAGTGGGTCAGCAACGTGGGTTGACGCGGGAGCGAATCAGGCAAATAGAAAAGGGGTTCTATGAGTCCATTTGCCAACAGAAGGTTACCAACATTGTAAGGCTGAAGAGAACTCAGTTCCAATGGCAGCTTAGTCGCAACGGTGAGGTCATTGTGCGTGCTGGACACCGACGCCGCCTAGAGGAAGACTTTACGGATTCGCGTTCCCGCAGGCGTCTGGCATCTCGGCTAATTGCCTCTTTGCTGTGCGAAGTACTAGAGTCTGGCGATGTAGTGATGAATTCAAGATCGCTAAAGGCGCGTCGAAGGTCCTTTTTAGCAAAGTGCTGCGGTATACCAGTTGCGTTGGACAATGGTCTCCAGGTACTTGCCATGGATTCTGGGAGACTTAGAGACGCACTTCGAGGGCCTGAAGGAACACCTAGAAGAAGCTTGAACGGCATTCGTATGGCGGTTAAATGGGCAATCACAGAGTTGGATGAGAACGGAATTTCAGGGGAGATTACTAATGAGATTCGCGCCAATTGGTACAAACGTCTTGCCAAGACAGAAAAAGTGCGTTTAACACTCCTGAGTATCGGTAAGCCTGCACACTTTAGTGAGGTCACAGCGATATACAATTCAATGTGGATTAACGATTATTCTTCCGAACGCACAATTCACGGCAATCTTGATAGGGCAACCAATGGCATAGTGTGGGTAGGTGCGAAGGGAACATTTGCCCTCCGCGAATGGGGATATGAACAACCAGACAAAAGTCTATTTGAGCTCGCTTCACAGACCATTAGGGGCAAGTACGCTGAAACTGGCAGGCCAGTTCCCTTCACCGTCTTCGCAACAGAGATGGCCAAGACTCGGAGACACATTAACCCGTCGAGCCTGCAATTTGCTGTTAGCTTCAATTCCGATGTGCGTCGCGTAGGCAAGGACTCATTTGTTCCAGTGGATGAGACCACGGCAACGAATGACACGGCTGGGGGTAGTAGCAATTGGGAACAAGCATTGAAGGAGTTTGAAGAAGAAGCACTCAACTAGGATTCAGATTCGACAAGACTACAGTGTCAGTTGCTCCATAGAGGGATTCCACTCTTGCGACTGGAGTTTCAGGTACTTAGAAAGTGAGTAGTTCCTTTGGCTAAGCAACCGAATATCCTCCTGATCATGTCCGACCAGCAGCAGTACGCCACGGCGGGGCCGGCGGCGGATGGATATTCGCCAAATCTGGAGCGGCTGGCGCGGGAGGGCATCTGGTTCCGGCGGGGGTATACCGTCACGACGCCGTGCGCGCCGGCGCGGGCTTCCATCGCCACGGCCGTCTATCCCCACGCGCACCACGTCCTGAATAACTGCCACGTGCCGTATGCCGTGAGCCGTGAGATCCGCGACGGCGTGCCCTCGTGGGGTCCGCTCATGAGCGCGGCGGGGTATCGCATGCGCTACGCCGGCAAGGCCCACATCGGCTGGGAACGCGGTCCGGTGGAGTACGGCTTCGACACCGAGGACCGCGAATTCGACCGGGCGGCCTACCTGCGCGACCACCGGATTCGCACCGAGCAACAGGGCGGCGTGCCGCGCGGCACGGCCATGGATGGGCCCGCGCCGGGCATGTGGGGTTTTCACGACGCGGCCGGCGTCTACTGGCGGCACTACGGCGTGGAGGACCGCCCGCCGGAAGCCACCACCACCGCCATGCAAGCCGCGGCGGGCCTGCAACAGTTGCGCGCCCTGGCCGATGAGGCCAGCAGCCAGCCGTGGTGCCTGTGGATGAACTTTACCGGCCCGCACAATCCCTACGTGGTGCCGAAAGAGTACGCCGACCGTTTCGACTGGCGCGACGTGCCGCCGCCGCCGAGCTTCTACACGGACAGCGCCGCCAAACCCGCCTACGTGCGCCGGGCCCGGGAAACGTGGTTCCGGGAAGTCGATGAAGAACACACCCGCAAGTCCAACGCCCACTACCGGGCGTATTGCAACCTGATCGACCACTACGTGGGCACGGTGCTCGATTTCTTGGATGAGACCGGCCAGGCGGAAAATACGGTGGTGGTCTATACCTCCGACCACGGCGACATGATGGGCGCGCACGGCTTGTGGTTCAAGGACATTTGGCCGTATGAAGAGACCCACCGCATGCCGTACATCATGCGCTGGCCGGCGGGCTTCGCGGCGGGCCAGGTGTGCGACGACTACGTGCGCACTCTCGATCTGGGCCCGACGTTTCTGGACCTGGCAGGCGCGGAGCCGCTGGCGGGCGCGCACGGCATCTCCCTGGCCCCGCTTCTGAACGGCGAACAGAACGCCGGAGACCGGGTCGAGCACCGTGAGCTCTTCCTGCAAGACCACGGCAACATCTTCTACTTCATGAACCGCACGGTCTGCGACGGCCGCTACAAGTTCGTCTTCAACGGCTTCGACTACGACGAACTCTACGACCTGGAAGCAGACCCCTACGAGACGTACAATTTGGCGGAGAATCCGCACTGCGCCGACGTGCGGGAGCGGCTGCAGGACCGCCTGTGGGACTGGATGCTGCGGCTGGAAGACCCCTATGCGGGGCGGTTGTACGCCGCCAACGTCATCCTGGGCCGCAGCGAGCCGCCGCCCTTGCGGCGCGATCCCGCCCCGCGCCCGCAACTCTAGGGCCCCGCTGCGGAACCGCGAGCCGGATTGCGGACGCCTGCGCCCACACCGTAGATTGGGAGGCGCGGGCGCAGGCGCATCTCGGCCGGCCCGCCAGACCGACCGCCGGCGGCGTTCGCAACCGGACGGCGTCCGGCGCGGCGCCCGCGCGGCAACGATCTCTCAAGAACCATGAAAACAGCGCTGATCATCCGCCACGCCGCGCCGGAAACTCTGGCCGCCAACTTCAGCGGCGTGCTGGACCATCACGGCTTCCGGCTGGAGCCGCTCAACGTCTTTGCGTCCGCTCCCGCTTTTGACCGCTTTGCGCCGCCTCCGCCGGATGAAGTAGACCTCATTATCGCGCTGGGCGGCCCGCAGTCGGCCAATGACGACTATCCCGCCATCCACCAAGAACGCGCCTATCTGCGCCGCGCCCTGGACAGAGGCACGCCCGTTCTGGGCATATGCCTGGGAGCGCAGCTTATGTCTACTGCGTTGGGCGGCACGGTGGAGCCCACCGGCGGCTACCAGTTCGGCCTGCGCAAGTTGGACGTGACTGCCGCCGGTGACGCGGACCCGGTCTTCAGCAACCTGGCGATTCCCCTCGTGCCCACCCTCCACGGGGAGTGCTTTTCCATCCCGCCGGGGGCCGTCCGGCTGGCTGAGGGCACCATGCTTCTCCGCGACGGCGGCTACCGCACGATCAACATGGCGTTTCGCTACGGCAACGCCTACGGCTTCCAATTCGAGCCCCAGCTTACGCTGGCGGAACTGCGGGTGTGGAACCGCGAACTGGCCGGCGACTACGCGCTGATGGGCGACCGCTTCGATCCGGCCGCAGAGGCCGCCCGCAACCTGCGGGAGTTCGCCCGCTACGAGCCCCACTACCGCGAGCAAATGTGCAATCTGCTGACGGCCTTCCTGCGCAACGCGGGACTCATTTAGGAGCAGCGACTGACGGCGCTCTCGCCCGCAGCGGAAGTGGCAGCCATGTAGACTGAGCCACGTTGATGCAAGAAAAGTGCCTGCCGCCCAGTCCGTCACTCCGGCGGATGCCGGAGTCCAGGGCACGCGGCAAAGATGGATTCCGGCGTGGGCCGGAATGACAGGAGAATCCGCGTGCCGAGCCGCAGTGACGAGGCCCGGCGGCATGATCGGTCGAAAATCCATTCATGCGCCACAGCGACGACAACCGCGCTGATTGGCGGAACCGTCTTGGCGTCACCCATGCCGCCCCACCTGCCCCGTACACATCCCAACTCCGCTCACGTCCCGCGCCGCGTTGGCGCGCTGCCGGACGTACTCTATCCATAGGCCGTGTGGTAGCGTATGCTCAGGTAGTGCGCGCAGAGGCGGGAGGCCGCCGCACGCGACCACGCCATGGGTTCCCGCGGCGCAACCGCCGGGCGGAGGCGTTCGCCGCTAGAGATCGCAGGCTCCAGAGCAAACCACCTATGTATGACTACTTGCGCCATCGCATTCAGCTTGAATACGCCGCGGCTTGGCGTGCGGCCCTCAGCGGCTTGTTGGCGGGCCTGGCGTTCCCGGTTACGCTCTGGCTGAGCGCGTTCTTGCTGAGCCGGTGGCTGACGGCCATCTCCGGCGGGCTCCTGTGGCTTGCCGGCGGCGGCGTGGTGTATTTGGGCCTCGCCGGTGGGCTGGCCGCGCTCGCCAACCAGCGGGTCAGCCGGCGCAACGACTTCGGCCTTGTGAGCGGCGCTGCCGTGCTCTTCCTCTCGTGCGTTCCGCTGGGAATGCTGCTCACCCAGAGCATCGTGGGCGCGGGCGACGCCGGTTTCGCGGCTGCGCTGCGCGCCATGGTCACGTGGGATGTGGTCCAGTATGCTATCGTGCCCACGTTCTTTGCCGGCGTCGTGCTGGCCACGGCGTGGGCGGCGTTGCTCGTGCCCTGCGTAGCCTGGCTCAGCGACGCCGATTGGCAGGCCGTCATGGACCGCATGGTCAACGAGACGTACCACCGGGACTGGATGGTCTACAACCAGAACCTCATCGATCAAAAGAAGATAGCCTACTACCTCAAGACCGGACAGGAAGAAAAAGCCGCGGCATTGGAAGCCGGTGCCGCTGAACGCGCGCAGCGCGCGCCCCCAAGGAAGACCGGCGATGCCTGAACCGTTGCGAGAATTCTTACGCTCTGCCCTACGCGCGCGCTCTTGGCTACCCGAACTCGCGCTGCTGGCGTGTGTCCTCGTCCTGGGCGCAGCCGCCCTGCCGGGCGAGCCGTTGCCCCTGGAAGAGTCAATCGGCGCGGCGGTTCAAGCGTGGCAGTTGCCGCTGCTCGATCCGGTTCTGCATGGCGTGAGCGCCATCGGCTGGTTCCGCTATGCCGCGCCGACTACCGTCGCCGTGGTCGGCGCCTTGGCGCTGGTTGGCTGGCGGGCGCAGGCCGTCGTCCTCGGAACCGCCTCGCTGACCAGCCACCTGTTCAATCAAATGCTCAAGGGCCTCATCGCGCGACCGCGACCGCCCCTAGGCGCCGAGGAGCTAGCCGCCCTAGGCGTGGACTCCTTCGCCTTCCCTAGCGGCCACGCGCAATCGTTTACCATTTTCTACGGCTTCCTGGCCTACGTCATTTGGCAACAGGCGCCACAGGCGTGGCTGCGCTGGTTAGGCGCGGCTGCTATGCTCACGATGATCGTGCTGGTGGGCATCTCCCGCATCTACCTGGGCGTGCACTGGCCGAGCGACGTGCTGGGAGCCTATTGCATTGGCGTGCTTTGGCTCTTGCTGTGGACGCGGCTGCTGCGCGCATGGCAAAATCGGCAGTAGCAAGACAAGGGTCCCGGGACCGTTCAGGCGGCGACAGCGCCAAGTCCGGCCAATCACGGGACGATAGGCATGGGGTTCCAGACCCACGTGAGTGCCGCAGCCGCCAAAAACGCAGACACGCCGGGGCAGGCGCGCGCAGCGGAGAAGCCCCATCCGGGTGCGGCCGATATGCACGGCGGTGGCGAGCGCCGGACGGAAAGAGGGTATGGGCTATTGCACGCGAATTGCAGGGCGACGAGCGCCGGTTTGACGCGCCAGGGGTCCGGCATCAAAAGGGAATTGCGCGCCGATTTTTCTCTCTCGCGGGGACTTGTAGCGCGCGCACCGAGTGGCTAGAATAGTCGTGGTAGACTTTGTGTTTACTTTCACACAACACGAGCGATTGAGAGCAGGAGGGCATCTCTGTTGATAGGGCTGCGATCGCGCTCATGCGCACACACAGACGCAGACCTCTCGGCTAGACCTGTGCCTACATGGGAGTATATTGCACAAATGGCTAGGGCATGCCAGCGCAAGAGAAGCAGTGGGCGCACCGCCCAGGCACGTCGCGAATACGGCACGGCAGTGCACTCACGGCTTGCCTTGATGGGAAGCCAGGGCTCGGGCAGCCGCAAGGAGGTCCGGGTAGCATGCGCCTAACAGGACACGCGCCGGCATGGCGGCTCGCGCGCATGGCCGGACTCGTTGCCATCGGAGCGGTTGTTGCTGCCTTTCTGGCCGGTTGCGGCGCGGTGGACACACCGCAGACCATGCTCTTCCCGCGCTCGGACAACAATCAGGCAATCAACGACCTCTACGCCCCCCTGACCTGGCTCGCGGTGGTCATCTTCATCATCGTGCAGGGCTTGCTGGTCTACTCGATATTTCGCTTTCGCGTGCGCGACGACGATGACGACAGCATTCCACCGCAAATCCACGGCAATACGCGGCTGGAGATCGTGTGGACGCTGGCGCCCTCGATTGTCGTCGTCATCATGCTCATCTTGACCTATCAGACCATGGCGGTGATCGAGGCCGATCCGCCGCCGGATGCGCTCCGCGTCCGCGTTGTCGGCCACCAATGGTGGTGGGAAGTGCATTATCCCGACCACGACGTGGTTACGGCCAACGAAATTCACATTCCCATCGACCGGGCCGTGTACTTCGAGTTGGAATCCAACGACGTCATTCACTCCTTCTGGGTGCCCCGCCTGATGGGTAAACGCGACCTGATGCCGGGCTCCACGAATACCATCTGGTTCACGCCGTCGGAGGAGGGCCTCTACCTCGGTCAATGCGCAGAATACTGCGGCACGGCGCACGCGCAGATGCGCTTCCACGTGGTGGTGGAGTCGGAAACCGCGTTCAACAATTGGCTTGAACGGCAACGCGAGCCCGCCGTGGAAATGACGGGCGACGCCGCGGAGGGCGCGGCCCTTTTCGTCAGCCGGGCCTGCGTGACGTGCCATACGATTCGGGGAACGGATGCCATAGGCACCATTGGACCGGACCTCACCCACGTGGCGCGGCGTTCGTACATCGCCGGCGGCATCCTGGAAAACACGCCGGGGAACGTCAGGAATTGGATCGGCGACTCCCAGAGCCTGAAACCGGGCAACCTGATGGTCTTGCCGGTCGAGTTGAGCGAGGAGGATATCCGCCTGCTCACGGCCTACATCCTGGCCCTGAAGTAGATGGAGCGAGTTTGTGAAAATGCTCACAAAGATTGTATCATTGGGGCCTGTGACATTGGCACAATCGGAGGTGGGACCACCGAAGATGGCCCTATCGAAGTTTGAGCCAACGAAGTTGGAGCCAACGAAGTTGGCACCGACGAAATCGGCGAATAGACCGCTCATTCTGCATTTAGCCACGTCTCTGCAGCGAGGAGTCTCGGCATGGCAACAGTAACGGGAGTGCAAACGCGGGAACGCGTGAGCGCTGGCGCGGCGATCTGGAGTTGGGTCACCACCATCGACCACAAGCGCATTGGCGTGCTCTATTTCGTCACGTCCCTCATCTATTTCATGGTGGGCGGTTTCGAAGCGCTGCTCATCCGGCTGCAGCTCGCAACGCCGGACGGGCAGATACTGGACACCGACACGTACAACCAGCTCTTCACCATGCACGGCACCGCTATGGTCTTCATGGTGGCCATGCCCATGGCGGCGGCGTTCTTCAACTTTCTCATCCCGCTCATGATCGGCGCGCGCGACGTGGCGTTCCCGCGCCTGAACGCCTTTAGCTACTGGACGTTCCTTGGCGGCAGCTTGCTCATGCACAGCAGCTTCCTCTTCGGCCAGGCGCCCGACGGCGGCTGGTTCGGGTACGCGAACCTGACCTCGAAAGAGTATACGCCCGGCCTGAGTATCGACTTTTGGGGCCTGGGTCTGCTGGTATTGGGTGTAGCGTCGGTCGCGGCGGCCCTGAACTTTATCATCACCATCATCAATCTGCGCGCACCCGGTATGACGCTCATGCGCATGCCCGTGTTCGTCTGGATGACATTCGTCACGTCGTTTCTCATAATCTTCGCGTTTCCGGCCATTACGGTCGCCCTGATCTTCCTGGAGTTCGACCGCCTGTTTGGGACCAATTTCTACGAGGTGGCCGAAGGCGGCGACCCAATGCTGTGGCAACACCTCTTCTGGGTGTTCGGCCATCCGGAAGTGTACATCTTGGTCTTGCCGGGCTTCGGCATCGCGTCCGAGATATTGCCCACGTTCTCCCGCAAGCCCATCTTCGGCTACAGCGCCATGGTATTCGCGGCGGTGGCCATCGCCTTCCTGGGCTTCAGCGTGTGGGCGCACCACATGTTCACCACCGGCATGGGCACCATCGCCGATGCGGCGTTTGCCGGGTCCACCATGCTCATCGCCATTCCCACCGGTATCAAGATGTTCAATTGGGTGGCAACCTGTTTCGGCGGCCGCATTCGCTTGACGGTGCCGATGCTCTTTGCCCTGGGCTTCTTGACCACGTTTCTCATCGGCGGCCTGACCGGCCCCATGCTGGCGGCCGTGCCGCTGGACCTGCACTTCCAGGATACGTACTTCGTCGTCGGTCACTTCCACTATGTGCTCTTTGGCGGCCTCATTCTGGCCCTGATGGGCGGCGTGTACTACTGGTACCCCAAGATCACGGGCCGCATGATGAGCGAGAAGATCGGCAAGTGGCACTTCTGGCTCATGTTCACGTTCATGAACTTGACCTTCTTCCCCATGCACTTCGTGGGCGTGGACGGCATGCCCCGCCGCGTGGGCACGTACGCCGCCGGCATGGGTTGGGACTTCTGGAACATGCTCATTTCCATCAGCGCTTTCGGCATAGCCCTTTCCGTGCTCGTCTTCTTGCATAACCTCGTCGTCAGCTACAAGAAGGGCAAGCCGGCCGGCAACGACCCCTGGGACGCGCGCACGTTGGAGTGGGCAATTCCCAGCCCGCCGCCTGAGCACAATTTCGACGAAATCCCCCACATCACCCACCGCGACCAGGTATGGTACGACAAGTACGGTGACGGCCATGGCAGCGCGGCTGAGTTGCGCAAGACCGATGCCGACGCGGACGAGCAAGCAGACGAAGAGCACGATGTCCACATGCCGAACCCATCCTACTGGCCGCTCGTGGTGAGCGCCGGTCTGACGATTGCGGCTGCCGGCCTGATGATTCACATAGCCGTGGCGGTTTTCGGCGTGTTGTGGACAGTCGGCGCGGTATACGCGTGGTCGCTGGAACCCGCTTCCACGCCATCTGAAGAACACTAGCGCGCGTGCCCTATGCGCTTGGCAAACGGCAGGCACGCGCTCATCCCGCTCCCTCTCGCCGAGCGAGAAGGCGAGGCCCGGCCCGAGATCGATACAGGGGAAATGCGGGGCTGGAATACCAAAATGCGGCCAACCCGGTTGCGGGCTAGCCGGAGGAGAATCTCTGAATGAGTGACGCAGCGATCGCCCACGAGGCGCCGGAAGAACACCCAACCTCGACAGGTCTGAACCACCGCAAGATCCTCATGTGGGCCTTTCTTGGCTCGGAGTGCATCTTCTTCGGTTCGCTTATCACCACGTACCTCGTCTACCGGGGCAAGAGCGTCGTTGGGCCGTATCCGTCAGAGATTCTCAACATACCGCTCACTTCCGTCAGCACGTTCGTGCTGCTCATGAGCAGCTTGGCGATGGTGCTCGCCCTTGCCGGGTTCGAGCGAGCGGCTGGCGCCGCCGGAGACGTGGAGCGCCAACAACAAGAGTTGAAGAAGGGGCGCTTTTGGCTGCTGATGACGGCGGTGCTCGGCACCGGCTTCCTGGGTTTCCAAGCCTACGAATTTATCGAATTCGTGCACCATGGCCTGGGTCTTACCACCAACCTCTTCGGCACCACCTTCTTTGTTCTCACCGGCTTCCACGGCACCCACGTTGGCGTGGGCGTCCTCTGGCTGGTCTCGCTGCTGGTCCTGAGCTACTTTGGCAAGGTGAAACCGCTGGACGTGGAACTGGGCGGTCTCTACTGGCACTTTGTTGACATTGTCTGGATTATCATCTTTACGTTGATTTACCTGATCCCGCATTGATGTGGGTCTGCCGCGCCTACGAGTGAGGAGGAGAACGTGAGCACAGACGCAACACATAGTGATGAGGCGCATTCCACTACCGGGCAATACGTCCGGATCGCTATCATCCTTACGATTCTCACCATCCTGGAAGTCGCGACGTACTATGTGGACATTCCTTACGCGCTGTTGATACCGCTGCTGCTGGTACTCGCCGGCATGAAGTTTGCCCTGGTAGTGGCGTATTACATGCACTTGCGCTATGACAGCAAGCTCTTCTCCGGCTTCTTCTTCTTTGGCTTCACCATCGAGATCCTCCTGCTGATTGCGCTCATGGTGCTCTTCGGCATCCGCTCAGGCTAATGGTCGGCACACTGGCGACGATTGCCGTAGGCGCTAGCTGCGGGTTCGTCAGCCTCTGCTACGCTGTCGGCATTACGCGGGCGCGGCGTCTGGGACGGACCACGCCCCCGCTCTGGCGCCAAGCGGCGTTTGGCGCGGGCGTCGCCCTCATCCTGGTCGCCCTCATTGGCCCACTGGAGACGCTCGCCGAGCAATACTTCACGTGGCACATGGTGCAGCACCTGCTGCTGGTGCTCATCGCGCCGCCGCTCTTGCTGCTCGGCGCGCCCGTGGTCCCGGTGCTGCGGGGCCTGCCGCCATTCCTGCAACGGCCGGTCTTCGTGACGGTTGCCGGCAATCGCCTCGTGCGCCGCGTTACCCACGCGCTGCTCCACTCCCACGTCGCCCTGGGCATGTATCTGGCCGCGGTCTGGCTCTGGCACATGCCCCCGCTCTATTCGGCGGCGGTAGTCAGCGAGGCCATTCACGTACTCGAGCACATTACGTTCTTCTGGCCGGCCGTTTTCTTCTGGTGGAACGTGGTGGATTCCTGGCCGTTCCGGGCGCGACTTTCCGCCCCACGCCGCTTGCTCTACCTCTTCCTGTCCACGGCAGGGCTCAAGATCGTGGGCGTCTTGATCACGGTCTCCGGCCAGGTGCTCTACACGGCTTACCTGGCCCCGCGCGAAGGGTCGGCGTACACAGCCCTGGACGACCAGCGCATCGGCGGCTTGATCATGTGGCTGGGCGGCGGCCTCTACATGCTGCTGCCGCTGGCATTCATCTTCTTCCACTGGGCGCAGCAGGACGCCCAAGCCGCGCCAACCCCACCGCCGCCAAGAGCCAAGCGCGCCGCCGCTCCCTCCCGCAATTCCCACCAGACTCCCTAGACCGCGGCACGCTCTCCGGCATAAGATAGGCAGAACGACCGCAACACCCGCGCGGGCGCATTCCGGCCGGAGCGCGCACACGTGTGCGGCGTGCGTCCAATTGGGCCAACGCCAGACTGTCCCTGTAGGCTCTTGCCGCCATGCCGGACACAGACAACGCTCGCGCCGCTCCGGGTCACACGCGCGACCTCCAGCGCAACGTGTGGAAATTCTATCTCTTGAAGTGCGCCTGGGGTGTGCGCTGGGGCACGTTGCTGCCCATCTTCGCCATCTACTTCATCGATCGCGGCATCTCCCTCACCGGCTTCATGTTCCTCATGGCCACCCTCAACCTGTCCAGCATCGCAGCGGAGCTGCCCACCGGCCTGTTTGCCGACCGCTTCAGCCGCAAGTGGAGCATCTTCGTGGGCGCGCTCATTGGCTGCGCGGGGGTGCTCACGCTCATCTTTGCCGGGCATTACGTTGTGTTCATGCTTGGCTTCATCATCGTCGGCGTCGGCGCCGCCTTTGCATCCGGCGCGGACATGGCGCTCTTCTACGATTCCATCATCGGCGCAGGCATGGAAGAGAAGGCCCAGTCCCTCCTGGGACGCTCCTTGGCCATCGAGAATATCAGCATGGTTGGCGGCACGCTCATCACCGGAGTCATCGCTTCCCAAACCGGACTGACCGGGCCGTTCTGGGCGAGCGCCGCCTCGCTGCTATCGGCCGCCGGCATCGCCCTGCTGTTCGTAGAACCTACCGCAGCGAGGGCAGCGCCGGCCACCGGCGCAACGAGGACATTCCGCGTAAAGACGCGCGAGTACTTTGTACATTTGCGCGCCACGGTCCAGACCATAACGCGCAATCCCGAACTCGTCGCTCTGGTGGTGGTATACGTGGTAATGATGCGGGCCTATTTCCTGACCGAGCGCCCCTTTGGCGGCCCCTATCTCGCGTCGTTGGGCTACTCGCCCGCCCAACTCGGGTTCCAGTACGCAATGTTCTACGGCGTGATGTCGCTCTTCATGCTCGGCTCGACCCGCATCCGCGCACTGTTGTGGGGCAGTGAACGGGCTGCCATCCTCACTCTGGGCATCGTCGGCATGGCCGCCCTGGTGGTGATGGTCAATGCGCCCTTGGCCCCGCTGGTCATCGTGGGCATGCTCGGCATCTACGTGATGATCGGCTTGCTGCATCCGCTGCTACAGGAGAGCCTGAACCGCCGCCTCTTCTCGGCGCAGCGGGCCTCCTGTCTCTCGCTGGTGCAAGCTTCCAACTACACGTTGGGCCTCTTCGTCGGCCCCGCTCTTGGCGCCGTTGCCGACAACTACGGCCTCCTGACCGGTCTGCGGGTCTTCCAGTGGACGTTCGTGCCGGCTATTCTTGTGGTCGCGCTGGTGGCCTGGCGCATTCTTGCGCCCACACCGCGGCCAAGGGAGGCCCCAAGCACCGCCGGCGACGGGTAACGGGTAAGGACGCAACCGGGGAAGGACGCGCCAAGTCCGCTATGCGGGCACGGCACGAGAGGGAACAGGCACAAGCGGCCACGGCCGGCGCGCGATGCTGCTATATCGCTAGCTGACGCGGCAGGACAGACCCACGCGGCAACGGCCAGCGGGCGCACCGTGAATAAGGGGACTTGGCGGATGCGCCGCCGCGCAGCGCCGCTCAGCTATTCGAGCGCCGCGCGAGATGCTCCGACCCAGGCGGGCTTAGTCCTCATCCGCGACCAGGCGGTCCACCAGGTTTTCCAGGTCTTCTTCCGAATAGAAGTGGATGCGGATGGTGCCCTGGCGGCCGCGGCGCGGGATTTCCACCTTCGTGGCCAAGGAGCGCTGCAGCAGGTCTTCCCACTCGGCGCGGCGGCCGGCGGCGGGCTGAGCCCGGGGCGGGCGCGGCGCCTGCAACCGCTTCACCAGTTGCTCGGTCTGCCGCACGTTGAGACCGCGTCTTGCTACCTCAGCCAAGGCATGGAGTTGCATTTCCGTCGTCAGCCGCAGCAGGGCGCGGGCGTGCCCTTCGCTGATCGTCCCCGCGGCCAGCGCTTCCTTCACCGCGTCGGCGAGGCGCAGCAAGCGCAGTGTATTCGCCACCGCCGAGCGGCTCTTGCCTACCCGTGCCGCCACGCGCTCTTGCGTGACGCCGAACTCGCTCATGAGCGCGGCGTACGCCTCAGCCGTCTCCAGGGGTGAGAGGCTGGCCCGCTGCAAGTTCTCCACCAGCGCGATTTCCAGCGCCTCACGGCTGCCGGTGGGTCGAATGAGCGCGGGAATGGCGGCGAGACCCGCCTGCCGGGCCGCGCGCCACCGCCGCTCGCCGACAATCAACTGATACGCGCCCGCTTCCGGCAGCCGGCTGACCACCACCGGCTGCAGCATGCCGTGGGCCTGAAGTGACTGCGCAAGCTCGGCCAGCGCCTCCTCGCCAAAGCGCTGGCGCGGCTGGAGTGGATTGGGGCGAATGCGCGCCACCGGGATGTCCTGTAACCCCGATTCCGGTAACAACGCCTCTAGTCCGCGTCCTAGACCACTCTTACGCGACACACTCTGTTCTCCTCGCTTGTAAACTGGGATTCACGCAGTCTCCCCGCCCGCGCCGGGGCTGAGGATATTCCCACAAGGGGCGGCTGCAACAACCGAGAGACTCCTCGCCTGCGCCCAGGTAGATGGGAACCACACGTCACGGCGTCGAAGGGCGATAGATTGCTCCTTCCCGCGCCGGGCAGATGGCTTGACCGCAGCCCCGCCGCGGGGCTACCCGCAACCACAGCTACTCGCCACGGCCGCCGCATCGTCCGACCGGTAGTTCGGACGATCCAGCCGGTCGGCTCACGCGATCGGACAACCTACTCGCCGACCGCCATTTCCACCACCGGACGGCCGTCTTCTTCCACCCACACGCCGCAGGGGCCGCCCCGCTCGCTGTTGCCGAGGTCCACCACGCTGCCGTCCATGCGCAGCACGGGATGGTAGTATTTCGATACCTTTTCGGCGCTGCCCATGATGTAATGGCCGATGAGGGAGCGGCGGAAGCGGTCGGCGGACGTATTGGGAAAGCTGCCGTGGATGAGTTGACCGTTGAAGAAGAGCACGTCGCCGGCCTGCATCAGCACCGGTTCGGGCGTTACGCCCTCCGGCAGCGGCACGGTGACGTCTGTGAAGCTCTGGCTGATGTCGGCCTCTTCGATGCAGAGCTCAGGCAGCGTGTGGCTGCCCGGCACCACCTGCAAGCACCCGTTTTCCTCGTCGCAATCGTCCAGCGCCAGCCAGGCCGCCATGCATGTGCCGGGCTGCACCTGCAAGTAGAACTGGTCTTGATGCAAGGCCTGTCCGCGCGCGCCCGGGGGTTTGAAGTAGATCATGGTCTGCACCGCAAACGGATCGGCGCCCAGGAGCGTTGCCAGACCCTGGCGGAAGCGCGGGTCCAGAATCCACTTCAGGCTCAACTCGTCCCAGCGGTGCATGTGGATCATGCGGGGAAACTGCTTCAAGGGGTCGGCGGCCGGGTCGCCGTTGGGCGTTGCCACACCGGCAGAATCACCCTTGTAGCGGCCGTTCTGCCGCAGGAACATGTAGTGATCGATAAGGGCCGCTACCTCCGCCGGCGGGAACAATCCCCGCGCTATCACGTAGCCTTCTTGGTCAAACGTTTCCTTGAACGCGTGATCGAACATGGCTGCGACCTCTTTCTCTTGCGATTGGACGAAGCGAGTACAGCGTCGGATGCCGTGTAAGGCAGGGACAGCCTTGCCCCGGCGCCGCTCTCTGGATTCCATTGCCGCAGGCGGCGTATCGCGGCGCAGGCGGCGAGAATCTCCATGGAAAACGGCGGTTCTGCGTGCCTTGACCCTAGTGTACTGCACGCGCCGCTGGAAAACTACGCCTGGGAAGGCGTTCGCCTAGGCAGGCGTTCGCCTGAGCAAGCGCCCGCCCGCCCGGCGCACCCCCTTGCCCGCCGCACGTCCCCGCCCGGTTGCCTGCATGCATGCGCGTGCGCAAGCACGTACAATAGGTGAGAATAACGCCAAAGCAGCGCGGGAGTGAGCGTTCCATGGTGAGACAACCGGCAGGCTACCGCCTGGTATGGGGCGACCTGCACATACATTCATACTTTTCGTCATGCTATTGGGGCCCGGAGACGCTCCCCGACGGCTTCGACGGTTCGCCCGCCGATTGCTACCGCTACACCCGCGACGTGGCGGGCATGGACTATGGCGCGGTGACCGATCATACCTGGTCGGGCGACAAGCGGATGCTGGCGGCGGACGAATGGGCGGAGATTCTGGCCGCCAACCGCCAGTACCACGACCCGGACCGCTTCGTGACCATCCCGGCGTACGAGTGGAATGCTCCCGGCGACCGGCAGTGGGGCCACCGCAACACGATCTTCAACCACGACGAGCCGCCCATCCTGCGCAGCGGCTCGGCGGTGACTGAGCTTTCCCAGCTCTGGGAGCAGCTTGCCGCCTTGCCCTACGCCGCCCTCAGCATTCCCCACCACATCGCCCGCGACGCCACACCGTACGATTGGTCGCAGCACAGCGCCGAGTGGGAACCGGTGGTGGAGATGACGTCGCTCTGGGGCAACTACGAGTACCAGGGCAATCCCCACGAGTGCGATCCCAACTGGTCGCCGAGCGCCACCGGCAGTTTTCTCCAAGACGGGCTCGCCCAGGCCCGGCGTATCGGCGTAATCGGCGGCGGCGACAACCACACCGGCCACGCCGGCGGCCACTACTTCGATACCCAGCAGCCGAACCTCACGAATTCCGAGCGCCTTGCGCGGCTGAGCCGCTTCCGCATGAATGCCCTGGGCACCGGCATCGGCGGACTCTACGTTACCGAACTGACGCGAGACGGGATCTTTGCGGCGCTGCGCGACCGGCGGTGCATTGCCGCCACGGGCCGCAAGATCGCGCTCTGGACGGAAACCAACGGCCTGCCCATGGGCAAGGAAGGACCCGCCCTGGAGGACCGCCCCCGCGCGGTCGCGTTTGCCGTCTCCGGCAGCGAGCGCATCCGGAGCGTCACGCTCATTCGCAACGGCGTGGACGTGCAACGCGTCTACGGCGACGACTACCACCACGAAGGCGTGTTTCGGGATACGGACTCGCTGGAAGATCTGCTGAAAGTCTCGCCCAGCGTCGGCAACGGCATCGGCGAACACTGGGTCTACTACTACGTGCGCGCCGTGCAGCAAGACGGCCGCACGGCGTGGTCGAGTCCGGTTTGGTTCCCGGTGGCCGTCTGAGCGCATTTGGCCGCGTGCGGCTGCCGCGCAAGTGCGGTTGCTCGTCGTACGCCCGCGCGGCACGCGAGCGGCCGGCAGGTTCTTGCACTCGGCCGCCGGCCATGCAACCGTTTAGGAGGCTCGGCTGTCACAAGGCGCTACGCCGCTCCTCCGTGAGTGTGGCTGCGGCGCGGCGGCTCAGGCGGCGGCGAACCGCCGCATGCGCTCTGCCCGCGGCCGTTGCTGCCTATTGTTGCGGCAAAGCGCGGCGCGTAGCATGATGGTATAGCGCGCGCAGCGCAGTCGCTGGCAAGAGAAGCCGGATGCGCGGCGTACAGGTCGCGAACGGCAGGCAAGCGCAGGTAACAAGCTAGCGCCGGTCTCAACCCCGCGCTGCCGGTGAACCACACGTTGAGCAAGGGATCAACCATGGCTGCAGAAACGCAGGACGAACCGGATGGCGCCCCACCTTCGGTGTTTTCGCCGGTCCGCGACCTGGTCATGCCCGCGCTGGAACTTCCCGCTCACTTTGCGTTCAACGAACGGCTGAAGCTGGATGGCTTGGAGTTCCTCGCGCACTTGCCGGAACAGACGTTTCCTGTAGCCTTCTTCGATCCGCAGTATCGTGGCCTGCTGGACAAGATGTCCTACGGCAACGAGGGGCGCAACCGCAACCGGGGCCGTTCCGCGCTGCTCCAAATGACCGACGAGACGATCACCGCGTTCATTCGCAGCCTGGACCGCGTGCTGATGCCCAGCGGTCACGTTTTCTTGTGGATGGACAAATTCCACCTCTGCGAGGGTTTTTCCCACTGGCTGGCGGACACGAAACTTGCGGTGGTAGACCTCGTGACGTGGGATAAAGGCCGCATTGGCATGGGCTACCGCACCCGGCGCAAGAGCGAGCACCTGGTGGTGCTGCAAAAGACGCCCCGCCGGGCCAAGGGCGTGTGGAAACTGCACGACATCCCGGACGTGTGGGCGGAGACGGTGCCTCGCGGCGCAGAGACTCACCGCAAGCCCGTAGAGTTACAGGGCGCGCTCATCGCGGCGGTCACCAACCCCCGGGACGTGGTGATCGATCCGGCGGCGGGGAGCTTCTCCGTGCTGGAAGCGTGTTTGCAGCGCAATCGCGTCTTTCTCGGCTGCGACATCGAGGGCTAACCGTCCGCACCGCTACCGGCGCCCCGGCGGGCAGTCGGCCTCCGGTTGCCCACCACGTAGGGCGGCGCCACAGACGGCGTGTGCGCAAGAGACTTAACGTCTGGATTCTACCGGACCACGTGTATCCCAAAGCCAAAGTAGCTAGAGGCAGCATGCAATGAGTACAGCACCGGTCCGTGTCGGCATCATCGGCGCAGGCGCGAACACGCGCGGCAAGCACATTCCCGGCTTGCAGGCCATAGACGGCGTCGAAATTGTCAGCGTCTGCAACCGCAGTCCCGCTTCCAGCGCCCGGGCGGCGCAGGAATTCAGCATCCCCCAGACGTATGACAATTGGAACGAACTCGTGGCAGCGCCCGATACCAACGCCATCGTCATCGGCACGTGGCCGTATCTCCACTGCACGGCCACGCTGGCGGCGCTGGCCGCCAACAAGCACGTGCTCTGCGAGGCGCGCATGGCCATGAACGCAGCCGAAGCCCGGGAGATGCACGGCGCGGCGCAAGCGAATCCGCATCTGGTCGTCCAGATCGTGCCGTCGCCGATGACGCTGCGGGTGGATGCCACGCTCCAACGCCTGCTGGCGGAAGGCTACGTGGGCGATGCCCTGGCTATCGAGGTGCGCGTGGGCGGCGATTTCCTGGACCCCGCCGCGCCGCTGCACTGGCGGCAGAACTTCGACCTGAGCGGCTTCAACATCATGAGCATGGGCATCTGGTACGAGGCCGTGCTGCGCTGGGTGGGCGAGGCCACCCGCGTGCAGGCCATGGGCAAGATCTTTGCCCGCACCCGCCAGGATGAAGGCGGCGCCGCGCACGCGGTGCGAGTGCCGGAGCACGTGGACGTGATCGCCGACATGGCCTGCGGCGCGCAACTGCACATGCAGGTATCCAGCGTCACCGGCTTGGCGGGCGCGCCGGAAGCCTTCATCTTCGGCAGCGAGGGCACGCTGCGCTACGCCGACGACCGGCTGTACGGCGGCAAGCGGGGAGACGCCGCCTTGCAGGAAATCCCCATTCCCGCGCACGAGGCCGGGGGCTGGCGCGTGGAAGAAGAGTTCGTGAATGCCATTCGCGGTGTGGAGGCCGTCACCCACACCACACCCGCGGCCGGAGTGAAGTACATGGAATTCACCGAAGCGGTTACCCGCAGCCTGCAGAGCGGCCAAGCAATCGCCTTGCCGCTGTAGGGGTGGGTAGCGAACGCTACCGCTCAAAGCGAGAGGCACGCCCTCGGAGAACGGCACGCTCTAGGAGAACGGCACGCACCGGATGGCGGGCGCCGGCGTCCTAACACCGGACAAAGAGAACAGGCCGGGCAGCGCTCGCTGCCCGGCCTGTGTGTCTTTCGGCAAGCTTGCTAGCCCAGCACGTTCGCCAACACGCGCTCGGCGTTGCCCTGCGTGATGGCGTGGTACTTCTCGTCGGATTCGCAATACTCCTTCAGCAGCGGCAGCGTCTGCATGGCAAAGCACGGGCGGTCGCCCATGCCTTCCCAGTTGCCCTTGCCGTCCAAGCAGTGGCAGTCCGTGGCCCAGAGCAGCTTCTGCCAGTGGCGGTTCACGAAGTCGCGGCCGAACTCAGGATCGCGGCTGATGGCGTTCAGCCCCGAACCGGCGGAGAGATCGCCATAGAGATTCGGGTACTTCTCCAGCCACTGGTCGGTCAAGCCGCCGCGCACCACCGGCCCGCGCGGATAGCTGGTGTAGCCCTCGGCGCGCCAGTCGCGGGGCGCCTCGGCGCTCACGTTCGCCCACCACGCCTGGGCGTGGGCTACGAAGACCGTATCGGGAAACGACTCCAGCACCTGGTCGAAGACCTCGAAGTTATAGTTATAGTTGCGGTACTCGAAGTGGAGGAGCACCACCCAGCCCAGCTTGCCGCAGAGCTCGTAGATGTCCAGGCTGTCCGGGTGGTCCACCGGCAGCCGCACCTTGTGCTCGCCAAAGCCCATACAGCCTAACTCGTGGAAACGGCGAATCTCATCGAGCGCGTCGGCCCGCAGCGGGTCTACGTGGCAAAACGGGATGATGGTGTCGGGGAAGCGATTATGGGCCTGCAGCGCGTAGTCGGTGCGCATGGCCGTTTGCTCCACACCCCACTTCTCCTTGGCCATGGCCGTGCTGTTGCCCTTGGCCAACGGCAGCACCACCGCCTTGCCGCCGCCGTGGGCGTCGATGTGGGCCACCACGTGCTCGCCCACGCGCGGGTTGCCGGCGTCGTAGTCCGTCGGCACCATGATGTGCTGATGAAAGTCGATCGGCATGGGTTTCCTCTTTTCCCTATTAGGTCGTGCGCGCAACTGGGTCCCCGCAATGGATCACGCCAGCGCACGCCGCCTGACATGCTCCCGCGCCTCGCGCTACTCGCCGCCGCTCAGTTTTCCGTAGAGAACGACAGCATCCGTATTCGCTGTGCTGCGCCCGGTTGCCGCGCTCACGCGCTCACGTCTTGCGGCTTGCCCGTTTCAATCGCAGCAAAGAACGCGTGGGCCAGCAGTGTCGCGCGGCGGCCGGCGTGGTGGTCGGCTCCGATACGCCACGGCGCGCCGGACTGCAGGCAGCCGGCGAACTCGGCCAATTCCTGGTGCAAGCCTTCCGGGTCTTGGCCGCCGGGCGCGTGGAGGGCGGTGCGGTCACCGGCCTGCGGACCGGATACAGCCGCAGTATGCAGACGGTCATGGAGTTGCACGCTGATGCCGTCGGCAAAGACCTCGAAGAAGAACTTGGAGACCAGGCTCGTATCCGCCGCGTCGCCCTGGATCACACTGGCCGCCGCGCCGTTGGCGAACCGGATCGTGCCGGCCATGTTGTCGGGGTAGGTCTTGTCGGCATGAGTGTAATTGCCGCCAACGGCGAAGACCTCCACCGGCGCCGCGCCTGCCAGGTAGCACACCAGATCAAACGTATGGCAGCCCTGGGAGAGAATGTTGCCGCCGCCTCGTACCGGATCAACCGCCCACAGCGCATCGTCCCAGCGATTGCAGAGCATGTGCCCCAGGAGCAAGAACGGTTCCGGCGCCAGGCGTTTGGCCTCTTGGACGAGCGGCGCGAAGCGCAGCTTGAAGCCCGTCATCAGGCGCACGTCGGCCGTTTCCACCGCCTCCACCAGCGCGTCGCACTGGGGCACGGTCATGGACATGGGTTTTTCCATGAGCATGTGCTTGCCCGCTTCCGCCGCTGCCAGGCCGAAGGTGACGTGGGTGTCGTGGTTGGTGGCAATGAGCACCGCATCGACGGCGTCGTCGCGCAACACCCGGTGCGGGTCCGTGGTGGCGTATGCGCCGCCAAACTCGTCGAGAAAGCCCTGCGCGGCCTCCTCCCGCGCGTCGGCGAAGCCATGCAGGCGCACGTTCTCCAGCGCCACCGCGTTGCGCATGTGGCTCCGCGCCATACTGCCGCACCCGATCACACCCAGCGTAAGCATGGTCTCTGTGCACTCCTGTCGGGCTCGCACCGCCAGCCGCGCGCTGCCCGCGCCGCCGGTCACGCGCCAAGAAAGACATACGCCGCTCAATGTTCAGTGTGAGCATAGCACAGCCGGGCGGCTACTGTGATGCCTTGCGCGGGACGCGGGCAGCGCGAGGGCTTAAAGTCGCGCAGAGACGCGCGGCACGCGGTGAGCAGCGGCCGGCTGCGCAGATAATTACCCTCTTGACACATCGTATTCTTCCGTACCGTGTGGTATCATGGTAACTGTATAGTCCTACGCAACTGCGAGCCGAGGGCGAAGCGTGTGCGCTCTCCGACCGGGCGCCGGTCTTTCAAAGCCGCGCGCAACCGTGATGCGAGCGGGAAGCGGGTTGTGCGCCCGGCGGACGCGTGCGACCTACTGTTAGAGTGCAAGAGGGCGAACACCGATGGCAATTGTGGACACCCACGAGGCGTTTGAGCGCCTTACGGGGGCGGGCTTCAGCAAAGACCAAGCCGAGACGTTGATTCAGACAGTGGGGGAATCCCGCGACGTCTTGGCCACCAAGGCCGATCTCGAATCCTTAGCGCAGGCTACCAAGGCCGACATAGACAGCTTAGCGCGACAGACCAAGGCCGACATCGACGCCTTGGCACAGCAGACCAAAGCGGACATAACCGCCGTACAAGGGAGCCTGCGCGAACTGGAGTTGCGTTTGCGCCTGCAAATGTACGGGGTGGCGGTTGTCGTGATCGGCGTTCTCACCGCGCTGGAGTTCATACCGCGATAGTTCGCCCGCCTTCAGCGGGCGTTCGCCCGCCTTTGACGGGCGCTCACCCGCTGAACGAGGGAGCTTACGCGCGGAGCGTCGGCATTTGCGCGCGGAGCGCGGACGCGCACGAGTGGAGTGCGGCGCCTCCATCCCCGCGCGAGCGGTCAATCCGATTTCTCGTTTCTCGGATGGTTCGCTCCGTTCCGAATGTAGAGGGCTGTCGAACCTATGCGCGCATTCAGGGCGCGCGCTGCCCGCATGCTATGCGCACACTCGTGAATTACGGCCCACAGAGAGGTGCCGACTGAGAGATGCCGTTACCGGTTGAGGAAGTAAAGGCGCAAGTCCCGTTGGTGGACGTGGTCAGCGCCGCGGTGCGGTTGCAGCCCAGCGGCCGTTACCTCAAAGGCCTGTGCCCGTTTCACGAGGAAAAAACCCCCTCATTCTTCGTCTTTCCAGAACGCGGCACCTGGCGCTGCTTTGGCTGCGGCCGGGGCGGCGACGTCATTTCGTTTGCGATGGAGCGCGATCAGGCTACCTTTGTGGAAGCGGTGGGCGCGCTGGCGCGGGAGGCCGGTATCGTGGTCTCGCCGCAGGAAGAGCGCAAACGCAGCCGCCTGCAACTGCTCGGCCAGGTAAACCAGGAAGCGGCGGAATTCTACCACCGCCTGCTCAAGGAATCGCCGGAGGCCAAAGCGGCGCGGGAGTACCTGGCGGAGCGGGACATCAGCCAGGAGACCATCGCCCGCTTCATGTTGGGCTTTGCGCCGAGTAGCTATGGCATCGTGCGCTCGCACTTGGTCAGCCTGGGCTTCGCGCCGGAGGATCTACTGCAGGTGGGGCTGCTCAGGCAGGGCGACCGCGAACCGTATGACTACTTTCGAAACCGGATCATGTTCCCCATTCGGGACGCCCGGGGCCGGTTCTGCGGCTTTGGCGCCCGCACGCTCAGCGCCGAGATTCAGCCGAAGTATCTCAACACGCCGCAGACGCCGCTGTTCGATAAGAGCGGGCTGCTCTACGGCCTGGACCTCGCCCAGCAGCCGATTCGCGAGCGCAAGCAGTGCATAGTCGTGGAAGGATACACGGATGTGCTCATGGCCCACCAGCATGGCGAGACCAACGTGGTCGCCAGCATGGGCACTGCGCTCACGGAAAAGCACGTGCGCGCCGTGAAGGGCCTGACCACGAACCTGGTCTTGGCGTTGGACCCCGACGCCGCCGGCAGCGCCGCCACCTTGCGGGGTCTGGAAGTGGCAAGGCGGGCGTTCGACCGGGTAGACGCCCGGGTCTCGCTGGGCGACGTCATGCGCCTGGAAAGCACGTTGGCCGCCGATATTCGCATCGCCGTACTGCCGGAGGGCAAAGACCCGGACGAACTGCTGCGCGCGGATAGGGACGCCTGGCGGCAGCGCATCGAGAGCGCCGAGCCGTTTGTGGACTACGCCTTTCGCTTCATCGCCCGGGAGCACAACTTGAACAGCACCCAAGGCAAGCGCGCGGCGGTGCAGGCCCTGGCGCCGCTCATCACCGACGTTGCCGATCCGGTCGCCCGCCAGCACTATCTCAAACGCCTGGGGCAGGTGCTGGACCTGGGCATTCAGAGCGAAGTCCTGATGAATCTCATGCACGCGCAGCGTCCGGCGCGCCGGACCGCGCGGACGGCCCGGCGCAAGGATGAGGAAGATCCCGCCAAGAACGGCCCGGCGCAGGCAGGGGACCGGCTGGAAGAGTATCTGCTGGGACTGCTGATCGTGCATCCGCAGACTCACGCGCTGGCGGCGGACGTCATCGATGCCGAGGACTTTCACCAGCCGTTGCACCGGCAGGCGTTCGCGCACCTGGCAGCGGCAGGCAACGGGCAGGCGGCGGCGGACGACGCGGCGGAGGACAACGTGCGCGGTTTGCTCGACCGCCTGCGCCAGGCAGGCAGCCACCAACCCCGCATAGACGAGGCGCACCTGAACCCCACGGTCGTTGCCGCCGCGCTGCGCCTCAAACAACGAAATTTGCAGGAGGAGAACGCCGACCTGCAGTTGCTCCTAGCCAATGAGCGCAATGACCGCGAGCAGCCGCTGGGTACGCAAATCCGTGAGGAAGTCCGCCGGATCGGCGAACAACTGCGCCGGATAAACCGCGCGCTGAAACAGACGAGCTTCATCCGCACCCCGTAGCGGTGTCTTGCCTGGGCGGGCCCAGTTCCCACCGGGGTAGGAAACATGCGACAATGAGGGAGCCACCACAGATTGCGCAGGGAGACCTGTGAAGGAGGAACGATGGCAGCAAACCCGACCAAAACCGCCGTGAAGACGAAAGCGCGGCCGAGAGCGAAGAAGAAAGCGCCCAAGGCCGCTCCGGCCCCAACGAACGGCGCCGCAACCACCGAGCTTGAAATCACTGAGGAAGACATTCGCAAGCTGGTGAATCGCGGCAAGCGCAGGGGCCACCTAACGCAGGAAGAACTGCTGGAGGCGTTTCCGGACATCGAGGCCGAAACCGAAGAAGCCGAGGAGCTCTTCACCGTCTTCTCCGACCTGGGTCTGGAGGTGCTGCCGGCCAAAGACGTGGACAGCTCTCAGGAGGAAGAGGAAACCGCCACGCCGAGCGTGCCCGAGATGGTGGCGCTGGAACGGGCGGCGCTCAAGTCCGCCAAGTCGGATGATGACCCCGGCACGCTGGATGACCCGGTGCGCACGTATTTGCGGGAAATCGGCCGCGTTGACCTGCTAACCGCCAAGCAAGAGGTAGAGCTGGCCATGCGGATGGAGCAGGGCTTGCTGGCAAAAGACAAGCTGGAAGACCGGTCCGGCATAGGCCTGGAAGAAATCCAACGCCTGGAGAGCGTGGTCGCCGACGGGCGGGAAGCCCGCAAGTTACTGACGGAAGCGAACTTGCGTTTGGTCGTCAGTATGGCCAAGAAGTACGTGGGCCGCGGCATGTCGCTGCTCGACCTGATCCAGGAAGGCAACATTGGCCTCATCCGCGCGGTGGAGAAGTTCGACTACCGCAAAGGCTTCAAGTTCAGCACCTACGCCACCTGGTGGATTCGCCAGGCCATCACCCGCTCCATCGCCGACCAGGCGCGCACCATCCGCATCCCGGTGCACATGGTGGAGACCATCAATAAGCTCGTGCGCATCTCCCGGCGGCTCGTGCAGGAGAAAGGCCGGGAACCCACGTCGGAGGAAATCGGCGACGAGATGGAGATTCCGTCCACCAAGGTGCGGGAAATCATCAAGGTGTCCCAGGAACCGGTGAGCCTGGAGACGCCCATCGGCGAGGAAGAGGATAGCCACCTGGGCGAGTTCATCCCCGATGAATCGACCATGTCGCCTTCCGACGCCGCCTCGTATCAGATGCTGCGGGAACAGGTGGAAGCCGTGCTCAACTCGCTCTCCGACCGCGAGCGCAAAGTGCTGCGGCTGCGTTTCGGCCTGGAAGACGGCCGCACCCGCACCCTGGAAGAAGTGGGCCGCGAATTCAGCGTCACCCGCGAACGCATCCGGCAGATCGAAGCCAAAGCCCTGCGCAAACTCCGCCACCCCGCCCGCAGCCAGAAGCTGAAGGACTACCTGGACCTGTAGCGGCGAACGACACCGCTCGTTCCCGCTGCACATCCCTTAGTGCGAGACTTACGCCGGTGAACGCCTTTATTCCGGCGTGTAGCCTGCCCCGTACTTGATACGGGGCAGGAATCTAGGGCGGATTGAGGGTCTTGACCTCACCTGAATGTAGCTGACCGACTGGACTCCTCGGAATCGATGGCACTGGCGATGCTACTGCGCAAATCTCCGTCGGCACCGCAATTCTAGCTGTCCGTGCCAATAGAGAGTATCCGGATACATGCAATCTGGTTCGCGCCCTGTAGCCGAAATCACATGCGGTGAGCTACGTACAGCGCAGGCACAGGCAAACCTTAGTACCACCAAACGGCCAATACTTCTAGGAAATCCCGCTACAGCATAGGCTGAGCCTAGTCGTGTCATTCGGCGACAGAGGAATTCGGCGCAAATCTGGGGCCACGCCCAATCCGATTGACTAGTGGCTAGAACTGACAGACCTTAGCTTGTTACGCGCAGGCTCCGACAAGATTCAACACCAACTGCAATCCGATTATATACAGCAACCGTTCTCATCAGTCTCCAATTTCCTCTCCTTAGAATATTGCTGGGGCCTCAATTCCTCAAGGACATGTAGACTCAGATTTCGCGCCCCCCTTTCTATCCCCATATGCGAGCGCTTTCAGCATCGTAGAAGAGGATTTCTCGGTCCTTCTTCTGGTGCCCTCTTGGCTTCTTAGACTCGCCTTCTAAATTTCGTGCGCGGTTCATTATTCGCCGATTGTCTAGACTTCCTGGATCACCGAAAACACTAACAAATATGCTACTGACATTGCTTTTCTCTATACATCTCAGCACGTGCTCGTCGTTTTCTTGAAGAGAATGGCCAAATATGAACAACGAGTTGCCAATGTTACTCAAGCTCCGATAGCCTCGACTTAGATATGAACTGTGCATCACTCGATCTAGTTTCGTACTTGAAGCTCCTTCCGACACGAATATTGGGTACCGATCTGAGTCTAATGCCTCGCGTATTTGATCAATTAGAGCGATACCCGTATTTGACCAGGTGTACTTTTGTACTTCTGATCCAGCGTCGAATACATGCAATGCGCCATGCATATAGAAGACGTTTTGCTTACCAGCGTCGCTAATATCCCATACGACATATTCCATTGGGCCACTTCTAGGTTGGCGAAAGCCGTCATCGCATTTCAGATTCAGATCGTCGACATCTTCCTTCATTAGGGCCCAGTAGAGCAACAAGTCGTAGTTTAAGGTATAGAAAGTCTTGAAGTTATTCAAGAATGCCCTACACATCCTGAACTGGTCATCTGAAATTTCGCCACTACGTTCTAAGTGATTAGAGGCAATTACATTCGCAAGGACATTCCGAAGGGAATTTGCATCCTCTCGGAGAATTGATGCTAACTCTCCATAGCTTGAGGAATATGCATTTACTAGCAGTCTGGTCTGCTTGAGTGCACGCATCACTTTCTCAAAGTCGGTAGTACAAAGAGCCTGGAATGCACTGACTGTCCTTGAGCTGAGTTGTTCCTTCGCTCTTGTAAACAGGGCATCGTAAGCAAAGAGATCATTACGGCACGCCCTGCTAAATCCATTGCCTAGGAGTATGTGGCGAGTTTCTTCTGATCGCTCAAGAGCACTTTGAAAAGTCATCAACTTTCCCAACGGAACAGCGCCCTCCCTTGTACTTCGCAAGAAATCCAGACTTCATTGACTCAATTCGATGTAGCGTGACAGTCGCTGCGTTTAGGGCATCACTGGTTTCGTTCAACGAAGTAGCCTGCTACATCAGACTGGGCCGTTTGCGTGGGTTCTTCCAGCCGCGCGCCTTCTACGGGTTGCAGGTGCAGGATGCGGGAAGCGCCGGCTTGGCTGAGTCTGGCGCCGAGGGTTTCCGGTTCGGGGTGCAGGGCAACGATGGTGCCGCCGTCGCCGGCGCCGGCGAGTTTTGCGCCCAGTGCGCCGTTATCCAGGGCGGCCCGGATGAGTCGCTCGTTTTCCTCCCCGGATCCGCCGAGGTCGCGTTGGATCGCGTGGTTCTCGTTCATCAGGTTGCCCAGGCGGGGCCAGTCCCGTTCCAGCAGCGCTTTCTTGCCCTCGCGCGCCAGGCGCGCGATATTCAGATACGCCTGCACCACCGTGCGCTCGCCTTCCAGCCAGCGTTCGCGCAGTGGCCGGTGGACCGCGTCGGCGCGGTGTTCCACGCCGGTATGGGCCAGCACGAACGGCAGTTCGGTCACCAGGGGGGCCAGCGCTTCCACCGAGGCGTACGGCTCGCTGTGCACCTCCCGGTAGAACTCCTTGTCGCGGAAGTCCATGTAATTCAGCCCGCCGAATGCCGGCATGTAGAAGTCGTGGTAGCCGCAGACCACGCCCATGTCGTTGAGTTCAATGCCGCGGGCGGTTTCCGCGAAGAGATACTTGTTCATGTCGCGGCCCTGGTAGCGGATAAGCGCGAACAAGGCCGCGACGACCAACGAAGAAGAACTGGAAAGGCCGGAGCCGATGGGCACGTCGCTCCAGCACGTGAGGCGGGCCTTCATGCCCAGGCACTGTTGCTGGGAAATGACCGCGCGCAGCACGTCGAACAGGTCGCCTTGTTGCTGCAAGTCGTCCCGCGTGCGCACCGTCAGCGTGCCCTGGTCGGACTCCAGAATCAGCCCGTCGGCAGGGGCGATGGACACGTAGCCGCGTTGGGGAATGGTGCACGAAAGCACGCTGCCGCCGTACATGTCCGTCGGATTGCCGATAATGCCGCAGCGGCCGGGCGCGGAAGCGACGACGGTGCTTGGTCCGGTCTCGCCTTTCTCAGCCGGTGTCATAGCGAAGCCGCTTTGCGGAGCAGGTACTGCCGCACCAGGTAGCCGTACATCTCATCGGAAAGCGCAAAGTCGATGAAGGCCTTGAAATACGTCTCGAAGTTGCCAATGTCGTAGCGCACCTCTTCCGGCGCCAGCGCCACGCAGCGCACGAGGTGCTGTTGCTTGATGAGCACCTCGATAGAATCCGCCAGCCAGAGTTCGTTGGCTTTGCCGGGCAGCGTGAGGTGAATGGCATCGAAGATTTCGCGGTTCACCACGTAGCGGGGCACCACGGCGTAGTTGCTGGGCTCCGTGCCGCGCGGCGGCTTTTCCACGATGCCCTCGATGGCGAATTCGCGGCCCATGCCGTCCTTGGGCATCACCACGCCGTAGCGATGGGCGTCTTCCGGCGGGACTTGCTCCACGGCTACCGTGCACGCCGCGCCGCTCTGCGCATGGCTGTCGATCATACGGCGCACCAGGTTGCCGCCCCGGATGATGGTGTCGCCGAACGCCACCACGAAGGGCTCGTCGCCAACGAATTCCCGCGCCAGACGGACCGCGTCCGCCTGCCCGGTCTGCACGCTCTGGCGCGTGTAGAAGATGCTCAGCAGCGTGTCGAAGTTGGGCAGTTGCTCGCGCAGGGCTTGGTCGTCCACGTTGCCGAGGCGCTCTTCCAGGTCCGGGTCGCGGTCAAAGTGGTCCTCAATCGAACTCTTCTTGCGGCCGGTGACGAAGAGCACCTGGTCGATGCCGGCCTGCTCCATTTCTTCCACCACGTACTGCACCACCGGCTTGCGGCCGACGGGCAGCATTTCCTTGGGCTGTGACTTGGTGGCGGGCAGGAGACGGGTGCCGAGACCGGCGACGAGGATGACGGCCTTGGAGACGTGAGAGCGTTGCGACATGGGAAAGCATGCTCCATTGGGAAGGCCAACGGTATCAGATTCACGTTAGCGCGGAAATCACCGGGTTGTCAACGTTGCCAGTGAAGATCACGTCTAGACTATCCACTGCGACTGCGTATGCCGTTGTCATGTGGTGAGACAAGCGTAAGAATGGGCGCCAAGGCTTGAAGACTAGGGAAGCCAGCAAGCTACAGGCTTAGGAACCCCCACAGGGGCACAGACTGAAAGATGGAAGCGTCCCACTATCGATCCGGCACAAAACTCGATTTGACTGCCATCGGACTTGTCGAGGACCCACGCCCACTGAGCGCTCTCGTCAGACCAGCTTGTCAAGCCAGTCACTGAAGTCTATCTCGCTTTGTGGGCCAAGACGATCATAGCAAAGTTCACTGCCGAGAAGTTCTCTCGCATGAATTCAGTCTGAAATCCCCCTGGGACCTTATTGCCGGGAACGTCCCAGACGGCGGATAGCGAGAGCCCGGCCCCCGCCACGGCTTGCAGATAGTCGTCACGCGTATGCGGCTCGTTGGGCAGGTGGTAGGTTTTGCCGCCCTCGACGAACTGCGTCGGCATCCCCGCGGCGATGAAATCGGGATGCACGTCGGTGATGAGCAGATGGGCGCCAGGCGCCATTGCGCGAGTGAACTCGCTGACCGCACCTGTGAGATTCGCAACATGGCAGAGCGTCAGGGCGCAGACCACCAGATCGAAAGCGGCAGATTCGACGGGGATTGCGTCCTCGAGCGAGGTATTCACAAACCTGATGGGAAGGTCCTCGCCGGCTGCGGCTCGTTCCGCAATGGCCCGCATACCGGGATTGGGCTCGATGGCCGTGACCTGCCAGCCCCGCCGCGCAAGCTTGAGCGCAATCCGACCAGTCCCCGCTCCGGCGTCGAGCGCGGTCGCTCCTGCCCGGCTATCCAGCAGGTCCAGGGAATACACCTCCTCGGTGGCGATGAGTGTGTTGAACGTCGTATCGTAGCTCTTTGCCCAGCGGGAATAGCCCGCCATAGGGCCGAGCTTCACAGGTGGTGGGTGTCCCGTCTGGCTCACTGTTCAGACTGCTTTCAGTTCAGTTTTCTCGCTCTAAAGTAGGGATCCTCGTTCGCCATTCTACCCCCACAATTGATCCAAACGCGGCTTTCTTGGGTAGTCAACTTGCACTTGCGTATCCAGTAAGAGATCCCTTACGCTTCAGCAGCCATGCTCGCCACACCGACAGCATCAGCAGCAAATCTCTTAACCCCTTAGTCGCAAGCGCGATGCCTGTAGCAGCCTCATTCTCTCCTACGAGGCACCATTGTCAAGGAACATGCTAGTCCGCTACGATGGATGTGAAAGGAGTTGGGGTGATGGAGGTCAATGGAGAGTTCATTATCACGCTGGTTGTTACCGTAGGCGCAATCGCCGGTCTACTGTGGCGCCTAGAGACTCGAATCTCTGGCGTGGAGACACGCTTAGAAACCCGAATCTCCGGAGTAGAGATGCGGCTTGGGGAGCGCATATCCGAGGTCTCCGACCGCGTCTCCCGCATTGAGGGCCTGCTGGAAGGTTACTTCATGCAGGCAAGCAAGAAGGACACGGAATGACGGCAGCGCCTGAAGAATGGGGCAGGACGTAGCACTCCTCATCGCGACGGCTGGCTTCACCCGCTGCCAGTTCCTCTCTGCGCTCATCGACACGCGCTCTGCGGCTCTCGGCGCTTCTATCCGCTACCCGTCGAGTCCGCTCCCCGATAGGCGCAAGACCCTACCCATTCCTTCGACCATAGTTTCGGGCTCTCCAGCGCCTATTCATCCTGACTGCGCATCTCATCCAGCTTTGCGATGGTATCGATGATGTAGTCGGCCTGGCGTTGCACGCCCTGTTGGGTGCGCTCTTCCCCGGCCTCCCGGTTCGCCTTGGTGGGAAAGCCCCATACGCCGCTGGGCGTGTAGTATTCCGTCGGGATCATGTCCACGAACTCGGAGCCCAGGTCCGGGGAAGAATCCACCACCTTTTCGGTGCGCAGCAGTTCGGGATAGGCGTACATCAGGCGCGACGTCTCGCTCTCGCCGGAGTGCCGGTCCACTCCCGGACCCGATCCGCCGGCGCCCACGGGCGCGCCCCACATTACCAGGAAGTCCGGGTCCCACATGTTAAGCTCGCGGATGGTGGGCTTGAGAATCCAGTTGCCGCCGTGGGAACTGGTGACGATCATGCGCTTGAAGCCCTGGCGCTTCAGGCAGGCGGCGGTGTCCTGCAGTATCGACGCCACGGTATTGGGCTGCAAGCTCAGCGTGCCCTTGTAGTTGAGGAATTCGCTGGAAGTGCCGATGGGTATCGGCGGCAGGAGATAGACGATCAGGCCGCGCTTGGCCAGCTCTCGCGCCAGCAAACGGCTGCCGGAAAGCCCCAGCAACCAGTCGGTGCCCAGGGGCATGTGGTACGAATGCTGCTCGATGGCGCCGATGCAGAAGAGCGCCGTGTCGCAACCACTCTCTTGCACTTCCTCAAACGTGGACGCCCAACTTAAGAAATCCTCGTCCTGCAAGTCGTCGAACCAGTGATTCTCGCTCATGTGATCCCCTTTCGCTCTGCGCGGTTTGTTAAGTGGGGGCGATTTGTGGCCGCTCTCACTGCCTCTGCTCGGCGGTACACACTGTATCCGCCGCGTTGGCGCCTGTTGGCACTATACCAATTGTAGCGGGAGGCGATGGTTGCCGCTGCCATGGTCCGCGTGCCGGATCGGCCGCCCGTCAGTCGGTCGCTTGGCAAACTGGCGGGGCAGCCTCATCTTGCGCGGGATTAGCTCTCGCGCCGTCCGCAGGGGGTAGAGTTGCCTGTGGCCGTCCGGGCGGCATGTGCCGGGGCGGTGGGAAAGCCCATCGGATCTATGTCAGGGCAGCCGCAATTGCCGCGGGAGCGGGAGGCAAGTTGGCGAAGGCTTGTCCGCAAATGGTGGGAAGATGCGTGGGCTACCCTTGCGCGGCCCGGGACGCAGGTTGCAAACCTGCGCTACCGAGAAGGTAGCCGGAGCCGGTGGACTGAATTGGTGGCTACACCCGTGCCGCCCGGGACGCAGGTTGCAGATCTGCGCTACCGGAGAGACGGCCGGGACCGTGCGCCGGCCGACTCGGGTTTGCCGTTGCCGCGTGGGCGAGCGCGGCGGCTAGGACCCGCCGTGCGTTACCGGGATCGTCACGCCAATGAACTTGCCGTCGCGCGCGTCCTGCTCGCCCACGGCCAGTGTGCCCGTGCCCGCAAACTGGGCGAACGTCAGTTCGCCTGAAAAGGACCCCCACGTTTCGATGTAGTCGGCGGCGGTGGCTATGCCGAGCGACACCTGATTCCCCATGCTGTCCTGCAGAATGAACACATTGTTGGCTTCGAAGTGCCGCGAGTAGCCGCTCACCGTCAGGGGACTCGTGATCGCGGCGCCGGGCGCCGGGGTCAGCAGCACGACGCGTTCGCCGTAGGGAGGCAGGACATACGTTTCCGTGCCGCTGGCCCTCACGTCGATCACCAGCCGCAACGGGTCGCCCAACTCCAGCACCCGATACTGGAAGCCGGCCGGAATGAACACGTCCACGAACAGGCTGCGGTCTGCCGCGCGGACCACGTAGGCGCGGGTCAGCAGATCGCCGTCGAACACCCCGTCGGTGTAGTCCGTAGCCGTCACCGCAGGCAGGTGCACCCGCAGCACGCCCGGCGCCGCCGCTTTCTCGATGCGCCAGCGCGGCACGTCGGCGGCTGTGGTCCGCGCCGAGGCAAAGTCTATGACGAGGCGCTCGAATTCCTCATGCCGGCCAAACCGGATGGCGGTGATGCTAGCCGCCGGATTGTCGCTGCCGCCTGTCCGCACGGCGTCAGCGGCGAATTCACCCGGGTCCGTCTGGACCGGCGAGGGCTGGACCGCCTCCGAGGCTGCGGGCGTGGTGGATGCGGCGGACGGCGCGGTCGTTACCGTCGGGATCGCGCCCGCCCCATCTGCCGGCGGCGTATCCTCCCCGACAAAGGGTACGCAGGCGCTCAATGCCAGGACGCAAACGAGCGCCAGCGCGCTGGCGAGCGCGGCGCTGGCTGACCAGCCGATTGCTCGCGCTGGTATCTTCACAATGCTAGGACGTTGCGCGCGAGTGCGCATTTCGACGAGCCTCCTCGTGATAGTTCAGGCAAGAATGAGTAAATCCAGGGGCAGACCGGCATTTCGGCCGCTGCGTGGGCGTGCGCCGGTATGCCCCGCCGCGCGGCATGCAGTCTGAGACCCCGCCAGGGAATGCCGCGCACTGCTTAGCGGCGAGACTGTTTCCCGCCCCGGCCACATACCGGGCCGCCTTTGTCGGACGGGCGCCACAGGTGATGCCGACACACGCGCCGGCTGCGCGGCGCGGCCAGCGGTTGGTTGGAGTTCTTCGGATCAGCCCTCTGCCGTACGCGGCCCGTACCAGCGCCGCACCGGTTGGCCAGCCTGATTGTACACCTCACCGGCACGGACCGTGTAGGTAGCGGCCAGATGCCGGTCGCCCGTCAGTTCGGCGTCCTCGGCGTCCCGCATGGGATACGGTCCGGTTTCCAGGCGCAAAGCGGCAATGTCCGCCACACCGCCCACGCGCAGGTGGCCGAGGGAATCCGCCCGGCCCATGGCAGCGGCGGGATTGCGGGTCGTCCGCGCCACCACGTCGGGCAGATCGCGTCCCAGGTCAAGAAATTTCGACATCACGTCGGGCAGGCTGCGCGCCGTATAGAACGCTGAATAGGCGTGCAGATCCGTGCTGATGGTATCCGGCAAGAAACCGTCGGCCAGCGCCGCCCGCGCCACGGCAAAGGAGAAGCTGCCTTGTCCGTGGCCCACGTCGAAGACGATGCCGCTCTGCTGTGCGGCCTGCACCTCGGGATGCACCGTGCCCCGCTCCTGGTTGAGGATGAGCCGTCCGCGTCCGGTAAAGCAGTGGGTGATGATGTCGCCGGGTTTTAGGTGCTCCAGAATCTCCTGCACCGGTTGTTCGCAATCGGAAATATGCACCATCATGCGCGTATTCGTGGCGTCGCGCACCGCCGCCGCCCGGCGCAGCGGCTCCAAGCCGTTGGGGCCGCAGATCTTCTCCGCCACGCGCACTTTCACGCCCAGCGCCACGTCCCGGTTGGCTTCGATGGCCTTCACGGCGTCTTCCACGCCGCAGTAGGCCAGGTTGAGATTCTCGCCCACCCGCATGTCGGTGATACCGATGCTGGAAATGTTGACGTACGGGAAGATGCGCGTGCGGGCGTGGCCGATGACGAAGTGGCGGAAGCCGGGAAAGTTCGCCCAGCCCGCGCTGCCGGCGTCTGCCACCGTGGTGACGCCGGTTGTCAAGCACAACGGATCGGGCAGCACGCCGAGGTCGGTGCCGCCCCAGTAGACGTGGGTGTGCAGGTCTATCAAGCCCGGCGTGACGACGTGGTCGGCGACGTCCAGCGCCAGCCAGGCGTCATCCGCCGGCAGGTCTTCCGCCAGGGCCGCGATGCGGCCGTGTTTCGTGCCCACGTCCAGCGCGGCGTCTATGCCCTGCGCGGGATCGAGGACGCGCCCGCCCTTTAGCACCACGTCATACTTTGCCATCGCGGTCCCTTCCTTTTGTTGCGGCTGTGCGCTTGGGCCAACGACCCGACGGAAATCATGGTAGGCGGTGGGGGAAATCGCGTCAACGTACGCTGAGCGCCCTGCGGGGCCGGACTACCGTTAAAGCACGTAGCAGCTAGGACAGTGAGCCCCCCACGCGCTCCGCCCCGGCAACGCGTGCGGACTTCCTTAGGCCTCATCGTAATAGTCGTGACTTCCGACTATTTGGTGCTATGATCAAGGTATGTGCTGGGTCAGGCTAAGGAGGTGCGCCATGGTTTGTCCATATTCCGGCCGCCCTCGGCAGCGGCAAAACCATTTGGTCGTCTCTTAAGCACACGAGGAGTTGCGCGATGTTCCGTGTTCCAGCCGCCAGCGCAACGGGTGATTTACCCCTCACCTTGTTCCTGGCAACGGGAGCGGCAGCAACCATCCCAGCCGACAGTCGAACACGCATCAAGCTTTTTTGCCAATTGGACGGTAGTAACGGCGGCGTTGAATGCCCCGAAGTAGGGGGCGATCCTGGTGACGGTGGTGGAGGCGCTGAACAATGAAGTATCGCTCGTTAGTCGTTGGGATAGCCCTCCTGCTGGCTGTGACTGCATGCGGCACGGCAGCGCAGACGGCCGCTGAACCAACGCCCTTTGTTCCTGATATGCCGCAGGCGGCGCCGCATCCGACTCCGTGGGTTGAAGAAGCCTACGAGACGTGTCTACACGCTGTTCGCGCCAGGGTGACATACAAGCTGGGCGCTGTCGGGCCAGGCCTTGGCTTTGCCCAGGCAACTGTCCCAACAGCAGAGGACACCGACAATGACGGGATAGTCTGCGAAGTGCTGCCAAGACCACTCGCAGAGCAGTGATCGCGACGCGCAACCCGCATCGGCCAAAGCCCCCCGTTTGCAGTGTGCTGACGGGGGGCTTTGGCGTGTTAGACTAATGATCGGGGCAAGTGGCGGCACGCATTCTTGGTAATGATCTGGGCATGATGCCGGAAGCGTCGCCAATCAGACGAGTGAACGCGCAAAGGAGAGTATTGCTGCGTCGATGAAGATCACAGACGTCAAGACCACCGCCGTCCGCGTGCCGCTCAGCGAACCCGTCAAGTGGTCGGGCGGCACCCGGGGCACGGCCCCCGCTCTCGTCGTGGAAATCGAGACCGATGCCGGTATCGTGGGCCTCGGCGAGTGCGCCGGACCGCACATTCCGGTCATCCAACGCGCCGTAGACGCCGAACTGCGGCCGCTGCTCATCGGCCAGGATCCGCTGCGCACCGAATTCTTGCTCCACCGCATGGATGAGCACGTCATCCACTGGTTCCGCACCGGCAACCACGCCATCGCCGGTCTCGAAATGGCGTTGCTGGACATCAAAGCCCAGCACTTTGGCGCTAGCGTTTGCGACCTCTTGGGCGGCCGCTACCGCAACGCCGTGGACTACATGGGCTACCTCTTCATCGACACGCCGGAGCGCAACGCTGCCAAAGCCAAGGCGTACGTGGACCGCGGCTTCCGCACGCTCAAGGTGAAAGTGGGGCGCAGCATCGAGCAGGACGCGGCCAGCATCGCGGCCATCCGGGACGCCGTGGGGCCGGACGTGCGCATACGCATCGACGCGAACCAAGGCTGGAGCGTGCCCACGGCCATAAAGGCCATCCGCGCCATGGAGCCGTACGGACTGGAATACGTGGAGCAGCCGGTGACGGAACGCGACTTCGACGGCATGGCCCGGGTGGCCCGGGCCGTTGCAACGCCTATCGCCGCCGACGAAAGCTGCAAGACCGTGCTCGACGCGCTGCAACTGGCCCAGAAGCAGGCGTGCGGCGTCTTCGTCATCTACGTCTCGGAAGCCGGCGGCCTGCTGAAGTCACGCCAGATTGCCGACATTGCCTACCAATTCGGCCTCACCTGCGCGCTGGGCACGTGGGCGGAACTCGGCATCGGCACGCTGGCGGGCGCGCACCTCATCGCCAGCCACCGCAGCTTTGCCCTGGCCAACGATACGCACTACCCAATCCAGGAAGATGACGTGATATCACCCCTGCTGCGCATCGAGGAAGGCGCGCTGCGCGTGCCCAACGGCCCGGGCCTGGGCGCGGCCCTCGACCGGCAGAAGCTGGCGCACTTCGCCAACTTTCCGGCGCGGGAAACCGTATTCGGCGACCCGGAGAGCCCGGACACCATCTTGCGCCGCGGGCAGATTCTATAGGCCCCGATGACGGGGTTCGGCTAGAAGAACCGCGCTCTGTGGCGCCGCCAAACCGGAGTGCCCGTTCACCTGGCGGCGCGCGCCCTGTGGGGCGGCGCCCCCGTAGTCGACTGCGAACCGATAGACGTCTGCCGTCTCCTGGTCGTCTGCCGTCCTGCAAACGGCTGCCGACCTGCGGCAGGCTGCCGCTTCGAGGGCGTTGCCTAATCTCCCTCCGCAGCTTGCTCGCCGCTTGGCGTTGGCGTTGGCTGTGCGTTTTCTTGCGCTTGCGCGGCAAAGTGGCTTGGGCCCGCGCCGTACCAATCCAGCTTGTGTTCCACCCGCCACCAGGGGTCCCAAGCCTCCACGCGGATGCGGCGCAGGGCAAAGGGCGTGTCGGCTGACTGGTGCACGCCGGGGCCGATGATGACGGCGGCGTCGTAGCCGGCGTCCCGCACGAGCTGCTGTATCTCTTCATCCTCGCGGCCCAGGGGATAGTCGAAGTACCGCACCGGTTGCTGCAAACGCTCTTCCAGCACCTGTTTGGAGAGGACTACCTCCGCCAAGACCGCGCCCCAGTCGCGCCTGGCCAACCGGGGCAAATCGGCGTGGTTCAGCGTGTGGGATTCCACCTCCATGCCGAAATCGGCTATGTCGGCGATTTGGTCCCAGTCCATGTAGCCTTCCTGCTTCTCGTGGAACCCCGGCATCACGAAGAAGGTGGCGGGAATCTTGTACTGTTTGAGCACGGGGAAAACGGCCTCATACTGCACTGCCCAGCCGTCGTCGAACGTGAGGACGATGGGCATGGCCGGCAACTCCGTCTCGCCGAGAAGCCCCCGCAGCGCGTTGTGCAGCGAGAGCGGCTGGTAGCCCGCCGTAAGCATGCCTACCAGTTGCGCCTCGAAGACGCTGGAACCGGTGGCGCGGTGGTACATGAGCATGGGCAAGACTACCGGGTTCTCCGGCACGAGCGGCTCATACGGATATGGCGGTTGCCACGGGGCTGGGGCCGGCGCCGGCGCTGATGGCGCCACAGTCTGTTCGGCCGGGGCCGCAGGTGTGCCGGGTTCCAGGCCCAGGAACGTCGAAAGATCGTCGCCAGAGAACTCCGGCGGGGCCGGCAGGCCGGCGAAGGGGGCTGCGGCAGCGGCCCCCCAGAGTCGCTGGAGCACGTCGCGGCGCGTTACGCCGTCCGGTTGCCGTCGGTTCGCCATGTGCACTCGCTCCGCGCCTGTCGCTGCCGCCGCTACCTGCCGCGGCCGGAACTTTGCCACCCCCGGCCGCAGTATGCCCCCAATCCATTGTACCGCGCGCGTAGCGGCGGCGCTGCCCGTGCCGTCGGTCCACGAATCTTGGCAGTGGAGAAGCGTTGGCTCGCGCCAAGGCCGCGAAGGCGCACCCCGGCTCTCCGGGCAACCACCAAGCTGCAGGTGGCAAACCTGCGCTACCGGGGCGCGCCCTGCCGCTGACGGAATCTCACCAAGCGGCTGACCGGGTAGTCAGGTGCGCCGCCGCACTCGCAGGGCGACATTCGCGCACGAATGCGCCCATATGCGGCACACGCCTAGCCACACGCAGCGGCGGCGGGAGCGGCCGCAGCGAGAAACACGCCTCCCGGCGGGCAACTCAGTTGTTTCTCATGTATGATTGACACAATATACTGCAAGCTTGCAGTATGCGATGACAGCATGTTGGCGGCGCGCCGTGGCGCCGCAGTGAAGGTAAACGCGCGTGGACGAACGGCGTCTCCCCAAGAACCGGCGGTCTGCGTCGTCCCCCCGGCGGCCGGTGCTGCTGGGACTGGTCTTGCTGATCGGTCTCCTGGCCGGCGCCTGCGGCGCGCAAGGGGGGTTGGGGAGCGATCTCGTCACCGACGAAGACTATGCCGCGTGCCTGGATCAGATACGGAACAACGCGCTGCCGGCCACCAGCTACATCTACGACCGCCATGGCACGCTGCTCGCGACCATCAACGACCCGGACGAGGGCTTGCGCATCGTGCTCAAGTCGGACGCGATTCCGGCCGTGGTCAAGCAAGCCACCGTCGCCGCGGAAGACCGGTTCTTCTACACGCATCCCGGCTACGACATGCGGGCCATGACCCGCGCCTTCGTGCAGAACCAGGAAGCCGGGGAAGTCGTTTCCGGCGGCAGCACCATCACCCAGCAACTCGTCAAGAACGTGTGCCTTTCTCCCGAGCAGACCTATGATCGCAAGCTGCGGGAGATCAATCTGGCCGCCCGGCTCACGGAACAGTTCAGCCGGGAGTCGATTCTCACCTACTACCTGAACAAGGTCTACTACGGCGGCCAGGCCTACGGCATCGAGGCCGCGGCCACGGTCTTCTTCGGCAAGAGCGCGCAAGACCTCACGCTGGCCGAAGCGGCGGTGCTGGCAGGCCTGACCCAGTCGCCGTCCCTCGACAATCCCTTCACGAACCCCGACCGCGCCAAGGCCCGCCAGCGGTACGTGCTGGAACAAATGGTCGTGGCCGGCTACATCACCCAAGCCGAAATGGCAGCGACCTACGCTGAGCCGTTGGTCTACGCGCGCCCCTCGGTTGCTCTTGCCGCCGAAGACGCTGCGGCAGGGAGTGAAGAAGGCGCTACTGCCGAAGACGCAGCGCCGGAGGATGAAGAAGCCGAGCCCGAGCTCTTGGCCCCGCACTTCGTGCAGTACGTGCGCGACGAACTGGCGGCAACCTACGGGGCGGAGCGCGTGCGCCAGGGCGGCCTGCACGTCTATACCACCCTCGACCTCAACTTGCAGCACGTGGCGGAAGGGTTCGCCCGGGACCACATCGCCTCTCTCGCGGGCTACAACGTGTCCAATGCCGCAGTGGTCGCGATCCTGCCGAAGAGCGGCGAAATCCTCACCATGGTCGGCAGCTTGGATTTCTTCGATGAGGACATCGACGGGCAGGTGAACGTGGCCCTGGCGCCGCGCCAGCCGGGTTCATCGCTCAAACCGCTCTTCTACGCCGCCGCGTTCGCGAAAGGCTGGACGCCTGCCACCACCATTTGGGACGTTCCGACGACAATCGAGATACCGAATGAACCCGACTACACGCCGCGCAACTTTAGCGGCCAGTTCCGAGGGCCGGTCACGGCGCGCCACGCGCTGGCCAACTCGTTCAACGTTGCCGCCGTGCGCATGGTCACGTTTCTGGGCCTGGACACGGCAATCGATACGATGCAGGACCTGGGCATGTCCACGTTTGCGGACCGCAGCCGTTTCGGCCCGAGCATCGTGCTTGGCGGCGGCGAGGTGAAACTGCTGGAGTTGACCAACGCCTACTCGGTGCTGGCCCGGGGCGGCACGTACATTCCGGTCTCTTCCATCCGGCGCGTGGAGGACACCGACGGCAACGTGCTGCAACGCTATGCGCTGCCGGAGGCGGAGCCGGTGTTCGATCCCCGGATTGCGTACCAGATCACCAGCATTCTCACGGATAGCGAGACGCGGGCGGCGGAGTTTGGGCCGTATACACCGCTTGACCTGGCGGCCCGGCCCGCGGCGGCGAAGACCGGCACCACCGACGACAACCGCGACGGCTGGACCATCGGGTACACCCCGCAGCTTGTCGCCGGGGTCTGGGTGGGCAACTCCGACGGGTCCCCCACGAGCAATCTCACCGGCATGCGGGGCGCCACACCCATTTGGAATGCGTTCATGGAAGCGGCGCTGGCCGACGAACAGGTGTTGGAGTTCGAGCAACCCCGCGGCATGGTGGAGGTGGAAGTCTGCACCCGCACCGGCATGCTGCCGACCCCCTACTGCGGCGAAACCCACCAGGAGGTCTTTCTGGAAGAGCAGACGCCCAAGATCGTGGACAGCGTATTCTTGCCGATAAAGGTCCACACGCCCTCCGGCATGCGGGCAGGCCCCAACGTGCCCCCAGGCGAAACGGCAGTCGAGATCTTCATGAACGTGCCGGAAGACGCGGAGGCGTGGGCCGCGGCGGCTGGGGTGGCGCTGCCGCCAACCCAAGTGTACAATCCTCCGTCGCTCGATCCGGTCCTTATCGTCTATCCGCGTGACGGCGACGTTGTGCGCAGCATTTTGGAGATCCGGGGCAATGCGTTCTTCCCAGGATTTCAGTCCTATGAAGTCGCCTATGCCGGCCGGGAGAATCCGGACTTGTGGGTGCGCATCACGCAATCGACGGAACCGAAAGCAAACGCCGTGCTGGCCGCCTGGGATACGGTGCAGAACCCAGACGGCGTGTATATGGTCCGCCTAACCGTCCAGGACACGGCGGGCCGGCAGCGGACGCAAACGGTGGTGTTCGCGGTGCGGAACGCCCCGGCGGAACCCGAGAACCCGGACGCCAGACAGGACGGCGCGGACGTTCGCCAGGACGGCGCGGATGCACGCTCCGACGAGGCCGCGTCGGAATAGCCCACCCCGGCCCACCTGCGACCCGGGAGCCGCCGCGCGCCCGCCCGCGATTAGTAGGTATTGACTTAGGCTGCACAGGTATGGGTGTCAACGTGGATGGCTGCTCCCCAAAATGTCATTCTGAGGAGTGCTGCTGACATGTCATTCTGAGGAGTGCTGCGACGAAGAATCAAGTGCCGGGAGCACTTCAGATTCCGCGTCTTTGACGAAGTCAGCGAACCCTGTTCGACGCTGCGCTCGGAATGCCATTAGGTCTAGCCCAACAAGGTGATCAAGTCAAGAGCTACTCATTCCCCATTCGCCGGAGGCAGAAGTTTGCTCGCTATCTTGCTATACTTAGGGATGGCCGCCCGCGCTGCCGGGTGGTCGCATCACGGCATTGACACGCTCTAGCGAGAGCAGCGCGCGGCGCTGCTATCCACGGAGCACGCGCGACCGCAATTCCGCAGGCACGAGCGCCACCGGCTGCGGAATTGGCGCGCTTAGGGGGAGGCGGCTGTGCCGCCTATCACAGTGAAGGGAGAGCGGCCTAGTCATGGCGACCAAAGTGATTCCCGGCCTGGAAGGCGTTGCCGCCGCGGAGACGCGGCTGAGTTACGTCGACGGCCTTGCCGGACAACTATTCATCGGCGGGCATCCGCTCACGGAGCTTGCGCCCAACGCGACGTTTGAGGAGGCCGCCTTTCTGCTGTGGCACGACCGCCTGCCCGCTGCCCGGGAACTAGCCGCGCTGAAAGACCGGCTGCGCGACGGGCAGTCGCTGCCCGCCGCCACGCATAACATACTCGCGGAAGCCGCGACTAAACAGGCGCCCGTCATCGATGCGCTGCGCATGGCCTGCGCCACCCTTTCCCTGGGCGATGCGAATCCCGATGACACACGACCGGAGGCGCAACTGAGCCGCGCGGAGAAGATCTGCGCGGCCTTTCCCGTTATTGTGGCGAACTACGTGCGCGTGCGGGCGGGCAAGGAGATCGTGCCGCCCCGCGCCGACTACGGCCACGCCGCGAACTACCTCTACATGTTGACCGGCGACGAACCCCACGCCGACTTCGTGCGCGCTATGGATACCTATCTCGTGACGGCCATGGACCACGGCATGAACGCTTCCACCTTCACCGGGCGCGTCATCGTATCCACGGAATCAGACCTCTACTCGGCCATCACGGGCGCCATCGGCGCGCTGAAGGGACCGGCCCACGGCGGCGCACCCGGTCCGGCGCTGAACATGGTGTTCGAAATCGGCACGGCAGACCAGGCCGAACAGAATATCCGCGCCCGCCTGGAACGCGGCGAGCGCCTGATGGGCTTCGGCCACCGCGTCTACAAAGTCCGCGACCCCCGCGCCGACGTGCTCTCCCAGGCGGCGGAACGGCTCTACGAACAGGCCGGCGACCGCAGCCTCTACGACCTGGCCCGCGCGGTGGAGGAGACGGCCCTGCGCCTGCTGGAGGAATACAAGCCGGGCCGCAACCTGCAGACGAACCTGGAGTACTACACCGCCCTCGTGCTGCATGGCGTGGGCCTTTCCGCCGAACTCTTCACACCCACGTTTGCCGTGGGCCGCGCGGGCGGTTGGTCGGCCCACTGCCTGGAGCAACTCTCCCACAACCGGCTCATCCGTCCCTCGTCCGCGTACACCGGCCCAAAAGACCGCCGTTGGGTGCCGCTGGCGGACCGCTAACCCACGTCCGGACTGCCATGGCGGCCGTTTCCCGCGCGTAGTGCGGCTAGTGACGCCCAGTGTTGTCGCAATAAGCTCAGACACTGGGGCAAGTGGGGCGAGTATTCCTTGCTTACGCAATGGCAACGTTGTCGCAATGGCGTAGGGGCACGACATGTCGTGCCCCTACCGTAGTTGACAGTCCGCGTAGCGGCAATCTGATCTTGGCTTTCGACTTCAATGCGACACTATTGCTAGTAACGCGCCCGTGTGTTTGGGGAGTATGGACACCAACGTGCCCGCGACTTGACGAGCATATACCAAAACTTGCAATCTAGTAACCAGCTTGAAGGTGGGTTTGCGCTGTTCGGGTTACGGGTTCGTTTTAGTGCGGCGCAAACTGGGGTAGGACAGCATGGAGAGGAGCAATTCTCATGCGAAACGGACGATTGTCCCGGCGGATGTTCTTGGGCACCGCCACGGCCGTAGGCGGCGCGGCGTTCTTGGCCGCGTGCGGCACCGCGCAGACCGGCGAGATGGCGGCGGAAGAAGAAGAGATGGCGCCGGCGGAAGAGGCGCAAGAGGCGGAAGCCGCCCCCGAAGCCGAGACGGTAGAACTCATCTATCTGTCGCGCGACTCCGCGTCTACCACCGAAAAGGTGCGGGTCTTCTTCGACCGCTATGAAGAGGAAACACCGGGCGTTACCGTGGAACTCCAGAATCTTCCCAGCGTCAACGAGGCGCTGACGAAGCTCAGGGTAGCCGCGGCGGCCGGTGTGCCCATCGACTTCCTGCGGTGCAGTTGGGGTTCCTACCTTGACCTGGTGGAAGCCGAGGTGCTGCAGCCGTTGGACGACTTCTTCAAGCGCGACGGGCTGGTCACTACCGAAGTCTTCCTGCCCGCCACGCTGACCCAATGGCTGGACCAAGGCGTCCTGTGGGGCATGCCGGCCTCGGGTAACTGCGACGCGCTGCTCATCAACAAGCAGTTGCTGGATAACGCCGGTCTGGAACCGCCCCCAATCGACCCGGCGGACGCTTCCTGGACCATGGACTCGTTTCTGGAATACGCCCAGGCCATGACGCTGGGGAACGAGCAATTCGGCCACACCGGCGGCGTCTCGGCCTTCAACGTTTCCGGCATCGCCACCGGCACCTACTTCGGCGAGTTCTGCTGGAGCGAAGCAGAGAAGCGCGGGAACATGGACCATCCCGTCTTCATCGACGCGTTGCAGTACTGGTACGACCTGCGCGAGAAGCATCGCGTAGTGCCAAACGCGGACGAGGCCGCTACGATCGGCGGCGAACAGCACATCTGGCTCTCGGGCAAGATCGGTATGCATATTTCCAACGGCTACCGGCCGCCGGCTGAGTTCGAGGTGATCGGCGCTGCCCTGCCCTACACGGGCGAGGCGCCGAATAAGTCGGGCCGCGCGTGGTACCCCGCCATCCTCATGGGCAGCGGACACAAGGTCGACCACGCCTGGGCCGCGATGAAGTGGATGATCAGCGGCGAGAACAGCGTGGAATACACATTGGCCATGGGCCACACGATTAGTCCCGTGGCAGCGGTTTCCACACTGCCCGCCGAGCAACTGAAGATCGACTTCGGGTACGACTCGGTCGCCCACGCCAACCAGTCCGCGTACAGCGGCCCGGCCGGTTGGGGCTTGCTGCGCTACACCACCTGGGGTGAGTGGCGCAACGAAATCGGCCCGGTCTACGAACAATTCAACACCGGCAACATGACCGCCGAGGAATACGGCCGCGCAGCCACCGACCTGCTGAACGCGATCATCATTCCTCAATAGCCGCGGCAGGGCAGGTCTGTCCGTTCTCGGTCAAGGGGAACGAGCGGCTACTCTGAAGTTGGCAACAAGAAGAGGCGGGAGGAAAAACCTCCCGCCTCTTCTTGCTGCAGTCGTCGTGCTGCATTCATCGCGCAGGCACGCGCCGTTTGATTGACGTCAAGCTGGATGTTCCGCTTCTTCTCCATCCTCCGACCGAGCCTTTTCGCTTTGGTATTCCTTCAAGCAATCAATGACGACGTTGTTGATCTCAGGGAACTGGCTTTGGGAAAATTCTTCTAGTCTGTCCGATATGGTCTGGCGAATCCCCTCCTCGTCATACCAATGCTCGTAGTCTGAGCTCTCGAGTATGCTCACCCCGAAGTGCAGGTCGATGTAGTCTTCGGAGTATCCCGGCAGCGGGTCTTTGAACAACTCAGGGTCTGCCGTGATACGATCAAAAAGCTTCTTCTTTAAGTCGCCAGGGACTCTCTTGGCGAAGCACAGGGACAGGTCAGCCCCTTGGTTGGTGAGCCGAACTTGGAAAAGCAGTAGGCTGTTTGGCCAAGAGTCTGTCTTGAGCGCCTCGTACTTGTCCCAGTCAGCGGAGACAAACCGGTAATACGGAAGATTGCACGTGCCTTTCACCCATTCTTTGTGCGCGCCGACCACTTCACCAACCATGTGGTATCCCTCTTTCACATAGTTGGGCTCGTACTGGTCCCGGTGCTCGATTATCAGATCGATGGCCCGCTTATGCTTCCGGTAAATCATACGGGCCAGCTCGTGTACGTCGTCACTGACATCAGGCACGATATTTCTCCTCAAAGTGATTTCGTATTGACGCAGCGCGGCGGCAACGTCCGGGTGAATGGAGCCGCCCTTTTTCTCGATGGTCCGCTGAATGATCCGGGAGATGCGCGCGTAGTCAAACGTAATCCAGTAGTCCCTTTCGGTTGCGTCTTGGGGGATTTCCTCCTTGGGCGTGAGAAACACCAGGCGTATCGTATAGCCTGGATAATCCTCGTCGAGCGCCTTCCGATAGAAGGCCAGTTGATTCCCGCTCTCCGATGCCCATACTTTGTTCTCCACCACGCACAGAAACTTGGCCTGCTCGTTGAGAATGCGGATATCCAAGAAGCCGGATCCTCCGTCGTGTTCGAGGTGTTGCTCCCGTTGCACCGTCGTGCTCTGCCGGACACCGGCGCCAACGGCGCCGGCGGCCCCGATTCCGGTAAGAAACTCTTTGAGAAAGTAGTCGCCGAGGCCGTGATTGTCTCCAGGGCGCAAAAGCCAGGCGAGGAAATTGGAATGAAATCTCTCGGTACCATCCAATCCCAAAGTCCTGAAGACGTCCACCTCCTCTTCCCACCCAACAGCGATTGCCGCCAACCGCTCCAGAGCTTCTCCGTCCTCCTCCAAGTGCCGCAAGGACCGGCGAGCGGCCTCATCCTGGCGGATGAAGAGTCGCTCGAGTTCTCCCAAGTCGTCCTCCAGTTCTTCTAAGGCCCCGGTAAGCCCAGGGCTGCGACTGTCGTGTGTCGTCATAGCGTCTGAAGAGCCTCTTTGAGAAATACCTGCCTGGTTAAGACAGGCTGCGTCCATCAAGGCCATCTACCAGTCAAGATGATACCACCGTCGCGCGGCGAACAGAGAAGTGCCAGTAACCTAACGGATCAGCAGTGGTCAAGCGTGCGCATGCTGTTGTTTCCACAGTGGGACGGACCCGGAGGCCCGCTAACTTTGGCAATGCGGATTGGTCTGCTTGAGCCACGCGACAAATGACGCGGAACACCAACGCGTCGGATCGGCCTCGGCGAGCGCCAGCCAGGTGTCCACCATGGGGCGCGTCCGCGCGCAGCGGATCGTGGCCGCGCCGATCGAGCCGGTGCGCAGCAGGCCCTCACGCGCGAGATGCGTTTCAAACACTTCGCGCGCGGCAAAGCCCATGCTCGGCCACACGCCCGGGTGCTGCCAGCCCATGACCTCCGCCGCCAGCGCCGCCCGCTGTGCTGGCGCGGCCCGCAGCAGCGCCCGCGCCACCAACAGGCTCTCCACGAAGTGCACCATCGTATTGACGTGAAAGTTCACTCCCAGAAAGCAATACGCCGCATTCCAGTCGTAGAGCTTCTGCCAGGGACTCTGCCGGGCGAAGGCCCGCGGGCCCCACGGGCTGCGGCGCAGCCCCGCCGCGCCGTGCCTGGCCGTGAGTTCTTCCGCCCGCGGGCCGATGGCCGCCACGGAGTGCGTGGCGTGGTCGCTGCGCACGGCTGCCGGTCGGCGGCGCAATACCTCGGTAATGCGGCCCACGTAGGAGGGAGAGGTATCCCTGTGCCACCGGGCAAACGTCAGATGCCGTTGGCCTGCAGGCATGCGGCACAGCGTCGGCACGGCCACCGTGCCGGTGGGGCCGACGGCAGCCCGGAAGCCATCGATCACCGTGTCCGCGCCGCCAACGACCCAGCCCATGCTGCTCAGAGAGCTGTGGAACATCACCGTATCGCCGCTGCGCACGCCTACCTCGCGCAGGGAGTCGCTGATCTCATCGCGGAAGACATGAATGGCGTTCTTCCCGGCTCGCGGCACCGGTACCGGCTCCCTTCTGGATACACGCCCTTCTCCCCGCCTATTCTACCTGGCGCATGCCAATGCTAGTATAGTGATAGTCACGCGCGGGCAGCCGTCACCGAGAATCACGCGTCTCCCGCACGGTTTCCAAGCGCGGACGTGCGGCAGTTGAATGCTACGATCTATCGGCTGAGACTCGCGGGAAGGGACCGGTGAAGGCATGTACGGTGTAATCTGGACGTATCCCTGGGACGTGCTGGATGAGGGGATCGACACGGCGTTGGCGCGTATTGCCAACGAAGGCGGGATGCAGGCGGTTTCCCTCGCCCACAGCTACCACAACGTCAAGCACCTGCGGCCGCACAGCCCAGGGCGCAGGCTGTTCGTCGCCAACTCGTCGGCTATCTACTTCCAACCCGACCTCCCGCGCTATGGCGCGGTCAAGCCCATCGTAGCGCCGCTGGCGCAAGAGAACGACCCGCTGCGCCGCATTCGCGACGCCGTGGACAAACACGGCCTGGCCTACCACGCCTGGACGGTCACGCTGCACAACAGCGCGCTCGGATCGGTCTATCCCGGCATTAATACCGTCAACGCGCTGGACGACCGCGTGCCGCACTATCTCTGCCCCGCCAATCCCGACGTGCGCGCGTACTTCACGGCGCTCGTGAGCGACATCGCCGACAACCTCGCCCCCGCGCAGATCGAGTTGGAATTCCTGCACTACGGCACGTTTGAGCACGACGTGCACCACGGCATTCCCAGCGTGGCCTTGGACCCCTTTACGGAATTTCTCTTGGGTCTCTGCTTCTGCGAGCACTGCCTCCGCAACGCCGAGAACGCGGGCGTGGACGGCGCGGCGGTGCGGCAGTGGGCGCGCGACCATATTCTCGACTACCTGGAGGGCGACCAATTGCCGGCGCTGGGCGGCCTGGGCGACAACGTCGCCGGCCACGCCTTGACGTTCGGCGCGCTGGACGGCTACTTGCGCATGCGCATCGATACCGTCACGTCGCTGTGGGCGGAGTGCAAAGCGGCCCTGGGCGGCAAAACGGACTTCGTGCCCATCGTCAACATGGGCATCGGCCTGCCCGACCAAGCCTCCGTCATCCAGGCGCTGGTGGGCGTGGACATCGGCCGCGCGCTGGATGAGAAGATTCCCGACGAACTCTTGGACTGCGCCGGCTATTCGCTGGACGGACTCCCGCTTGCCCGGGCCGTGCACGACCTGCGGCGCCTGGTGAACGGCCGTGTGCCCATCCGCGCGGGACTGCGCCTCATTCCACCGCAAGTCATCACGTCGGCGGACGTGGCCGGCCAGATCGAAAAAGTGCAAGCGCTGGGTATCGACCGGGTGAACGTGTACAACTACGGCCTGATGCGTTTGGCAAACCTGCGGGCGGCAAAAGCGGCGCTGGCATAGCGTGCGGCGCGCGGGTTTCAGGCCCTGCCGGCGCATGGGTCTTGCCGGGAAAGGCAGTAATCTGCTTTGCACAACCTGCAACACCCGTCACCGTGGGTTGGGCGCGCCCGGCCTTTACGGCAATGGGCTCAGGCCGGTGTTTGGCTCTGGTGAACACAGAATTACTGGACGCCCGTTAGGACGTACTGCATCGTCTGCATTCCGCTGCAAAAGCTGAGGAAAGAGGTAGCTATGGCACGGTTTCACGAACGCTATGGGTTGACGCCCATCATCAATGCCTGCGGCAAGATGACGCATCTCGGCGCGGCGGCGGTGCCGCCGGAGATAACGGAGCGTGTGCTGGAGGTCATGTCGGAGTTCGTCGAGATGCCGGACCTGCTGCGCGTGGCGGACGCGGCCATCGCCGACGCCACCGGCGCCGAGGGCGGCACGGTCACGCACTGCGCCGCGGCGGGCATCACCGTGACCTGCGCCGGCGCCATGACCGGCGACGACCTGGGCAACGTGCTCTCCCTGCCCGACACCGCCGGCTTGAAGAACGAGGTTGTCATTCAGAAGGGCCACGCCGTCAACTTCGGCGCGCCCATCACCCAGATGATCCGCATGACCGGCGCGACCGTGGTGGAGTTCGGCGAGGTAAACCGGGCCCTGCCCGCGCATATGGGCCGCGCCATTACTGCCAATACGGCGGCGGCCGTGTTCGTGCTCTCCCACCACACCGTGCAGCACAACCAGCTTTCGTTCGCGGAGTTCGTGGCGGTCGCCGACGCTCACGGCGTGCCGGTGATCGTGGACGGCGCGGCGGAGGCGTTTCTGGCCCGCGAACTGCTGGAGCAGGGCGCGGCGGCGGTGGTCTTCAGCGACCAGAAGCACCTGAACGGCTTTACGGCCGGGGTGATTGCCGGCAACCGCGCGCTCATCGACGCCACCGCCCTGCAAGGCATGGGCCTGGGACGCGCCATGAAGCCGACGAAAGAGGGCATCGTGAGCGTGATCGCCACCATGGAGTGGCTGCGCGCGTTCGACCGCGACGCCTACGCCGCCGACATGGACGCGAAGACCGATCCCGTGGTGGCGGCCATGGCGGAAATACCGGGGGTCACGGCCATCTCCGAGCCGGACATCACCGGCAACCCGCAAGCCCGCGCCAAGATCAGCGTCGATCCCGCCGTCACCGGCACAACCGCCGAGGCGGTCTGCGAAGCCCTGAAGGCCGGTACGCCGTCCATCCACCCCCGCGCCCACCACGTGGACGAAGGGTTCTTCTACATCGATCCCATCGAATTGCGCCTCAGCGAGGTGCCGACAGTGATTGAGCGTTTGCAGGAGATTTTTCAGGAAGCCAGCGTGCCGGTACAAGTATGAGCAGTGTCCCACAGCAACGAATAGGAAACTAACTTGCAATACCAACTCTTCTGGGGAGACATTCACAACCACTGCGGCATCAGCTACGGGCACGGCAGCCTGGAGCGGGCGTTGACGCTGGCGCGGCAGCAGCTTGACTTTGCCTCTGTGACCGGCCATGCCTTCTGGCCGGACATTCCTACCGACCGCGCCATCTTCGGCGCCATCATCGATTACCACCAAGAGGGGTTTGCCAAGCTGCACCGGAACTGGGACACCGTGCAGGATACGTTCGCGTCATTCGACGACGGCACGGGGTTTGTTCCGTTTCTCAGCTACGAGTGGCACTCGCGGGGCTATGGCGACCACCACGTGCTGTACAAGGGTACCCACGGCCCGCTGCTCGGCGGCGAGACGCTGGCAGAATTGCGCGCGAGCCTCATCGACACCGGCCAGCCGTTCATCCTCGAACCCCACCACATCGGCTACCCGCTGGGCGGGCGCGGCATCAACTGGGACGCCTACGATCCCACGCATTCGCCCATCGTCGAGACCTACTCCATGCACGGTTGCTCGGAGAGCGATGAAGCGCCGTATCCCATGCTGAACACCATGGGGCCGCGCGACCACAACAGCACCATCCAGGCCGGGCTGGAGCGGGGGCACCGCTTCGGTATCGTGGCGTCCACCGACCAGCACTCCGGCTATCCGGGGTCGTACGGCGACGGGCGCGTGGCGGTGTATGCGACCGAGCTAACCCGCGACGCCATTTGGGACGCGCTCTGGAACCGCCGCACGTATGCCGTTACCGGCGACAAGATGGCGGTGGACTTTCACGTCAATGAAGCCATGCTCGGCGGTGAGACCCACGGCTGCCAGCGGCAGGTCAGTATCAGCGCGGAGGGTTCCGATTTCTGGGACACCATCGAGGTCATCAAGAATAGTAGGGTCTGGCGGCGCTGGGCGCCGCTGCCGAGCTACATCATGCCGGAGGCCCACCGCCGCATCCGGGCCAAAGTGCACTTCGAGTGGGGCTGGTCGGCAGTGGACCAAGACGCCGACTGGCAAATGGCGGTGCGGGTGAGCGACGGCGAAATTCTGGATTGCGAGACCTGCTTCCGCGGCGATCCCGTGCTGCGCCACGAACAGGTGGAGGGCATTGCCGAGACGATACCCCACGCCGTGGAAGAACAGTCGGCGCAACACATAGCCTGGCGTTCGGTAACGCGCGGCAACGTGACCACCCGCCATCCCACCACCCAGGGGCTTATTCTCCACCTCGAAATGCCGGTCGGGGCAACGCTCACGCTCACCGCTAACGGCTACACGGCGGAACACACCCTGGGCGACCTGCTCACCGCCACCCGCGCGCACCACACCGCCGGCTTCCGCAGTCCCGCCGTGCGCATCCACCGCGCCGTGCCCGCGCAGGACTACACCTTTGCCGCCACCGTCGTGGACACCGAGCCGGAACGAGATACCGACTACTATTACGCACGTTTCGCCGCCCGCAACGGCCAACTCGCCTGGACGACGCCGGTCTGGGTGACGAGCTGAAGCAACGTGAAGGAGCCGTGGCGGTTTGCGCGAGGGATGTGTACACGCGCGAGGGCGTCTGGCGGGCGCGCAAATAGGGGCGGCAGACGGGCGGCGCACTTCCTTGGCTGTTGACAAAGCATACGCTGTGCTCTCACAATAGCCATAGCATGGTAGCCTGACCGTGTTGCGGCGACTGCATTTCAGATCGAGTTGGAAATCTGCCGCAAAAGAGGAGGTGCGAAACACGGGGCATCGGGCCTACCCAAGCCACGCAGCGCTTCGGGCGCTTGTGTACCTTGTACGTAGTGTGTGTGTTTCGGTAAGGAGACAGAATAGATGAAATCCCGTTTTTCGCGACGGACCATCCTCGGCGGCATGGGCGTCGGTATAGCGGCCACGTTCGCGGCGGCTTGCGGCGCGGGCGCCGGCATGACGCCCGCCGGTGATGCGCCGGCGGAGTCCGATGGTGAGATGCAGGCCGAAGAGCCCGCCATGATGGAAAAGCAGAGGGTGCTCTACTGGTCGCACTCCACGCAACCGTTCCACGAGGACATTGGCGCCGAAATGGTCGCCGAGTTCAACGAATCGCAGGAAGGCGTAGAGGTCTTTGCCGTCGGCACCGCCTACGGCGACACCCGCGATAAGCTCCCCACCGTGGTCGCGGCGGGTAGCGCGCCCGACATCTCGTTCCTGGACCGCTACATCACCAAGAGCCACGCGGCCGTGGGCGCCACTATGGACATCACCCCGTTCGTGCGAGCTTCCGGAGTGATGCAGCCGGACGACGTCTGGGACCGCATCCTGAACGACGTGACCTACAAGGGCCGCCACTTTGGCTGGCCGTGGGGCCCGGACACCCGCACGCTCTTCCTGAACCACGACGTGCTGATCGAGGTCGGCCTGGATCCGGAAGAACCGATCGGGAACTGGGAAGACTTCCACAACGCGGCGAGCAGGATTCACACGCTGGAAGGCGAGAACATCAGCCGGCTCGGCTTCGTGCCCAACTGGGGCAGCGCCGGCATCATTGCCGGTTGGATGATCCCCTACTGGCAGCAAGGCATGACGCTCACCAGCGCGGACGAGACCCAGGCCACCATGGACAATGCCGAGATGATCGCGGCGCTGGAGCACAGCACCCGCTTCTACGACGCGCAGGGCGGCTGGGACGCCGTGCAGGCCTTCCGCGGCGATCTGCAACCGGCGCTCGTGTTTACGGGCGGCGGCGTTGGCATGTTCTTCGATACCTACAGCACGCCGCGCAATACGGCGTATGCTGAGGAATATGCCAAGATCGACTACAGCGTTGTCTTCGAGCCCTATCCGGACGACGGTCAGCCCGCGACCTACGGCGGCGGCTGGTCCAACGTCATTCCCACCGGCGCCAAGTCGGCGGAGGGCGCGTTCCAGTTCCTCGAGTTCCTCTTCATGGAGCCGCAGGACCGCCGCTGGGCCGACCGCTGGAACCGCATTCCGGTGCGGAAGTCCGTCGGCCGCAGCGAAGAGTTCATCCAGGGCGACCCCGACCGCGCCCACGCCATCGACGAGATGCCCGGCGCGCACTGGGTGGTCACCGCAGCCGGCGGCCCCGACATTCTCGGCGCGCACATCCAGCTCAGCCGGGATGCCTGGCAGCACCTGAAGACCATTCCCGAGGCCATCAAAGAGGCCGAGGCAAAGACCCAGCAACTGCTGGACGAGTGGGAAGCCAACTCCGTGGTGCAGTAGACCAAATACCGCACGTGGACCCCACGGGTCTGAAGGCAGAAGAGGGCGGCGCAAATGACCGCGCCGCCCTCTTCTCTATTGCGTAGCCGCACAGATTTACGTCAAGCTGGCCTACTTTGGCAAGCCGGGCATGGCTTGGCTGCTGGCCCTCCGCTCCGGCACGGTAAGAGACGCCGTCACCACCATCCGGGACCGGAAGCAGTACGCCCGCGCCGTCGGCCCCCGCGAGCGCGGACAGTGCTACCATACCAACTGACCGGTTGCGCCCCGAGCCGCGCGTTCAGTCCTGGGCGGCGGGCGCTCAACCCGGTCGGAGCGAGGCGCAGCAGCCAAACATGAGGGAAGAACGGTGATGAAGTCCGCAACTGAGGCGAGCGACGTGCAGCAGGAACTCCTGGCGAGCAGCCGGCAGATCTTTCCGGGTGGGTCGTCGGGCTTGTGGCGGCTGCCGGACGAGTATCAGATCGTGGTCAGCCATGGGCGCGGCAGCCGCGTGTGGGACATGGCCGGACGCGAGTATATCGACTGCATCCTGGGGTCCGGGCCGGTCATCATCGGCCACGCCCATCCGGCGGTGGTGGCGGCGGCGCAGGAGCAGGCAGCCAAGGGCGCCACCTACTTCCTGCTGAACGAACCGGCCATCCGGCAAGCGGAGATGGTGGTGGACGCCGTGCCCTGCGCCGAGCAGGTCCGCTTCGTGAGCACCGGCACGGAGGCGACGTTCTACGCCATCCGCATCGCCCGAGCATACACGGGCCGCAACAAGGTCCTGAAGTTCGAGGGCGCGCTGCACGGCGGCAACGACTACGCGACCATGAGTACGACGCCGCCGCGCACCAGCGACTATCCGCACGGTATTCCGGATACCGGCGGCATACCGCCGCAGGTGCAAGACCAGGTGCTCGTTTCCGAGTTCAACAATCTCGACCTGACCCGGGACCTGGTGCGGCAACACGGCGACGACCTGGCGGCCATCATCATGGAACCGCTCCAGCGGGCGCTGAATCCGGAGCCGGGCTTCCTGGCCGCGGTGCGCGATCTGGCACACGAGGTGGGAGCGCTGCTCATCTTCGACGAGATCGTTACGGGTTTTCGCCTGGCCTGGGGCGGCGCGCAGGAATACTACGGCGTGGAGCCGGACCTGGCCGTGCTCGGCAAGGCGCTGGGCGGCGGCTACCCGGTGGGCGCGGTGGCAGGGCCCGCAGCCATCATGGAAGTGGTCTCGGCGGCGATTCGCGGCACGCCCCGCTACGTCTGGATGGGCGGCACGTTTAGCGGCAATCCCCTGAGCGCGGCGGCGGGCTTGGCCACGCTGGGCGTGTTGCGGGCGGAGGGCAGCTTTGCGCGCCTGCACGCCATCGGCGACCAGGTGCGCGCGGGTCTGGAAGACCTCGGCCGGGAGTTTGGCGAGCCGCTGCAAGCCATCGGCGCGGGACCGCTGCTCCAGGTCTTCTTCGGCGAGGGGGAACTGCGCAGCTACCGCGACTGCCTGCACACCGACAACGACAAACGCATCGCCTTCGCCCGCGAACTCCTCCGCGCCGGCATCCTCACCAACCCGGGAGAGAAGCTCTACTTCTCCCTGGCCCATAGCGACGAGGACGTGGGCAGAATTCTGGACATCGCTCGCACGGCGCTGAAGACGGTGCAGAAAAAGAATGAGGCAGGTTAGAACCGTGTGCAGTAATGCTCCAGAGAGAACACTGATTTCTATGCCTAACTGCTTACCTAG
>JAJEAH010000046.1 GCA_022824225.1 Chloroflexota bacterium
CCAGCCGGAACTTTCCCAAGGCACGCTGCAAGCCATGTATGAATTCCAGAGCATGGTCTGCATGCTCACGGGCATGGAAGTGGCCAATGCGAGCATGTATGACGAAGCCACTGCCACGGCGGAAGCGGTCTTGACCGCCTGCAGCGCCACCCGACGCTCGAAAGTGATCGTGCCGGACACGATGAATCCGTCCACGTTGGCGGTGCTGGAGACGTACGCCGAGGGCCGGGACGTCACCGTGGTCCCCGTGCCCGCCTTTGCCGTTGACGACGACGGCACGCTGGTCGACCGCTGGGAAGCCGTGAGTGATGCCATCGACGGCGATACGGCGTGTGTGGCGGTGCAGGTTCCCAACTTCTTCGGCTGGGTGCACGAGTGCCAGGAGCTTGCGGAGACTGTGCACGACCAGCGCGCGATGCTCGTGGTGAGCGCCGATCCGGTGGCGCTGGGCATCTTGACGCCGCCGGGCGAGTACGGCGCGGACGTGGTGACGGGCGAGGGGCACAGCCTGGCGCTGCCCCCCGGCTTTGGCGGGCCCCGCCTGGGTCTGTACGCCACGCGCAGGCGGCTCATGCGCCAGATGCCGGGCCGCGTCTCCGGCATCACGCGCGACATCGAAGGCAAGCGCGGCTTCGTGATGACGCTCCAAGCCCGCGAGCAACACATCCGCCGGGAGAAAGCCACGTCCAACATCTGCACCAACGAAGCCTTGGCCGCGCTGGCGTTCACCATCAACGTCAGTTGGCTCGGCCCGGAAGGCATGCGCCGGAAAGCCGAACTTTGTCTGGCAAAATCGCACTACGCCGCGGCGCAGATAGACGCCCTGCCCGGCTTTGCCGTCGCCTCGCCCGATCCCTACATCAAGGAGTTCGTGGTGCGCTGCCCGGTTGCGGCCAGCGACGTAAACGAGCATTTGCTGGCGGACGGCGTGCTCGGCGGCTACGATCTGGGCCGCGTGCGCGGCGAGCTCGATCACCACATGTTGGTCTGCGTTACCGAACTCAACACGCGAGAAGACATCGACCGCTTGGTCGCGTCCCTGCGCGGCCTGAACTAGAAGTCGTTACCGCCGGGCCGCTCGAGGCGGTGCGCGAACCCGGACTAGACCCAGGACGAATACCCGATCAGCTACAGAAACAGGTAGTGCAATGCAGCAAAACACGGAGCCCCTCATCTTCGAGCGCAGTTCGCCCGGCCGCCGCGGCCATTCGCTGCCGGCCTGCGACGTGCCCGCGCTGCCAACCGAATCGGTTTTGCCCGCGCACTGGCAGCGCGACGCGCTGCCGTTGCCCGAAGTATCGGAGCTCGATGTCGTGCGCCACTTCACACGCCTGTCGCAGCGCAACTACAGCATCGAGCACGACTTCTATCCGCTGGGCTCCTGCACCATGAAGTACAATCCCAAGGTGAATGACGTCGCCGCCGGGCTGCCGGGCTTTTCGTTCATCCATCCCCACCAGCCGGAGAGCACGATTCAGGGCGCTCTGGCGTTGATCCACGGTCTTTCGCGGTTGATCATGGCCATCACCGGCTATGCCAACTGTTCGCTGCAGCCCGCCGCGGGCGCCCATGGCGAGTTGTGCGGCGTGCTTATGATCCGCGCGCATCACGTGAAGCAGGGCAATCCGCGCCGCAAGATGATCATTCCCGACTCCGCCCACGGCACGAATCCGGCTACGGCCGCCATGTGCGGCTACACCGCTATCGAAGTGCCGTCCAGCGAGCGCGGCACGGTGGATTTGGACGCGCTGGCGGTGTTGCTGGATGAAGACGTGGCCGGACTGATGCTCACCGTGCCAAATACGCTCGGTCTCTTCGAGCAGGACATCGTCGAGATATGCCGCATGGCGCACGCGGTTGGCGCGCTGGTCTACTGCGACGGCGCCAACATGAACGCCCTGCTGGGCACGGTGCAACCCGCCGCGCTGGGTCTGGACGTCTTACACCTGAACCTGCACAAGACCTTCACCACGCCTCACGGCGGCGGCGGGCCCGGCGCGGGCGCTATCTGCGTGAACGAAACGCTGGAGCCCTACCTGCCGGTGCCGCTGGTCAAGGAAGCGGACGGCGTCTACGCGTGGGACGAGGACCGGCCCGACAGCATCGGGCGCATCCACTCGTTCTACGGCAACTTCCTCAACCAGGTGCGCGCGTATACGTATATCCGCACGCTGGGCGCGGAGGGCATCAAGCGCGCGGGCGATTACGCCGTGCTCAATGCCAACTACCTCAAGGAAAAGCTGCGCGGCGCCTACGCCCTGCGCTACGACCGCACGTGCATGCACGAGGTCGTCTTTGCGGGCCTCAAGGAGAAAGCCGAGGGCGTGCGCACGCTGGACGTGGCCAAGCGTATGATCGACTACGGCTTCCATCCGTCCACGGTCTACTTTCCGCTGATCGTGCCGGAAGCGCTCATGATCGAGCCGACGGAGACTGAGAACAAGGACACGCTGGACACCTTCATCGACGCGCTGCTCGCCATTGCCGAGGAAGCGCAGACCGCGCCGGAACTGCTCAAAGACGCGCCGGTTTCCGCCCCCGTGCGCCGCCTGGACGAGACCTCCGCCGCCCGCCGCCCCAACCTGCGCTGGCAACCACCCAGACAGCTTTAGGCACTCGTGTGGAGTTGAGCGAACGCGCAGACGCCGCGAGGACGCGCAGACGCCGCTTAGAACGCGCAGACGCCGCTAGAACGTGGCAGCGCTATAGCGGCGACCTCGCGGAGCGGCGACCTCGCGGAGCGGCGACCACGTGCGTTGCCGGCGTGGGAAGTCTGCCTGAATCTCGTCAGTCCGCTTTCCTTTGCTGCCGGGCCTGCCACTTGCGCCGTTGCGCCACGCGCACCGCTTCGTCTGCGGGCTTGTATTGCGCGAGAAAGCGCTCCTTGAAAGCCGCAAAGCCCTGCGCCTGAATTGCCGCGCGCGCCTCTGCCAGCAGCCGGAAGAGAAAACGCAGGTTGTGCATGGTAGCAAGGCGGTGGTAGAGCAATTCGCCGCTGCGGCAGAGGTGGTGAAGGTAGGCGGCGCTATAGTGCGCGCACGCGGGGCAATCGCAATTCGGATCAACCGGCGCTTCCTGGGCGCGGTAGGCGGCCTTGCGGATGTTCACCCGGCCGGTGGGCGCGAAGAGCGCGCCGTGGCGGGCCAGACGCGTGGGCAGCACGCAGTCGAAGAGGTCAACGCCGCTGCCGATGGCCTCCAGCAGGTCTTCCGGCGCGCCCACGCCCATGAGGTACCGCGGCTTGTGTTGCGGCAGCAGCGGGTGGAGGCGCGTGAGCATGGCGTACATTTCCGCTTTCGACTCGCCCACGCTCAGGCCGCCAATGCCGTAACCGGGAAACCCGATCTCCTCCAGGGACTCGATAGCCCGCTCGCGCAGGTCGAGGTGCAGGCCGCCTTGCACGATGCCGAAGAGCGCCTGGTCGCCGCGCCGCTTGGCCTCCCGGCAGCGGGCCGCCCATTGCAGCGTGCGCGCCAGCGCCGCGGCATCGTCCGCGTGGGCGGCGGGTTGAGCGGTCAAGTGGTCGAGAGCCATGATGATGTCCGCCCCCAACGCCTCTTGCACCGCCACCGCCCGCTCCGGGCTGATTTCGTGGGCGCTGCCGTCCAGATGCGAGCGGAACGTCACCGCCGCATCGGTCACCTGGACGCGATGCCCGAGGCTATAGATTTGATAGCCGCCGCTATCGGTGAGGATGGGTCCCGGCCAGCGCATGAATCCGTGCAACCCGCCCAGCGCCCGCATCACGTCCGGCCCCGGCCGCAGCAACAGGTGGTAGGTGTTGGCAAGCACCATTTCCGCGCCGAGCATGCGCACCTCGTCGCCGGTGAGCGCTTTCACGCTCGCCTGGGTGGCCACCGGCATGAAGGCAGGCGTCGCGACGGCGCCGTGGGGCGTGGTTAACGTACCGGCACGGGCGGCGCCGTCGGTCGTTTCGATTGCAAGTGTGACCGGTTCTGCCATGGTGCGCGCTATACCCAAACGACCGTGACCGCCGCTGCGCGCGGCGACCGGACCATTGGAGTCTGCTGCAAACGCTTCATCTGGACGGTGCTCTTCACGCGGGTAGCGCACGCTAACGCCAGTGCGCTCAGGCATTCCTTGGCCAACAAATAATGCCCTTCGAGTGGGTAGTGCCCACCGCATACGCGGCGCACTGCTATGTGAGCCTGCCAATTGAGCGCTGCGTGCCCAGCAGGGCGCAGGCGCTTTTCAGGCAAAGCGCTCAATGCGTCTCGCAACATGGTTGCCGTCCGTACTTCGACAGGCCTGTACTGAGCGTGCCTGTCCTAAGCTTGTCGAAGGGCCCAAGTGCTCAGCACGAACGGTAAGCGTCCGGCCCGTTCGCCCTGAGCAGCGTCGAAGGGTGGACGGGCCGGACGCCCGCCTCTCGCCCCGTCCGTACTTCGACTAGCTCAGCACGAACGGCGTGTGCCCGCAGAGACTATCGTCCCACGCCCTGACGGTCCCAGCCAGTCATCTACCTGCCCGCAACAACCGGCTTCGCACAGGAGGCATGCCCCCGATCCTCCTGCCTTGGCGCTCACTTCCTCCCCGTCGCGATCATAGCGGCGTGACGCCATCGGCCCCAACCATCCACTGTAGCGGCTCCTGCCGCGCGCCGCACCGCGGCCACATAGCACCGCGCGCCGCAGTACCCGTGACGTGCGCGGCGGTCGGACACACGGTACCATGTTTCGCAGAACTCACGAAGGCCCGGCCCAACACCAGTTTGAGATTTCACACCGGATTGCCCTACACAAGGAGAACACGCGATGCGTGCCGTGCGTTTCCACACCTTTGGCGGCCCTGAAGTCCTGCAACTCGATGACGTGCCGATACAAGAACCCGGCGCGGGCGAGGTCGTGGTCAAGATTCACGCTTCCGGCGTAAACCACCTGGACAAGTGGTTGCGCACCGGCGCGCGACCGGGTATCGAGCTGCCGCACACGCCCGGATCGGAGATTGCCGGCGAAATCGTCCGGACCGGCGCAGCCGTGCCACTCGACGCCGTGGGCCGCCGGGTAGCGGTTTCGCCGTGGATCTACTGCGGCATTTGCGAGTACTGCCTGCAGGGCGAAGAGAGCATCTGCGACAGCGGGCTCATCGTGGGCACCGGCGCGAACAACGGCGGCTACGCGGAATACATCACGGTACCTGTCAACATCACCGTGCCGATCCCGGAGAACCTGTCATACGACGACGCCGCGGCCCTCACCCTGGCCGCAATCACGTCCTGGCACATGCTCTACCGGCGCACGCGAATCCAGCCGGGCGAGTGGGTCCTGGTGCAAGCCGCGGGCAGCGGCGTCGGCGTGTACGCCGTGCAAATCGCGCGCTTCCTGGGCGGGCGCGTCATCGCCACGGCCAGCACGAAAGAGAAGCTCGACCGCGCCCGGGAACTCGGCGCGGAAGTCACAATCAATTACGAGGAAACTGAGGTGGAAGGAGAAGTCAAGCGGGTCACCAACGGCCGCGGCGTGGACGTCGTCTTCGAGCACGTCGGCGAGGCCACCTGGGACCAGAGCATCCGCTCGTTGGCGCGCAACGGCCGGCTGGTCACGTGCGGCGCGACCACGGGCCGCGGCGGCAGCGTGGACATCGGCCTGCTCTACACCCGCCAGCAGAGTCTGCTCGGCAGTATGGGCGGCAACCGCCTCGACTTGGAGCAGGTGCTTTCCCTGGCCGCGCGCGGCATTCTCGTGCCCGTGCTGGATACAGTGTTTCCCCTGGCGGCAGCCCAAGACGCCCACCGGCGCATGGCGGCCCGGGCGCAATTCGGCAAGATGCTGCTGCACCCGATAGCGTAGTAAGGGACGGGGCCGGGCGGTAATGCTGCCGCATCAAAGTGGATAGTTTCAGTTTTTTCCGTTCGCGTTGAGCGCTTCGGCCCTTCGACAAGCTCAGGGCAGGCAGGCTCAGGGCAGGCCCGTCGAAGCGCAAGCGGAGCGTAGAAGGCTCAAAACCGACGATACCGCGCCTGAGCCGTTCGCCCTGAGCTAAGTCGAAGGGTGAACGGCTCAGGCGCGGGCTTTAATGCGACACCATTGGGGTAGGGTGGGAGCGCTGCCGGCGCGCTCAGCCGGAAGAGTTGTGGAGATCGGGGCGTGAGCGCCGCCAAGCGCGCGTGTGCTGGCCCGCGCGTAGCGGCAAAGTGCTGCCGTGCAGCGCGCCCTCATGCCGCATTGGCGGGCACAGGGGGTGGCGGAGTCCCGCTGAAACGGCGGCTATTCCACGTCCCACATGGAGAGGTAGCGCTCGCCGGAATCCGGCACGATGGTTACCACGGTCTTGCCGGGTCCCAGCTCCCGCGCTACGTCGAGGGCGACCGCCGCGGCGCCACCGGCGGAGATTCCGGCCAGGATGCCTTCCTCTTTGGCCAGGCGTTCCGCCATGGCAAGGGCAGCTTCATCTTCCACGGTCACGACCTTGGCAATGACGCCGCGGTCCAAGACGCCGGGCACAAAGCCCGCGCCCGTGCCCTGGATGCGCGTAATGCCGGGGCGTCCGCCGGAGAGCACCGCGGACTTCGCGGGCTCCACCGCGATCACGCGCACGCCGGGCGCTTCGGCTTGCATCACCTGGCCGATACCCGTAATCGTGCCGCCGGTGCCCACCATCGCCACCACGGCGTCAAGCTCGCCGCCAGTGTCGTGCAAGATTTCCCGCGCCGTCGTAGCGACGTGCACTGCCGGATTGGCTGGATTCATGAACTGCTGCGGCATGAAGTACCCGTGCTTCTCCACCAGCTCCTGGGCGGCGTAGACGGCGCCGGACATCCCCTCGATGCCGGGCGTGAGCACCAGTTCAGCGCCGAGCAATGTGAGCAACTTGCGGCGCTCGACGCTCATGTCTTCCGGCATGGTGAGCAGGAGCCGGTAGCCTTTCACCGCGCAGGCTACCGCCAGCCCAATGCCGGTATTGCCGCTGGTGGGCTCCACCACGGTGTCGCCCGGCTTGAGCGTACCGTCGCGCTCGGCGGTCTCGATCATGGCGAGGCCGATGCGGTCTTTCACGCTGCCGCCCGGATTGCGCGACTCGATCTTGGCGAGCACCGTCGCGGATCCCGCGCCGAGCAAACGGTTGAGACGCACCAGCGGCGTGCGACCGATCAGTTGCAGTACGTTGTCATAGATCGCGGGCGGCTGAGCCGGCGTGTCTGGCATGGCTTTTCCTTCAACGTGTGGCGGGGCCGCGGCACGACAATCGCCGCGCGGCCCTTGGCGGGGGTCGCCTAGGGTTCCACGTCTGCCTGCTGGATCGAAGCCTCCTGGCCGGCGAGAGGCTGGAGTTGCCCCATGGCGGCCAGGCTCGCCTCGATCTTGGAGCGCACGGCAGGCAAATTGGGCCGCAGGACTTTCGCACCGCTATTCAGTTCATCGTCGTCTACCACTTCGTAGTCGATGACAAAGCTGTACATGCGTTCGCGGGGGATGTCCATGCCCAGCCGCGCCAGGGCCATCACCGTTGTGGCGTTGGCCATCACGGGAAAGTTCGTGTCCACCATGCTGTACAACTCGTCAATGAGCAGGGGGGCCTTGGCGATGCCCTGCCACGTCAGATGCTGCGACTTCAGTGCCACGAGCGCCTGTTGCTGGCGATCGATACGGCCGAAGTCGCCCCGGGGATCATCGAATCGCGTACGCACGTAACGGAGCAGCGTATCGCCATCCATGTGGTGCACGCCGCGCTTGATGATGAAGGGGTCAAAGCCGGTGTCGTCCGCATTGGGGAAGCGGTAGTCGTTGATATCGTACTTCACGTCGATATCAACGCCACCCAATTCGTCGATGATGCGCCGGAATCCCTCAAAATCCAGCGTAATATAGTAGGATATCGGAATACCCAGCAGGATTTCCGCGGACTGCATCACCAGGTCCGCGCCGCCATAGCCAAAGAGTTCATTGATGCGCAAGTCCTGGTAGCCCGGCACCAGCGACACCACGTCCCGTGGGATGGAAACGAGCATGGCGGCATTCTTTTCCGGGTCTACGGTCACTACGACGATGGTATCCGCGCGTCCCACGTCGTTTGCCCGCGAGTCTATGCCAATAACGACAACGCTAAAGGGATCGGTGCCGGTCCATTCCGGTATGGCGGGTTCATCAGCCGCAGGCGTGGTCTCGAGAATCTTCTTCTCGACCGCGGTGCTGTCCTTGGGTGTGACAGGGTCCGCTGCGTCCACCGTCTCCGCCGGCCCTGGGGGCGCGGCGCTGTCCCGGTTCACCAGCCACGCGGTGGTGCCAAGGAACGACACCAGCAGCACGGCCGCCGCGGCCAAGCCGGCTAAGATACGCAACCAGGGCAACCGGCCGACCAAACTGTGGATGCGTTGCTGCATCGTTCCCTCGGTAGACTCCTTCTGACGCCGTGCACACCCGGGGCAGCGTCACGTACGGTTACGGTAAACTGCCTTCATTATGCCACTCAAATTGCGTGGGGACAATTCCACGACAACTACGCCGGGCCGTTCCGCCATCGCGCCCACCGCGCCCGCCCCGGACTGCCTACCCGGCACGCCGCGCAACCGTAGCGTGCCCGCGGAAAGCCCTGCGCGGTCACCACGCGAGGGGATATACTCGACGTGGGAAAGGAAATGCCTTCCATGAGCATTTTGGAGCAATTCCGCCTTACCGATCAGGTAGCCGTCGTCACCGGCGCCGGAAGCGGCATCGGCAACGCCATAGCCGTTGCCCTAGCGGAGGCCGGAGCGCACGTGGCCTGCGTGGATAGTCTGGCGGACCGCGCCGAGGAATCCGCGCACCGCCTCACCGCCGCGGGCCACACGGCCCTCGCCATCCAGGCAGACATTACCGATGAGGCCGCCATGGCGCGGGTGGTGGCGACCGCGGAAGAGCAATTGGGCCCGTTGGCTATCTGCTTTGCCAATGCCGGGGTGGCCGAGCGGCGGAGCAATCTGGTCGACGCTTCGTTGGCCGAGTGGCAGCACGTGCTCGACGTTGACCTCACCGGCGCGTTCCTTACCGTGCGGGAAGCGGCGAAAGTGATGATTCCCCGGCAGCGCGGCAAGATCGTGGTTACGGCCAGCGCGGTGGGCTTCGTGGCCTCGTTTCACCACGGCCTCTCCCGCGCCTACGGCTCCGCCAAGGGCGGCGTGATCAACCTGATCCGTTCGGTGGCCGTGGAACTGGCGCCGCACAACATCCAGGTCAACGGCTTCGCGCCCGGTTATACCCGCACGCGGATCGGCGGCGGACGCTACCTGGCTGAGACGCCGGAGACCGCCGCCTTTGTGGCAGCCGTGCAAGACCGCTGTCCGGCGGGACGGCTGGCGGAACCCGAAGACTACGCCGGGGTGGCAGTCTTCCTCGCCTCCCAGGCCTCCAACTTCATGGTGGGGCACACGGTGGTAGTGGACGGCGGCTGGCTGATCGTGTAACGCGGGCCGCCGCGCACACGGGCAGCGCGCGCCGGACTCGACGGAACCTGAACGCGCTACCGGCCCGGCCCCCTCCCGGGGGACCGCGCCCCACGGTGGCCGCCAGCAAGGCTCCACCGGGTGCATTTGCTCCACCAATTCCCGTAAACCCCCAGTCTACCACCGTCCTTGGGCTACGGCCCTCCTCACTTCCTCCCGGTAGCGCAGGTTTGTAACCTGCGGCGCTCCCGCCATCGCCAAGGGCTTCCCATATGTTAAGCTGATACAGGCCAGATTCGACCCCCAGAGACGGAAAGGACTGCGGTGGACAATTCACCTTGGATTGCGCTCGTGGGGCCATTTCCCCACGCCCTGCGCCCCAGCACCCGCTGGCGCGACCGCTACCAACGCGCGCCGCGCGCTATCGCCGCCAACGATCTTGCCGGCGCCCTGATCGACGCGGCCCTGGACGGCGTCATCGTGCACTGGGACGCGCCGGACCGGCTGGACATCGCGGCGGACGTGGCGGCGGCGGGACAGCCCCTCTGCTTGCCGGGGCCGCTCACGCCTGGCGAACGCGGGCGTCTTGCCCATGCCGACCAATCCTCGCTGCTGGGCGCGCCGAGCCACGCCTTGCCCGCCGTGCGCGCCATGAGCCATGGGGTTGCCGCCGGGGAAACCGGCCCCGTACGCTACGTGTCCGTGCGGCGGCTCACGCGTCCCGCGCCGGCCGCGCGCCACTATGCCCCACTTACGGACGCGCTCACGGCTGCGGCCACGCTGATCGATGACACGCCCGTTTGGGTCTTTGCCCAGGCAGCGCACAATGCCGGCGCCGATACGATTGTTGCCACCGTGCACTTCGCCGCCGCCGAGGCCATGGCAACCTGGGTGCAGACGCCGGAGGGCCCGGCGCACGACGACTGGCTGCTCTACGGCACGAAAAGCATGCTGCGCCAACGCGACGAGACCGCCGACCATACCCTGGCCGCTCATCTCTTCGACCATTGGCTGGGGGTACGCACCGGCCGGGACGAGCCGCTGCTGTGCGCCGAGCAGGCCCTGACCGCCGCGCAACTCGCCAGCGCCGTCGCGCGTTCCGTCCACGAAAACCGCCGCGTCGCGTGGCAGGAGGTGGCTGTAAATGGCTGAGAAACTACGCGTCGGCCTGGTGAGCGGCGTGCGCCATCAGGAAGACTACGCCAGAGTACTTGCGCAACATCCCGGCGTTGCGCTGGTGGGCATTGCCGACGATGCCGACTTACCGGAGGAATACCACGACCTCAACCGCGCCATCGCCGACGAGCACAACCTGGACTACAGCACCGACCTCGACGCCTTTCTGGCCCGTGATGACGTGGACGCCGTGTGCGTCGCGCCGGAGTACGCCCGGCACACACCGCTGGCCCTGCGCGCGCTGGCTGCCGATAAGCACGTGCTGGTGGACAAACCCATCGGCATTACGCTGGCGCAATGCGACGCGCTCATCGCCGCGGCGCGCCGGACAACGCGCACGTTCGCCTGGATCGCCCGCATCGGCCACCCCTCGCTCCAGCGGGCGCGGGACGCGGTGGCATCCGGCGATCTGGGTGAAATCGTGAACGTGAACGCCCACTTTCTGGCGACGTACGGCAACGGCGAGAAGTGGGACGAGGAGGAGCGCGCGTTCTTCGATCCGGTGGTCAACGGCGGCGGCGAACTGCTGAACTTCGGCCTCTATCCCCTCACCGCTATCCTCAACGTCACGGGACTGGCCCCCACCGCCGTGCACTGCGTCAAGGGCGCGTATTACAACCGCCCCCACCGCGAGCTCGACATCGAGGACATGGCGCTGCTCAATTGCGAAATGGAAAGCGGCATCCTGGCTTCGGTCTGCGTGGGCCGTGCCCACGTGCCGGGGAACCTGCACAAGAGCGACCTCTGGCTGGAGGTCACCGGCACCAAAGGCACGCTGGTGGCAGACGAGCTAGAACCGGACGCCGTGCTCACCGGCGCAACCCCCGGTTACGTCGAACGCCGCTACCGCACCCCCGGCGGCACGCAAGCCCACTTCGACGCCGTCATCGACAACTTCGTCTGGGCCGCCCAAACCGGCGGCCAACCCTTCCTCGGCGCAGACGAGGCCGAAAAGGTCATGCACACGGTGTTCGCGGCGTACGAGTCCGCCGCATCCGGCGCGATAGTAGAGATTGGATGACCAGATGGTAGGGGTACCCCTACGCAGCCTGAACCGTCCAAACCGGCGGCCAACCCTTCCTCGGCGCCAACGCCGCCGAAAAGGTGATGCACACCGTCTTCGCTGCGTATGAATCTGCTGAGATCGGCGAATTGGTGAGCATAGTGTAGCCTGCTACCGGTGGATGGGCGTTCCCATACTCATTGACACAAATGAGTTCACGTTGGCCCGGTGCCGCATCTTGGTATGATGACAGAGTAAGCGATCATGCGCCTGCTGCAGCGGTTCGGGCCGCATTGAAGGAGAAACTGACGGTGGTAATAGACAATGCGAGAAACGGAAACGCGATGAAGCACGTGAATCTAAGCCACCGCTTCATCCGGCAGGCGCAGGAGGAGTTCGCCAAGGGCGACCGGCTACAAGCGTCGGAGAAAGCGTGGGGCGCAGCCGCGCACGCTGTGAAAGCGGTTGCCGAGCAGAGAGGTTGGCGGCACGATTCTCACGCGCGGCTCTTCGACGTGGTGAGCCGCGTTGCCAACGCTATGGACGACCCCGAACTGCGCGACCTCTTCCACATGGCGAACTCACTGCACCAGAACTTCTACGAGGACTGGCAGACGGACGATTTCGTGCAGCGGGGCATCGAGCGGGTGCATGTGCTCGTCGGCAAGATGGAGCGCTATGCTACAACTCCGTAATGGGCGGCGGTACGCTGCGGCGGCGCTGCTTAGTCTAATCCTCGCGCTGCTGGCGTCAACGCCTGCGACTGCCGCCGACTGCGAATTTCGCCTGGGCTTCAAGACCCTCCGCGACCTCATCGGGCACGAGATCGTCGGCGAGTGCTTGGAGAATGAGCACTATAACGCCATCGGTGATAGCAATCAGCACACCACAGGCGGCCTTCTCGCCTGGCGCAAGGCTGACAATTGGACTGCCTTCACCGACGGCTACCGCACCTGGGTCAACGGCCCGGACGGACTCCAACAGCGCCTCAATACCGAGCGCTTCGAGTGGGAAGCCGACTACGCTGAAATCACGGGACAGGCGGCAAAGCCGGCCCTCTCCCGCGGCGACTTGCGCACTGTTGATTACGCAGCCGGATTCTCTACTTTCGGAATTCTTCAGAGAGATCGCATTGGCGCGCAAGACCCGCTGGCATTTGGCGACCTAAATGGCGACGGCGTGGACGATGCCGCCGTAGTGCTATTGCTGGTGGACGGCAACGCCGGGCATCGCTACTTAGCCGCCGTGCTCAACGAGAACGGTGTGCCAAGGCATGTTGCTTCTGTCTTCTTGGGACTTAAAATTGGGATTGATTCGATCGCGATCGCCAACGGGGTCGTTACGCTGAAAACAAAGCAACTCGGCCCTAACGACCCGAATTGCTGCCCCTCGAAAGAGGTCGCCGCCACGTTTCGGTTGACCGGAAATACCTGGCAGTTGGTTGCCGAGACGCCGGAGGGCCAGATTACCGCCAACCTCCGTGCACAAACACCCACACCCACGCCCGGCGCTTCATTGGACCCGGCCCTGGCGCATGCCTTCAACATACTACGTACCACATGGCATCCTACCGGGGAAGGCATCTATCAGCTCTTCCTTACCACAGGCGCGAGCGCCCAATTCGGGCAGATTTCAAGTTCATCGCAGTGGCAGGCGACGCCTAATCGCATCACAATCAACGTACAATTCCGCACTGAAAGTCCGGAGGCGCTAGCTTACGCCCTCATCTGGCCCACAATTGCATTGGCCTTCCACGTGGAGTCCGGCGCTCCGGCCTCCTGGGAAGCATGTATGGATAGAATAACGGCTCAGCACTCCGCGCAAGCCAATTGGTGGTTAAGTGTTTGGGGTGAAAGCGGCAATCCCATCCCGTCGCAGCTAGAGCAGGAAGCAAATGAAAACCTAGCGCAATTCCTCGGTGGGCGGCTCGGTGACCGTTTACGCAACAGCGACCACTATCGGCAGTTTTGCGCGAACTTCGGGGAGCCGCAGCTTGCCCTTCCTTCCCCGCAACTGCATAGGGACATCTTAATTGGCGCTTTGCCAAGAAGGTTTCTCAAAGAAATGGGAGTGGAAAACGATGGCTCCGTTGCTTATGCCGCGATGGAGGGAATGATTAGAAGGAGAGTACATAATTCACTGTGGCTCTATGAGGGCCACTATGTAATGGGCAACCCACATCTTGAGCACGGGGATCCGAGACTAGCCTTAGGAAACAATGCCGAGCGGGAACGCTTCATTCTCTATTGGCTGCTCAACCCTAGCGAGGAGCGTGACGGGGCCAAAGAGATGCGAAACTGGCTATACAATGCCCTGAGCGGGAAAGCTACCGGTAGCATCCATGATACCGGCAGTGCTTGGTTGAACGACCTCTTGAAGTCTGACATTGATGGGTTTGTCTACTGGGTAACGGGAATTGAAGAAGCATTCTTAAGGTTATCAATGCCATCGGATAGGGCCGAAGTCCTTGTCCCCATTAGACGAAGGGCGCTGCAAAATCAAATCAGCAGGTACCTATATGCCAATGCTGAAAACCCAAATAGGACTACCGGGCCTTCGTTGTTGCCGGATGGCTGGGGGGAGTAGGAGTTGCCACAGGATGGCTGGTCGATGCTCTCGCCATACTGGAGGACAGTCGTAGACTACTCAATTCGTCAGGCAAACTGTAGCGCAGGTTTGCAACCTGCGCCAGCCAGCGAAGGAAGAGCAGGCCCGGCGGCGCGGTGCTAGGGCAACAGCTTCCCAATATCCCCTCGATACAAGGCAGTACTTTAACCTGCTCTAAGTATTTCTGTAATTCGGTTGACAACTGCCTGCCTGAATCCCGGCTCTACACGCGCTACAGTCTTTTCGATGATACTCCTGTTCGCCGTGAACAGCTTTCCGGGTCTGACATAGCTTATCTTGATCAAGCGGCCGTCTCTGAGGCTGCTTTCTTCCAGTCTAATTGCGTTACTATCCGCATAGGAACGACTCGTGATCTAGCAAAGAATAGAGTCTCCGTTGCCGGTGTTCGCAAGCATGAGCGCCGGCCTCAGCTTGTAGCGACTCAAGTCTGAGAAGGGGAAGCGAACAAGGACAACGTCTCCTACTGAAACGCTTGCCATGCCTCATCTTCCTCGGGCCGGTCCCAATCGTCAGCCAGTGCCTCTTCGCTCAGCAAAGCACCTTCACCTGCCGCGGCAACTGCCTGCTCCGCTAAGACGCGCTGCCGCACGAACAGGTAGAAGTCGTAGACTTCCTGTTGCGCCGATTCGGGCAAGTCCCGCAAGTCAATGTGGTCCGCTATTGCCAAAACGTATCCTTTTGCAGGTGTAAACTGTCGCTTTGGCCCCACAATGATCAGGGAGCCAAACTATTGCGCGCCCGTTGGGATCGAATTGTCCTCTTTTCCACAGTGCATGGGGTACCCACAAGGGGTACCCCTACGTGGACGATTCAACTTGATTGGGAGATACTTGCCTGAATTTCGCTACTCGCACACGGCGCCGCGGGCGGCGGAGGTGACCAATTTGGCGTACTTTGCCAGCACGCCTTTTGTGTAGCGGGGTTCCAGGGGTTGCCAGTGCCTGCGGCGTTCTGCTAGTTCGGCGTCGTCCACGTGCAGCGTGAGTTCCTGGCTGGCGCCGTCGATGGTGATACGGTCGCCTTCCTCGATGAGGCCGATGGGGCCGCCCATGGCAGCTTCGGGGGCCACGTGGCCCACCATCATGCCGTGGGTCGCGCCGGAGAAGCGCCCGTCGGTGATGAGGCCCACGGAATCGCCCAGGCCCCGGCCAAAGACCGCGCCGGTCACGGCCAGCATCTCCCTCATGCCTGGCCCGCCCTTCGGGCCCTCGTTGCGAATGACGATCACGTCACCCGGTTCGATGCGGCCTTTCACCACGGCCTCGAAGGCGTCGTCCTCGATCTCAAACACCCGCGCCGGACCGGAGTGTACGCGGTTCGCCACGCCCGCCACCTTCACCACCGCCCCTTCCGGCGCCAGGTTGCCGCGCAGAATCACCATGGTACCGCCGGCAAAGATGGGATCGTCCGTCGAACGCACGATGTCCTGACCGTTTTCCGAAACCTGGGCCGCGCCCACGTCCTCCGCCAGCGTATTGCCGGTGACCGTCAGGCAGTCGCCGTGCAGCAGTCCCGACCGCAGCATTTCTTTCATGATGAGGGGCACGCCGCCCACTCTATCCAAGTCGGCCATGACGTATCTGCCGCCAGGGCGCATGTCGGCAATGTGAGGCACGCGCTTGCTCACGCGGTCGATGTCGTCCAGGTCGAACGGCACGCCGGCTTCCCACGCGATGGCGGGCAGGTGCAGCGCCGCGTTCGTGGAACCGCCGGCCGCCAGCGCGACGGCTACGGCATTCTCCATCGATTCTTTCGTGATGATGTCTGAGGGTCGGCGGTTGTTGCGCACGCAGTCCATGACCAGATGGCCCGCGTCCACGCACACCTGGTCGCGCCGCTCGTCCATGGCCGGCGGCGAGGCGCTGCCGGGCACGGAGAGACCCATAGCCTCCAGCGCGCTCGACATGGTATTGGCCGTATACATGCCGCCGCACGAGCCGGGACCGGGACACGCGTGCAGCTCGAGGTCTACCAGTTCGTCTTCAGTGAGCTTGCCGGCGGCATGCGCCCCCACGGCCTCGAAAACGTCCTGGATGGTCACGTCCTCACCGCGCCAGCGGCCCGGCATGATGCTGCCGCCGTAAACGAACACACTGGGGATATCCAGGCGCGCCATGGCCATAGCGCAGCCCGGCAGACTCTTATCGCAACCGGCAATGGTGACGACGCCATCAAGACGCTCGCCAATGGCAACGGCCTCTATCGAGTCCGCGATGATTTCGCGGGTCACCAGGCTCGTGCGCATGCCCTCCGTGCCCATGGCAATGCCGTCGCTGACGGTGATCGCCACAAACTCGATGGGCGTGCCGCCGGCTTCCCGGATGCCTTCCTTCACCTTCTGGGCCAGCCGGTCCAGGTGGTAGTTGCACGGCGTGACTTCGTTCCACGTGCTCGCCACGCCAATGAGGGGCTTGGCCAGGTCTTCATTGCTGAAGCCCATGGCGTGGAACATGGAGCGCGCCGGCGCGCTCCGGGGGCCCTCGGTGATGTCTCTGCTGTATCGTTTGGTGTCTACGTTCGCGTCGTCGGCCATGGAATTTGCTCTCCTCTTCTTCTGGCTCACTCTCTATCCCCGGCAAGACTGCCGCACGTTCCCTCCGGCTATTGCAAGCGCCTGGGGGCGGCGGTAAGCAACTCAGCCACCCGGCGTCACCGTTCGAAACGCCTCCCGGCGCACGCCATATGCGCCACGCGCGGGCCAGAGCCCATACGCAGGACCCAAAAGAGACTGCGCAGCGCCGTCGCATAGTAGAAGGATACCACCCCTTTCTGTAGAGTGCCGCATCCCCCGCCGCGGCGGGACGCTCGCCAGAGTACGAACGTTCGCAAGCCGGAACGTGAGCAGCATCCCAGTACTTGCGTAGGCCGCCGTAGCTGGCCTACCCCGTGCCATCCCATGCGGCTATAATCACACTGTTCCACCTTGCACGAAGGGCAATTTCATGACACCACGCGTCCGGGCCTCCATCCATCCGACTACAGGCACAGCCGGTGAGTACGGCACGTGGACGGTACGCTGCGCCATCGAGGAAGGGGTTTTGGGCGCCGGCGACACCATTGCCGTGGCGCTGCCCAACACCTGGCACGCCTGGCTGCGCAATTCCGCCAAGGGCGTGCACAGCAGCGATCCCGCCAGTCCCAACTACGTCTCTGCCCGCGCCTCCCGCGACGGTGTTGACACCCGCTGCGTCGTGGCTGACGGCTCGACCGAAGAATACGAGAAGCGCACCCGCGACGCTCTGGCCGGGCCGCCCAACCGCTGCGCCTACCACACCGAGGTCACGGTCACGGCGGGAACGCTGCGGGCCGGTGACTGGATCGACGTCACCTATGGCGATACCGGCGGCGGCAGTCCGGGTTTCACCGCGGCGCTGCACCCAAACGGGCCGGAGCCGGTGCGCGTTGCCGTGATTCCTGCCGGCAGCGACGGTGAAAGAGCGCTGCTAGCTGTGGAAGATAGCCCGCTGCTCGTCACCCGGCCGGCCGCGCCGGTGGAAGTTGCGGCATATGCACCCTCCCACGCCCGGATCGGACAGGAAGCCGTCTGTCACGTGGTCGCGCTCGATGCCTGGCAAAACCCGGCTGCTTTCGTCCGGCTCACGTTTGCTGTTTGCGTGGCGGAGGGACACGCGGAACACCCTGATACGGTAGCCCTCGATCCGGAAACCGGCGCGTGCGCAATTCCGTTTACGCCCACGGCGCCGGGGGTGCTGCGGCTGCGGGTGGTTTCGGTTGGCGAAACGAACGCGCCCTTCGACAAGCTCAGGGCGGACGGAGAGGATGGGCTCCGGGCAAACGGGAGAAACAGAACCAGGGAGAACGGGGGAGACAAGCTCAGGGGAAACGAGCGAGACAGGCACAGAGAGAACGACGGAGACGGGCCCAGGGCAAGCGGGGGAGACGGACGCGGGGAGGGCGATGGATGCACCTTTGAGGCCCAGTCAAATCCCATTCTGTGCGTTGCTCAACTACCGGACGACCAGGTCTTCTGGGGCGATTTGCACTCCCACGCGCGCCGCAGCTTCGACGCCACCGGGGATCTGCCCTTCCACTACGCCCGCGACGTGGCGCGCCTTGACTTCTACGCTCTCACCGACCACGTGGAGGGACTATCGGACGAAATGTGGGAAGAAATGCGGCTGATGACCCACGGCTGGTATGACCCCGGCCGCTTTGCCACCATTCTGGGTTACGAGGCCACCTTCCCCGCGCCGTGGGCGCACCACGACGTCTACTTCCGCGACGACGGCGACGTGCGCATCGGCCGCCACAACGGCACAGTGCAAGACCTGTGGCGGCAACTGACGCCCGGGGAGGCTATGACGATCCCCCACCACACCGGCGTGCGCTTCTCATCGAAAGCCAGCAACCTGCCCGGCGGCACCGACCCGAACATCGACTGGCAGTACGCCAACGATGACTTCCGGCGGGTCGTCGAGGTGTATTCCGGTCACGGCTTTTGCGAATACTATGACCCGGACCATCCGCTGGCCTACCAACACTGCGACTTCTCGCTGAATGATTCGGCGGACGGCCCCCACTACGCGCAGGACGGCTGGCTGACCGGACAACGCATGGGGACGATTTGCTCATCGGACAACCACCAGGCGCAGCCCGGCAAACGGCAGACCGGCCTGGCGGCGGTCTGGGCCCCCGCCCTCACGCGGGGCGACATCTTCGACAGCATCCACAATCGCCAGACGTACGGCACCACCGGCGCGCGCGTCTTGCTCAAGATGTGGGTAAACGACACCTTCATGGGTCAAGACACCCCCAGCGGCGAGGGCGTGACTGTGCGCGTGTGGGCGGTGGGCACTGATGAGATCGCGTGGATCGAAATTCTGCGCGGCGACCTGGACGCCCAGCGCTTCGACGTTGTCTACCGGCGCGAGCCGCAAGCGGCGTTCGCCGATTTCACGTGGGACGATTCGCAACCGGTCGCGAACGCCCTCTACTACGTGCGCTTGCGGCAAGTTTCGCCTGTGGCCGGCCGCGTCGTGCAGGCGTGGTCAAGCCCGGTTTGGGTGGTAGCAGACTGAGCGCCGCACGCCACAGCTAGCGTAGAGTCCGCCGTTCGCCTTGAGCCCGTCGCAAGGTGGGCGGCAGACGCGGCTTGCCGGCTGTCATAGCGCTCTTTACCCAATTGCTCTTCATAGATTTGCGCCTGCAGCGAGCCGGTTGGCGCAAGAAACCGCTGTCAACCGAGAAACCGGCCAAAGACCTCCCGTCCGCGATAGACGCCGGTATCGCCCAGTTCTTCCTCGATGCGGAGCAGTTGGTTGTACTTCGCCAGCCGCTCGGAGCGGGTGATCGACCCGATCTTGATCTGGCCGGCGTTCGTGCCCACCGCCAGGTCGGCAATCGTCGCGTCCTCGGTCTCGCCGGAGCGCGCGGAGACCACGGGCAAATATCCGTGAGCACGCGCGAGACGCAGTGTTGCCATGGCAGCCGTGAGCGTGCCAACTTGGTTTACCTTTACTAACACCGCGTTCGCCGCGCTCTTCTCGATGCCCTGCTGCAGGCGCAGTACGTTGGTCACAAAGAGATCGTCACCGATGAGTTGCACGCGGTCACCCACGCGCGCCGTAAGCGCCTGCCACCCGTCCCAGTCGTCTTCCGCCAGACCGTCCTCAATCGAAACGATCGGATACGCTTCGACCCAGCGCGCGAGCAGTTCCACCATCTCCGCGCTCGAGAGTATCCGATTCTCCGCGCTCAAGTGATACGTACCGTCGTGATAGAAATGCGTCGCCGCCACGTCCAGGCCAATCGCCGCATCTTCTCCAGGGCGATAGCCGGCCTTTTCGATTGCCTCAACCAAGAGTTTCACGGCAAACTCATTCGCCGCGAATCCGGTCTGTTCATGGTCCAGCGTGGAATTACCCGCATCTCTAGCCGGGGCCAAGCCACCTTCGTCGGCAACTAGAGTGCTCGCCCCGCGCGCGGTGAGTATCTCACCCATAGCGTGGTAAACGTTGCGCACCATCACCAGCGCCTCGCTGAAGTTCTGGGAGCTTAGTGGAATGAGCAGGAAGTCTTGGAAATCTACTACGCCGCGCGCGTGCAGGCCCCCGCTCAGGATGTTCACCATCGGCACCGGCATCTCCCGCGCTTGGCTGCCGCCCAGGTAGCGGTAGAGCGGCAGGCCAACACCGGCTGCCGCCGCATGGGCCGTTGCCAAGGAGATGCCCAGCACCGCGTTGCCGCCCAAGCGGCGCAGATTCGGCGTGCCGTCCGTTTCCAGGAGCAGCGCGTCAACCTCGTGCTGGCGCGTAGCCTCCACACCCACCACGGCGGGCCCCAGCACCTCGTTCACGTGGCGCACCGCGTGGCGCACGCCTTTGCCTTGATAGCGAGCAGGATTGCCGTCACGGAATTCCAATGCCTCGTGCCGACCCGTTGACGCCCCAGAAGGTACGATTGCACGTCCTTGCGCGCCGCTGGCAAGGGTGACATCCACTTCCACCGTCGGCACACCCCGTGAATCGAGCACCTCTCTGGCATGCACGCGTGCTATTGCCGTGTGGTCTCCCACTCCGTCATTTCCGCAGAGGCGTCCGTCATTTCTGCATTCAGTTCCGTCACTCCCGCACTTGAATCCGTCATTCCCGCTTTCGCGGGAATCCATCCGCTCCACCCCTCCGGACTCCCGCTCTCGCGGGAGTGACGGGTCAGGGCCGGATCCCGCCTCCACACTCGATACCGAGCGAGAATCCATCCTATCGGGTTGCATCAGTTCGCCGTCTCCCCGGCAATGCCTGCATAGACATCATCCATCGTGGCGGGTTGATCTTGGAGGATAAAGCGGCTCACACGCCGCACGGTCTCCTTGGTCGGTTCATCCGTAATGTACTCAACCGGCGACTTGCCGTCGATGCGCGCCAGCATGAGGCAGCCAAGCTGCAGCCGCGTCTCAGCCTCCAGCTCTGCCCAGTCAGTTCCCTGCATTTCGTCACGATATTCTGCCATGAGCGCCGCGGCCGACTGAAAATACTCTGCCTGAACATGAGCATTGACGATGGACTTAATGAGCAGGTGATTAATGCAGAAGGCCAGATCGAACGCCGGGTCGCCCCAATGCACCACCTCGAAATCGAGCAGAAGGATATGATTGGCACAATTTCCGTCATCCTCACCCGCCAGATTGTCAGGTGGCGCGTCCACTCCGTCATTCCCGCGAACGCGGGAATCCATCTTCATTGCGCCGCCTACACCTAGTCCAGAGCGGGGGACAAGCCCCCGCGCTACGGTTGAGAAGACGGAGCGGGCATGCTCCTCCTCGCGCAAGACAAACATATTCTTCGGACTATAATCCCCATGCACCAGCGCCATTTTGCGCGCCTTCATCTGTGCAATCGCATGAGCAAACTCCGGCCGCAAGGACGGATGCTTCTCTGCCGTCGTGTTGTAATACGGGTCCACCCGCAACTGCCAAAACACCTCGTCGTCTATGAAGCGTTCCTTTACCGCCGGGTCTTGAATGGCGTGCATCTGCGCCAGCAGCCTACCCGCCGCCGCACCCACCTGCACGTCTACGTTTCCGGCGAGTAAGTCCTCTTTCCACAGCGTCGCGGCATCCGGCGCGCACGCCATACCGTAGATGAAGTTCTCTTCATCAATGAAGAAAACCTCCGGTACCACGCCGTTCGGCAGGTAGTCCGCCACGATACGCAGCGCCTCTGCCTCCCGCAGCGCGCGGTCAATGCGCGACGGCCAATACGCCTCGACTCGCAATTCAGGGAGCGCCTGCTTGAGCACCAAGCACTGCGTTGGAGTTGTGACCTTGAGCACGATATTCGAGACTCCGCCGCCCAGCGCTGCCACCGTGAGCGGCGCACAGTCGGCTATTGCGTTTTGTGTGACGAGATAGCGCCCAATTTCCGCGCTGTCCATCTCATCGAGTGCAAGCATCGTATTGCGCCGTTCCGAATCCACATCCAGTTAAGGAAACACCAGTCTGCACTTGCAGTGGCTAGGCCTCAATCGCCCCAGAGACTCTGGCGCGTTCCATCTCCCCCATGTCAACCAGCGGGCCCCCGTGCCGGAGCACGCCGTACAACCGGTCGATTGAGTCCACCTCGAGCATGCGCACAGTGCCCTCATGCATCAGATAGAAGACCCGATTGCCGGGTTGCAAAGCAAGGGTTTCGCGCACGACCTTCGGCAACATCGTCTCGCCAATAGCGGAGATCGTGGACCCAAACACGGACGGTTTTCCTCCGCCATTGCTGTAGGAGTGCATGCTTGTGCCTATAGCATGCAAAGGGATCAGACATTCTGCAAGTCTCATGGGCTATACGGAAGCGCAAGCGCGCTCATTGCTCGCTGCGGTGTAAGTGGGTCTTTTGAATCCCCAGTACCTTACGAAAGACCACGCTACCGGAAGGTCTCCGGTCAAAGCGGCCGGTACACCCTGTCGTGCCTGCCAGGACCCCATTCATCGGGGCCAAGCCCCTCTTCGTCGAGCAGCGGATAGCGGTCCGAAAGCCCGAACGTAAACGCAGACAGCCTCAGTTGCAGCCGCTGCGCGTACACCATGAGATTGAAGAGACTCTCTGGATACTGTCCGATGAGAAGAACGGGGATCCAGGCGACCCAGAACACAAGCAATACCAGGAGACCGAAGACAAACAGAAAGATAAAGAAGGGCACAAGCACGAGCAGCCGGAAGATACCGCCGAACAACGGAAACGCTAGTAAACGATTCGGCTTCCTGGGCACAGGTATCTCAACCCTGACCTCATCACTCGATTCGAGAGTAAATCCGGGATAGGTGTCGCTGAGGCCAAGAACGAAGCAGTTAGCTTTGGCAGTGAGCCGCATCGAACCCACGGCAAGCGCATAGGCGGGCTCCCAATACTTGCCCGTGAAGAAAACAAAGAATGCGTTGATGAAACTGAGAAGAATGGCGGCAAAGTCTACAATTAACAACCACATTGCCACCGGCAAGATTATGATGTACTTGACGGCGCCGCCAACCATGGGAAAGGCCCACAGCCGGTTTGGGTTTTGGATGTGCTCAATATAGAGCATCAGCTAGTCCCCTTCCACAGTCAGAGCGCCGACACGCATCGGCAGCCCCTGTACCCTCCCTATCCCACGGATAGGTGAACACTCGCCGCTGACTCCGGTTCCGCTTGCCATCAACATACACTACGCACTTCAAGACTACAGTAACGGCAGAATGCATGCGGCACAAACGAGAGCGCAATAGCAGCTCCCTGCTTTCCGCGCGCGCCCAATTCGGTCGAGCGGTGTTATGCCTCACCCCGGCGCGTGGTTCTTCTCCTAGCGCATGACGTACACTGACGTGGTACCGCGTATCAGGCGCCTCAAACGACCTACGAAACAACCTACGAGAAGGAGTAACTCATGATCCGGCTTACGAGCGACTTCGAGTGCGGCAACGGCAAGGAGATCGAGCAACTGGCGGCTACCCGTTTTCGCCTGCAGGTAGACGGCGACAAGCAAAGCGGCTATTGCGGCTATTTCTGCTTTGACATCATCAATGAAGGACCGCCGGCGGACGTGACCGTGGAGCTCTGGGAAGACGCGAAGTTTGAGAGCCCCACCGGTTTCCGCACGCTCTTCCCCACGACGATCTGGTTCAAGCCGGTTGACTTCCATCGCTTCCGGCCCCTGCCCGGCACGCCGCCCGCCAGTATCCAGGGGCACATTACATTCACCGTGCCGGTGGAACAAGACCAACGCGTGCGCGTTGCCATGACGTACGTGGCGCCCTACAGCGAGGTGGCGGCGCTGCTGGGCGGCCTTGCGGATACCCGCGCCGATCGCTGCGAACCCTTCTCAGTGGGCACGACGGTCCAGGGGCGGGACATCCCGGGACTGCGTGCCGGCACGCCGGGCAAGCCTAAGCTCTTCTGCGTGGCCGGCCAGCATCCCCACGAGCACGCCGGTGTCTGGGGCGTCTTCGGTATCGCCGACTTTGTCTCTTCCCTGCTGCCGGCAGCCCAGGCGCTGCGCGAGCACTTGGACATGTACATCGTGCCCACGGTCAATCCCGATGGCAACGTGCTCGGCCGCAATGCCTTCAACGCTGAGGGGTTCGACATGTACCAGGCGTTTGGCGATACGCCCGACGCCGACCTGCCGGAAGCGCACGAGAGCAAGCTACTCTGGAATTGGGTGGCAACGGAGCGGCCCGCGCTCTGGATGAACTTCCACTGCTTCACCGGGTGGCGGCTCAACAGCGAACTGCCCTACGACGGCTGGTACGAGGTCGAAGACCGCACCCTCTTCAGCGATCCCGACCAACGCCGCCTCTACGCCGCCATCTGCGACACCATGCGTCTGGAGACCGACGGGCCTTCAACCCACGAGCGGGCCAGCATCCATGGACCCAACACGCTCTGCTACCAGTTCGCCAAGCGGCTTGGCGTGCCCCACGCCTTCTACGAGATCAACAACGCGACGGCGGGCAAGCACCAGGGCGGGCAGCGGGCCATCCACGTCTTCAAGCGGGTGACGAATACGCTACTGCATTACGTGTGAGACCACGCATAGCCGGCGTAGGCGTCTTTCCGCACATTTTCGGCAAACTCGTCCACCCACAGAATCTCATCGGCTCGGCTTTGCAGTTTGGTGGATACGCCCTCCTGGAAAACCACGAGCACGATCCGCTTGCGCCGCTCGGAGAGAAACTCGATTGCTGGCAAGAGGTCACTGTCGCCGGATGACAGTATCAGAGAATCATAGTTGTCCTGATGGGTCAGGGCGAGCGTTGCCAGCCCGACGTCCACGCCCTTCTGTTGTTCCTTGACTACGTGGTGGTGGCTGCCTTCGGGGCAATTCAGGCGCACTTTTCTGCCGCAGCCTTCGCAGAAGGCGGAATCCGCCCGGATCTGCTTGAGCTCATAGAGTTGCGTGATGATCTTCGGGCCCTGAGGCGGCGCGGACTCCAGCCAACGGTGAAAGCTGTTCTGGCCGTCGGAGGAGAAGCCGGGCGTACAGTTCAGGTAGTACGCGCGCCAAAGCCGGTGGGTCTCTTCGATTCTCATGCGGAGCTTCAAATAGTCAACACTATAGTCCGGAGCAATAGAACGCTGGGCGTTGTAAATGTAGCCTCCGTCGATAAGCCATAGTCCATTCGTGTACTGCAACGCAACCTCCTTCTTGGCGTTCCTCTCTACTCATTCTCGCATCGCTACACAGAATCTGGCGGCGGCCGCAGCCGGTCAAGTGTTTTCCGCAATCCATGGGACGCGGTGATTCTCTGGGCATAGCCCGCGAACGAACCGGACGCTCCGCGCCTGGCGGCAAATACGACCATGCGCTGGATCGCTATGCCGTGGCTCTGATCTGCCGTTGCTGAGGATGCAGCGCGAGCGCCAGCACCTCGCTAACGTTTTCTACCGGGTAGAAGGCAATATCGTCGCGCACGGCCTCGGGGATGTCCACCAGGTCTTTCGTGTTCTCCTTGGGCAGGATGATCTTGCGGATGCCGGCGCGGTGCGCGGCCAGCACCTTTTCCTTGAGGCCGCCGATGGGCAGCACCCGGCCCCGCAGCGTCATCTCGCCGGTCATGGCCACGTCGCGGTGCACGGCGCGGTCGGTGAGCGCGGAAATGAGCGCCGTGGTGAGGGTGATGCCGGCGCTGGGCCCCTCTTTCGGCACACCGCCCTCAGGCACGTGGATGTGCACGTCCAGCTTGTCCCACGCCGTATCCTGCAGGCCGAAGCGCTGCGCGTGGACGCGGGCGTAGCTCAAGGCCGCGCGCGCCGACTCCTTCATCACCTCACCCAGCTTGCCGGTCAGGATGAGCTTGCCCTTGCCGGGAACCAAGGTTACTTCCACGGCAATGATGTCGCCGCCGAAGGCAGTCCACACCAAGCCGGTTGCCGCTCCCACCTGGTCTTCTTCTTCCGCCATGCCGTAGAAGAACTGGGGCGCGCCCAAGTAGTCAGTTACATTCCGCACGGTCACCGAAACCGTATTCACGTCGCCTTCCGCATGCTTGCGGGCCACTTTGCGGCAGACTGTCGCCACCTGTCGCTCCAAATCGCGCACGCCGGCTTCGCGGGTGTATTGGCGCACCATGCGCCGCAACGCGCCGCCCGTGAAGCGCAGGTTGCGCTGCTTCAAGCCGTGCTCGGCCCGCTGCTTCGGCACGATGTAGCGAGTGGCAATGGGGAGCTTTTCCTCCTCCGTGTAGCCGGGCAGTTCGATTACTTCCATGCGGTCGCGCAGGGCCACCGGCAGCGTATCTACCGTATTGCCGGTGGTGATGAAAATGACGTTGGAAAGATCGTAGGGCACTTCCAGATAGTGATCGGAAAAAGCATAATTCTGCTCCGGGTCCAGCACCTCCAGCAGCGCCGCCGACGGATCGCCCCGGAAGTCCGCGCCCATCTTCTCAATTTCGTCCAGCATGAAGACCGGGTTCACCGTGCCGACTTGCCGCATAGCCTGGAGAATGCGCCCGGGCAGGGCGCCCACGTAGGTGCGCCGGTGGCCGCGAATCTCAGCCTCGTCACGGATACCCCCCAGCGAAATGCGCACGAATTTCCGGCCCAACGCCTGGGCGATGGAGAGCCCGAGCGAGGTCTTGCCCACCCCCGGCGGCCCCACGAAGCAGAGAATCGGCGTGCGCATGTCCGGCGCGAGCTTGCGCACGGCGATGTATTCGAGAATGCGCTCCTTCACCTTGGGCAAACCGTAGTGGTTCTTGTCCAGCACCTTCTTGGCGTGATCGATTTCCAAGTCGTCGGGGCTGGGGTCTCCCCACGGCAACGCCATCAGCCAATCGAGATACGTCTGGATCACGCTCACTTCCGGGCTGGCCGTGGGCATGGCCTCCAGGCGGTCGAGTTCCTTATATGCTTTTTCCATCACCTCTGTCGGCAGCGGGGTTTCCTCAATGCGCTCCCGGAGGGCGGCGATGTCGCTGCTCACCTGGTCGGTCTCGCCGAGTTCCTTGTGGATGAGTTTCAGTTGCTCCCGCAGGAACCGCTCGTGCTCTTCGGCATCGGTCGACGTAGGCGCGGCATCTTCATCGAACTTACGTTGCAGCGCCAAGATCTCCAGCTCCCGCCGCAAGTGGGCTATCACCTTCTCCGCGCGCCTGGCCGCGTCCAATTCTTCCAGCAACTCCTGCTGCACCGGCGTCACCAGGTCGATGGTATAGGCGATCAAATCGGCGAGATCACCGGCATCGTGGGTGTTGATGGCGCGCACGTATGCCTCGTCCGGCAAGTCCTTGCTGAGGTCCACGGCTTCCTTGAAGAGCCCCAGCATGGCCTGGAGCAGCGCATCCGGCTCCGCGTCTGCCGGGGTCTCCGTATCGACGACGATAGCCTGCACCCGTATGTGTGGGTCCAACTGGAGGAAGTGCGTGATGGAAAGCCGGCGCTTGCCCTCCACCAGGATGCTGACGCTGCCGTCCGGCATCTTGAGGGTGCGCCGGATCTTCACTTCCACGCCGACGAAGTAGAAGTCCTCCGGATTGACGTCCTCGATGGTTGGGTCCCGCTGGGTGACCACGAAGAGCCGCCGGTTGCCGTCCAGCGCGGCGCTTACGGCCTCCAGCGACCGCTCGCGCGCCACGATGAGCGGCACGGTCATGCCGGGAAAGACCACCTCGTCGCGGATGGCCAACACCGGCAGTTCCACCGGATGGAGCATGGCGTCCATTGGGTCTCGGTCCCGGCCGCCCGCGGGGCGCCGCCGCTTCTTGCGTCCGCCGTCACCGTTTGCGGTCGCCGGCGAGCGGCCGCTCGATGATTCCTTCGCTCTCTGTGCCACAGTATTGCCTTCTCTCACCGTCTTAGAATTGCGTCTCAGTTCACCTGCCCCAACATTGGCGCAAGAGCGCCCGGGCATTCTCATTGCGAATTATGTCGATATAGTCACAGTCCAGTCCCGCGCCGGCGATGACGTTATTGGCAACGGAGTCGGTCAGGAGGTCGCCGGGCGCATGCGCGTCGCTATTCAACACCATTCTGGCGTCCACCTCCCGGCAGATCCTGGCAACCCGTCCGTTGGCGGCGCTGTGGCCGCGGCGGGCCGTGAGCTCGAACATCAGGCCGCGGTCGCGCCCCATGCGCGCATCCGCCGCCGTCAGCAAGCCCGGATGCGCCAACACGTCAACCGCCGGGCATTCCGCCGCCGCCGCGTTGGTGCCGGGCGGCACGGGTTCCGTGATCGTCTCGCCGTGCACGGCTACCACTTGCGCTCCCGCTGCCTTGCAGCGCTCCGCCAGTGCGCCGATAGCGCTGGGGGCGACGTGGGTAATCTCCACCCCGGCCAGGGCCGTGATAGGCATTTCCCGGTTGACGATCTCACATTCCCGCAGCAGGGCCTCGCACACGTACTGATAGTTCGCGAACCCCACGTGGTCGGTGATGGCGATGGCCTGATAGCCGGCCGCCACCGCGCGCTGCACGAGTTCGGACGGCGAAAGCTCGCCGTCGCTGAGAAAGGTGTGGGTATGGAAGTCCAAGATCATGGTTGGGTGTCCGTGCGGGTGCGTCCCTGCCGGGACGTTCTTCCCCTTAAGTGTACCTAACCGGCCGGAGCGGCTACAAACCGGTCCTGCGGGGGAGTCAGTAGCTCTTGACTTGATTACCTTGTTGGGCTAGATCTCATGTCATTCCGAGCGCAGCATCGAACAGGGTTCGCTGACTTCGTCAAAGACGCGGAATCTGAACTGCTCCCGACTCTAGATTCTTCGTCGCTGCACTCCTCAGAATGACATTTCGGGGAGCAGCCGTTCACGTTGACACCCATACCTGTGCAGCCTAAGTCAATACCCACTAATCGCGGCCCGCGGCGGCGCTCAGCGCACGAAAGCGCCTAACTCTTTGGCGACTTCGCCGCCGTGTACCACCGTTACCTCACCGGCGTCGGCGAACGGCGTCTCTATGCGCCACCACTGGAAGGCCGCCCGCTGGGCGCGCACCACAACCACGTCGCCATAGTCCCGCGCGCTCATGGGCAGACCGTAGCGGTCCAGCCAATTGGGCGTGCCCAGGACAAGAGCCGCGATGGCGGGCGCGTCGTCCATGATGGCAATGTGCCGCGCCATCACCTGCCCCCACGTAAGGCCGTCATCCGCCGCGGTGTCGAACGACGGCGGGATCAGGTAGCGGGTCTCCAACAGCGGGTCGAGACCCCTGGCGCTCAGCAGGTCGAAGACGTTCAGGTACGCAAAGGCCCCGGAGTCCGGCTGCCATTGCAGAATACCCTTTTGGAAGATCTGTGTGGGTTTGCCCTCGAATGTGATAGCGCGGGTGAGGGGATAGCCCAGCGCGTCCTCGCCTCCCACCCGCCTGTATTCTGCCAGAAAGGGTACGGCGCCATACCAGGCTGATTCGTCCACCACATCGTAGCAGGGCAAGGTGACCTCCGCTCCCGCCAGCGTGGGCGTTTGGCCCGAAGTCTGGCCGTAGCACGCGTAGTCGTCGGTGACGTATTCCTCCAGCAGGCGCGGCGTTCCTTCCACGAAGCGGATGTGAATGGTGGTAGGCCGGTAGGCCGAAACGGTGGTAAACGACCACGTGCGGCTGAAATCGCCCACCGCGCTGCCCACGGCAGTCCCGGCAACACTGACGGTGTACGTCTGCCCCGCGCCCAGCGGCAGGTCGGTCATAAAATAGGCCCAGCTATCGTCGTCCACGCGACGGAACGGCAAGACCGCGCCCTGCTCATCCACGATCTGGACTCTGGTGAGGGCCAGGTTCTCGCGCACCCACGGCGCCACGCCGATGCTGATAGGACTACCCACGTAGCCCGTGACATCGGGCAGCGGGTTCGGTTGTTCGGTCCGCGGCCTGAAACCAACCGGCACGCCGGTTTGCCCAGCGCCGGGATAGATGTAGAGCCGGTCGAGGCCCTCGGCATTCTCAAAGCAGCCGCCAAGATCGAACACGCTCCCGCCCGCGCTCTGACCGTAACCGACAAACGTAAGCGCGGGATGGAGCATGGCGGTACGGTGGTAGACGCTGTTGACGAGGGCGTCCACCGCGGCAATGGGATCGTCCGCCAGCGATAGAGCGGACTCAGCCGTGCAACGGCCGCTGAAGCCGGCGGCGCGTATGCGATCCGTGGGCGTGGCGCCGGAGAAACCGGCGTTCTCGGGGTCTTGCGTGTGGCCCGTAAACCCGTGCAGCGCGTAGTATGCGGCGTGGGCCTCGGCGGCGCGCTGCAAGGCGGTATCGGCTTGCACGGGCGGCGATTGCGCGTGGGCCCGCAGTTCGTTCAGGCGGGCGATGGCGCGCTCCTGCGGCGTGCCGTCCGCCGCCTGCACCGGCGGGGCCGCCAGCGCTGCACAAAGTGCGATTGCCAGCGCCAGACCCGCACCCGCGCCCAACTGCCTGCAAAACCGCAGGAACCTGGCCGGACCAAATCGCCGTCCGCAAGCATTCGCCTGCCCGCAGGCCCACAGGAAATTGACCGCGCCATTCCACAGCCCGCCAGCATCCGTCGGACCGCAGGGCCTCAGGGGCTTTGCCGGGCCGGAATTAGGTTCGCCCGCGGTGTGCCGCTTAACGCAACTGGTCATTCTGGAAATCTCTGCCGTTAGCCAGAAGGCCTCATACTTCCAGAGTAAACCCCAGACGCCTGCCCCGTCAGCCCACGGCGCCCGCCAAGCCCAAACGGTCGGTAAGCCAAATCGGACTCGCCCACGCCATCTGCCGGTTGCCCTGCGTAACCCGCAGGTAGTAGAAGGCGAACTTTCGGTCGTGGGCGAACGTCGGCGCGAGAGTACACCCCGCCAAGGGCTCGGTATCGGTCCACTCGCCTTCCCAAACGTCACTGCCTGGGTGCGCGGTGAATACCGGCACGTTGTTGCGCAGCAATTCGACGCTGTCGATGCGGTAGGTTCCCGCCACGCGCATCGCAAAGTTCCTTTCGCCGTAGCTTGCGGCGTCCACGGCGAGGTCCGTGCCCATTGGGAAGCCGTTCATGGTGAAGTCCAGCAAGATGCGGTCGCCGGTGGTGGCGTAACACCGGCGCTCGTTGAGTGCCTGCCAAATGGCGTCACGGGTTTGTTCTTTCGCTATGACGCACGCGAGACCGTTGCCGTCGTCCACGAAAAAGCTGCCCTGGTTCGCCAAGCCGTGGTGGGAATCCGTGCCGCCGATGAAGCCGAGCCGGTGCCCCATGGCCAACGCCCGCTGTACGCAGTGCGGTCCGCCGGTCTCGGATATGCCCCAGCTCGAGCAAACCTCAACCAGCCGCTGGTGGGTATCGTTGCGGTAGTCCCAATTCGTGACGTTGCCAAACTTCGTGTGATGCGGAATAGTCAGAACGTCCTGTCCCTCCAGGATTTTCCATAGCTCAGTGGGTGTCATGCCGCCGGGACCGAACGAACAGATGAACTCCGCGCTATCGCCACGGTAGTAGATGTTCTTGTGGCCGTTGCGGTTGCCGGTTCCCCACTCGTGGCTGACGAGCGTGACAAAGCGGTGCGGGTCATTGAAGGCATTGGACGTAGCCACGACCTCTTGCCAGACGTCGTCAACGATCTCGAAGCGCATCTTGTAGTGGTTGGCCGGCGCGCAGAAGTCGAGACCGGCCACGTCGCGGCCCCACTCGAAGAATTCCGTCGTGGTGCCGGTGCCCTGGCTGTGCCACATCTGGCTGTGCATCTCGCCAAAGTAGACGTTGCGATCGGGCAGGAAGCCCGCGCCAATGGGGTTGCTCTTGCCCGCGACGCCGGTGTCCGGATCAACGACGGTAACGCGGTGGACGCCTGCTTGGGTGGCTTTGGCGGAAAATGTGACGCCGGTTTGCGATTTCGTTTGATCGAGTGTCACACTTTCCGGTACGTCAAGGCCATCGGTTGCTAGCGAGTGCGCCTGCCCTTGATAGCCGGTCGCCGCATTGTAACTGTAACCATCCACCGGCAGCACGCGAATTGAGAACTTCTCACCAGGCTGGACTATGGCTGGCGCGAATACCTTGAAGCGCTCGGCGTGCGCGCCCACCACCCGCACCGTCGGGTGGGTCACGGCGCGGCGGTACGTGCCGTCACCTTCTCTATCCACGCCCACCGTGAAGATCGCCACTTGCGCGTAGCGTTGCGCCTGCACCAGGTTGCCATCCGGCGGCCCCAAGATAATACGTACGGCATCGCCCGGCCCCAGCTCGCCCTCCTGCACCACCACGTCCACGAGGTCCATGTGCCGCCCCCACGAGGCGGCGAGCGCCAGCTTCACGTCCGAACGCGAGCACTCTACGTCCGAATACGCTCCGTATCCCACCTGGCGAATCTGGCTCTTGTCGCGACTGCCAACAGTCTTCAGACCGCGGGGATAGGGATTCCCCAGGTGGCACTCCCACGTGCTCGGCACTTCCATGGTGATGTGGGCGCCGGTGGGCAGCGTTAGGTCCGGCCCCAACGTAAGCGTCGCCACAAACGTATGCCCACTGGCGGCCTCAACCTCACTTGGTGTGATTTCGCCGTGGAGATCAGCCGGGGGCTCAAACTGCCAGGAGCGGTTGATGGGAAACCAATCGGAGGTGTTGTCAAAGAGACGCGGCGTTGGGAGATTGTCTGACATGAAGAAACCCTCGCATCACTTCAAGGAGAGCGCAGCACTAGCTGACTCCTGTGGAGAGTCGCCCTCACCCAAATCCTCTCCCCCAGGAGGAGGCTTTGATCATTCTCGCCGATGGGCGTCGTAGCGCGCTCAGAGTCGATGCTCGGCGCGTATCTGCAAGACTGGGGAGGTATTGCGCCAACGCCGTGCGACAGATCCCAGAATGTTGGCGGTTGTTTATTGGCACCCGGGGCTAGTGGCGCGCAAACGCGCCACCACGCGCATTGCTAGAGTTGCGGGATGCAGGGCTTGCCGTTGCGGGCTACGGGCATGCCGGCGAAGGCGCAGCGGTTGCCCCATTGGTCGACGGCGTTCTTGGATTTGTATTCGTTGATGACCTTGTGGCGCGAGGTGTTGCTGTAATTATTGCCGGCGGTGTGCAGCACCATCACGTGGATGAAGAGCACGTCGCCGGGCTTGGCCAGCATCGGCACCGGCTCGTAGCCCTCCACTCTCTCGTCGGCCACCGTATGGCCATGGTCCGTCTCCCACTCGCCCATCAGGTGACTACCGGGCAGCACCGTGGTCGAACCCTGGTCCACGTCGTTGGCGTCCAGGTAGATGATGGCCGCCGCGAGGTCCGACGTGCTGTGGCGCTCGTAGGGCCAGTCCTGGTGCCAGCCCTGTTCATTCGTGAAGCCCGGCGGATTGTTGCGCACCTTGCCGTTGTGAAAGTCGATGTCCGGGCCGAAGAGGTCGATGAAGACGTTCACGATGCGGGGATCGGTGACGTTGTTGAACCAGTAATCGCTCGCCAGCGGCTGGTCCATGATGCCCTGCACGTTCTTGGGATTGTAGGGGTCGATGGGATACCCCTCCGCCTGCTCCATGAAGGTATAGCGCAAGGCTTCGGGTCGGCCGTCCGTATTGGTGATGAGGTCGTGAAACTCCCGCCGCATCTCCTCCATCTCCGCGGCGTCGTACATGCCCTCCATAACCAGATACCCGTTATCGTCAAAAAACTGCTTCTGCTCCGGCGCCAAGGTTACCAACTGTGCAGTTGCCATTGGGTCATTCTCCTTCTCGATCCTTGCCAGAAATCACAAACGATTAAGCATTTCTCCGGTGATTATACTATCTCTTCCAGATTGAAGACGCAGAGCCTGTCGAAAGGTGAACGGCGGGTTAGTTGTGGCGCACTGTAATACCCGTTAATACTTCGACAGAGCCAGTGCTGAGCTTGTCGAAGTGCTCAGCACGAACGGGTAGTACAGTGCTCATCAGTTTTGGACGACAGCATTGGGGCTTGCCCCCCGCTCTTTGTTTGACACTATTCTGTTCGCCAAGAGACCGAGGAATTCGCTCCGGCTGTCTTGCTTGAACTCGTCCACTGCGTCTTCCGGCTAGAAATCCCGCGAAAGACCCTACTCTTCTACCAGCACGCGGCCGCCTCCGTGGGAGCTTGCATACACCGCCTCGCCGAACGTCAGCGACTTGTAGCTGTCCCAGAGGTCGGGGCCGCTGGTTTCCAGGCCCAGGCAGCGGCGGGCGAAGTGGCGCACCTCGCCGGTGTAACCGAAGTTCTTCTGGCTCCACGCGATGCTGTTCCACGCGGGCTCCACGGTGTAGTTGTAGCGCCCCAGGTGCGGCTTCTCCTGCGTCCATTCCTCATAGGGCTGGTAGGTGACCTTCAGCATGTCCTCGCAGACCACGTGTTTTTCCAGGCCGATGAGCTCCAGGTTCTCGATGATGTCGCGGAACGCCACCTTGGAATCCAGCGTATTGATGTCCATCTGGCCGACCATGCCGTTAACGAATTCCACGTTGATGAGGTATGCGAAGTTCTGGGGGCCGACCTCGTGGTAGAGCGCGTTCACGGCTTTCACGTCGCCGCCGTAGAAGCGCATGAGGTCGAAGATGTGCACGCACTGTCCGATGAGAAACGCCCGTTTGGCAGAGTCGATGCCCCAAAGCTGCGGGTACTTGCCCTGGCCGAACTTGGTCTTGACCACGTGCAGATCGCCGAACTCCGGCCGGGAGACGATTTCCTTGGCGATGAGGTACACGTCGGCGAAGCGCTTCATGAAGCCCACCTGGCCCCAGACCCCTTTGGCTTCCGCCAGTTCGGCGAGTTCCTTGGCTTCCGCCGAGGTATTGGCCGACGGCTTTTCGGTGTATACCGGCAGGCCGCGCTCGAGCACCACCGGCGCAAGCTCGTATTGCTGCGGCGCGGGGCCGATGGTGAACACGCCGTCCAGCTCTTCGGTATCGAGCATCTTGTGCATGTCGGTATAGACGCGGCGCGCGCCGAAGTTGCGGGCGTTGCGCTGCGCCTTCTCTTCGTCGATGTCGCACACGGCAACGAGATCTATTTCGGGAATGAGCTGAATCTGGGGAAAGATCGAGGCGGTGGCAAAGGCGCCACACCCGATGAAGGCAAGTCTGGCGCGGCGTTCGGTACCCATGAGGAAATTCGCTCCTTGCGCTGGGGGCACGATGCAATTGCTCTGCGGTGAAGCAGTGGCGGGCAGCCCAATCGCACCGTCAAGAGTATTACGGCAATTATATTCCCAGGCTGCATGCGCTACAATGCCGCGTTTACGCAACAAGCATTCCATCCAAGAGTGAAGAGAATGCTTGAACCGTCATTCCGGCGAAAGCCGGAATCCAGGGCGCGCGCGGCGAAGATGGATTCCCGCGTGCGCGGGAATGACGCGCCCTACGCGCCACGGACACGGCCAGGCCGGCTGGTTTCCCGCGTGCGCGGGAATGACGGCTGTTGCCGTGTGGAACGTGTAAGTTCGACACTTGGATTCCCGCGTGCGCGGGCGCGGGCATGGGCGCGTGCGCGGCGGGAATGACCAATACCGGATTCAGGCCCTCTACGTACTCGAAGATGCATTCCCGCGCGCGCGGGTAATGACGGAGCGGCTGCGGTCTATATGCAAAGCAATGACGGGTGGATGTCGCGAGTGACGGGGCAGAGATCGCGGGCATAGCGGAACAAGCGACGCTACCTGCCGTAGCGCGGGGGCTTGTCCTCAATGATGTCGCACTAACCTCAGCCCTTAGCAAACGCGGCGACTCCGCGTTGCCAAGAGAGCGGCAGTTTGCGGCAACGCTGTAGAGGCACGACATGTCGTGCCTCTACAGCGCGAGATGAACCGCGTGAGGCATCCCAGGAGTAGCCCTCCGCTCCACTGCGGCACTATTGGGGCTTGCCTCCGCCTCTTGTGGGGCACAAGGCCGCCTTACGCCGTGCGCGGCGACACGTTCCACATTATGGAATGCCGAGCAATTGACTGCACGGAAAATGCTGCGTCCCGCAATGCCGCCTACTGTTCCACCAGCACCCGGCCGCCGCCGTGGGAACTCTTGTACACCGCTTCCCCGAACGTAAGCGCCTTGTAGCTATCCCAGAGATCGGGGCCGGTATTCACCTGGCCCAGGCACCGGCGGGCGAAGTTCTCCACCTCGCCGGTGTAGCCGAAGTTGCGCTTGCTGATGGACAGGCCGGTCCACGAGGGCTCCAGGGAGTAGTTGTACCGACCCAGGCGCGGCGCCTCATCCGACCACGCCTCCTGGGGCTGGTACTTGACCTTCATCATGTCCTCGCAGACCACGTGGGTCTCCATGCCGATGAGTTCCAACGTCTCGATGATGTCGCGGGTGCCCACCTTAGAATCGAGCGTATTGATGTCCATGTGGCCGACGGTGCCGTTGGTGAACTCCAGGTTGATGAGATAGGAGAAGTTCTGCGGGCCGACCTCATAGTAGAGCGCGTTCACGGCGCGCACGTCGCCGCCGAAGAACCGCACCAGGTCGAAGATGTGCACGCACTGGCCGATGAGAAAGGCGCGCTTGGCGGAGTCGATGCCCCAGATCTGCGGATACTTGCCCTGGCCGAACTTGACCTTGAGCACGTGCAAACCGCCAAATTCAGGACGGAGTGTAACTTCCTTGGCAATCCGATAGACGTCGGCAAAGCGCTTCATGAAGCCTACCTGGCCCCACGTGCCGTTGGCTTCGGCTAATTCGGCCAGTTCCCTGGCCTCCGCCGAGGTATTGGCCGACGGCTTTTCCACGTACACCGGCAGGCCGCGCTTGAGCACCACCGGTGCGAGGCGGTACTGCTGCGGCCCCGGACCAATGGTGAATACCCCGTCCAGATCTTCGGTGTCGAGCATTTTCTCCATATCGGTGTAGACGCGCCGCGCGCCGAAGTTGCGGGCGTTGCGCTGGGCTTTTTCTTCGTCGAGGTCGCAGACGGCAACGAGGTCGATCTCGGGAATGAGCTGAATTTGCGGGAATATGGAGGCGGTGGCGAAAGAGCCGCACCCGATGAAGGCTAGCCTGGCCCGACGCTCGGTACTCATGAAGAAACTCGCTCCTTGGGTTGCAGCGGGTACGGCCGGAAGGAAGCGTGCGTTCGAGGGGCGCGCACCCACGTCGTGAAGATTATTACGGCAATTATATGCGCACGTCCCAGGGGTAGCAATGCCGCAAGCACGGGGTATGCGGCTGCAAGACGGACAGCGCACACTTGTCACCATTGACGTCCGGGGCAGCAGCGGCGCGAGTCAAGCGCTTTGACCGTAGATTCCGCCCAATGCTATAGTAAGTACAGGTTAGGAATAGAAGGAAGCTCTTGGATGCCGAAGAGAACATATCAGCCCAAAGTGCGGCGCAGAGCGCGCAGACACGGTTTCCGCGCGCGCATGTCCACGCGCGCCGGACGACGGATCATCAAGCACCGACGTGAAAAGCAGCGCGAGCGGCTTTCCGTCTAAGCCCGCACGACCTTCTTAGTCCTTTCCGTGCAGCGCGTGTGTTTTCACACGATCCCCTCCGGAAATGCGGAGGTTTTGTTTTTTCGGGTTCCCGCTCCAGCGCACGGCCTCTCAACGGCGCGGCTTGCTGGCTGCGCGGCCTGTGGCAGCGGAGCCTCATTGGCGCGAATCCCGGCGCTGGCGCATCCTCGTGGACGCGCAGCCTCTCTAAAGAGGAAGAATCCAAACGGAGAAGATTAGGAAACAACGGGACTTCGCAGCAGTACTGGCACAGGGCCAAACGTGGTCGGCGCACACCGTCAATCTCGTCGTCAAGCCAAATGACCTCGCACTGTGTCGATGCGGCTTCATCGCGTCTAAGCGTCTTGGTAACGCCGTTACCCGCAACCGCGTCCGGCGGCGTCTACGTGAATCGGTGCGAGCGCATCATCCCCACGTCCGGGCGGGCATGGATCTCGTATTCATAGCGCGGCGGGGCGCCGCCCGCGCTTCCTTTTGGGAATTGAACGGGCACGTCCGCACGCTGCTGCGCCGCGCGCACCTGCTGCCACCGGAGTATGACCCGCATGGGCCGTAGCATGGCAACGAGCACTGACGCGCAACGTCCGGCAACACGGGAAGGGCGCGGGGTTTCTCCGGGCAGCGCGGTGGCATTGCGCCTCATTCAAGCCTACCGTCTGGCGCTTTCGCCGTTCCTGCCGCCGAGTTGCCGCTATGCGCCGACGTGTTCGGAGTACTGGTACGACGCGATTCAGACGTATGGGCTGCTGCGGGGCGGCTGGCTGGGCGTCAAGCGCCTTGCGCGGTGCCACCCGTTCCACGCCGGCGGCGTGGACCCGGTACCCGAACCACCGCTGGCGGGGGAGCCGGCAAGACGCCCCGATCGTCACGCGTAGCCATGGCACACTTGCCCCCACGGCGGCGGCGCGGACGTGCGTGCGTTCACCGGAACCAGCGGGACCCCGGCGCCGCACCGCAGACTAGCGACATTTTGCGATGTACATGAGGATTGAAGGCGGTTCCATCTGTGGACTTCTTTAGCACGCTCTGGAACGACATACTGGTCGGCGGGCTGCAAAGCGGATTGCTGGCGCTCAACGACCTTACCGGCAGCTTCGGCATTGCCATCATCCTCTTCACCCTCATCGTTCGCCTGGTCCTCTTTCCCCTGAGCCTTACGAGCCTGCGTTCGTCGCGCCGCATGCAGTTGCTGGCCCCGCGCATCAAGGAGTTGCAGAAGCAGCACAAGGGCGACCGCCAAGCCATGGGCCAAGCGCAGATGGAGTTGTATAAGCAACACGGCGTAAACCCGTTGATGGGCTGCTTGCCCATGCTGGCGCAACTCCCCGTCCTGTTCGCCCTCTACTGGGCCATCATCAACGTCACGAACAATAGCGCCGAACTGGAGATGGCGTTTCTTTGGATCGCGAGTCTGGCGGTGCCGGACGTGTGGCTGCCGCCGGGAATCGACCTGCCATTCAAGCTGCCGGGCGTCTTGGCGTTGACCGCGGGCGCTACGCAGTTCGTGGTGCAACGCATGATGATGAACCGCGCGGTGCAAGACCCGCAACAACAGATGGTCCAGAACGTGATGCAGTTCATGCCCATCATGATCGTCTTCTTTGCCATGCAGTTTCCGGCTGGTCTTGCTCTATACTGGGTGGTATCCAACATCTTCAGCATCGGACAGCAGTGGGTCATCATGCGGGACAAGAGCCTGAGCGCGCCGGCCGGCACGGCCGCGGCTGCCGCCAGTCCGGCAAGCGAGACGAGCAAGGCTACCCCCGCGCCAGCCCCGTCGCCGAAGTCCGCAAAACAAGCGCCGACGGCCGCCAAGAACAAGGATGCGGCAGCAGCGCAAGTACCCGCGCCGCCGCAACAGGAACAAGCAGCGGCCCGAGGCGGAGGTCTGCTCGGCGGCCTCTCACTGGGGGGCCTAAACCGCTCGAGCATACCGGAGTTGACAGAGACGACTCTACAAGAACTCGGCCTGGATAACGCCGACGACCGGGACAACGGCGCCGCGAAACAGGGGTCCAAGAGCGGATCGTCCAGGTCGCGCAAGAGGGAGAAGAAAAAAGGTGGCGGAAAGCGTTGAAGCAACTGGCAAAACGGTCGAAGACGCAATTCAAAATGCGCTCGAAGAACTCGGCGCTCAACGTGACGCCGTAACGGTACGCGTGCTGAGCGCAGGCACCGGCGGCCTCTTTGGCATCGGCGGTGAGGAAACACGGGTCTTGGTTGAGCTAAAGCCGGAAGGCGCTGACGAAGAAGAGACCGGGGAAGAAACACAGGTAGAGGCGGCTGCCCCTGAACCGGCAGCGGAAACCTCCGACCTGCCGCTCTCGCAAGAGCAGCTTGACGACGCCATGGAGTTGCTGCGGGAATTCTTCCACCATCTCGGCAGCTCTGTCGCGATCGAGGTGACGGGGACCGAACCCTTGCGGCTCAACGTGACCGGTGACGGCACCGATACGCTCATTGGCAAGCGTGGGGCGACGCTGCGGTCAATCCAGTTTCTCTACAACCTGATGCTGACGAAGCAACTCGGCCAGCACGACTTGGTGGTGGTGGATATTGCCGGCTACCGCCAGCGGCGTGAGGACTTGCTGATCGGCATGGCGCGCCGCCTGGCCGACCTGGTGCGCGAGAACGGCAGGCCGATCACGCTGGAGGCCATGCCGCCCCACGAGCGGCGCATCATCCATCTCACCCTGGCGGAAGACGAGGACGTGGAAACGCATTCCACCGGAACAGGCGACGAGCGCCGTGTGGTGATCGAGACCAAGCCGGACGCGGCGGGCGAGCAAGAGTAACGCCGGCGCCCGCCATAGGACGAATGACTCGCGGCACGCCAAGCCACGGCGCAGACAGAGCGGCTGCCCACGCAAAGCAGCAGCGCGTCGGACTGCCCGCGTGCGCAGCGGGCGCGGATAGGCTGGCTAAGCCACCTGAGGCAGCACGCGCGGCGAGCCGCAATCCGCGATTGGTAGGTATTGACTTAGGCTGCACAGGTATGGGTGTCAACGTGAATGGCTGCTCCCCGAATTGTCATTCTGAGGAGTGCAGCGACGAAGAATCTAGTGTCGGGAGCACTTCAGATTCCGCGTCTTTGACGAAGTCAGCGAACCCTGTTCGATGCTGCGCTCGGAATGACATGAGATCTAGCCCAACAAGGTGATCAAGTCAAGAGCTACTGATTCCCCCGCAATCGCTACTTGCGCATCCCCGGCACTGGTGTAGCGTCTCCCGCTATTCCGCTGGCGCCAGCCGCACGCTGGCCTCGCCTGCCGCGAACCGGCGCACCTCGCCGTCGCCAAGCCGCAGGCAGAGACAGCCGTCGCGGTCATGGTCCACCACCAAGCCCTGGTACGCCGCACCGCCCACGACCACGCGCACGGTTTCACCCATGAGATACGCACCGGCGCGCCACGCCCGCCACACGTCATCCGGCGCTGCTTGCCACTGCGCGTACCATTGCTCGAACGATTGCAGGCACGCAACCAGCAGCGCTTCCCTAGCCACCGGACCGTTCGCTTCATCCGCCACGGTGGTCAGCGGCTGCTCGACGTCGATTGCGGCAGCGGAGAAATTCACGTTCACGCCTGCGCCGACAACGATACCGCGGCGTGTGGTTTCGGCCAGCAGACCTCCCACTTTGCGCCCCCGGACCACGAGATCATTGGGCCACTTGATGGCGGTGCACACATCCGCTTCCTGGCGCAGAGCCGCTTGGAGGGCTACCGCGAGCGGCCAAAGGACGTGGGGCCACTGCGCGGGCGGCAACGCCGGGCGCAAGAGAAGCGAGAAGAGCAGGCACGTACGCGGCGGCGCCAGCCACACGCGGCCCTGCCTGCCCCGGCCCGCCGTCTGGGCGTCCGCCACGACCACCGTCCCGGCTACGGCCCCGGCCCGCGCGAGAGCGTGGCAAAAGTCCATCGTGGAATCGACCGTCTCGCGATAGACGACACGGCGGCCGACCCGCTGTCCCCGTAGAGCCTGGGCAATGCGCCACCATTGCAGCGGACGGAGAGTCTCATCCGCCCCCACGCTCATTGACCCCGGCGTCGGTGTCTCTCAACCGCGCCGGGTCTCCGCGCCAGCGCGCGACCTTGCGGCAATTCCCCGGACGTAGTCATTGTTCTGCTCCTCCAACTCGCCGCCACAACCCCTGAGAGCCTGATTTCAATCATCTTGTCTGCACGAACACCGTTCGCACTGAGCTTGTCGAACACCGTTCGCACTGTACTTGGCGAACACCGTTCGCACTGTACTTGGCGAACACCGTTCGCACTGAGCTTGTCGAAGTGCTCAGCACAAACGGTCTTCATCAGGCTTGTAAACCACTCTAAGAAGATCGCAAACAGGCTTTAAGCTAGGCGCGGCCGCTGCGCGCGGTACGGGCCACTGCTCCGGTCAGCGCAGCATCGCAGCCCCACTCACTTGATCGCCCCCGCGCGCCGCGCACCCAAAGACGGACACGCCCCATGCTATAGTGAATCCCATGGTAGAACACTGGCGTGCGCATTCCCACCGGTTTCAGTTGCGGCAACGCGCCGACGCGCGGCGCTGGCGGCTCCTGGCCATCGCAGGCGTCCCCGCGTTGCTGCTTGCGGCGTGGCTACTGCCGCCGTTGTGGCTATTCCTCGGGATTGGCGGGGTTGCGGTAACGGCGCTGGTTCTCGCCCATCCGGCGTTCGGGGTCGGCATACTGCTCCTCACCGTCCCGTTCGGCAGCCTCCGCACGATCAGCCTACCGGACAACGTCGACCTCACCGTCAATGAGCCCCTGGTGGCCCTGATCGGTCTATCGTGGCTGGCGGGCATGGTCTCAGGCCGCTGGCGCGCGCCCGCGCTGCCAGCCCTGGCTATACCTATAGCGCTCGTGCTCGTGCCCATGAGCATGTCTGCCATCGTCGCGGAAAGTCTGCTGCTCAGCATCAAGGAACTCAGCAAGTGGTCCGAACTCTTGGTAGTCTACCTGGTCACCGCCACCACTGTACGCGACCGCCGCGTGCTGTTCGGGTTGGTGGGCGTATTGTTGTTGGCGGCGTTGGCCGAGGTCGGCATTGGCTTGCTGCAAGTAGGGCTGCGCCTCGGGCCGCCCCACTTTCTGGCCGGGGGAGTCCTGATGCGGGCGCACGGCACCTTCGCGCAGCCAAATCCCTACGGCGGCTATCTGGCGCTGGTCCTGCCCGTCGCGCTGGCCGCCGCCCTCGCCGCGCCCCATCCTCGCCTGCGTCTGTTGGCCTGGGGTGTGACTATGGCGCTCGCTGTGGGCATTCTGCTCAGCCTCTCCCGTGGGGCGTGGTTGGGCGCGCTGGCAGCGGTGAGTGTGGTGTGGCTGCTGGAAAGCCAGCGCAGCCGGCTACACGCCATCGCGCTGGCGTACGTTGGGCTCACGGCGACGCTGGCCGCCCTGGTGCTCGGCATCGTGCCGGAAGCCATCCTGGCGCGGGTGACCGATCTCTTCGTGTTCGGCACGCGCCTGGCGCAGGAGTTGCGCGCCGGCCCCAATGCCGACAATTGGGCCATTCTGGAGCGCGTTTCCCAGTGGTACGCCGGCTGGCAGATGTTCGCGGATAATCCCATACTGGGTGTGGGTATCGGCAACTATCCCAAAGCCTATGAGACGTATGCCCTGCCCGGCTGGCCCACCGGCGTCGGCCACGCCCACAACTACTACCTGAATCTGGCGGCAGAAGGCGGCTTGGTGACGTTTGCCGCTTTCATCCTCTTCCTGTTCCTGGCGTGGCGCTTGGCCGCGGTCACGTGGCGGCGCGCTCAGGACCCGTTGGGCCGCGCGCTCGGGCTCGGGCTCATGGGCAGTCTGGCGGCCTTCTGCGCTCAGGGGCTGGTGGACAGCCTCTTCGTGCACAGCATCGGCATCCTGTTGGGAATACTCTTTGGGCTGCTCTCGGCATTGGGGCGGGCCGATTCCAGGGCAGAATCCTCAATCAACCCTCGAGAGGACGCCCACAGCCGCTTGCAGGGGTCGGATTGAGCTTGCCGCCGCTGTGCGGCGGCGCGACGTTGCCAACGCGCCGGAGTTTTCAGCGCCTGCGTCAGCCAGCGACTGAGCCCGGCGTTCCGTGCAGCCCGCGTCCACCGGCGCCGCAAACGCCCAAGGCCCGTCCAACACAGCCTTCCGCACATACTCTACATGCGTCTGCATGCGCGATGGCGTAGCTGCGCAGCCGGCCGGAGCGCCTAGCCCCGCAGACGGTCCAACGCCGTGCGGGCTTGGTCCATCATCTGTTCCGAGGCGGGTATCAAGAGCACGCGCTCGTAGTCGGCAATCGCGCGTTGGGTTTCGCCCTGCCGCTCGTAGATTTCGCCGCGCTGCAAGAGCGCCTGCCCCAAGCCGGGGTCGATGTCCAGGGCCCTATCCAAGTCACGCAACGCTTGCGTGTCGTTGTCCTGAGCCGCGAGAATCGCCGCACGGGTCACGAGGAAGCGCGGATCGTCTGGGGCAAGGTCGATGGCCCGGTTCGCGTCGTCCAGCGCCTGGGGAAGCTGCCCCATGTCCAGATACACGTCGGCGCGGGCCGCATACGGCTCCGGCGTCTGCGGCGATATATTCACCGCCTGTTGCAAGTCTATGAGCGCTTCTTCGTAGCGTTCCAGCTCCTGGAAGATGCCCGCGCGGGCAACGTAGGGCTCCGGCTGCTCCGGCGCGAGTTCAACGGTCTTATTGAGATCGAGCAATGCGGCGTCCAGGTTACCGGCAACTTGCTGCACCAGACCGCGCACGTAGTACGCTTCGGCATACACATCGCTGATCTCGATGGCTCGCGTCAGGTCATCGATAGCACCCTGGTAGTCGTTGCGGGTCAGGCGCAGGCTCGCCCGGCGGAAATAGAGTTCCGGATTCTCCGGATTCAGGCGTATGGCCGCGCCCACGTCGGCCAGGGCGTCGTCCAGACGATTCTGCGCATAGTAGATAGACGCCCGCGCCAAATACGCTTCCACGAAGTTTGGGTCGATTTCGATTAACCGGGTGAGGTCGTTCAACGCGCCCTGCAAATTGCCGGTGTTGAGATAGATGCCGGCGCGGAAGAAAACGTGATTCGGTTCGTTGGGATCTCGCTCGATGGCACGGTCGATGTCCCGCAGCGCACTCTCGATGTCCCCCAATTGCACGTGCACGATGGCGCGCTGGTGGTAGGGCTGGGACCTATCGGAGTAGTTGTCTATGACCTCATTGTAGATCTCCATGGCCGCATCGAGATCGCCCACTTGCAGGGCTTCATCCCCCTGCGCCATGAGTTCCTCATAGCTGGCGCCGCTACCGGAAAAGAACGGCAGGCTCGGCGCGCACGCGCTCAGCATGAGCGTCAGCAACACACCGGCCAGAGCGAACCGCAACCACCCCCGTACGCGCATACGACTTCACGCTCGCTTTCCACTGCCGAGTTGACTTAATCTCCATTCTACCACTCACTGCGCGGCAACGGCGCAGCACAGCCGGCTGCGGGCCCGCCGGGCGCGGGGCCAAAGCGCGTCGCCTCAAGCGCGCCGGGCGGCGAAAAATCGCCATTCCGGCTCGCGGCTAGACGCGCCAAAGGGACTGTTCGGCGGGCCGCCCGGCGCTACCGGGCAACAAGCGACCGCCCGGCGGGAGTGAGCGCCATGCGCAGAGACGGCCAAGCGCGCGGTTTCATTCGCAAGATAACCGCGCGCTTGGCCGTTGCACCAATTCTCGCAGCCGTGGACTAGCCGATAGTCGGCTAGTCGATTACGGGCTGTCCGATCGCGGACTAGCCGACTACGGGATTGCGGAGCGTCCCCAGCCGCTCGATGGTACCTTCAATCAGGTCGCCGTCCTGGAGGGAAGCCCCGGCGGCTGCGCCGACGCCCGCCGGCGTGCCGGTTGAGATGATGTCCCCGGGCTCCAGCGTAAGGATGCGGGTAACGTACGCGATGAGCTCGAAGCAGTTGAAGATCATTTGGCCGGTATTGCCCCGCTGCCGCTCGATGCCGTTGACGCTTAGCGACATTGCCAGGTTGTGGGGATCGGGAATTTCATCCGCCGTGGCGATGTAGGGACCCATGGGGCCGTGGGTATCGAACCACTTGCCGTTCAGCCAGTCGAAGTAGTCGTCCATCTCCCGCTCCTGCCGCTCCCAGGGCAGGTCGAGATCACGGGACGAAATGTCGTTGAAGATGGTGTAGCCGGCCACGTGCTTGGGCGCGTCTTCGGCGGATATATCGCGGCCGGCCGTGCCGATGACGGCGGCCAGTTCCAGTTCCCAGTCCACGTTGGCTGACATGTCCCAGAGCCGCACCGGCTGGTTTTGTCCCACCAGCACCGAGTTGGGCTTCCAGAAGAAGCGGGGCGTCTGCTGCGACTTCTCCGGCGGTTCATCGCCGCCCTCGCGAATGTGGTCGGCGAAGTTCCCGGCAAGGCAGATGATCTTGCCCGGCTGCTGGATGGGCGGCAAGAGGCTCACCTCTGTGGCGCTGTGGGCATAGTCCGCGCCGCTGCCGCGCTCCCGGGCAAAGCCCAAGACGCGGCGGGCCTGACCCAGGCCGACGTCGCCCATTTCCAGCAGCGCTTTCACGTCGTTCGGCAGCTTGGCGCCCACCGCCCCGGCCTGCGCCGTAAAGGCGTCGGCAGCGCCCTGCACGTCGTATACGGTGTCGCCGTCGAGCAGTCCCGCGCGCGCGCCGCCGCCGTTCTCATACGTAACTAATCTCATTCTTGCTGCTTTCTCCTTGCCCTGCGCAACTTGAGCACATCGATTACTGTGAATCTGCCAGCCTCTGCCGTGCGCGGCAGTCTAAGCCAATACCTACCGCCCGACCCGGCGGCCACGCCACCTAGCGGGGGCCGCGACTGCCCCCGGATGCCTAGCCGCACCGGTTCCGGATCTGGGCTCGCACTACTGTATACCATACTGCGGCGGACGGCACAGCGCACCAAGGTTGCCGCCGCGGGCCCCCGCGGCGCTTTGTCTCGCGTCATCCTGCCCAGTATACTGACAGCACACTGCGCAACGTCGTCAATCGCTAGCGAGGTGATGCAATCGTGACTCCTATCCGCTGCGCCGTTCTAGGCACCGGGCATTCGCACGCGCTCGGCAAGCTCAGTGTGCTGCGCGACTCGCCTGAGTGGGAACTCGTGGGCGTATGCGAGCCGGACGCCGCCTGGCGTGAGCGTCGGCGGTCCGACGCAGCTTGGCAGGGACTGCGGTGGCTCGACGAGGTCGACGCGCTCGGCGATCCGAGCATCCGCATGATCGCGGTCGAGAGCGAGGTGCCGCAGTTATTGCCCTTGGGTGAGAAAGCCATTGCCGCCGGCAAGCACATCCACCTGGACAAACCGGCGGGTACGGACCTGCCCCGGTGGCGGGCGCTGCTGGCGAACGCCGAACGGCAGGACCTCATCATCCAGATGGGCTACATGTTCCGCTACAATCCCGGCTTCAACCTGGTGCGGCAGGCCGTGCGCGAGGGCTGGCTTGGCGACGTGCACTACGTACGCGGCGGCATCAACTCGGCGAGCGATCCCGCCAACCGCGAGCGGCTGTCGCACTATCCCGGCGGCATCATGCTGGAATTGGGCTGCCACCTGCTCGACATGGTCACGCTGATCTTGGGCCGGCCGGAGAACGTAACGCCGTTTCTGCGCGCGGACGGGCAGTTCGACGTCGCCATGCAGGACAACACCGTGGCCGTGCTGGAATTCGCTCAGGCGGTGGGCATCATCGAGAGTTCGTTCCTGGAGCAAGGCTCGCAGGACCGGCGCCACTTCGCCGTGTGCGGCAGCGAAGGCAGCATTGTCCTGACTCCTCTGGAGCCCCCGGCGGGCCGCCTCTTCCTGAACGAGCCGCGCGGCGGCTACCAGGCCGGCTGGCAGGATGTTCCCTTCGAGAACATCCCGCGCTACGAGCGCGACTTGGCGGAACTCGCCGCCTGCATCCGCGGCGAGAAAGCGTTTCTCTACACCAAAGAGCATGACTACATCACGCAGGAAACCGTCCTGCGGGCGTGCGGGCACACCGGCGACTAGGCATAGGTCGCCGGTGGTGTCCGTGATGCGCATTGGGCACGTCTTGACTACCACCCTGAGAGCAATGCAATGCCCGTTGGCGAACGGCACGTTACGGTGAATGGGACTGCCCTGTGGACGGCAACGCAGGGCAGCGGTCCGCCGGCTGTGCTCTGTCACGGTGGGCCGGGGGCCTACGACAACCTGGAACCCGTCGCCGCTATGCTCGATGATCTTGCCACCGTTCACCGGTACGACCAACGCGGGGGCGGCCGCTCGCAGGACCGTGGACCCTACAACGTGGCGACCTTCATTGCCGACCTCGATGCCTTGCGCGCACACTGGGGTTACGAGACGTGGGCAGTCATAGGCCACTCTTGGGGTGCGGCACTCGCCCTCCTGTACGCTATCGAGCACCCTCGGCGCGTCAGCCGCTTGGTGTACCTTTCCGGTACGGGGATCGATCCCGCCTGGCACCAAGAGTATCGCAAGAACCGTGAAGCGAAGCTGCCTGCCGACCAACGCGAGCGCTTCCGCTGCCTCGATGAACGACGGGAATCCGCTTCTGGGACTGAACTAGCGAGAATCAATCAAGAGCGGTCCGCCCTGTTGGCCGCGACTGAATACTATGACGCGGCCGGGTTCGACGAACTTCCCCGGCATGACCGGTTCCCGTTCAACTACGCGCTGAACGCTGCCCTCAATGACGAGTCGAACCGCATGGAGGAAAGTGGCGTGCTCGCCGCTCAAGTCCGCAACGTCATGGTTCTCACGCTCATCTTGGACGGCGCGGCAGACCCGCGTCCGCGGTGGGCGCGTGCCCACGTCGCTCGATTAATTTCGAACAGCCGCCACGTGACCGTGCCCCGGGCCGGACACGAGCCGTGGGTCGAGCAGCCGGAAGCCACGGCACGCGCCCTGCGGGAGTTCATGTTGGCGGCCAGCGCCCACACCGGCGCCTCGGCGGCGACTACAGACCTCAATTGAGCCTGGCGCATGACCGGCATGCAAATTACACACGGCAGGAGGACTGCGGTGGAAAACCAGCCTGAAATCCGAGTGGACATTGCTCCCTGGAAGTACGACGCCCAGTTCGTCTACTCCATGACCTACGACGAAGGCACCATCGACGCCATCGTCAATTCGTTTCCCATTCACGAAGAGCACGGCATTCCGGGGCACGTGTGCGCGGTGAGCGGGCATCTGGGACAGCAGCGCCTGGAACGCGGCACGTCCATGCGCGAAGTTTTCTACATGAACCAAGAACAGTTGCGCTTCCTCATAGGCAAAGGCTGGACCGTCAGCAGCCACTCCCACACCCACGTGCCGACGGACCAGGACGGCATCGACCTGGACCTGGAAGTGCGGCTGAGCAAGTGGGAGCTGGAGAAAGCCACCGGCGCGCCCGTGCGGCTCTTTGCCTACTGGGGCAACCTGCGCATCGCCGACAGGATTCTTCCTGTAGCGCAAGCAGCGGGCTACCAGGGCATATTGAGCATCGGCTATCCCTTCAACGGGCCCGACTATGACGAGTGGGCCATCATGCGAGGCACCATCGGCCGGGACCTGGCAGGCTGGCTCCAAGAGCCGTCCGCGTCGCTCTACCACCACACCCGCGACGCTTTTCCGGGCGAACTGCGTCGGGAGACGACGCGCGGCATGTGGCTGGTGGATATTTCCCACATCGTGGTCGACCGCTTACCCAAAGCCAACGGCCCCGGCATCTGGAATCGCTGCATGACGCCGGCCATCCTGGACGCCCGCCTGCGCGAGGTGCGGGCCCTATGGGGCAACGAACTGTGGGCCACGGTGCCGGAAGAGGTGGTAGAATACACGCTCCTGCGCCGGGCGGCTTCTGTGACAGTCACGGCGCGCGGCTCCGACCGCGCCACGTGCGCCGTACATCTGAACGGCCTGCGCGACGACGTGACCGCCAGAGAACTGACCTTCCGCGCCGAAACGCCGTGGCGTAATGCGACCGTGAACGGCGGAGCCATCTCATCACAGATGAAGGACGGCGCTCTTACCTGGACCGCGGCGGTTGAAAACGGCACGGAATTCGTGCTGAACGCGAGTTAGGCAAAGCGGGCAAGCAAGGCTAGCCGGGCAAGTCGGCCAAGCTGGGCAGGTCAGCCAAGCTGGGCAAGCTAGCCAAGCCGGGCAAGCTAGGCAAGCCGGGCAAGCTAGGCAAGCCGGGCAACACGAGAGTCCCAATCCGTTCGCCCTGAGCCTAGTCGAAGGGTGAACGGATTGGGTCGCCCGTCTATCACGACCCACCAGCCCTGCTCCCATCCATGCTTCGACACGCTCAGCACGAACGGGAGCAAGAACAACGCACGCAATGCTGAGCGTTCCGGTTCCGAGCAGGGGATGGACAGCCGCAACGCCAGCCAGGCGCGCTAGGCACGAGTTGGGCAAGCCGGACAGGCAAGGCAAGCTAGGCAAACCGGCCATGTTAAAGGCAAGCCGCTCAGGCCGGGCAAGCTGGGCAAGTCAGCCAAGCCGGGCAAGCTAGGCAAGCCGGGCAACACGAGAGTCCCAATCCGTTGGCCCTGAGCCTAGTCGAAGGGTGAACGGATTGGGACTCTCGTTCATCACGACCCACCACCTCTGCTCCCATCCATGCTTCGACACGCTCAGCACGAACGGCGTGAGCTGCTGGTGGCCCTGGGCGGCAAGACGGCAGCGGTGGGGATTGCGCGCAATCGAGGACGAGACGGATTCAGTGGCGCAAGAGGAAGTCACAACCGTGAGATCTGTGCCCTAGCGGCGCGCGAGGGGCGCGTCGGTGTTACTACCCTCGCCCACCGGGCCCGCCACGGTTCAAGCCGCGCGCGAGGGGCGCGTCGGACGTGGGCGAGATTGCCGTCGCCAGGATGAGCGCTCTAGCCGCGCGCGTGGGGCGCGTCGTCTGCATCCCGCGCACAGACTTGTCACTCCGCACGCAATTATGCCGTCCCGATCGCAGCCTTTTCATCCCAAACGGCAGCGTAGTTTTACCGTGCATAGTCTTGTCATCACGGCCGCAGACTTGTCATTCCGGGCGCACACCTGTCACTCCAAGCGCAGACTTGTCATTCCGAGCGGCAGCGAGGAATCTAGTGTCCACGTCTAAACTACTCGAACCGGCGGGCAGCTTAGATTCCTCTTTCCGCTGCGCTCCACTCGGAATGACATACGGGCGTTGGCACTCCACTCGAAAGGACTTTCGGACAACAGGACTTCACCCGGATTGACACTCGGAAGCAGGGCTCCATTCGGAGTGACATTTGAGCGTTGGGCTCCACTCGGAAGGACTTTCGGATAACAGGACTTCACTCGGATTGACACTCGGAAACAGGGCTCCATTCGGAATGACATCTAGGCGTTGGCGCTCCAATCGGAATGACTTTCGGGCAATAGGTCTCCATTTCGTACGACATTCGCGCCACTGGCGCTCTATGCAGTGTGGCGTCCGCGCAAATGGCGCTCCGTGCCATTGGCGTTCCATTCCGAACGACATTTGGGCATTGGCGCTCCATGCAGTATGACATTCGCGCGATAGGCGTGCTCTGCGGTACGACGCTCGCGCAATTTGAGGCAACTCCTCTACCAATAGGGCAATTGCCGACAAACTAGCGCGCCCAAGCAAACCTACACCGCCTCCGCGGCTCGCTCCCTACTAAGCGCTTTCTGCACCTTTGCTACGGCGTCCACGATCTGCCGCATGTCCGCTTCCTCGGCGAGCAGAGCGTTTTGGGGCAGCCAGACCCCTTCCGCGTGGGCGATGCGGTCGGTATTGGGCAGGGGGCGGTCCAGCGGGTCGTCGGTACGCCCAAGCTGCCGCAGGATGTCCTTTACCGAGTTCTTGACGGCGTTCTGCTCGTGGCAGGGCCAATCGTAGCCGTTTGAGCAGGGAATGCCCTCGGCGTTGAGCGCCTCGAGGAACGCGGCGCGGTCGTTCCCGCCAAACGCCTCCCGGTCATAGCGCAGCATGTACAGGTGGTGGGCGTGGCCGGTAACCTCGGCCGGACGGTGTTGCGGCGCAATGCCGGGGATTTCCGCCAGGTGGGTGTCCAGATACGTCGCGTTGGCCTCACGCCGCGCCATCTGTTCGGGCACGCGGGTAAGTTGCGCCCGCAGCAGCGCGCCGTGAAACTCGCTGAGGCGGTAGTTCCAGCCCAGGCGCTCGTGCTGGTACCACGCGCCTTCCCGGAGACGTCCCACGTTCATGATCGACCACGTGAGTTCGGCCAATTCCTGGTCGTTGGTGCAGATGGCGCCGCCCTCGCCGCAGTTGAGATTCTTGCTCGACTGGAAACTGAAGCTGCCCAGGTCGCCCACACCGCCCACGCCCTGGCCGCGCCACGCTGCGCCGTGGGCTTGGGCCGCGTCTTCCATCACGCGCAGGCCGTGTTTCCGCGCCACTGCCAGGATGCCGTCCATGTCCGGCGATTGACCCGCAATGTGCACCGGAAGGATCGCCTTGGTGCGGGGCGTGATGGCGGCCTCCACGTCGGCGGGATCGAGCTCGAACGTGTCCGGGTCGATATCGGCAAAGACCGGAATCGCCCCCAGGAAGAGCGGCGCGGCGGGGGTGGCGACAAACGTATACGACGGACAGATCACCTCGTCGCCAAACTCCACGTCCAGCACCCGCAAGCCCAATTCCAATGCGCACGTGCCGTTCACGAGCGCAATACAGTATTTCGTGCCTTGAAAGGCGGCGAATTCTTCCTCGAACTCGACCACCTGGGAACCGGCGTTGCGGCCCCACACGCCGGTGCGCAGAGTCTCGATGAGGGCCTTTTCGTCCAGGCCGTCCCACACCGGCCAAGCCGGAAACGGCGCTGTCCGCACCGGCGTTCCACCGTCACGGGCGAGTGTTTCATTCATTTCCATATCACTCCCTGTCATCAAGAGTCTCTGATTCCGGCCGTACCATGGTCTCTCACGGTCATGCTGCGCGCCTGGCCGTCCTACGTTAGGGGCACGACCCGCGCTTACCGCAGGCTGGAACGCCTGGCGCGGCCAAGCCGTCCTACGTAGGGGCACGACATGTCGTGCCCCTACGTAGTGTCGCCAACTTTGCGAGCGATCGCACTGTCCTCGCTAGGTGATACCCCAACGCCATGCCAATTCGCGGCTGCCGCCAAAGGTGTCACCGTGAATTATACGCTGCCTAGCGCACAGCCACAGCCCGAATCGCCAGCGTGAACTCGCCGCGCGGTCGGTTCTGCTCGAAATGAGCGATCACTTCGCCAATCGTCCCGCGCAGTATCTCTTCGTGCAGCTTGGTCAACTCCCGCGCCACCACGATTTCCCGGTCTCCCAAACTCGCCAAGCACGTATTCAGGTCTGATACAAGACGATGGGGCGAGGCGTAGATGACGAGCGTAAACGGCAGGTCTGCCACGGCAGTCAGCAGCCGCCTGCGCCGCGCCGGCCGCCCCGGCAAGAAGCCGAGAAAGCAGAACATGCTGCCTGGAAAACCGGCGATGGACACGGCAGCCGCGGCCGCCGTTGGTCCCGGTACTGGAACAACCGTGATCCCACTTTCCACCGCAGCGGCGATGAGCGGCTGGCCGGGATCGGCAATGCCCGGTGTGCCGGCGTCCGTGACCAGGGCTACGCTCTTGCCCTCTTCCAAGGTTTGGAGAATGCGCTCCAGGCGGGCAGTTCCGCTGTGGGCGTGAAAGCTGGTGAGGGGCGTGTGAATGTCCAGGTGCGCCAGCAGCTTGCGGGTATGGCGGGTGTCCTCAGCGGCAATTACGTCAACCTCGCCGAGGACCCGCACCGCCCGCAGCGTAATGTCTTCCAGGTTGCCGATGGGTGTGGCTACGACGTAGAGCAGACCGGGCATTCTCGCCATCTACGCCTTTCTCAAATGCGCCAAGCGCTCATGGCAGCGCAAACAGGACAACGGACTCTCTCACCGTAGCTCTCCCTTGAGGGTCTAGCGAGCCGACGGCACACCCTCAGGATTTGCAAGCCCCACTCCCCATCACGGCAGCGGCCCTATCGTCCCCAGTCGCGGGGATAGCGAAAGTCCCGTTCGATGGTGCGCTGGGAGAGCTTGGCGATGATGGGCGGCCGCCGCTTGTATTGCATCGCCTGCACCATACGCGTTACGTAGCCCACGAACTCCTCGTCGAATCCGGCCGCGACCAGCTCTCCGGGAGAATACCGCTCGTCCACCAGCAGGTAGAGCACGTGGTCTACGTCTTCATAGGTAAAGCCCAGTTCGTTCTCGTCCGATTGCCCCGGCCAGAGATCGGCGCTCGGCGGTTTTGCCATGATTGGCTCGGGAACCCCCAAATGGCGGGACAGTTGCCGCACCTGGGCCTTGTAGAGATCGCCGATGGGGTTTACGGCGCTCGCCATGTCGCCGTGCAGTGTGCTGTAGCCGAGCAGGAGTTCCGTCTTGTTGCTCGTGCCCAGCGGCAAGCCGTTGAATTCGACGGTGTGGTCGTAGAGGACGATCATGCGGGTGCGGGCGATCACATTGCCGCGCCGCTTCACGTCCATATCGCGAAATTCGGCGAAGTAGGGATCCACCAAAGGCGTAATCTCGATGACTTTCGAGGGTATGCCCAACTCCTCGACGACGCCGTAGCCGTCGTTGAGACTGTCGGGGTTTGATTCCCGGTAGGGCAGCAGCAGCGCCAGCACGTTTTCCGGCCCCAAAGCCCCGGCGGCCAGGAAAGCCGACAGCGCGGAGTCGATGCCGCCGGAGAGGTTCAGCACGACACGGGAGAAGCCGAACTTCCGCACCTCGTTCTGCAGGAAGCTGTGCAGGATTCGTTCCGTGAGCGGCAGGTTGAGCTGCAGCGCGCTCCGCGCCTTGGCGACGAGGTCTGCTTTTGGTGGGGTCGTCATGCGTAGCGCTCGCGGTAGATGCGGCGGAATTCGCGGTAGGTGAGGTCAAGCCGCTCGTCGCGCAGCAGCGGCAGGAGCGATCGCTGGCGGCGCAAGGCACCGGCGGAAATCTCCGCCGTGACCAGTGTCTCCTCGAAATACGGAGCGCGCACGAGCACCGCGCCGTCGGGCCCCACCACTTCCGAGCCGCCCCAAAAATTCACGCCGTCTTCGTACCCGACCCGGTTGCAGTAGACCACGTAGCTCGTGAACATGCGGGCGTAGAGGTTATTGAGATTGTGCCAGGTCTCGGCGCTGCGCAGGTCTTGAGACTCGCCGGACACGCCGCGCCCCGGCCCGCTGGAGATGCCCAATATCAAGTCCGCGCCGTCGGCGTGCACGATGCTTACGGCGGACGGATGCCAAAAGTCCTCGCAGATCAGCGTGCCTAAGCGGCCAAACCGGGTGTCGTACGCGCGCAGGTGCTCTCCGGCCGCCAGGTACCGGCCCTCGTCGAACATGCCGTACGTCGCCAGATATACCTTGCGGTGCACGTGGTGGACCCGCCCGCCTTCCGCGTACACCGCGCTATTGTAGAAGCGCCGGTCGGCGGATTCTTCCACCATGCCGAAGAGCAGGCTGACCTGCCGGCTGGCGGCGTAGAGCGGTTCCAGGCGCGGATCGTCCAGCAGACACGCCGTCTCTTGCACCAGATCTTCCAGGAAATAGCCGTGGAGCGACAGCTCCGGGAAGAGCAGCAGGTCCACGCCCTGCGCTTCCGCCTGTGCGATTGCATCCAGGTGTTTCTGGATGTTGCGCGCCACGTCACCCAGGTGCGGGTTGATCTGCGCCAAACCAATGCGCAGTGACTGCAGCGGATTCTTTGTTCGTTCAGGAAGCATGAGTCATCTGGCGACTATCTGCCCACTGCCAGGTATCCCGGATGGAGAGTGCGTCTGAATAGCAACATCATTGTAGCGGCCTGCTAGTAACTGGGCTAGTGATGAGGTGAGCTACCGCCAAGTTCGGCAGTGATGGGCGATGACGAGAGAGTCGCAGAGCAGAAGGCTTCTCTTTCCTCCTACAATGTAGAACTTGCCCAATTGCAGCTAGACGGACAAATACGTAGTTGAATTCTCGCTCTGTGAAGAGCGAAGGTGCGGGAGTGTGTCTGACGGTGGAAGTATCGGGACTCTAAATAAGAGTCTGTTGATGAAGCGGGAAAATGGGACTGACTCTAGTCTGTTTCTATACTGTACACTGGTAGTGTAAGTTGAGAATGAAAAGGAATGAGCCATGGGAGTCCTCGATAGAGAGATAGCTGCCTATGAGAATATGCGCGATTTCCTTGAGCGTGAGCACCCGCAGGAGTGGGTCGTTATTCATGACGAGGAACTCTCAGGTACCTATGATGATTTCCAAGAGGCCGCTGCTGAAGCGACCCGGCGGTTTGGCCGTGGACCTTTTCTAATTCGGCAAGTAGGTGCTCCTCCTGCGACTCTGCCCGCGTCCGTTCTCTATAGGCCTGTAACCCATGCCGACAGCTAGAATTGGATTCAACGACACTGATTCTCTGTCTGGTCTAGATCTACTGATTAGATTCGGCCCAACTCTATTCGTGCAAATTGGATTCGATCCGGCTTATACTCCCGATGTTTCACCTTGTCCAAGTTTGCCGCAGCTTGAGTTGCCGGCGTTAGTTGATACCGGCGCAAGTGAGAGTTGCATCGACTCAGCTCTAGCTCAGAAATTAGAGCTACCGGCGGTTGATACGGGCTATATCTCAGGCGTGCAGGGAGCAAGCGAGACGGTCATTTACTTGGCGCAGATCTACGTACCTAGACTAAACTGGACCATTTACGGCAGGTTTTCTGGCGTTCACCTAGTTTCAGGCGGCCAGCCTCACAACGCTCTTCTCGGTAGAGATTTCCTGCGACACTTCGTCCTTACCTATGATGGAAGGACGGGGGATGTGATTATTGGGAACGACCTGGACCCACTACCTCGCGTTGAGTGAGACCACTTTCAGTTGACCTAGACCTCAACCAGTTCTAACTCAACACGGATGTCTTCGCGTTGGCTTGCTACGAACCTGCGGCTTTGTCAGGGATAGACACTGACGGAATCGAGATCGTGAGGAAGGGAATTCTCCCATGGCAGCCTCATACCGCGTCGGTATCGTAGGCCTCGGACGCGTGGCCAGCACCATTCAGGATGAAGTCGCCGGCTATGCGGGACGCATGTTGCTGCCCTATTCGCACACCCACGCCTATGCCGCGGTCCCGCAGACTCGGGTCTGCGCCGTGGCCGACATCGATGCACAGCGCACTACCGCCTACGCGGAGCGTTGGCAGCCGGAATTCGGCGGCATCGCGGCCTATACGTCCTACGAAGAGATGCTGCAAGCAGAAGACCTGGATATCGTGAGCGTCTGCACCCACGCGCCGCTGCACGCGCCGGTGACGCTGGCCGCGGCCCAGGCCGGTGTCAAGGCAGTCTTCTGCGAGAAAGCCATCGCGACGAGTCTCGCCGAAGCCGACGCCATGATAGACGCCTGCGATGCGCACAACGTTAAGCTCGTCATCAATCACACACGTCGTTGGGACCCGTTCTATGAGACCGCGCTCGCCCTCGTACAGGAGGGCAGAATCGGCAACGTGCGCACCGTGGCCGCCCACTTTGCCGGCGCGCTGGTGCATACGGGTATCCACTGGCTTGACGCCATGCTGCTCTTCAGCCGGAGCACACCCGCGTGGGTGGCCGGCAGTCTCGCGCCCGGCGCCGACACGGCCAGAGACGCCGGCGGCGCGGCCTCCGTGGGCTTCCACAACGGCGTCACCGGCTTCATCGACGGCCAAAGCGGCCCGGTGTTCGAAATCGACGTGATCGGCACAGCCGGCCGTTTGCGGCTTAGCAACAGCGACGTTGAATTCTTCACGTTTGATTCGGCCACGCGCACGCTGGTCGAACGCCCGTTCCCCCTGGTGGCCTACGCCCACAGCGGCATGCAGGGCGCCGTAGCCGAAATCGTGCGGTGCATCGAGGAAGACCGGCCCAGCCGCTCCGACGGCCGCGTGGGGCGCGCCGCGTTAGAAGTCGCCCTAGCGGTCTACGCCTCCCATGCGTCCAGCGGCGCGCGGGTGGCGCTGCCCCTGGCGGAACGCGACCGCGTGGTGCTCTCTCGCTGATGTGCCGATCTCGGCGGCCCGTGACCCAAACCGCCGCTTCTCGACCTCTTGCATCCCGGTCATGGCGGCTGGGTAGCCGCTTGCCGTTTCCGCTATGATGTTGCTATTGAGGAGTGACGAATCGCTGAAGAGGAACACGGTATGATACGCAATGAGAAGAGCGCGGCGCTCTTTGCCGAGGCCGAGGCGTACGCCCCCGGCGGCGTGCATACGTCAATACGCAGCGTCGAGCCCCGGCTGGTCTTCGACCGCGCCGAGGGCGCCCGCATCTGGGACGTAGACGGCAATGAGTATCTGGACTACCACGCCGCTTTCGGCCCCTTCATTTTGGGGCACGTGCATCCCATAGTGGTGCAGCGTGTGGAAGACGCGCTGTGGGAGACCGACCTCTACGGGGTGGGCGCCACCACCCAGGAAATCGAACTGGCGAAGAAAGTCGTCGAGCACGTGCCGTCCATCGAGCAGGTGCTTTTCACCAACGCGGGTTCGGAAGCCACGTTTCACGCGTTGCGCGTTGCCCGCGCGCATACCGGCCGTGAGAAGATCATCAAGTTTCAGGGCTGCTACCACGGCTGGCATGACGCCGTGCTGCGCAACGTGATCAGCGCCCCGGACATGGTCGGCCAACGCGACCTGCTCTCGGCGGGCATGATGGCAGAGACTGCCGACGCTACGCTTGTCTGCACGTTCAACGATGCCGACGACGTTGCGGACACGATTGCGGCGCACCCGGGCGAAATCGCGGCCATCATCGTGGAGCCCATTCCCCACAATATCGGCTGCGTGCGGCCCCAGCCGGGCTTCTTGGAAGCGCTGCGCGACCTCAGCCACGCCCACGGCATCGTGCTCATCTTCGACGAGGTCATCACCGGCTTTCGCCACGGTCTTGGCGGCTACCAACAGATAGCGGGCGTTACGCCGGATATTACGACCCTGGGCAAGGCCATAGCCAACGGCTTTCCCATCGCCGCCATCGGCGGCAAACGGGAAATCATGCAGCGCTTCAATACGAACCCCGGCGGCGATACGTTCTTCGCCGGCACGTACAACGGCCACGCCGTCGGCACGGCTGCCGCGCTGGCTACCATCGAGATCATGGAAAACCAGGACGTGCACGCGGAGATCTTCCGCCTGGGCGAGCGCATGCGCGCGGGGCTGAGCGACGTCATGGCGGCGGCCGATATACCCGCGAACGTCGAGGGATTTGGGTCGGTGTTCGTGACCTACTTCATGGACGGCCCGGCCCGCAACTTTACGGACCTGCTGCACAACGATGCCGATTTCTTCATCCGTTACCGCCAGGAGTGCGTGAAGCGCGGCGTCTTCAAGCTGCCCATGAATATCAAGCGCAACCACATCAGCTTTGCTCATACCGACGCCGACGTGGACCGCACGCTGCAAGTGGCCGAGGACGCCATTCAAACGCTGGTGCGCCAAGGCGTGCGCCCGGCGCCAAGCCAGGCAGTCGCGGTTACGTAGCCTGGCGCGCGTCGTCGCGGCTCGCGGCCAAACGTATCGCCCAGTCAGCCATCGTCAGCCGTGGCAGGGCGCTGCGAGGAGCATATAGCCGCCGACATGCCACGCGTGTTCGCGCTATGCGTTCGCGCTGGTGTTTGCCGGTTGTCCCGGCCGACTCCGGGCCGCGCCGCAACCACATGCTTGGGAAGAATCGACCTGAACGAGGAGAACAATCGTGTCGTCCGCATCCGAAACCTACCGCCCCAAGCCCATCACCGAGATTGCCGAGGGTCTTGCGCTTGAATCAGACGAGTTTAGCAGTTACGGGCCGCTCATGGGCAAGATACGCACCCAGGTACTGGAGCGACTGGCGGAAAAGCCCGACGGCAAGCTCATCCTGGTAACGGCCATCTCGCCCACGTCCGCCGGCGAGGGCAAGACCACGGTCACGGTGGGTCTGGCCCAGACGCTCTTCAGCATGGGTAAGAACGCGCTCTCGTGCACGCGGGAACCCTCGCTTGGCCCCGTGTTTGGCATCAAGGGCGGCGCCACCGGCGGCGGCAAGGCGACGCTGGCGCCCTCGCTGGAAATCAACCTCCACTTCACCGGCGACTTCCACGCCATCACGGCGGCCCATAACCTGCTGGCCGCGATTCTGGACAACCACCTGCACCAGGGGAACAAGCTCGGCATCGATCCCCGGCGCGTGACGTGGCGGCGGACTATCGACATGAACGACCGCGCGCTGCGCAATATCGTCATCGGCCTCGGCGGCAGAACGGAAGGCGTGCCGCGGGAGAGCGGGTTCGACATCACGCCCGCCTCGGAAATCATGGCCGTCTTGTGCCTGTCCAGCGACCTGGCAGACCTCAAGGAACGCTTGGGCCGCATCGTCGTGGGCGAGACGTTCGACCGCACGCCGGTGACGGCGGCGGACCTGAACGCCCACACCGCCATGACGATTCTGCTGCGCGAGGCTGTCCATCCCAACCTCGTGCAGAACATGGCCGGCGGTCCGGCCATCGTGCACGGCGGGCCCTTCGGCAACATCGCCCACGGCTGCAATTCGATCATCGCAACACGGGTGGGCCTGAAACTCGCCGACTACGTGGTGACCGAAGCGGGCTTTGGCACAGACCTGGGCGCGGAGAAGTTCTTCAACATCAAGTGCCGGCGCGCCGGGCTAACGCCCGCGGCCGTCGTGCTGGTAGCCACGGTGCGGGCGCTCAAGCTGCACGGGGGCGTGCGTCCCGCCGACCTGGAGGTCGAGAATACCGCCGCCCTGGCAGCCGGTCTCGCCAACCTGCAGAAGCACATCGAGAACATCACGAAGTTCGGCCTGGACGTCGTGGTCGCGCTCAACCGCTTCCCCTCGGACACCGCCGCTGACGTGCGCACGGTTGCCGAATTCTGCCAGGCGGAAGGCGTGCCAATGGCGGAAACGGACGTCTTCGCCGGCGGCATCGAGGGCGGCCGCGCCCTGGCTAACGCCGTGCTCGGCCTACTTGAGCAGGAACCGGCGCAACCGTTCGCGCTGCTCTATCCCGACGACATGCCGCTGCGAGATAAGATCGCTACGGTCGCCAAAGAAATCTACGGCGCGAGGCGGGTCAGCTATGCCCTCGCCGCCAGCCGCACGCTGCGGCAGCTCGAGCGCAGGGGCTACAAGCACCTGCCCATTTGCATGGCCAAAACCCAATCGTCGTTTTCGGACAACCCGCGCTTGCTGGGACGTCCGGATAACTTCACCATCACGGTGCGCGAGGTCAAGCTCTCCGCCGGGGCAGGCTTCATCGTGCCGCTGACCGGCGACATTCTCACGTTGCCCGGTCTGCCCGCCGTGCCCGCCGCGGACGGCATGACCATCGACGACGCGGGCAATGTTGGCGGCATGATCTAGGCTTTGTGGGAGGGTCGCCGCCCCTGCGGCGGCGCAGTCTTCTACCAGTGCTGTCGCATTGAGGTGGATGGCTTCAGTTATCTCCGTTTGAGCTGAGCACTTCCGCCACTCGACTTTGCTCAGGGCAGGCAGGCTCAGCACAGGCTCTGTCGCAGCGCGGACGGTGCGTAGAAGGCCCAAAACCGACGATCTCGCGCCTGAGCCGTTCGCCCTTCGACTTGGCTCAGGGCGAACGGCTCAGGGCGAACGGCTCAGGCGCAAGCTTCAGTGCGACACGAGTGGGGTCTTGTTCCCGCACTGCCAAGCCTGTACGTGCGCAAGGCAAACGTCCCGCACCGCCGGGTGGCTGGGCGAAGGACTTCGAGCGGCGGTACCAAGATCGCCGGCTGGCCCGCGCCGCCGCGTGGCTGGGCAAAGGTGCGCCGCCAAGCCGTAACCGGGCCGTGACTCTAGCCGTAGCCGTAGCCCGTTGCGCCCGTGCTAGAGCCGCCGCGAACCGCGACGCATGAGGCGCGGGATGAGCAGGGACAGCACCACCAGCCAGCCCACGCCGCTGGCTACCACGCCGATCTGGAACCAGCGAGGCACGTATTCGAAGACTACTGTGCTCTCCCCGGAGGGCAACAGCACCCCGCGCAAGGCCAGGTCTACACGGTAGATCTCTGTGGGATTGCCATCGATTGTGGCCGCCCAACCCGGGTAGAAGGCATCCGCAAGCACCAGCAGCCCCGGCTGCGTTGTGGTCGCTTGGATCACGATTCGCCGCGGGCCACTGGCAACAATCGTGGCAGGCGTGGCCTCGCCGGTAGCGCCGACAAGCTCCGGTATCGGTCGCTCCACCAGCGCTTGCCGGGCTACGTCTATGTCGCGCAGCCGCAGCGGATCATCGTCCACCACGGTCTCGTATACGACGAATGACCGGGGTAGCACTTCAGAATTCTCGAAGAGCAACGGGCCGCCGGAACGAGTCTGCCCTATCAATTCCCAGCCTTCGCCCGGCATGGTCTGCTTGAGGTCGGCAACCAGGTAGCGTACGTTGAGCAAGCCCCACAGCGTGGCGTCTACCTCGCCTTCGCCACCAATCACGGAGGACAGAGCGGAATACGGGGGAGTCTGATCGTGGTTGAACAGGGCCGTGCGCAGTTGCGTGTAGCTCCTGGTTGGCAAGATGCCGCCATCGTAGCCGTCGGCAACAGCCAGCCCCAACGGCAGATTGAGATTGGGTCTGAGTTCTTCACTAAACTTGGCATACTCGATGGCAAAGTGAGACCAATACTCCGGCATTGTCTCCAAGAGTTCACCCATGCGCCTCTCTTCGTCTTCCAGCGGAAAGTTCTCCGCCGCGATACTGATGTAGCGCGCGTCGCGCCAGCGCTCCGCAAGTTGCTCATTGTCAGCGGTCGGCCGGTAAATGCTATCCGGCATGACAATGTTGAACTCCAGCGGCCGCGATGCCAAGAAGAGCTCCACAACCACCAACGCGCCCACGAACGAATACGTCAGCGCGTTGGCCAGTCCGTGGTGGAGGACCAATAGAATCGTAACGTATGTGATCAGGGCCACTATAGCCCACATCACCACCACCTTGGGCTCGGGCAAGGTCTGATGCGAACGCACGAGGTACATGCGGCCGATGAAGGCCAACAAGAGCAACACGCTCGCCACCGTGCTGGATAGAAGAACAAACGATAGATGGCGGCGCTCACCCGGCCGCAGATTGTCCCGCAACTGGTCGGCGCCAAGAGCGGCGAGCACCGAGACCCCAAAGCTGAATATGAACAACCAGCGCCCGGCTACACGAAACGAAGAGAAGCCCGGCAATACCCGGTGCAGAAGCTCGAACAGCGGCGAATACGTGCCGAGCGCCAGGATGAACGCGAACAAGGTGAGCGCGATGAAGAACGGCACCCAGCGCTGGCGGGCTATCTGGAGAATCCCAAAGAAGGCTAGCACCGCGCCACTAACGCCAATGTAGCCAGCCGTCTCATAATTGGGGGGTGGCCGCCAGTACCTGGGTAGGAGTGAGAGCAGCAACTCATTGCGATTCAGCGCCCGCGAGGCTGAATCTTCCAGCGAAACGCCGCCCATGCGGTACGACACCGTAACAGCTTCCAACGTGGGCAGAAGTTGGGCCGCGCTCAAGACCGCGCCAATCGCCACGAAGAGGACCGGCACGACAAACGGCCACCAGCGCGACGTCAACTCCCCAGGCGATGCGAAGGCGAGATAGAGGCTGAACAATCCCACTGCCACAAACGTGTAATAGAACTCCTGGGTGTGTCCTGCCAGAAAACTCAGCGCCGTAATCACGCCCCCCAGGAGAATCCACGTGGTGGACGGCGCGCACGCCCGGCGTACGCAGAGCAAGATCCACGGCAGCCAAATGGCGGTATGCATCTGGTTGAGGTGTCCGATGTGGGGCAATAAGAACCCGCCCACCCCGAAACACAAAGCGCCAATACAGGCGGCGAAGATTGACGTCTCCAGACCGTAGCGCAGGAAAAGATACATCCCCGCCAGCCCCAACCACGTGTGCACCACCACGCTCCACGTGAGGGCCGACGGAAACGGTAGAAGCACGAATAGGGCGTCCAGCGGATAGATCACGCTGGCCTGGATATTCGCCAGCAACGGCGCGCCCAGGAAGAGAAGAGGGTTCCACAAGGGGATCTCGCCCTGGCTGATCAACTCGCGTATATACGTCTTGTACGGGTAGAACAACGCGACGAGATCGTAGCCGCTGATGACACCCAGCCCGAGAACCGACTTCCAAAAGAAGACCAGCGCTAAGACGAAGAATCCCGCCAGTACGGCGAGGTCGATGAAGAAGGGCTGACGCTGTTGTAAAGCCATGAAAGTCGTTCGCCTGAGGATGCCGGTGCGCGACTAGTGAGATTGTAGCCGCTTCACCTGCCCTGTGTACAGTCCCGCCGCCCGCCGAGCCACCACCGGCCTGCTGCGCTTGCCGCGGGGCGTCCCGGCAACCCGGCGCCCCTACGCGCAGCGCCAATCGACGGCCTGCGCCTTGCTCTTGACCACCCTCGCCCTTCGCGCAGCCGGTGAGCGCTGTGCCCGGTTGCGTTCGACCTCACAGTGCGGCCCGGAATAGCGCCTCGATCTCCGAGACGCCGAACCGGCGGGCGTTGTTATCCAGTAGCCGGCGAATGCCGTACGCCTCCGCCGCCAACGCAGGCACGTCGCGGGCCGAGATGCCAAAATCGGACAGGCGCGCCGGAGTTTGCAGCGTCGCCAAGAAGCCGCGCAGACTGTCAAGCAACGCGCCGGACCCGCACGGCGTCTCCAGCGGTGTGCCGTCCTCCTCCAGCAGCCCGGCATAGGCGTCGGGGCTGGCCGCAACATTGCGTTCCAAGACGTGGGGCAGCAGGATGGCGTTGCCGATGCCGTGGGCGATGCGCACGCGGCCGGCCAAGGGGTAGGCCAAGGCGTGCACCGCCCCGGCGCCGGCGTTCGCCACCGCAATGCCCGCGTACAACGCCGCCTGCGCCATCTTGCCGCGCGCCCGCATGTCGTCGCCGTTCTCGATTACGCGCGGCAGAAACGACAGGCAGAGACGAAAGGCCTCGCGAGAATAGAGCCGGCTCATGGGGCTCGCCCGCCGCGCCGCATAGGATTCGATAGCGTGTGTGAGCGCATCCAAGCCGCTGGCGAGCGTGACGCCGGCCGGCAAGCTGCGCGTGAACGTAGGATCCACGAGTACGGCAATTGGTTCCGCGTAGCGACCGACGAGGCGAGACTTGCGGTTGTCATGGGTCACGATAGCGCCGGCAGTAGCTTCCGCGCCGGATCCGGCCGTTGTTGGCAAGAGGAAGAGCGGGAGTCCGGGGCCGAAACCGTTGCTTTCCCGGTCCACGAAATCGCCCAGGGGTTGGGCGCACGCCGCAAAACCGCTCACGATCTTCGCGGCATCCAGCACGCTGCCGCCGCCCACACCCACCACGGCGGCAACATCTTGGCGGGCGGCAAACGATCGGCACCGCTCCACCTCGTCCAAGTGCGGTTCCGGTGAGATGTGCTCGTAGCGCGCCACCGCGCACCCGGCCGCCGCCAACGCTTCCGCCACCTGCGGCGCAATGCCGGCAGCCGCGACGCCGGGGTCCGTTAGGAGCAGGATGCGCCCGGTAGCGCGCGCGCGAACCAATGCCGGGAGTTGGCGGTAGACGCCGGAGCCAAAGTGGAGTGCCTGCGGAATCCGAAACGAGAAGACCTGCGCCACACGTGAATCCCCCTCGCTGCGCGCCCGGAAACGGGCAGAATGCGCACCACATTGTATCACACCCCACACCTGTCCGCGCCGCGCGTGCCACAGGCGCGTACCTAGTCAGGGGCGGAATCGCGGGTACGCTCGGCCGCGCGACGCCCGTACTTCAGCCTTACCCGCGCTTGGCATCAATTTGCCCGCGCCGCCGTCACCCCAGCAGGCGGATGATGTCCCGGTAGGTGATGAACACGATAAGGGTGAGCAGAACCATGATGCCCGCGAAGTTGATGGCGGCTTCCCGCCTGGGCGGAATGGGACGCCCGCGCACCATTTCTATCACCGTAAACACGAAACGCGCGCCGTCCAGACCCGGAAAGGGCAACAAATTGATGATGGCAAGGTTTATGCTCAAGAAGCCCGTAAACGTAAGCAGGCGGGAGATTCCGGAGCGGGCCACTTCCCCCGTCAACGTGGCAATGCCTACGGGTCCCATGATGTCGGCGTCCTCCGTGCCTTGTACCAGGCTGGCTACCCCCATGCCGAAGAGCGCGAACACGTGGCCCGTGCGTTGGATGCCGCGCCAGGCCGCTTCCCACGGCCAGTAGCGCACGATGGTCTGCTCCGGCAAGAGCACGATGCCAATCGCCGGCCGCTCGACCTCCGGATTGTATTCGGGGGCCACCCGCACGCTCAACTCGCGGCCCTCGCGCACAATGGTGAGCCGCACCGGCGTGCCGGCCTGCGCGCCGCCGATTTCTGCGCGCACGTCTTCCATGGTCATTATCGGAGTGTCGTTGATAGTGAGGATGTGATCGCCGGGCTGCAGCCCCACCGCGGCCGCGGGCGTGCCGGCCACCACTTCCTGCACGAATATGCGATCGGTGAACGCCGGTTCGCCCAGCATGAAGGCCGCGGCAAAGAGCACCGGCGCAATGAGTATGTTCATGGCGACCCCCGCCAGGATGACCACCGATCGCTCGATGGGACGCTTGCTCATGAAGCTGCCCGGTTCGGCCCCGCCGAATTCGCCGAACATGCGCACGAATCCGCCCAGGGGCAGGGCATTGATGGAGTACAGGGTCTCGCCAATGCGGCGGGAAAAGAGGCGGGGCGGCCAGCCGAGCCCAAATTCCACGACGTGGATGCCCACCCGCCGCGCCGCCACGAAGTGACCGATTTCATGGACGAGCACGAGCAAGGAAAGCACGCACACGAATGCCACAATAGTCGTCAACATCTATCTATCCGCTCTCATTCGGGCAGCGACTTCATCCAGGAGCCCGGCGCGCGGCGCACGGCATCCCAGACCCATGCATCGAACACGCTAAAGCGCCTCTCGAGTACTGTACATGCCCGCCATTAGCCGTTGCCGCGTCTCCGCGGCCACGGCAAGCACATGATCCAGCGACTCTACCGGCACGGCGGCGTGGGCGTCCAACGCCCGCTCGATCATGCGAGGTATATCCAAGAAGCCGATCTTGCCGCGCAGAAAGAGTTCAACGGCAACCTCGTCGGCGGCGCAGAGCGCCGTGGGCGCCGTGCCGCCGGTTGCCGCGGCCCGCCGGGCGAGGTCGAGGCAGGAAAAACGCGCGCTGTCCGGCGGGGAAAACTCCAACACCGGCGCGCGGGCAAAGTCCAGGCCGCCCCAATACGTGGGCAACCGCTCTGGATAGCTCAGGGCATGTTGGATTGGCAAGCGCATATCGGGATGGCTCAACTGCGCTTTCACCGCGCCGTCGGCGAATTCCACCAGCGCGTGCACGATGCTCTGGGGATGGATGACGACGTCGATCTTGTCGTACGGCAGCGCAAACAGCCAGTGCGCCTCGATTACCTCTAGGCCCTTGTTGAGCAGCGTGGCGGAATCTATCGTAATCTTCGCGCCCATGGACCAGGTGGGGTGCCGCAACGCCTGTTCCGGCGTGACCGCCGCCAGTTCCCGGTCCGACGCCGTGCGGAACGGGCCGCCGGAAGCGGCCAATATCAACCGGCGCACCGCCGCCTGGTCTTCCCCCCGCAGGCATTGCCACACGCCGCTGTGTTCGCTGTCCGTGGGCAAGACCGCGGCGCCGTTTTCTGCCGCCGCGCGCATGACCAGGTCGCCGGCCATGACGAGGGTCTCCTTGTTCGCCAGGGCTACGTTCTGCCCGCGTTCCAGCGCCGCCATGGCCGCCTGCGCGCCGACCATCCCCGGCGTACCGACGACGGTCACGTCGGCCTCGACCGATTCCACAAGCTGCGCCATGCCGTCCGGACCCGAATAGTACCGCGTGGGCGCGTTGACCAGGCGCGACACGCTGCCGTCCGTGCGCGCCGCACTGTTGTCGGCGTGCGCCGGGCTGCTACCGGTCCCCGCCGGACTGCTTGCGGTGCGGACCGGGCCCCCGGCGCAATACGCCGCCTGCGGCGCGAATTCAGCCACTTGCGCCGCCAGCGCGCTCACGTCCCGTCCGGCTGCCAGACCCACCACGTCGAATGCACCGGGATTCGCCCGCACGACGTCCAGGGTCTGTCGCCCGATCGAGCCGGTGGAGCCCAACACGATGACGCGTTTTTTCATGGGCTGTGGTTCCTCAGCAGGTAGTACATGGACCGCTCCTTTCCATTATACGGCAGCCTGGGCCGGTAAAGTCTTGTCGGTTGCGGGCGGGGCAATCTGCGCAACACCGGCAGACTGCCAGCGCACATCGACAGGTTGCCGACGTAAGCACAAGCTGGAACGCGCACCACAATGAACCCGCGACAACGGCAGCGCAGCTCTCAGCAGCGGCAAATTGCGCGCCGCCCCGCCTTCGGCCCTTCTGCTTTTCTAATTGACCGCCCACAGGTAGTATATTAATCACACGTGCCGCCGTCGCAAGCGTTTGTCCGTCCTGCGAGGCCGCAGGCAAGCGCAGCGGGAGGACTATTATGTCAGTAGGCTTGCACGCCGCTTTTACGGCGGTAGACATCACGCCCGATCAGGACCGCGCGGCGGCCAACGGCACAAAGCGCGACCGCGCGTATCCCATCTACGATCCTCTCAAGGCCCGCATCCTGCTGCTCCAAGATGGTGAGCACACGGTCGCCATTGTGGCCGTCGACGCCTTCGAACTCGGCATTGGATTCGATGAGAAAGTTGCGGCGGCGCTGCACGCCCGCGGCATCGCGCCCATGCCCACGCTCTTTTGCCCGTCTCACATTGGCTCCACGCCCATCTCGAACTACGGCGCGTACATCATGATCTTCGCGCAAGACCTCATCATCGAGAACTACGAGGATGAGATCAGCGCGCGCATCGCCGACGGCATCCAGGAGGCGATGGGGCTGCTCGCGCCCGCACGGGTCGCGTCCCGGTCCGGCCACGCGCCGGACGTGTGCTACAACCGCCGCTTCATTCAGCCCGACGGTTCCGTGCACATGGTGTTCAACCGCCAGGAGTCGCCGCCGGACCCCGCGTGGGTCGAGCAAAGCGTCGACGACGAGGTGAGCGTGCTGCGCTTCGACACTACGGACGGCGAGCCGCTGGGCGCGTTCGTCAACTTTGGCTGCCACGCGCTCTGTTCCACCGACAAATACGGCGGCATCTCCGCCGACTATCCGCGCTACGTGGCGGACGTGTTCGGCGAGGTGGCAGGCTTGCCCATCGTCTTTACCCAAGGCGGGCTGGGCGACGTCGTGCCCATCGAGCGGGACGGCTGGGCGGCGCGGCGCGTGGGCCGCTCCGTGGGGGCCCAGGCGCTCTACGTCTTCGAGCAAATCAAGCCCGACACGGCGCCGCGCATGGCGGTTGTGCGGCGCGAGGTTGAGATTCCGGCCCGGGTCATGCCTGAGGAACCGGAAGAACTGCGCTTCAATTTCACGCGCATGCACGACCGTTACCACCGCCACCTCTACGAGTGGTACCGGCAGAACCCCACCATTCACTATCCCATTCAGGTCGTGACGCTCGGGGATACGGCGCTCGTGCACATGCCGGGCGAACTCTTCCATGAGACGGTCGTGGCGATTAAGGCGGCCTCGCCGTTCCGGCATACGGTGGTCATCAGCCGGGCGACGCGTGAGGTAGCCTACGTGCCGACCCCGGCGGCGTTCACGCAAGGCGGCATGGAGCCCAACCTCGCCGCGATTGCGCCCGCCAGCGAACCGCTGATCCGCCAGGCGGCTATCGATCTGCTGGCTGAGTTGCGTGCGCCGGTAGCGGTCTAGGCCGGGCGTTTCTGACTCTCTGAACGCATGGGGTGCGCTAGGCTTCAACGGCTGGTGCGTTGGGCGCGCCGAGGCCCGGCCTGAGACCGGAAACCCACGGCAGGCGCGGAGAAGATGGGCTCCCGCTTTCGCGGGAGTGACGGGGTCGGGCGCCTTGCTGGTAAAGTGCACTGCTAGGTGCTTTGCTGGCAAAACGCACTGTTGGCAGGTGCTTTGCTGGCAGGGCGGATTGCCGGCAAGACGCCCCGAGTTGGTTGGCGCGGAGAAGATGGGCTCCCGCTTTCGCGGGAGTGACGGGGTCGGCCGACTTGCTGGCAGGTGCGCTGCTAGCATGGTGTTTTGCTGGCATGGCGCTTTGCTGGCATGGCGCTTTGCTGACAAAATGCCTTGATACCAGGTTATCGATGACTAAAAGGAGCAGGTCCGCATGGGGAACGTGGCGCTGACCGGCGGCGCGCCGGTACTCTCGGAACCACTAGGCATGTCTTGGCCGATCTTCGGCGCGCAGGAGCAAGAACTCCTGCAGGGCGTGCTGGAAAGCGGCATCTGGTGGCGGGGCGGACACGCCAGCCAGGATGAATCCCAGGTCGGCCGCTTCGAACGCAGCTTTGCCGACTTTCAAGACGCCGCGTACGGCATTGCCGTAGCCAACGGCACCGTGGCGCTGGAGGCGGCGCTGCGGGGGGTGGGCGTGGAAGCGGGCGATGAGGTGATCGTGCCCGCGGTCACGTTCGTGGCTACGGCGTCCGCCGTGCTGCAAGCCAATGCCATTCCCATATTCGTGGACTGCGATCCCCGCAACTACACCATCGACCCCCAAGCGGTGGAAGCCGCCATCACGCCGCACACGCGGGCCGTGATGCCGGTAGACTACGGCGGCATGCCGTGCGACATGGACGCGCTCCAGGCAATCGCGGACAAGCACGACATCGCCATCGTTTCCGACTGCGCACACTCCCACGGGTCACAATGGCGGGGCGTTGGCACGGGGGCAATCGGCGATTGCGGCGGGTTCAGTTTCCAGATGGGCAAGACCCTGACCACCGGCGAGGGCGGCATGATACTCTCCAACAAGGAGGATGTAGCGCAGCTCACGGCCTCTTTCGCCAATATCGGCCGCTATCCGGGCCGCCCCTTCTACGAGCACCACATTCCCTGCACGAACCTGCGCATGACCGAGTGGCAGGGAGCCGTGGGCAACGGGCAACTGGCGCGCCTGGCGGCGCAGACCGCTACCCGTGAGCGCAACGTCACGTACCTTGGCGAGCAACTCGCGGATATCGACGGCTTTTCCCCCATCTACCGCGACCCCCGCGTCACGCGCTGGGGATTCTACTTCTGGCACTTCAAGTACGACGGCGCGCAATTCGCCGGCATCCGGCGCGACACGGTCATGCGGGCCCTGAACGCCGAGGGGCTGCGCGTGCACACCGGCCATACCCATCCGGTCTACCGCAACCCCATCTTCCAGGAGATGAACTTCGGGCGGAAGGGACATCCCTTCACGTGTTCGTTCTACGGCAAGGAAGTGGACTACGGCAGCCTCTACTTGCCGGAATCCGAGCGCATCTACGCCCAGGAAGCCCTCTGCATGCCCCACGCGTCGTTCCTCGGTCCCCGGAGCGACATGGACCGCACCCTAGACGTCCTGCACAAGTTGGCACAGAACCAGGACGAACTCCGCGCCTGGGAACGCGAGCAGCAGACCGAGGCTGTGTCCGCCTAGGTAGCTTGCCGAATCAGTAGCTCTTGACTTGATCACTTTGTTGGGCTAGATCTCATGCCATTCCGAGCGCAGCGTCGAACAGAGTTCGCTGACTTCGTCAAAGACGCGGAATCTAGTGTGCTCCCGACACTAGATTCTTCGTCGCCGCACTCCTCAGAATGACAATCTGACTGCACTCCTCAGATTGTCATGTCAGCCGCACTCCTCAGAATGACATTTTGGCTGCATTCCTTAGAGTGACAGTTTGGCTGTATTTCTCAGAATGACATTTCGGGGCGCAGCCGTTCGCGTTGACATCCATACCCGTGCAGACTAATTCAGTACCTACTAATCGCGGTAGCTTGGGGCAATGCTATAGGGTCGGGTAACCGAAACTGACGCTCTTGAGCGGTACGGCGCTTACCAAGGCGTCTTGCCCCAGCCGGATCGACCGGACAGTCCGGCTACTGATAAAACCCCTGAGCTTGTCACTCCGAACGGAGTGAGGAGTCTAGAGTGTTTACTATTGACCCGTGAGATTGAGGACAAAGGGCCCTGGATTTCTCGCTGCGCTCGAAATGACAGTGGGTTTGCTGCCAGTGACTGTGGGTTTCTTGCTTCTGAACAATGACAGCATGAGGTCTACCGGACCCTGCAAGCGGCGTCTATAGCCATAGGCGTACCGCTTGCGTTACTATGCCTAGCGCTGCACTGCGACCGTAGCCGGAGAGGGACTGCGCGCCGCCGGTCAGCCCGCCAAGGAGAGTTCATTCAATGCCACCGGAACCGATAGCTATCGACATCGAGACGACGGGGCAGCCGTGGGACGGCTTTGTGCCCGAGATGCAGGAGTATTTGCTCAGCCGGGCGCGGGACGATGAAGAGCGCGCGGCGTTTCCGGGCCAGTTGGCGCTCTATCCGGGCGCCGCCAAGATTGTCGCCATCGGCATGTGGCGGCCCGGCGAGCAGAGCGGCGGCGTGCTTGTGAACAACAGCGCCGGCGCGCGGGAGTGGCAGGAGTTCCACGACGGCGCTACCGTCTACCATGGCAGTGAGGAGGAGATCCTGGCCGAGTTCTGGCGTCTCGTCCAAGAATTCAGCACGCTTGTCACCTACAACGGCCGCGGCTTCGACTGCCCCATTCTCATGCTGCGCTCCGCGGTCCACCGCATCCGCCCCAGCCGCAATCTCATGCCCTACCGGTATAGCTTTCGCGAGCATTGCGATCTAATGGAAGTGCTGAGCTTCCACCGCGCAATCCAGCCCTACAGCTTCCAATTCTGGTGCCACCAGTTCGGCATCGACGACCCCAAAGAGGGCCTCACCGGCAGCGCCGTTCCCAAGGCCTATGCGGCAGGGGACTGGGACGCTATCGCCCGCTACTGCCTCCAAGACGCCCGCGCCACGGCGGAACTCTACGAACGCCTGCTACCCCTCATAGCGACGCTGGAACCGCAAGGCCGGGGCTAGTGGATGACGCGCCTGCAGGGCGGAGCCGACTGACCGGCTATCGTTCTACAGCCGTCCCGGCTACTGAACTCACGTTTATCAGTTCCACAGCCGGCGACTCACCTTCTCCCAGCACGTGCGACGCGTCGAGAATCTCAATGCCGACGAGCGCCTCTTCAGGGCCGACATCCAGGGCGACATCATCATTCAGCCGCACCGCGCGGCACTCCTGTCTGCCCGCGATGAGGCGAATTTAGAGCGCGTCTGCCTCGGAGTCATAGCTGGTTTTCATTGGTTTTACCTGCCCGCCGCATGTTCTCTACTCTACACGGACAAAGTGCTCTTCTTCTGCGCGACGACAGACTGCTTTTCCCTCTGCCGAATCGCTACCAATTCCGCATCGGCAATCCCTTGTTGCACAAGAGACTCCACGTCCAGCACTGACTCGGCTGCGCGAATGCCTTTGAGGTCGGTGTGGATCGAGGGATTGGCAGGCACGAACAGGGCGCAGCAGTCCTGGTCGGGCCGGATGGAAATCTCGTAGGTGCCGACCCGCTCAGCTTCATCCGCGATTTCCTGCTTGTCCATGCCGATGAGCGGACGGAGCATGAGTTGCGTTGCCACGTCTTCAACGGCGGTCAGGTTCTCTATCGTCTGCGACGCCACTTGTCCCAAGCTATCGCCCGTAACCAATGCGCGGCCCCCGTGGCGTGCGCCCAGCGCGGCGGCGATCCGCACCATGAAGCGGCGGTAGAGCACGACCCGGTAGGGCGCGGGGCACGAGACGACGATCTGCCGCTGAATGTCTCCTAGCGGCACAAGATAGAGAATGGTAGCGCCCTGGTAGGCGCTGATCACCTCGGCCAGTTCCCGGGCCTTCTCTTGCGACGCGTTATTCAGGAACGGGAACGAATGGAAGTGCACCAACACGGCGCGGCAGCCGCGCTTCAGCACACGCAGGGCGGCCACAGGCGAATCGATGCCGCCGGAGAGCAACACGGTGACCGGCGCGCTGGATCCCACCGGCAGGCCGCCGGGGCCGCGCTCTTTATTGAAGAAGAAGAGGGCGAACTGCGGCAGGACCTCAACGTAGACGGTCATGTCCGGGGCGCTGAGATTCACGCCCGCGCCGCTTGCCGCCTGCACCGCCGCGCCGAGTTTCACTGCGATCTCCCGCGAAGAAAGCGGCAGGTCCTTGAACGCCCGCCGGGCCCGCACGGCGAAGGTCGCAAACTCGCCGGCCTCCGGCAGCCGCGCCAAGACGCCCTGGATCAGGCCATCGAGCTTGGTGGGCGCGGCGTAACCCCGGGCGAAGTTCACCACGCCGAAGACCCGCGCGATGCGGTCGCGCAAGGGCTCCCAGGCCGCGTGCGGTTCCAGCCAGAGCAAGATGCGCCCGGTGGCGCGTTCGATGCGCGTCACGCCGCAGCCGGCCGTCGCCTGGCGCAGATTGGTCTCCAGCGTGCCCAAGAAGAACGGCCGGTTGCGGCCCTTCAAGCCCACTTCGTGATAGTGCACAACCACACAGGGACGCATACGCGAGCCATGAGCCTGCATCGTTGCCGCATTCTCCATCTCGTCGGCCGTGCTAGTTGTCATATTCGCTTGCGCTGCCTCTGTGCCCTTAAGAACGTCATTGCGGCGCGAACGCTGCGCCTTTGCTCAGCGATTTAGTACTGTGTCAACCTAATTCTGACAGACAGTCAAGCCTTGAATCTGTCCCCTCTCCCTGAGCTGACAGGGTATGTACTCTCTGATCGAATTCATATGTCATTCCGAACGGAGCGCAGCGGAGTGAGGAATCTAGAGTATAGCCCTGCAAAACCAGCATCTTTAGATTCCTCGCTGCGCTCGGAATGACATTTGCATACCCCTGTCAGATCTCCCTGAGGATGAGGGTGAAACATCAGGGCAGAATCAAGTTGACTGAGTGTTAGTCTTCAACTTGCAACAGAATCAACATACCATAGCCGTTCTACAGGCCACTGACCTTGAGGACAGTCTACGTTCGACACTCCGTCCAGCAATCCTCTACTATGAGCGCGTGCCCTGCAACCGCGCGCTTGAGCGCGATGCCCATTTTGCCTCGCACCACAGGGCCTGCAATATCAGTCTCAAAATGACTGTGTCTTGGAGCGAAACCGCTTGTTGCAAGACCAACCGCTCACGATCTCCGCATTGCTTAGAACATTCCTGCGCCCGATCAGCCTGACGTGGTTTCTCATGCTCTGCGAGACGGCGCTGACTGCGCTCATTCCCCTGCTGATCGGCTTTGCCATCGACGACCTCCTCGCCGGCGACACGACCGCGCTCCTCCAACTGTCAGCAGTCCTGGCAGTGCTGATCGCCGTGAGCGTCATCCGGCGCCTCTATGATACGCGGGTCTACGGCACGATTGGCGTGGAATTGGGCAAGGCCCTGACGGAGCGCTCGGCCGCCGCGCCGGTGTCGACGGTGAACGCCCGCCTGGAGATGAGCCGCGAACTCGTGGAGTTTCTGGAAAATCAGGCGCCGGCGGTAATGGCCTCCGTCATCCAGCTCGCCGTCGCGCTGGTCGTGCTCTTTGCCTTTCATCCCTTCTTGTTCGGGGCTACCTGCGCGGCAACCGTGCTGATGATCGTGTTCTACGCGCTCTCGCACCGGCGGTTCTTTCGCTTGAACGCCGAGTACAACCAGCAGACGGAGCAGCAAGTTCGCATTTTAGAAACAGCGCATCCCGAGGGCATTCTGTCCCATTTGAACAAGATTCGCAGAATTGGGATCAGATTGTCGGACACCGAAGCCTATGTCTACGGCGCAATCTACACCGCGATGCTTGGCCTCATTCTCTTCAATCTCTGGTTCGCGGCAACGAACATGGAAATCACCGTCGGCAGGATCTTTTCTATCATCAGCTATTCATGGGAGTTCGTTGAATCCGCATTGGTGCTGCCGGTAACCCTGCAAAGTTGGTCGCGCTTATCGGAAATCATGGAACGGATCAACAAGACAAGCGACACGGCCTAAGCTTCACATCGTTCCCCCTTCTTTAGTGCGGCTCTATAAGGGGTGCGCTACGTCCACCGCTAGAAACGCACCAGGTCAATGGCGAATAGCCTAAATCGCGGGAGCGTGCACGCTAGCGTTTTCCGGCCTTGTGATACATTGGCCGTGACGAAAGAACGATTGGCCCACTACCAAGGACCCCGGAGGATGGACGCACTCTTGGCTGCGGCAGTCCCTGCGAGGCGATACTTTTCAATTGGCTTGCATCTCGTGAGTCGCCGTCGCGGGACCTACGCTCTGCTCACCGCGCTATACGTGCCACCGGCCTTGCTCGCGGCGCTGCTTTCGGCGCAGCTTGCAGAGCCGAGCGTCTGGCAACAAGCGCTGCTCTATCTCCTGCGCTCCATCACCGTCGTGCTCGGCACTCTCGCGATCATGGTGACGGTGTCGTTTCACGCCCACGGGCAAGACATCGGCGTTGCGGGGGCAAGCCGGTTGGGAGTCTTCTGGGTGTTCCGCTACCTCTGGACGAATGCCCACACCAGTCTCATCTTCTGGCTCCCAACAACGGCGCTAGTCTGGCTGCACGGGCGACAGGCGGAAGTCGTCCCGCTCGCGGGCGTATTGCAGCCGCTGGCGGACGGCATCTGGTGGCTCGTCATTGGGGGCGCCGCGCTCGCGATCCATACACGCACGATGCTGGCGCCGTTCTTTGCCGTGCACGGCGATCTGCCGGGCACGGCCGCCACCATCGAATCGTGGCGGCTGAGCGGACGCGTGTTCTGGGTCTGCTGCGGCACGCTCGTGCTCGCCAGCGCGCCGGTGGCGGTCCCGCTGGGGGTGATTGGCGGCGGGGTGTATCTTGGACTCTCCGCCACGCAGCGAGCGCTGGCGCTGCTTGCCCTGCCCGACCTGACCTGGGCGGCAATACAGCTCATTCGCCCGCTGCTCATCCCGGCTGTCTACTCCCTCTACAAGGAACTGGGACCGGGCGATCATCGCACGCGCGAGGCGGATCACATTCAGGACACTATGCCCGTTCTAGCGCGGCCATTGCTGGCGCTGACACGCCCGCTCCCCCATCTGGGACGTTGGCAATAGCCCGCCGCATACTGCCGTCCACCCGCTGCGGCGCTAGTTGCCGATGGGCTCGGTAATGTGCCCGAAGACCGCCCGCAGGCGGGTCAGATCGGCCTCCGGCAGCGTCGGGTTCTCCAACGCGCGCAAGTTGCTCTCGAAGTGCGCCAGGTTGGCGGTGCCGCTCAGCACCGAGCTTACGGCCGGATGCAGCGCCGTGAACTTGTACGCAGCGCTGGCGAGGGAATCCACCTCGTCGTGCACCAGCCAGTCGAGCGGCTTGCGGTCCGGCACGGCGTCCCGCTTGATCAGGCCGCGCCGTTTCAGATCGGCGATCGTCTCCTCCAAACGGTCTTGGCTGGCGAGCACCCGCCGCACGGCGAACATGATGAAGACGCCCACGTTCTGGGCCAGGCACTGCGGGTACACGAGATCGTCCGCGCTCTGATTGAGCATGTTGTAACCCACCATAGCGGTGGCGAAGTGGTCGTCCGCCAGCGCCAGCCGGAGCGTTTCGTGGGAACCGTCCTCGCCGTATTGTTCCGTGATGCCGAGCCAGCGGCATTTCCCTTGTTCTCTCAGTTTTAGCGCCGCCGGCAACAGGCGTTCCATGGTGGCGCGGTACCGCTGCGGGCGCACGCCGTGGAACTGCAAGACCTCCACGGAGTCGGTTTGCAAGCGCGCAAGGCTGCGCTCCACCGAGGCAACCACGTCTTCGGGAGTGGCGATTTCGCCATCGAGTTCCGGCGTGAATTTCGTCGCCACGTAGTACCGGTCTCGCGGCACGCCTTGCAGGGCCCGCCCCAAGATAGCTTCACTCTCGCGGTAGCCGGCCGCGGTATCGAAGATATTGACGCCCACGTCCAGGGCACGCCGGACCAGGCGATGGATGTCCGCCTCCGGCACACCCGACCGTTGGCCGAAGTTGCTCGGCCCGCCGGTGCCAACACCCAGCAACGAGACCCGCAAGCCTGTCCGTCCCAACGTTCGATACAGCATTAGCGCGCAACTCCTCTCGACATTTAGGGTTCCCAGCGGATATTATACGAGAGGAAGAATTTCCCCGTTCGCACCCGGCGGGCTTTCCGGTTGCCGCCGCAGCACACGGTGCAGTGCGGAAAGACCGCGACTGCCGCCGCAGACCGGCAGCGGCTCGCCGGTAGACCACGCCTGCGCCCGGTGCGCCGACCCGCCAAGATCAGGTTGCGCCTGTTCCGACGCCAAGACTCGCTCAAGCCGCGGCAAGCCCAGCCCGAATGGAATTCGCGGCGCGGGGACAGCCGGCGGGATATAGCAAGCGAGGCAAGCCGCCTTGCCGCGCCGGCGCAGTCGAGGCCCCCCACACGGGTGGCGGACCCCATGAGAGTGGGGGATCCCACGCAAGTGGGAACGTCGCGGCGGCCCAGGTGAGCGCAGGGGGCGCTTGCTGCCGAGCAGACTCCGCGCGGGGGATTTCCGCCACAAACTGCACAGGCCCTCTACGCACATACCGGGAGCTACGATTCTTGCGACGGCGCGCCCTCTTTTCCCAAGCCCTTGGCGGCGTCCTGGCGGCGGCGTTGGCGCCGTCGCTTGCGGCCTGTGGCGACAAACCGTCTGGCGGCGTGGTGCGCGTTCTCGCGCCGCTGCCGGAGAGGCTCGAACCGGAGTCGCTGCAGACCGACCTGGACGCCCTCTTGGCCGCACATGTGTACAGCGGTCTCGTGACACTGAACCCGGAGGGCGAACCCATACCGGACTTGGCGCAACGGTGGTCAATTTCCCAGGACGGCCGCACATACACGTTCCCACTGCGGCCCAACGTCCGCTACCACGACGGCGAGCGGCTCATAGCGCCGCACGTCAAAGCAGCCTGGGAGCGCGCGCTTCACCCCCAGACTGAAGCGCCGGCCGCCATGCGGGTACTCGGCAAGATTGCGGGCGTAGCCCGGTACCGCAATGGGCTCGCCCCGGAGATCAGCGGAGTCCGCGCCCCCGACGACCGTACGTTGGAAGTCGATCTCGCGGAACCCGACGTTTCCTTTCCCGCCCAACTTGCGCATCCGTTGACGTATGTCGCGCCCCCCGGGGCCGGGTCGGGCCGCCGCATGCCGGTGGGCGCCGGTCCCTTTGCCGCGGTGGCGTGGGTCCCCGGCGCCTCGCTCTCTCTGGTCCGCAACGAGGAGTTCTACGGGTTCGAGCCCTTGCTGGACGGCATAGAGATCATGGGCGGCGCGGACGCGGATTCGCTGCAGCAGTACGCCCAGGACGCGGTGGACATCCTGTACATTGGCGCCAACGACATCTTGCTCGCCCTCGACCGGAACAACCCGGTGAACAAGGACCTGCAATCCCATGACGGCTTGGACATGACGTACCTTGCCATGAACAACCGCATCCCGCCTTTCGACGACGAAGGCGTGCGCCGGGCCTTTGCCATGGTCATCGACCGGGCCGCCATCGCGGAAGAGATCTTTGCGCATACCGTGGGCAAGGCCGAGACCCTCCTCTTGCCGTCTCTGGCGCAATCCGGCGAGAGCCCCGCGGCCGAATACGACGTCTCCAAAGCGCGCCAGTCGCTGGCGGAATCGCGCTACCGCGACATTGGCAACCTGCCCGAGGTCACGTTTACGGTACCGGGCACGCGCGGCCCCCCGCCGTCGCACATTCTGGCGCTCACCACCATGGTCCAACAACACCTCGGCGCGCAGATTCGCATCCAGCGCGAACCGTGGGATACGTTCGTGGACAACCTTGACAGGCGGCAGAACCCCTACCAACTGTTCTTGTTCACGTGGCACGCCGACTATCCCGATCCACAGGCCGTACTCGACCCGCTATTCCGCTCGAATAGCCTGACGAATTATAGCGGCTACGCCGACCAGGAAGTGGACGCGCTGCTGCTGGCGGCCCGGGGCGAACGGGATCGTGAACGGCGCTTGGCGACCATGGCGTCCATCGAGGAACGCGTGGCAGCCGACGCGCCGGTTACGCCCTTGTGGCACACGAAGTCCTATCTGCTCATCAAGCCGTGGGTGCGCGACGTGCGCCTTTCCGCCGTGGCCCGCCCGTGGCTGAATCAGGTTTATCTGGACGACTAGGCCCGCGACGCCGTAGCCGGCTGACCCGCCATTCGCCACGCGGGGGCCGCGTGCAGAAATCCGTTCCTGCTCTGTGGCGGCGCTTCCTGCTCTGTGGTGGCGCTTAACCATTACGTTCGCGTAAAAAACTGCCGAAAAGCGCCGAATCCCGCCTTATTTGGGTTGCAGTCCAGAACTCTTGGTGGTATATTAACCGCGTAACGAAGCGCCAAATCCACAATTGGAGCGGGGGACCCGACTTTGGGGTGAACCGCAGTTGCGCGGAGGGTGACTCTTTCCACCCTAACCCGACAGCTAACCTCGCCGGCGATAGAGAGAGCTTTTGGCTAACCATGCCAAGAAAGCTCTTTTTGTGATTAATGGTCAGTTTGCGCCAAACTTTCCGCCAACACAGGGCCCAATGCCCCACGTTAGCCCCGTCCGCCTCCGGGACACGATCACCAAAGGCGCTACTTCTGACTTTCCACTGATAGGAATGTGTATTCTGGTCTCCTCCTGAATGCTCCTCCTGTTCGCACCACCCCACACCGGTCCTTTCCCCCAAGGGCCGGTGTGGGTTTAACGGCCCAGAACCCTGTCTGAGGCCCGCCGTCCGCTCCGCCCCACACGTGCTGCAGCCGCCGAACCGCATTGAGACTTCCCTGCCGCGGCGGCGCGCCCCGGCCTGGTTACGCAGCTTGCCGGGGAGTCCAGACCGCGAACGCTGTCCGTGGCCGCCTGCGCCGCACGTACCGGTCGCCCGCTACTGCCCGTGGTCGCGGGCGTTAACGCTACAATACTGCGTATGCCAAAGGTTCTTCACATTGTCACGTCACTTGCGGTTGGCGGTGTTCAGAATCACCTCAAGACCCTCATTGCCGGCCTGGCAAAACACGGCTGGCACAGCGACGTCGTCTATTTCAAAGACCCGGCTATGTTGGCGGAGCTGGCGCCCTTGGCAGGGAGCGTGCGCCGCGTCGCGCTGGGCAGGTGGCCAAATCCAAGAGCATTCTGGCAACTCCACCGCCACATTTTGTCCGGTGACTACGACCTGGTCCACACCCATCTCCTGAAGGCGGATGCCGTGGGCGCTGTGGCCGGCCGGCTGGCGGGCGTGCCCGTGGTAAGCACGAAGCATAATGACGAGCGCGCCCTGCTCAACCCGGCCGTGGCCGCGGTTCACGGCCTGCTCTGTCGTCTCAACGCCCGCGTCATCGTCATCTCGGCGCACGTGGGAGACTTCATGCGCACCCGGGGTAGGGCCCCGTCCGAGGCCATGGTCCGCGTGCCGTACGGCCTCGAGTACTCATCCACCGCGCCGGCAAACAGCGCGAGGACCGGCGCAGGCGAGCGCCGCTTCATCAGCGTCGGCCGGCTGGACCCGCAAAAGGGCTATGACACCTTGTTGCGCGGGGCAGCCTTGGTCTCCCGCGCGGCGCCGGAGTTCCGGCTTTGGATCGTCGGCGAAACGCAAGTGGGCGGCAGCGGGTACGCCGCCATGCTCCACCGGCTGTGCGAGGAACTGCGCCTCACCGAGACCGTGCGGTTCCTCGGCGTGCGCCGCGACGTGCCCCATTTGCTTGCCCAGGCAGACGGCTTCGCGCTGGCCTCCCGCTGGGAAGGCTTCGGCCTCGTCTTTCTGGAAGCCATGGCGGCGGCCAAGCCGGTGGTGGCGACGAACGTCAGCGCGATACCGGAGGTGGTAGACGACGGCGTGACGGGGCTGCTGGTCCCGCCCGACGACCCCGCCGCCCTGGCGGAGGCGCTGCTGGCGCTGGTGCGCGATCCCGCCCTGGCGCGCCGCCTGGGCGAAGCCGGACGCGAACGGGCCCGCACGCGCTTTTCCGCGGACGCCATGGTCGCACAGACCGTGGCCGTCTACGCCGCCTGTGCCAAGTGAAAAACCATGCGATTGTCCTGACCGCGCGGCACGCAGTAAAAACCTTGGCGCGACACCTGCGCTGCGGGAGAAGTTGCCACGCTCCCGCTGGGAAAGTCCGCACCTTTGGCAGGCTTGCCGAAGACGCAGGTTGCAAACCTGCGCTACCGGAGGAATTGGCGCCCAGAATTTCGGTGTGCGGCCACCAGCATACCGGTGTGCCACCGGCGCGCTTCGGGCGGGGCTCGCGCAATCGTATGGTATGCTGGAGCCGTACGTGCCGGGCCGAATCCGCGCACCCGCATACACAAGGAGCGCGGGCTGGCCTACTTTGCTGAACACATGGCCGAATCCGCGCACCTGCAAACGCACGTTTCTCCGCCAGGCAGCGGCCCTCACCACCCCACACTAGCCCTCTATGAACCAGCAGCGCGTCCGTGTGCTTCACGTGCTTGAAGCCACAATTGGCGGCACGAAGCGCCACGCTCTCACCCTCGTTTCCGGACTCGACCGCGCCACGTTCGACGTCACCGTGGCGTGTCCGCTGGTCCGCTCCGAAGCGCAAGGCGACACGTCATTTGTAGCGGACGTGCGCCAAGCCGGCATTCCTGTTCTGCCCGTGCCCATGGTGCGGGCCGTCCGGCCCTGGCAGGACGCGAGGGCGGCGGGAGCGCTCTACCGGCTGCTGCGCCGCCAACCGTTCGACATCATCCACACCCATAGTTCCAAAGCAGGCATACTTGGCAGAGCCGTAGGCCGCGCGGCCACAAATGCCAAGCTCGTCTACTCTCCCCAGGGCTTCTATTTTCTTGGCAGCAGCGGCATGGGACGGCACGTCTATCTGAATCTCGAACGTCTGGCCGGTCGCCTCACGGACCGGCTCATCGCGCTCTCCGCTTCCGAACGCGAAGTAGCGGTTGCGAACGGCGTCATAGCCCCACAGCGCGTCGCCCTCATCGAGAACGGCGTAGACGCGTGCGAGGTCCGGCAGCGCGCCCAAGGCGCGCCGGACCTCGCGGCGCTGGGCATACCCGCCGCTGTGCCATTGGTGGGCACGCTGGCGCGATTCATACCGCAGAAAGCGCCGGAGGACACGTTGGCCGTCTTCGCCCGCCTGCACGCCAGCGCGCCGGCGGCCCACTTTCTGTGGATCGGCCACGGCGGACCGTCCGAACGCGAAATACGCGCCCGTGCCGCGGCGCTCGGCTTGGCGGATCAGGTGCACTTCCTGGGCTATCGCGCCGACGCCCTCGCCTGGGTGCGTTTGCTGGACGTATTCCTGCTCACCTCGCGTTGGGAAGGGATGCCGTATAGTATCCTGGAAGCGATGGCGCTGGCGAAACCCATCGTGGCCACGGCTGCGGTAGGCACGAGCGACGTTCTGGAGCATAATAGAACTGGTATGCTAGCGCCGGTAGGGGACGTGGACTCGTTAGCGGCGCACGCCGCCCGGTTGTTAGATGATAGCGGTCGGGCCCAGGCGCTCGGAGCGCGCGCCCTGCGCGCTGTCGAAACACGTTTTTCCCAGCAACGCATGTTGGACAAGACGCAGGCGCTCTACTTGAGTGTGCTCGCCGGCTCGCCGGCGGCAGGCTAGAGTACTGCGGCCTGCAGAGGAGACACCCTCGCTGTGCTCAAGCGGATGCACCTCCAGTTCACCGCTACGTTGTTTGCCCTCGATCTCCTGTTAACCGTCGTTGCCCTGTGGGCGGCGGACTGGCTGCGCCGCACCATGCCGGCCGTGCCGTTTGGCAACCCGGGCTTTGCCGCCAGCCAGGTGTTTCTCGTGCCGTCGGTGTTCGCGGGCGCGGTGCTCATTTGGGCGTTCTTCCTCTGGTACTTCGACGTTTACGACGAACGGCGCATGCACAGCTTCTTCTTGGAGGTCAAGTCGCTGCTCGTGGCCGTTACGGTTGCCACGGTCGTATTTGGCAGCTTCCTCTTCTTCTTCAAAGTAGACTTCTTCTCTCGCCTCATCGCAGTTTACTTCTATGCCATCAACCTCGCCTTGCTCATCAACCTGCGCTGGGTGGTGCGACTGCTCATGCGCACCGTCCTATCGGAGTGGCAAGCCCGGCGGCCCGTTCTCGTCATCGGCACGGGCGAGATCGCCAGAGAAATCATGAGCCTTCTCCGAGAACGGCATTGGATGCTGCTCGAACCCCTGGGCCTGGTGGCCTTGGAGCACGCCACCAAGCCCGCCCCAACGGCAGACGGCCCGCCGGTGCTCGGTTCGGTGCGGGAGCTACCGCAACTCGTGGACGACCACGGCGTGGAAGAGGTCATCATCGCCTTGTCCGCCCGCGAACACGAACAGATGGTGGCGGCCGTGGATGAACTCGCCGCTCTGCCGGTCCGGGTGCGCATCGTGCCCGACTTGCTGGAACTCGTCACGGCGCGAGCGCAAGTGGAAGACCTGAACGGCATCCCCCTTATTGGCATCCGCGACCCGGCCATCACCGGCTTCGACCGGCTGGTCAAACGCGTCTTCGATCTGGTGCTGGCCGCGATTGCCGTGGTGGTTTTGGCGCCGCTCATGGCGGTGATCGCGCTTGCTACGCGGCTTGATTCGCCTGGCCCCACCATCTTCAAGCAACGCCGCGTCGGCGAGAACGGCCGCCAATTCATGATGTACAAGTTTCGGACCATGGTTGCCGACGCCGAGCGCCAGATCGAAGAGAAGATCGCGCGCGGCGCCCGCGTGGAGGAAGTGTATAAGCCGCGCCATGACGCGCGGGTAACGAGGGTGGGCCGCTTGCTGCGCCGCACGAGCCTGGACGAACTTCCCAACCTCCTCAACGTGCTCAAGGGCGAAATGAGCTTGGTGGGTCCCCGTCCGGAACTGCCGTGGATGGTGGAGCGCTACGAGCCCTGGCAGCGCAAGCGGCTGGCCGTGGCTCCGGGCATGACCGGCTGGTGGCAAATCAACGGGCGCGGCGACCTGCCTCTGCACCACAACGTGCAATACGACCTATACTACATCCAGAACTATTCACCGCTCCTCGATATCATCATATTGTGGAAGACGATTTGGATTGTGTTGCGCGGCAAGGGAGCCTACTAGGCGCATGAATGTCCCAACCGCTCTCCCACGCTGCGCTCACGGCTTCGCTACCACCGGCGGCCGGCCGGCGGGCATCTCAGGAGTCGGCCACCAATGGCACGTCGTCCTGGGCCACGCGCACGTCAATCTGAGAGACTACAGATCGGCTACACTGTTTTGTTTCAGGTATTTCCACGCTATGGAAGCGTAGTAAAGCATCTTATGTCTACTAACATGCCTGCGCAACGTCCGCATTCCATCTCCCTCGTTCTGCCTGCCCTGAATGAGGCGGAAAACATTGCCTCCACAGTGGACGACTGCGTGCAGACTCTGCAGCGGGTTGCGCGGGACTATGAAATCATCGTGGTGGACAATGACAGCACGGACGATACCGCAGCCATCGTACGGCAGCTTCAGGCCGACAATTCGCACCTGCGCCTGATCCACCAGCCCATTCGCGGCTACGGCTCCGCCATCTGGACGGGACTCACGGCGGCCAAGATGGAAATCGTGGGCTGGCGGGACTCCGATTCCCAATACCGCACGGCGGACATCATGCCGATGCTGAAAGCCCTGGACACCCACGACGTGGTGGTCGGTCACCGTGTGCAGCGCAAAGACCCATCGCACCGCCTGCTCTTTGCCCTGTTGTGGAATCTCCTGAACCGCACGCTTTTCGGCTTCGTGGCCCATGACATGGACTGCGGCTGCAAGATCTTTCGGCGGGAAGTCGTGGACACGCTGGACGTCAAAGCCACCGGCGCGGTGTTCAACATCGAGTTTCTGGTGCAAGCGAAGCGCGCCGGGTTTCGGGTTGGCGAGGTCTCCATCAGCCATCAGCCCCGTCACGCCGGGGAAAACACCGGCGGCAGCCTGCGCGTGATCCTGCGCGCCATGCGGGAGGTGTTGCGGTTGCGGTGGCGCCTCCTGCACGAGCCGCGTCCAACCCGGAGCTGATCTGTGGGCTATCACATTTTGAAGATAGCCCCCACGTCGTTCTTTGCCGATTACGGCTGCCACGTGCGCATTTTGGAGGAAGCGCGCGGCCTGCACGCCCGCGGCCACCACCTGACCGTCGCCACCTATCACACCGGCGCCACACCGCCCGGCCTATCCGTCATCCGCATCCCGCGCATCCCCTGGCACGCCGACGTGCGGGTGGGCTCACACTGGCACAAGCTCTATTTCGACGCCCTGCTGGCGGCGCGCGCGCTGGCATGGGCGCGGAAGCACCCGGTGGACATCGTCCACGGCCACCTGCACGAAGGCGCCCTGGTCGGCAGCATCGTCAGCAAAGTTACCCGCGCTCCGCTGGTCTTCGACTTTCAGGGCAGCCTGACCCGCGAAATGCTCGACCACAACTTCCTGCGGGCGCGCAGTCCGCTGCTGCCGCTCCTCGACCGCGCGGAACGGCAAATCAATCGCCTAGCCGACCACATCATCACGAGTTCGGCCAACGCCGCGGAATTGCTCGTTGACGACTTCGCCATCCCGCCGGACAAGGTGACAACGGTGGCAGACTGCGTGGATACTTCTCAGTTCAAGCCGGGCTGGCTGGACCCCGCAGTGGCGGATCGAGCCGCCGCGCTGCGCCGCACGCTGGGCATGCCGCCGGACCGCGACGTGGTGGTCTTCTTGGGTCTGTTGGCGGAATACCAGGGGATTTCGCACTTGCTGCGCGCCGCGGCGGAGGTAGTCGCGGACCGGCCGCAGACCCACTTCCTCATCATGGGCTACCCCGGCCACCACTACTACCAGAGCGTCGCCCAGCGCATGGGCATAGCCAGCCATACGACGTTTCCGGGCCGTATTCCCTACGCCGAAGCGCCCGCCTACTTGGCAATCGGCGACGTGGCCGTTTCACCGAAGATCTCGGAGACGGAGGGCAACGGCAAGCTGCTCAATTACATGGCCTGCGGCCTGCCAACGGTAACGTTCGCCACGCCGGTGGCGGCGGAAATATTGGGCGAGCACGGCGCCTACGCCGCGCTGGGTGACGCCGGGTCGCTGGCGGACACGCTGCGCGGGCTGCTGGATGATCCTGCCGGACGCCGCGAACTGGGACACGTGCTGAGAGAGCGGGCAGAGCGCGAACGGTCGTGGTCCGCCGCCACGGACACGCTGCTGGCGGTCTACGACCGGGCCTGGCGCCGCCGCGCGGGCGCGCAACCGGACGCGCCATGCTGACGGTGGTGTGGGAAGGCGTGCCGGAAGTCCCGGCCCAACGCGCCCTGCTCGAACGCCTTTTCGCAGCGGCGTGCGCCGTCATCGGTGTCCCGCCTTCGGCTGAGGCCACGGTCTTGCTCACCCATGACGATCGCCTGCGCGCGTTGAACCTCGCCTACCGGGGCCTGGATGCGCCTACGGACGTGCTTTCGTTTGGGGAGCCCGGCGCAGGATGGGAAGACACAGGTTGCAAACCTGCGCTACCGGGGGGCAATGAAGGTCCTAAGCAGGGCGACCGGTCGAGGGTAGCAGGCCACAATCCTGCGCCATCGGACGACGATGGGCCCACTGTGAAGGACTGCCGCTCTGAGATCGCAGGCTGCAGACCTGCGCTACCGGAGGGCGGGGGCGAGTATTTAGGAGACGTTGCGATTTCGCTGCCGCGCGCCCAGGCTCAGGCCGCAGCCTACGGCCATAGCGCGGAACGCGAGTTAGGCTATCTGTTCGTTCACGGCTTTTTGCACTTGCTGGGGCACACTCACGCCGCAGAAACCACGTTTGCCGACATGCGCGCGCGGGAAGAGCAGATTCTCACCGCCGCCGGCTTGCCGCGCTCTGCCGCCGCCCCAACCTCTGAGGCGGCCGGTCCGGCGTCACTTCGCGGGTGAATGCAACGTAAACTAACCCACGATGTCCGCGTCGCCTCTCACTTTCCGCATCGCCTAAGTAGTATTGACATTTCGCCGTCATTCCCGCGCACGCGGGAATCCAGTGATTGCGAGCACGACATGGCGGGGCAGACTGATTCTCTCCCGCGCACGCGGGAACCTATCCAGGTTTCCCCCTCTCGGCTTGGTGGGACGCCCTGCCAGACAAGATGGATTCCCGTTTTCACGGGAATGACGGAACCTGTCTCGCTTTCCTCTGGATTACGCTGCGGCTTGTCCCTCGCTGGGCTTGGTGAGGGCCCGTCATTCCCACGCACGCGGGAATCCAGTGATTGCGAGCACGACATGGCGGGGCAGACTGATTCTCTCCCACGCACGCGGGAATCCATCATCACTCCGCGCCGGATGGTCCTGCTACGAGGGGTTGCGCGCGACCTTACGCTCAATGTTGTCTTTGCCGAACGCTCTTTCTATAGCCCTGAGGAATTGAAGAACAGCAAACCCCCGTGCAAACGCCTGAGACTCGGCGTCATTGACGAAGGCGGCGTCTGTGACGAAGGCGGCGAGCCGGTTCGGCGTTTTGGCACGAAGAGGCATCGAGTATCCGCAAAGTCTAGCCAAGTGAGGTCGTCGCGCCGCTGCCGCCGGTCTTGCGTGAATGGGGTCCTACTCGGCCGTTTGCGCCCGGCGAATCCGGTATTCGGCTTCCATACGCAGCCAGGCGGCAGCGTCCAGACCGAGCACATGCTCGAACTTGCGCGCAGCCTCGGGCGTGAGCGCCGCTTCCCCGGCCAGGATGCCGGCAACAATCTCCGCGGTAAGCCCAGCTTGACGGGCAAGGGCCGCTGCCGTCATGCTCTGGGTCTCAAGGTATTCCGCCAGGACCCACCCCGGGGCAACCGCATAGTCCGGCGTAAACTGATTGCGTGACCTATCCATCTATCCACTTCCCACGGCGGAATCCGCCCAGCGGACCAGCGCCGCTTCTAGAGCAACAGTACTCAGTCCGGATACCAGTCAGGATTGTACCGCTTGGCGTAGAAGCGGGTGGCTTTGCTCAGGTCCAGGTCGGCGATGAGGAGGTCTTCCCGGCCGTAGGGCACGTGGGCCAGCAGGTTGCCCTTGGGGTCGATGAGGCTCGTAGCCGAGTTCTGATAGCGCATGGCCTGGTTGACGCTAACGAAATACACGGAGTTCTCCTCGGCGCGGCACTGCATGGCCTTCTCGTAGAAGGACTCGCCCCAGGCCGTCAGCGAGCGTCCGCGGGTATCGCTCCCGGTCACCTGGGGTTGGAAGACGATGCGGGCGCCCCGCGCGGCGGCCCAGCGCACCGTTTCCGGGTAGCGCCACCCCTCGTGGCAGATGCAGATGCCGAAAACGGTTCCCGCAGTGCGGAAGACCCGCCGTTTGCCGTCCGGCACGTAGTTGCGGGATTCCCCGCCGGGCGTAATCTGATTCTTCGTCTGGTGGCCGAGCACGCGTCCGGCGGCCGAGATTACCACGGCGCGGTTTTCCAGTCCCAAGTCGCTCAACCACTCCAGCCCGACTATGGCGGCCACGCCATGGGCGCGGCAGGCCGCGCGCAAGCGCCGCAGCGCATCTACCATGGTGGGTTGGTCCACCGGCGGCAATTCGAACAGTCCCCCGCGCAAACCGGGCAAGTAGGCCTCCGGAAAGCAAACGATGGCGACCTGGGCAGTCGCGCACTCAGCCAGGACCGCGTCGATCTTCTCCACGCCGTGCAGCACGGAGTCCGGTCGTTTCAACGGCGCCAACCCAATGCGGAGGGATGCCATGGTAAATCTCCATTCTCACTGCAAGGCGCACGCCAACTCCGACGAGATGCCCGTCTGCAGCGGGGGCACGGCCGTCAATGCCAACCCCACGCGGCCCGTGTTCGTCCCGCCGGGCAGGGCGTGTGCTACGCCATGAGCGACCGCCTAGAACGGCGCGCCGTTGGTCGAGCCGGAGTCAGGCCTGTCTTCGAACGCAAAATACTGGTCCAGATAGTCCAGCGTTATCGTGCCCGTGGGGCCGTTGCGGTGCTTGGCCACGATGATGTCCGCTTCGCCCTTGCGCGGGGAATCCTCATCATAGAGTTCGTCGCGGTAGATGAACATTACCAAGTCCGCGTCCTGCTCCAGCGCGCCCGACTCCCTGAGGTCGGAGAGCATGGGCCGGTGGTTCTCGCGCTGTTCCACGGCGCGGGAAAGCTGCGAGAGGGCAATGATTGGGATGTTGAGTTCGCGGGCGAGGGCCTTGAGCGAACGGGAGATCTCCGAAATCTCCTGCACGCGGTTTTCGCCGCCCCGGCGGCCTTGAATGAGTTGCAGGTAGTCCACGACCAGCAAGCCGATGTTCGCCCGCGCCTGCAGGCGCCGCGCCTTGGTGCGCAGGTCCATGGCGTTGAGAAAGCCGCTATCGTCCACGTAGATTGGCGCTTCCGTCAGCGCACCCACCATGCTGCCCAGGTGCTCCCACTCCTGGTCGCTCAGTTCCCCCAAGCGCAGGCGGTGGGAATCCACCCGCGCCAGCATGCACAGGAACCGCTGGGCCAGTTGCTCGGCGGACATTTCCAAACTGAATATCCCAACTGGCACGTGGGGTTCCAGGATCGCGAGGCTGCTGGCAATATTGAGCGCCAGCGTCGTCTTGCCGGTGGAGGGTCTGCCGGCAACGATGATCAGGTCCGACCGTTGCAGGCCGGCGGTCATGCGGTCCAGGGCGCGGAAACCCGAGCGGATGCCGGGCGCGGCCTGTTCGCCTAAACGGGCGCCGGTGAGCTTCTCCCAGTACTCGTCCACCACCGGGCGAATGTGCACGAAGTCCTGGTCCGCCGCGTGCCGGGCGAGATTGAAGAGCACCTGCTCGACCTTGTCCAGCGCGTCCTCCACCTCAAGCTGGGTATCGTAGCCAATCGCCGCCACTTCGCTGGCTGCGCTTATGATGCGCCGCATCACCGCCAGCCGCTCCACGATGTGCCCGTAGTATTCCGCGTGCACGGATGTCGGCATCATATTCGCCAGCGACGCGATGTAGGTCTCGTTGCCGACCTCTTCGATGCGCGACATGCGATTCAGTTCGTCGCAGATGGTCACGAAATCCGTGGGCTCGCGGCGCTCGTAGAGGGCTAGCCCCGCCTGAAAGATATGCTGGTGCGCCTCGCGATAGAAGTCCTCCGGCTGCAGGAACTGCGCAACCCGCTCGATGGCCTCGGGGTCGATGAGCATGCTGCCCAGCACAGCCTGTTCCGCTTCGATATTCTGCGGCGGCAGACGCTCCACACCGGCATTTGCGACGGGGTCGGTCGCCACTTACGCTTCCTCTGCTTGCACTTCCACCGAAAGTGCCGCTTCCACGGCGTATCCGAGCTTTATCGAGACCGTGTACGTGCCCAGGTCGCGGATCGCTTGGTCCAGTTCCAGGGAGTGCCGATCGATCTCGATGCCGATCTGCTCCTGGATGGCGTCGGCGATTTGCTGGCTAGTCACCGAGCCGTAGAGCCGGTCCTGTTCGCCCACTCGCGCCGTCACGACGACGGTTGAGCCGCTCAGCTTGGCCGCGGTTTCGGCTGCGGTCTGCCGCTCGGTCTCAGACCGCCGTGTCACGGCCGCTTTCTGCTCTTCCCACAGGCGCTCAGAGCCCTTGGTCGCCTTCTCCGCGAAACCGCGGGGAATGAGGAAATTGCGGGCGTGGCCGTCGGCAACGTCCTTCACTTCACCGGCCTGGCCCACGTTCGGCACATTCTTGAGCAAGACGACACGCATCGATTGAACTCCTTAAATGCTCTGCGGTTGTAGAGCTATAGTACTGGCTTGCTTGGCGCCGCTCAAGTGAACGCGGCGCTCTCCCGCGCAAGTTGACAAGGGATAGAGCGACGCGCAAGCTAGGGAGAGACCTCACGTACTATCCTATCACCATTGCGCGCATCCCCATGGCTGCTCCCGTTCAGGAATCCAACCTCACCGTCGCGGCGTTTGTGGCCCGGTTTCTCCGCCAGCAGGGCATTCAGCGCTTCTGGGGCGTGACCGGCGGCGAAAACGTGGACCTCATCAATGCCTGCTACGCCGAAGACATCGACTTCCAGCTTGTCCATCACGAGAATACCGCCGCCTTTCTGGCCCAAAATACGGCCTATCTGACCGGTGCGCCGGCGGTCTTCTTGACGACCTTAGGCCCCGGCGCCACGAACATCGTGAACGCCGTGGCCGACGCGTACCTGGCACGGCTGCCCCTGATCGTCGTCACTGCCGATTTCGAAGACCCCACGGTGGAGTTCGCCACCCACCAGAACGCGCCGCTTCTGGACTTGCTGCGGCCCATCACGAAGTGGAACGCGAGACTCACTGCCGCGAACGTGGCGGATGCCCTGGCCTATGCCTGGGCGGTGGCAGCCCAGGGCCGGCCCGGGCCGGTGCATCTGGCCTTGCCGGCAGCCGTGGCGCGGCAGACGCTGGCCGCGGCGGCGCCGTCGCATACCGCGGCGCGCCCCCTGGGCATCATGGACGCCGCGCCGGCGCCCCGCACCGCCCTGGCCCGCCTGGCCACCTGCGACGCGCCGGTGATCGTGCTGGGACTGGAAGCCAACCACCGCCTGCAGCAGGAAACTATCGTCGCCTTGGCGGAACAATGGGGCGCGCCGGTGGTCAACATGCCCATGAGCAAGGGCGTCTTTCCGGAGGATCATCCGCTCTTCGCCGGCATTCACAGCGTGTACGGTTATGCGCTGGTGGATGAGTTTCTCGACCAAGCCGACTGTATCCTGGCGGTTGGGCTAGACGGCTCCGACTTCATCCATCCCTGGCAGACGGAGGCCACCACCATTGCCATCCACCCGCATACGGAAGTCGATTCCGCCTTCGGGGCCGATTACGTGCTCGTCGGTGATTTGGAAGCCACGGTGCGCCTCCTAACGCCGGAGCTTACCCATCACGGTGATTGGGGGCCGCGGGCGGCGGCGGCGGGCCGCGCCCAAATCCGGCAGCGCCTCGCGCCGGGGCATTCGAACCAGGGCGCTCAATCTCAGTCGGCGGCAGGAGTTGCGCCCCAGGTTGTGCTATCCACACTTCGCGAACTGACGCCGCCGGATACGGTGTTCGCCTGCGACGTGGGCTCCCACAAACTGCTGGCGTGCCAGTGGTGGCAGAGCACGCAGCCCCAGACGTTTCTGGTCTCCAACGGCCTTTCCACCATGGGCTTCGGCGTGCCGGCGGCCCTGGCGGCCAAGCTCGCCGATCCCGCGCGGCCGGTGGTCTGCGTAACCGGCGACGGCGGCCTGTTAATGTATGCCGGTGAACTTGAGACCGTCAAGCGCCTGGCCCCGGCCAGCGAGACTCCGTTCGTCATTGTCGTCTTTGTAGACTCCACTCTGGCCCTGATCCGCATGAAGTCGGAGGAACGCGGCTATGAGGGGCGGGAAAACGACTTTGGCCACACGGACTACATGGCGCTGGCCGCAGCGTTCGGCTTGCCTGCCGTGCACGTGCGGCACGAAGCGGACTGCGCCGCCGCGCTGCGGGAAGCGTTGTCCCTAAACGAACCGGTGCTGGTTGCGGTTGAAATAGACGTCAACGAATACCGCCACATGGGCGGCTAGCTCCCCAAGCCACAAGAAAGGTGCGTGCCATGGCTACCGTACACCGCCACGAACCGAGCATCTACTACTACACGTTTGGCCCCCACGAACCGGCGCTGCGCCTCAATTCCGGCGACCGGGTCATCGTGCCGACGGCGGACGCCGGTAGTTGGGACCGCAACGGCGACCAGCTTCCGCCGGAGCAACGGCACACCTTGCCCGACACCGAACTGCGCTACTCTAATCCGCAGGTCGGCCCCTACTACGTGGAGGAAGCGGAAGTGGGCGACATCCTGTGCGTCCGCATTCTGCGCGTGGACTTGAACCGCGATTGGGCGTTTTCCCGCTTCAATCCCGGTTTCGGCAATCTGGGCGTGGAGGACTATCCCGCCGGCCCCACGGGTCTCAACGCACCGCTGCCGCAGAAATACTTCCATTGGGAGCTTGATCACGCCAACGGCACGGCCACGCTGGACCTGCCTGCCAGCACGTTGGGCAGCATCACGATCCCGTGCCACCCCTTCCTGGGCTGCATTGGCGTGGCGCCGCGCTTTGGCGAGCACATCAATACGCTCTCCTCCGGCAATCACGGCGGCAACATGGACTGCGTGGAAACCCAGCCGGGGACGACGGTGTACTTGCCGGTGTTCGTGAAAGGCGCGTACCTGCAATTCGCCGACGTGCACGCCGCGCAAGGCGACGGCGAACTCTGCGGCGTGGCGCTGGAAACGACGGCCGAGGTGGAAGTGGAGGTGGAGGTCTGCAAGGGCGGCGATCCCATCGACTGGCCGCGTTTCGAGGACGACGAGTGGCTCATGGTGGCCGGCAACGCCCGCCCGCTCATGGACGCCTACCGCATCGCCCACGTGGAACTCATCCGCTGGCTCGCCAGCGACTACGGCTTCGATCAGTGGGAAGCCTTCCAGGTGGTGTCTCAAGTCGGCCGCACGCGGGTGGGGAACGTCGTCGACCCGAACTACACGGTGGTTGCGAAGTTTCCGAAGCGGTATTTGCCGTAGTTTTGCCGTGCCTTAGCAGCGTGGGGTGGAACCTGATGGTATGCTTGAACTAGAGGTATGCACACGTCTCCGGCTATTACAAATGAGAGTGACCCCGCAAGATGACGGATGAAGATCGGGTGCGCTTGCTCCACATGGTCGATGCTGCAAAGAAGGCAGTAGCCCTGGTTTCCGACACGTCTTTGGAGCAGTACACTGCGGCAGAGAACTTTGTCTTGCGCGCCGCTACAGAGAGACTCATTGGACTCGCTGGCGGGGCGGCCCACCATGTCTCGAGCGGCCTCAAAGCGCAGCACCCAGAGATTCCCTGGCGGCAAATCGCTGACATGCGCAACCACTTGACCTATGGGAACGTGCCTGAGGATAACAAGATCGTCTGGCAAGCGGCAACGGAACATGCGCCGCATCTTCTTGCAGAGCTAGAACACTTACTGAGCACCTTGCCCAAGGCGACGCCTACCAAACGCGCCAAGGAGCGGGGGACAAGCCCCCGCGCTACGGCTTGGCAGCGAGGATCAAGCGACCTTGTGGAAGATGACGTGCTCGGCCAAGAGAACGCCAACCGAGTCCGTGTGCCTGGGCAACGCGCCATAGCTCCTACGCGAGAATACGTCCTGGAGGAGCTCTTCAAGGTCCGCGCGACGCTGCGCAGGTTTGGCGTGCGGCACATTGCGGTCTTTGGTTCGGTCGCCCGCAATACTGCTTACGCCGACAGCGATATCGACATTGTTGTAGACATTCCGCATGGGCACATCACGCTTGACAACTTCTTCGGTCTTCAGGACTTTCTGAAAGATCACTTTCAGCGGAAAGTGGACGTGATAACCGAGAGCAGTCTCAAGCCTTTTGCACGTGACCTGGTGATGCGGGACGCGGTTTTTCTCGAGGGATTGCATGAGGCAGAAATGGAGACAGAGCAGCCGCTCTCGCGGGCGTAGTGCGTTTGTTCTGCTTAGAGAAGCCTCAAGGTCGTAGCAATTCGAAATGACCAGTAGCTATCTCATAATTCGGCTTGACCAGCTTGACGTGCTATTTGTGCTTCGACAAGCTCAGCACGAACGGAGCGTTGCCTTTTCCGTTCGCCCCCGTATCAAGTACGGGGCAGGCCCTGAGCCTGTCGAAGGGCAGTTCTACACAGGGTATTATTCATGACTTTCGACCTCCTCATTCGTAACGGCCGTGTCGTCGACGGCCTCGGCAACCCGTGGTTCCGGGCCGACGTGGGCATCAGCCAAGGGCGCATCGCCGCCGTGGGACGCTTGGATTCTTGCACGGCGGAGTCCGAGATCGATGCTACGGGAAAGACAATTTGTCCCGGCTTCATCGACGTCCACAACCACTCCGACCTCATTCTGCTGCGCGAGCCGGACCACACGCCCAAAGTCGCCCAGGGGATCACCACCGAGATTCTCGGTTCCGACGGCATCGGCTACGCGCCCATGTCCCCCAGGCACCTGCGCGAGACCGCCCAGCTCTACCACGCCATCAACGGCGGCCTGCCCGCAGACGTGGAACCGTGGCGGACCATTCCCGAATACCTGGACCGCTTTGACGGAAACGTCGCCGTAAACGTCGCCTACCAGGTGCCCCACAACGCGCTGCGGTTGGCCGTGCTCGGCTGGGAGAATTGCCCCGCTCACGAAGACGAACTACAGCAGATGGCGCGCCTGGCCGCGGAAGCAATGGAGCAGGGCTGCGTGGGCTTTGCCACCGGCCTCTCGTACCACCCGCACGTGTTCTGCGGGTTGGAGGAACTCGTCGCCATCAGCAAAGCCGTGGCCGCGTACGGCGGCGTGTACAACACCCACATGCGCTACCACCTGGGCGATCAGTTCTTGGACCCCGTGCACGAAACGCTGGACGTTGCGCGCCAAGCCGATATTCCGGTGCACATCGCCCACTATTTGATCTCCGGCAAGGAGACCTGGGGGTTGAGCAGCCAGCGGTTGGCGCTCGTGGATTCAGCGCGCGCCGAGGGCTTGGACGTAACCTTCGACGCCTATTGCTATCCCGCGGGCTCGACCACCGGCATGTTCGTGCTGCCGCTCTGGATGGGCGCCGACGGCCCAAGCGCCATGCTGAAGCGCGTGCGCTCGCCCAACGTCATGGCGCAAATTCTCGACGAAATCGAGGGCCGGGAGCGGGACTTCTACGCGCGCATGCAGATTACGCACATCGGCCTGGAGCATTACCGCCAATGGGAGGGCCGCCGCCTGGCGGACGTGGCGGACGAAGTCGACGAGGCCCCCGACGCGCTGCTGCTGCGGCTGCTGGATGAAGCCGCTTTGGACATCGGCTTCACGTTCCACTTTGGCAACGAGGCCGACGTGCAGGCCATCATCCAGCATCCTGCGCACATGGGGTCAACCGACGCCATCATGATGGGCAGTTCGCCCCATCCCCGCGCCTACGGCACGTACCCGCGTTTCCTCGGCCACTATGCCCGCGAACTCGGCCTCTTCACGCTGGAAGACGCCGTCCGGCGTTTCACCGGCTACCCGGCGCAGCGCTTCGGCTTGTCCGACCGCGGCATCATCCGCACCGGCATGGCCGCCGACATCGTAGTGTTCGACTCCGCAACGGTCATCGACCGCTCCACGTTTGACGACCCTCGCCAGTTTCCAACCGGCATCGAGCACGTGCTCGTCAACGGCACGCCCGTCATCGCGAACGGCGCTCCCACCGGCGCGCGGCCGGGCAGAGCCCTGCGTAGGGGATAGTCCCGCCTTCGAGCGACGCGGCGACGCAGGCATGGGACCCAGCAACCCCAAGTGTTTGTTCGCAAGCCCCTGGCAGGTAGGCCGCGTGCAACCGCTAGGTGCTTATACGCCGCCGCTGGGATTGCAGCCTACACAGAGGGAGTGACAGACTGCTGCAGGCTCTCTCATGCTCTTCACGCGCACTCATGTCTGCAACGCTACAAGACGGCACGGAGACCCCGACCAATTAGAAGCCAAAGAAGCTACCAAGTCCTCCTAGAAAGGCGCCCACCGCAATGCCAAACCCTCCCAAGACATGGCCTAACACACCATTTGGCCCGAATACGGCATCTACACCAACCCTTACAGCCTCACCAACTAACCCTACAATGTCACACGAAAAGTGGTTGAGTTCACATACAGTGACCGCCGCCAAATTCTCGAGGTCGGCCAGCAGCGCCTCCAGCGGGCCTCCGGTAAGCTGGTTGTCGTGCAGAGCAAGCACATACAGTTGGGTGAGATTTCCCAACTCCAGCGGAATGTCTCCCTCTAGTTCATTCTCGTGTAGTAACAGTACTTGCAAACTTCCAAGGTCGCCTAATTCAACGGGGATTTTTCCATTTAGCTGGTTAGTGTTTAGGGCTAGTACTTGCAGATTCCCCAGGTCTCCCAATTCAGACGGAATCGGCCCGCTCAACCGATTGCTCTGTAGCTCTAACGATTCCAGGCTGGCAAGAGCACCAAATTCTGGTGGAATCGCACCGCTCAACCGGTTGTCGTAAAGGAAAAGGTCTTTGAGCCGAGGCAGATATCCGAGTTGGGAGGGGATTTCGCCAGAAAGCATGTTCTCGCTGAGATCAAGTTCCTCCAGATGAGCAAGTTCGCCGAGCGCTGGCGGAATCTCCCCGCTGAACTGGTTTTGGTCCAGCCTGAGGATCGATAGATTTGTGAGTTGCCCGAGCCCTGCCGGCACTTCCCCGGATAGCTCATTGTCCGTCAGCACCAGGTGGGCCAACTCAGAGAGACCAACAATCCCTGCTGGCAAAGACCCTGTCAACTGGTTTCCACCGAGATATAATCGTTCCAATTGTGCCAGATTGCTCAATTCTTCCGGAATCTCACCATTCAGATAATTCCAGGAAAGGTCCAGGGTCTTAAGATTGCTGAGCTTGCCGAGCGCAGGCGGTATCGCTCCGCTCAATGCGATTTCTCTCCACCCTTCCTCTGGTAAACCGAGCCGTTCCCGTGAAGGACCGAACTGCACCGGGGCAACACCGTGTGACGCCAGACTACGATTGAGACTTTCCTGCAAAAGAGTGATTCTACCGTACGTGTCCTCACTAGCATCGGTAGTTAGTAATTTAGCCAATCTCGAATGCCTCTTAATCCAACATGTAGACAACTGATCCGATTGGTCTCTAAGACTCTCGAAACGATCCAGACCGTCCAACCCAAACATATAATCGGAATGGTCTCTGTTACCGACGAGTCCCATACCACGCAGGTGCAACGATTCCAAACGGAAGAGACTGCCCAATTCAGCCGGTATAGTCCCGCTCAACGGATTGAAAGACAAGTCTAACTCAATGAGATTGGAAAGGGCTCCCAGCTCTATTGGAATCTCCCCTTTCAGGTTGTTCGCAGCGAGGCACAAGCGGGTGACTTGCCCGTCGCTGTTGGTCTTCACCCCGTACCATTGATCTAACGGCTTATCGCTAAACCAATAAGTGTTAGACCACCAATTATCGCCGTCAGTGCCGTCGTAGAGCGCGACTAAGGCGGCGGCGGCGGGATGGGCCGCCCACCCGAAATACCGGGCCGGATTGTCGGAGTCTATTTTTGAACACCCTTCGCTATTGCAGGCAGTGACCCAGTAGTAGTTATTCCTCTCAGGCTCAGTGTGCACGAACGTGGTCTCGGCCACGTCGGTCGCAATTTCATCGCAGACCCTCAGAATGCCATCGCTGTCAAATTGGCACCCATCGTCGGAGAAGTCATCGTAGTACACCTTGTAGTAGTCCGCCCCGTCCACCGCGTCCCAACTGACTACAATCGTCGCCCCATCCCAAGCGTATTTCACGTTTGCCGGAATGCCGAGACGGCGGACGACTGAAACGGTGAGAGTGTATGAGCCGGTGCTGTTTTCCGCTCCGCCCGCAACATCAACCACATACGTGCCTGCTGCCGGGGCCTCCCAGTACTCAACCCAGTCTCCTTCTGTCTGTACGGATGAGATCCGGCGAGGAAACCTGCCGCTGGCATATGGCCAGGCCAACGCGAAATCGGGCAGCGTTTCTCTGACCATGGTTACGCGATAGCTTACTCCCTGCTCAGCTTCGAACGAATAGCTGTGGTACTCTCCCGCCTCGGTCACCACTGCTTCCACGCTCTCTCCTAGCACCAGCGGTGTGGCGGGGACCTCCTCGGCTACTACAAGATTGAGAATTTCCTCGTCAAGGCAGTCGGCCGCTATCAACCGGTCACGAGTGTCCGGTGACATGCCCTTGGCATCTCTAATGATTCTGGCGACTGACTTCTCAACAAGGGGAAGATACTCGTTTAGGAAGAACTCGTCCGACGGTATGGCATCTCGCTGCGTCCCGTATTCCAGTAGTAGTATCTTGAAGTCAGTCTGGAAGATCACGAGCGTAACGTGCCAGGCGGCAACCTCAATTGGCGGTTCCAACGCATTCAAGAACTCAATGGCTTCCTCCGTGGCTTCCAGCAACTGCCCAAAGGTAAGATCCTCTTCGCCCTCTGAAACTCCAACGATATGTTCCTCGCTACAATGCGCCACGTACTCATCGAGAGTCATGCGCGTAGTGGTCGGCGGGGCAGTCGGCACGACCGTGGGTTGCGTGGGTGCGGCAGTAGGTTGGACCACTTCGGCGGTAGGCACTGCGGTTGGCTGGGGCCTCTCTTGTGTTGGTGCTGCCGTCGGTTGCGGGCTCTCTTGCATAGGCGCTGCTGTCGGCCTGGGTATGTCTTCTTTGGGCTCTTCGTCACCTCCGCAACTGGCTAACATGACGCCAGCAAGCAGGGCAACCATGACTACCAATACGAGTAGATGCGGCAATCGAAGATTCAATCTAAGTCCTCCCAGTCGCTAGTTCACGCCTCGACTTACCGTGACTCGGAATGACAGCCCATCGGCCCGATCCACAATAGATACACGGCTCACCATCCACCCATTCTTACCATAAGTTTAGCCACTCGCACTGCATCCCGCATCTCCTTGCTAAGTATGTTGGTGCTCTTCGTCGCGAGCCATTTTCACTTGTGAGTATGAACAATGCACTGATACATCCTCTTCCATCCCTAACAAAACTTGGGTGCCGTGAAGGTCGCATCTCGATGCCATGAGCAGCTTCAACTGCCCGCTGGTAATACACTCTTACAGCGGGTAGCCGGCACTTAAGAAACTTTGGTCCCACCACCAAGTCCACCCGTCCATCAGACAAAAGATAATCGCGGACCTGTTAGAAATGCACCGCTTCCGCGCAGCCGTATCCGGCACTTCCTCAATAGGGACCGCTGATACGCTCATACGAGCCATCTCTAGACGTTCTGTTGATAGTCTCACATTATATTCCCGTTGTTTAGTACAGCTTAACAATTTTTAAAGTTGTAGATGATGAAGCTATGATTTATACTCCTGATTAGGAGTGAATTCGCAACTGTTAGTTGAGGGGCAAGCATGGTGAATCGCTTAACGTCAGTGACCACATTTGTCACATGCGCAGCAACGCCAATGGCAGAAACTGGGAAGGATATCCCTAATGGACACTAATCCTGTCATTCAAACCGAAGGATTGACCAAGAGATACGGCAAGATCCTCGCGGTGGACGGTCTGTCGTTGACCGTACCGCGCGGTCATGTGTTCGGTTTGTTGGGGCCCAACGGCTCCGGCAAGACCACGACCATGGGCATGCTGCTGGGTCTGGTGCGACCGACCTCAGGCAGCTTCAGCCTATTTGGGTCGCGGAGCGATCGTCAGGCATCGCTGCGTCGCGTTGGCGCCATCGTGGAGACACCGACGTTCTACCCGTACCTTACAGGACGCCAAAACCTTGCTTATTTCCAAGGCATCTTGGGAAGAGGAACAGCGCGGGAACTCGACGATCTGCTCGAGCAGGTCGGCCTGGCCGACCGCGGCAACGACGGCTTCCACACCTATTCCCTGGGCATGAAGCAGCGGCTTGGTCTGGCCTACGCGCTGCTGGGCGATCCGGAATTGCTCTTCTTGGATGAGCCCACTAACGGAATGGACCCCGCCGGCATGGCCGAGATGCGCGAACTCATCCGCAGCCTGGGTACGGAAGACCGCACGGTCTTCCTTTCCAGCCACCTGCTCAACGAGGTCGAGCAGGTCTGCGACAGCGTGGTGATTCTCTCCAAGGGCAAGCTGATCGCGCAGGGGTCGGTGGCGGAACTGCTCAAAGGACGCGGCCGCATTCGCCTGCGTACTACCGATAACGCACAGGCTGCTACGGTTTTGGCGGCGCTGGACTGGGTTGAAGATGCAAAAATCGACAACGGAACGGTGTTCGTCACCGCGCCGCCGGAGCGCGCGGCGGAAGTAAGCGCCGCCTTGAGCCGGGCCGAAATCTACCTGACCGAAATGACCTCCGGCCAAGACTCGCTGGAGAATTACTTCCTGGAAATCACCTCGGAGGAAGGTGCAGCGCAATGATGGGCCATATTCTGCGACTTTCCGTTTGGGAATGGCACAAGCTGCGCCGCCGCTGGCTGCCGTGGGTGCTCTTGGGCATTGTCGTAATCCTGATGCAGGCGGCGGTGTGGGGCGCGTACGTGGTGCATCGCACCGAGCCCTTCTCCCCCAATTACAGCTTCTCCACGTCCGATGAGGTCGAAGGCGAAGAGGTGACGCTGTTCGCGGCGGACTGGACGTGCAAGGACGTGCGCGGCGACCGCATCCCGCCGGAAGTAGAGGACCTCGAAGAGGAACTGCGCGGGAAAGTGCTCGAGAGCATCGAGGAATTCCGCGAAAGCTGCGCAGGCTATGAGGAAGTACGCGGGTTTACCGGCAACGCGCTTCTGTTGCCGAATAGCATCCTGTTGGCGTTCACGTTGCTGCAGGGCACGTTGTTCATTCTCGCAAGCATCATGGCCGCGGCGGCGCTGGGCGGCGAATACGGCTGGGGCACGCTGCGCACGGTACTGACGAAGGGCACGGGCCGGTGGCAGTTCCTCGCCGCCAAGGTCGCGGCGCTTATGTTCACGGCGCTGGTTGGGCTCGCGCTTGCCGCCGCCTCCGTGGCGCTGAGCAGCCTCGCGATTGGCGCCTTTGGCCTAGAAGGCGCTGCGCTGCAGGGCTCGGCAGAATGGCTGGACGTCCCCATCAAGATTGGGACCTTGCTGTACAGCTTCCTGCCCTACGTCATGCTGGCGCTGCTCGCCACAGTCTTGACCTCGTCCACGGCCCTCGGCATCACGGCTTTCGTGGTCTACTACGTGGTCGAGTCAACTGCCTCGCCTATCCTCAACAATTTCGCCTGGTTCCAACGGGTCTCCGAATACCTGCTGAGCCCCAATGTCACGGCCGTCCTGCAGGCAAGCTACGGTGAGGTCTCGGTCTCAATAGACGGCGGCGGCGACGCGGCGCAGCCTGAACTGCTTCACGCCGTGCTGGTGCTGGCGGGCTATATACTCGTATTCGGCGTGCTCACGTTCCTGCTCTTCCAACGCCGGGACATCACCGGCGCGAAAGGCGGCTAACCAACGGTTGCGAAAGCGCGCTCCGGCGCGCGGGCGCGCCGCCGGCACGTAGGGTCACGACGTGTCGTGACCCTACCGCGATCGTTGGGTAGCTCACCTGCAAGCGCGAGTGATTTTGCCTTTGCCCCAGGGAGAGGGTGCGAACCACGCAGCCGCGTGCGGTGCAGATCCGTTTCCCTCGCCCGGTGGGCGAGGATTAGAGTAGGGTGCCCCTCTAGCCGGGCGAGCTTGTGTGTCCCTCTCCCGATGGGAGAGGGTTAGAGCCTGCCCCGCGTCGACACGGGGGTGAGGGGTGGTCTCCTTGCCTGCGCGACCCGGATTGGGCACGGGCCTCCCAGGGTCAGGAAGCAGTCCTTGCCGCGCCGGACGCAGTCTCACACAGCTCTCCTCCGGCTCTCTTCCCCTCCGTGCTTCCAAGCACAGACACTGCTGTAGCGGTATGGTACTATGCGACTAACGCAGGATTGCGTGGGGAGCGCTTGCCAGATAGGTGGCGGACGTGACCGGGCATGCCGAATAACGGGATTGAGTGCCCAGAGATAGACCCGGCACGCGCCGGTGCACGGATACCTACGGACGTTGGTTTAGAGAGGCTTCTGCGCGCTGGCCCATGCGCTCACGCCATTAGGAATGAACAACGATTTCAGAGGGAAGCGCCATACACAATCGCCGTGTGAAAGGAGAGTCCCCGTGAGTACCAACCAAGACTGGTGGCCGAATCAACTGAACCTGAAGCCCCTGCGGCAAGATTCTCCTCTGTCCGATCCCATGGCAGAGGACTTCGATTACGCGGAGGAACTTAAGAGTCTCGACGTTGAGGCCCTGAAGCAGGACATCGAAACGGTCATGACGACCTCGCAGGACTGGTGGCCGGCCGATTACGGCCACTATGGGCCGCTCTTCATCCGCATGACCTGGCACGCCGCGGGCACGTACCGCATCAGCGACGGCCGCGGCGGCGGCGGCGCCGGTTACCAACGCTTCGCGCCCCTCAATAGCTGGCCCGACAACGCGAGCCTGGACAAGGCGCGCCGCCTGCTCTGGCCGATCAAGCAGAAATACGGCCGCAAGCTTTCCTGGGCGGACCTCATCATCTTTGCCGGCAATTGCGCCCTGGAATCCATGGGGTTCAAGACCTTTGGTTTCGCTTTTGGACGTCCCGACGTCTGGGAAGCCGACGAGACGTACTGGGGCGCCGAAACAGTGTGGCTCGACGACGAGCGCCACGAGAGCGACGGCGAACTCAAGGGACCGCTGGCCGCCGACCACATGGGCCTCATCTACGTGAACCCGGAAGGTCCGAACGGCAACCCGGACCCCCTCGCCGCGGCCAAGTTCATCCGCCAGACCTTCAGCCGCATGGCAATGAACGATGAAGAGACGGTGGCCCTGATTGCCGGCGGACACACGTTCGGCAAGGCGCACGGCGCCGGTCCCGGAGACGACGTAGGCCCCGAGCCGGAGGGCGCGAGCATCGAGGAACAGGGCTTTGGCTGGAAGTCCGGCCACGGCAGCGGCAAGGGCGCCGACGCGTTCACAAGCGGCCTGGAAGGCGCGTGGACCGACAATCCGGTGAAGTGGGACAACAATTTCTTCGAAAACCTGCACAAGCACGAGTGGGAGTTGACCAAAAGCCCGGCCGGCAAGTGGCAGTATACGCCCAAGAACGCGGCGGAAGCGGCCACCGTGCCGGATGCCCACGATCCCTCCAAAATGCACGCCCCCATGATGCTCACCACGGACCTCTCGCTGCGCATGGACCCGGACTACGCGCCCATCGCCCAGCGGTTCCTGGAGAATCGGGCGGAGTTGGACGACGCGTTCGCCCGGGCGTGGTTCAAGCTAATCCACCGCGACATGGGCCCGCGCAGCCGCTACCTCGGCCCGCTGGTGCCGGAGGAAACCTTGCTCTGGCAAGACCCGGTGCCCGAGGTGGACCACCCCTTGGTCGACGCACAGGATGTCGCCGACCTCAAGGCGCAGGTGCTCGCGTCCGGTCTGACCGTTTCGCAACTGGTCGCAACCGCCTGGGCGGCAGCAGCCTCGTTCCGCGGCACCGACAAGCGCGGCGGCGCGAACGGCGCGCGCGTGCGCCTCACCCCGCAAAAGGACTGGGCAGTCAACGACCCGGCGCAATTGAGCGCTGTCCTGCAAACGCTGGAGCAGATACGGGCGAAGTTCAATAGCGCCCAAACCGGCGGCAAGCAAGTCTCTCTGGCCGACCTGATCGTCCTGGCCGGGTGCGCGGGCGTGGAACAGGCCGCCAAGAACGCCGGCCACGACGTGCAGGTCCCGTTCGCGCCAGGCCGCACGGACGCGACCCAGGAGTGGACCGACGTCGAGTCGTTTGCCGTGCTGGAACCCACTGCCGACGGCTTCCGCAACTACCTGCAGGACGGCCACCAAGCCTCCGCTGAGGAATTGCTGGTGGAGCGTGCCTACTTGCTGACGCTCACCGCGCCGGAGATGACGGCGCTCGTGGGCGGACTGCGGGTCCTGGACGCGAATACGGGGCAATCGCAGCACGGCGTCTTGACCGAACGGCCGGGCACGTTGACCAACGACTTCTTCGTAAACCTGCTCGACATGGACACCGAGTGGCAGGCTTCCGACGACGCTGAAGGCGTGTACGAAGGCCGCGACCGCCAGTCCGGCGACCTGAAGTGGACGGGCACGCGGGTAGACCTGGTGTTCGGCTCGAACTCCGAACTGCGGTCATACGCCGAAGTCTACGGCTGCGACGACGCGCAAGGCACGTTCGTGCGCGACTTCGTGCACGCGTGGGACAAGGTGATGAACCTGGACCGCTTCGACCTGGCGTGAACTCGCTGGTGTTGGCGAGAAAGGGTCCTTTGCGCACCGAGGATGGGTGCTTTGCGCACGAGGATTGGTCCTTTGCGCACATTGTGAAATCCGAATCTTAAGCTCCGTTGACATTTGCTGTCATTCCGAGCGCAGCGAGGAATCTAGCGTATCGCGGGGGCTTGTATCCCGCTTGGGACAGCGCGCGTTATTGCGGAGGGTTGGATTCCCGCTTTCGCGGGAAAAACGGACCGGGATGATGCCTGCTCGTGAGCATTGGCGAACCGGTTCCTGTAAAGTCAACACAGCCTAGTCAACGCCAACCTATTTGCCCAATTCCTCAATTGGGTTCGGTTTGGGACGGTCGTCACAGGACTCCGTGACTCCTATACAGGGGCTTGTTCCTGAGACACACCGCCCGTATGGCAGATTGCCAAACGCGCCATGGGTTTAGCCCCATTGGGAAACGTGCCTCCGGTAGCGCAGGTCTGCAACCTGCGCCCAGCTTTGTTCGGCTCCGGCAGCCGCAACGGAGAGAACCTCTGCGGGTAGTCCTTGTCTCTTGGGCAATGCGACCAAGAAAACCCCTTGCTTTAGCGCGAATCAACAGATTGTCTCCCCGTTCTCCCGCCCTTCTCAGCAAGAGTCCTTTGTTCCCATAGTCGTGCTCCCAACCCCAAGCTCTATTGTGGAAAGAACTAACAGAGCCTCAGAGGCATCGGAGGCTACCTGGAAACCTGGAAGTCCGTACGCCCGCTGGCTGCAAGCGATTTGTCTCAGCGAATTCCGCGGACAGCCCCTGAACAGAGATAGGCCCTGGTCAGATGGTCAACGCACTTGAGAACATCACCAAGCTCAAGAGAGAACTCGACGACCTGCGACCTTTGCCGCAAACTGTCCTGGCTCAGGTTGAGCAGAAGCTGCGGCTTGAGTCGAATTACCACTCCAATGCCATTGAAGGCAACACGCTCACTCTTGGCGAGACACGCAGCCTCATCCTCCACGGCCTCACCGCCCACGGCAAGCCGTTACGCGACCACCTGGACATCCAGGGACACGACAGCGCGGTCAAGGCAATCGAGGCCGCCGTCAACGAAGAGCAGGAACTGAACGAGGTCTTCATCCGCAATCTTCACCGCGTGTTGCTGAAGGAGCCTTACACCACGAAGGCAGAGACGCCGCACGGAAGATTGATAGAGCGCTCGATTTCACTTGGCGAGTACAAAACGGTACCGAACAATGTCCGGACGTCCACCGGCGAGACCTATTTCTTCACGCCCCCTGAGCAAGTGAAGCAGGCGATGAGCGACCTCATTGACTGGTACCGCGCCAAGGAGCGTGAGGACGAACACCCCATCGTCATCGCTGCCACCTTCCACTATCGCTTTGTGCGCATTCACCCCTTCGACGACGGCAACGGGCGCATGGCCCGCCTGTTGATGAATATGATCCTCATCAAGCACGGCTACACGGTGGCGATGATCCGGCGGGAGAACCGCGACGAGTACCTGGGCAAGCTGGAGCAAGCTGATAGAACCGAGGACCTGTCAGAGTTCATCGATTACGTTGCCGGGCGCTGCGAATACGCTCTCGACTTATACCTGAAGGCCGCCCGTGGCGAGCCGGTTGACGACATCGAGGACATCGACAATGAAATCGCGCTCTTCAAGCAGTCACTCTCCAGTACGGGCAACCAGGGGTATTCCTCAAAGGCAATTGTCGCGGATTTGTTGAGTCCATTCTACGACTACTGTACTGAAAAGACCTGGCGGATAGCGGACGCTTTCGGGGACGCGTATGCATCGATAGACTTCAACGGAACCGATACAGCAGGTGAAGCGATACGGGGTATCGTGTTCGTGATCCACAGGGACTCGCCATCTTTTCAGTCGCGGCTGTGCTCGATTACAGTGCCAGATCATTTGGGTTCAATAGCTACTGTATTCTCCGCCGGCCTGCGGAATTACCTAGGAAAGCAAAGTGAGAGCATCGACTTGCGCGTAGAAAACAACACTGACATGCACCAATGCAAATGGCGAATCTCTAGTGTGACGCTACGAGTGCGTTGGGAGCACGAGGGACAGGACTTGGACGAACTCAAGAGGCTCTACAACCAGCTCTTGCGGGAGTTGATGAAGTATCTCGACCGGAACAATTCATGACCTAATCTAGGGAGACTAGCCAGAATCTCACCCAATGAGTGCCGTTACACTTGGACTGGGGTCGGCTATCCCAATACAGATTCGCTCACTTTGCGCACCAGAGCTTCCATGGCAGGCAGAAGCCAAACCACAATAGTAATGACGTAGGTTCCGAGCACACGTTGTTCGCTTAGCACAAACCTTGGCCACTAGACACCGCCTACACGACGTCTATGCAGCCATCTCGCAGAGGAAACCATCGCCGGACTTGATACCGGGCACCACGTACGCGTGCTGGCGCTAGGCAAGCAAGTCGGCACACTGCTACCCACGCCGGACGATAGCACAGGTATGGAACCCGGCGATAGGGTGGTGCTCCTCGGACACGACGATGGCCTCCGCCGCTTGGGAGGCCAAGCGTAACGCCTGGCGACGCGCGCACAATCATGCGCCACGCATGATTGACCGCGACTCGCGCGCTTTTTTTCGCGACCCGCGCTGCGTTTGCTTGGCATGGGCTGCGCAAGAGCTCAACCCTTCTCGAAAACGGGCACCCGCCGTGAAATCACTCGGTGTCAGTGTCTTTGGGCCCTGAGTTAGCCTCTCGCGCAGACGTTTCATACCTCGCCAAACGGCACTGACTTGCCAATACTACTGTGGTAGCATACTTCTCACAGCACGGTACTCGGCCCGCTGTCTGCAGCGCGCTTCGTCTTGTAGGACCAAGCTGCCCGCGCTCTGAGGGAGCTTTTTGGCGCTTCATTGCGGCACTGATTGCACGGACATTTGTAGGTGACGTACAACTTCCAGACACTGCGCGGCGATATTTTCGGCGGCATCACCGCAGCCGTGGTGGGGCTGCCTGTCTCGCTCGCCTTTGGTGTGGCGTCCGGCCTTGGCGCGCTTGCAGGAATATACGGCGCAATTGCCGTCGGCTTCTTTGCGGCCATCTTTGGCGGCACCAGATCGCAGATTTCCGGCCCCACCGGCCCCATGGCCGTGGCCATGGCCGTCATCGTCACCACCCACGCCGACACGCTGGCCGAAGCCTTCACCATCGTCATCATGGCCGGCCTGCTTCAGATTGCGCTCGGCGTAATGCGGATCGGCCGCTTTGTGGCATTTACGCCGTATTCGGTGATATCCGGCTTCATGTCCGGCATCGGCATCATCATCATGCTCCTGCAGACGCTGCCGTTCCTCGGCGCGCCCGGCGCCACGGGCGGACCGCTTGGGGCCGTGCGGGCGTGGCCGAACGCGATAGGCAACATCAATTTCAGTGCCCTAGCCATCGCCGCCGTGACGCTCGTGGTGGGCATATTGTGGCCTCAGCAACTGCGGCGGTACTTTCCGCCTACGTTGGCGGCCTTGGTTGCCGGTACGCTGCTGGGCGTGCTGTGGCTGACCAACGTGCCCGTCATCGGCGATGTCCCGACGGGTCTGCCGCAGATCGAGATGCCGTCCTTTTCGGCCGGGATTCTGGTAAGAGCCATCGAGCCCGCCCTTATCCTGGCGCTGCTCGGCTCCATCGACAGCCTGTTGACGTCCTTGATTGCCGACGCCATGACCCGGACCCGACACAACCCCAACCGCGAGTTGGTCGGCCAAGGCATCGGAAACTTGGTCGCCGGCCTCATTGGCGGCCTGCCCGGTGCCGGCGCCACCATGGGAACGGTGGTGAACATCCGCGCGGGCGGGCAGACTCAAGTCTCCGGCGCCCTGCGCGCGGCCATTCTCCTGGCGTTGGTGCTGGGCCTCGGCAGATACGTGGAGTCAATCCCCCACGCAGTGTTGGCCGGCATCCTGATGAAGGTGGGATGGGACATCATCGACTGGCGCTTCATTACACGCATCCACCGCGTGCAGCGCGAGCACCTCTTGGTGATGGTCATTACCATGGGGCTCACCATCTTCGTGGATCTCGTTACAGCGGTGGCTATCGGCCTGATCGCCGCCGGCATGGCGAGCGCGCGCCAGTTCGAGCGCTTAGAGCTCGATAGAGTGGTTTCCGTGCCGCTGCTGGACCTGAGTTTCTTCGACGACGACGAAACGGCAGAGGAAGTAGACGAGTTTTCCGCCCGTGTGGGACTGGTGGCCCTCCGCGGCACCTTTTCCGTAGCCTCTGCCAATAAGCTCATCAACACCATTAGCGTGGATATCCGCGATCACGAGGTGGTGATCCTGGACTTTGCCGAGACCGTCTACATCGACGACAGCGCCGCGCTGGTGGTGGAGCAGATGATCGATAGCGCCATCGCAGAAGACACCGACTGCATCATCATGGGTCTCGCTGGCGAACCCGCCTTCTCTCTGCGCGCGCTCAACGTGCTGCAGCGCGTGCCTCCCGGCCACTTCGCCAAAGACCTCGACGAGGCGAAGGACATCGCGCAGCGGCTGCTGGACCGCTAAGGGTCCAAGGCTGCTGGACCGGTAGCGGTCCAAAGCTGCTGGACCGCTAGCGCGGCACAAGATGCAATAGGCGCTGTCACCCCGCCTTGCCTGATTACGTATGTCTATCGAAGAACAAGACTTCAAACTTTCTCGCCTCAGTCCCAAGCGCAAGTCCACCCAGATCAACGTGAGCATGCTGGCGCTCATCGTGCTGGGTGTGCTGGGCATAGTCCTGACCGCGGCATCGCTTAATGCTATCGATGCGCCCGTGCGGCGCATGAGCGAACGCAGTTTGCCGGCGGCAGATGCCGCATCCGCGCTTGCCGGTCACGCCGCCGTGCTCGCCGGAACAGCGCCGCGCCTCGCCGCCGCTGCAACCATGGCAGACATCGAGCGCGCGTACGCCAGCGCAGCAGAGCGCCACGCGCTCTTGCACACAGCCCTCGAACGAGTTGACCCTGAGAGCGCTGCCGTACCGCCCATCGGCGCACACGCCGACGCGCTGTTGGCCAATGCTCAGGAACTGCGCGCGCGGCAATTGGAATCCCTCACGCTCTCGCTAAGCATAGCGGCGCTGCGAGATGAAGTTGCCGACGTGGGGGTCCGCCTCGATAGCGTGCTAGGACAGGCGCTACAGGCTGAACGCACCGCCCTCACGGCCGCCGGCGCTCCTCCCAGCCCCTCGTTGGACGAGCCGCTCAGCCGCTACCAATCCCTTACTGATTTGCGCTTGGATACTGCGCGCGCGGTCTCGCTCATCGCAGAGGCGCTTACTCTTGCCGACGCTGCGCGAATACAGCGCGCGCAAGATGATTTTGCCGCCGCGATGGCGCGCGTGGAGCGCAATCTCGCGGGTCTTGCCGACCTGCCCGTACATGACGCGATCGCGCCGCTCGTCGCGCGTCTCAGGTCTGCGGGATTGGGGGACGAGAGCGGCTTCCTGTTGAGTCGGCGCGCAACGCAGCTTCGCGTGGGCCGGATACGCCTATTAGCCGCCAACGAGGAGCGGGCGCAGGCGCTGACCGCCGCCGTCACCGGGCAGCGCGCGAATACGCACGCCTCGGTCCGCGGCGCGCTGACGGAAGCGGGGCAGGCCATCGCCGCCGGACGCACCCGGCTGCTCATACTCGGCATCCTCTCAACCGCGCTCTTGATTCTCACGACGGTACTTCTGATACGCGTCGGGATACGCTCGGTGGCGCTAGAATTCTGGATACGCCGCATGGGCACTGGCGACTTGGACTACAAAGTAGAGCCAAAAGGCCAAGATGAGATAACCGAATTGGCCGTTGCGCTGGAGCAGCTTCGGCAACGTTCCATCAAAGCCATGCAGTTGGACTTGGCTACAAAGCTCGCCAACGATCTTCAAGCCAAGAATGACGAACTGGAGAAAGTGCTCGGCGAGCTGCAACAAGCGCAGGACCGAATCCTCATGCGCCAAAAGCTGGCAGAACTGGGCGAGTTGACTGCCGGGGTCGCGCACGAGATCAGGAATCCACTGAATTTCATGCAGAACTTCTCCGAGGCGTCGGCAGAATTGCTCGCCGAACTGAAAGAGACGCTGGCGGCCAACGACAACGCGCTGCCTGAAGACACACGCGCGCACGTGGATGATATCTCCCAAGACCTGGCCGGCAATCTGGAACGTATCCGCTCCCATGGCGAGCGCGCCAACCGCATTGTCCACGACATGCTCATGCTGGGCCGAGGAGTCGGCAGCACCCAGGCGGTGGACGTGAACGAACTACTCAGCGATCGCGCCCAACTCGCGTACAACAGCGCGCGCGCCCTCGATCCGGGCTTTCGCTTGGATATACGCGAGGAGTTCGACCCGAACGCGGGGAAGATCGCCGCGGCGCCCGACAGTCTCGGGCGCGTCTTCTTGAATATGGTCGGCAACGCGTGCTACGCCACCGCTGAAAAGCAGCTTATGCTGTCGGCAGAGGGGGATGACCAGTATTTCCCAACCGTTTGGCTCACGACCGCGCGCAAAGCGGACGAGATTGAGATACGCATCCGCGACAACGGCGTCGGGGTCGCACCGGAAACACTCGAAAAGATGTTCAACCCCTTCTTCACCACGAAACCGGCCGCCAAGGGCACCGGCCTGGGACTCAGCATTTCGAGCGACATCGTGCGGGAGCACGGCGGCTCGATTGCGCCCGATTCGGTGCAGGGGGAGTACCTGGAGATGACGATCACGCTCCCGGCGTGACGCGGCGGCGGACGAGGCAACGCTGGCCGTATCTCAGAGATTCAGATACCACAGTAGCTGGATTTCAGCGGGGAATTCCGGGTAGGCGCCGGGGTTTACGGCCCCCAGGTAGCAGCCGTGCTTTGCGTAGAAGGCGCACGCCGGCACGTTGATATTCTGCGTCTCGACCTTGAGCTGCCGGCACCCTTTGGCGCGTGCCCAGTCCGCGGCATGGTCGAAGAGGCGCGTCCCAATGCCCCGGCGGCGATTGCCCGGATGCACGCGCAGGTCCCACAGCACCGCCAGGTCCGTGCGCCCCTCCAGCATGTCGACGCTGGGCGTGTTCCAGGCGACGACGGCGCCGCCTAGCCGAGTTGAGTTCTCGCTAGCTGCCAAGACCAGCCAGTTCGAGGTATCCCATCGCTTTGCCCACCGCAGGGGCCGCTCGCCGCCAGCGTCGTAATCTTTGACATAAGCGGGTTCCACACGCTCTTCGCGCAGCCGCCAGCCGCCGGAATTACCCGTGGCCTTTTCAACTCGGTAGTGTGAACGAACGGCAAATGCGATGGGAATTTCGCCGTAGCTGCGCGCTTGGTCATCCGCCAGTGCAACAGATGCGATGCGCACCGGTCACCGCCTCCGCCGCCGCAGGTTTCTGGCGACAGCGCGGCCGGCGAATGCCGTCAGCCGCACGGGGTCCACAGCCGTAGGAATGAACCTGCCGAGGCGCTTACTTCTCAAGTCTTGAATTCTGGCGGCAATCCACCGGTTGAGCCAGAGCAGCCAAATCGTTAGCCCGAACGCAAAGAGCGTCAAGCCCCAGACAGCAAAGTATCCCCAACGGTAGTCAAGTCCCGGCATATTCTCGAAATTCATGCCGAATATACCGGCGATCAGTCCCAGAGGCATGAAAATGGTGGCAACGATGGAGAGCACCTTCATGATCTCGTTCTGCCGGTTCGATACCGAGGAAAGGTAGGTGGCGAGACAGGTGTCGGCGCGCTCTCGGATGGTGTCGTTCATGCCTTGCACCCGCACAAGATCCTCGAAAAGGTCGCGAAAATACAGGTCGGCTTCTCCGGCGATGAGACTGAATTCCCGCCGCCCCAAGCGGCTGAGCACTTCCCTCTGGGGTAACAACGCCCGATTGAGGCCGAGGCTCGATCGCTTCAGGGTCATAATCGCCGCCAAAGCGGACTCATTTGGGCTCTCGATTACTTGATCTTCGACCGCGTCCGCATGGTCGGACATGCGGTCCAGAGCCGGTCGAATGACCTGAATCAAGGCATCCAGGTGGGCGTGCGCCAGCAGGGATGGGGAACTCATCAGCCGCTTGGCATCACTCTCCACGAGCTTGCGTACGGCCTCCACACTGTGCATGAAAGCGTCGTGCACAGTGACGACGTAGGTGCGTCCGATGAACATGCCAAGGTCTGTCGTCTGGAGAATGTCCCCCTTCTGCGTATAGTCGACGCCGCGCGCATTGAGAAAGAGGTAGCTGCCGAAGTCCTCGATGCGGGCGTTGTGCGTTCCGGGCTCGATACACGTTTCAACGGCAATAGGGTGAAACCCCAGTCCATCGATGAGCAGCGACCGGTCATTGGCGTCCGGCGCATCGATATCAAGCCACAGTACACCGTCTCCGCCGGCAACGAGCGACAGGAGTTGGGCAGCGTCCAACTCTCGGCTCAATTCGCCTCTAGGATCGAGGTAGAAGGAGGTGTGCGGCATGTATACACCCTTCGTTTGGGAATCTCCGGCGGGACAAGCAGCCACAATGCGCTGCAGGCCATGCCTCGCGCTGCCGCCATCGAATCCGGTCTCTGCAACGTATATTCCGCAGCCAGGCGCTGACTCCTGTAGCACTGCTCGGGAAGTCTTTGGCGTAGCTCTAGTATAATTCATGTATCAGGGACCGGAGCGTCACCGATCTACCGTGCCGCGCAAGTCCCGCAGTTGTGATTGCAGTCTCAGTAGATTCGTCTAACCTATGCCCTTTCTTGCACCAAGCGAGACGCTGACGGACCGCCAGCGCCAGAGCGGCCTGAAGGCACTCAGGTTTCAGACCATCGGGGCTGCCGGGGCGGACGGCCTGGCTTCCGGCGGCTTTCTGGCGGCATTCGCGCTCATTCTCGGCGCGTCAAATCTGCACATCGGCATCATGACGGCCATTCCCTTCATCATGCAGCCGGTGCAGATACTGGCCGTGGTGGTGGTCGAGCGCTTCCGCAGGCGCAAAGCCATCGCGGTGCCTGCGCATTTAATTGCCTTTGCCGCGTGGACGCCCATCGCCCTGATTCCCTTTTTGATAGACGTGCCCAACGCCGGCGCCGTCACGCTGCTCCTCGTCTTCGTCGCCGTTCGCGGTGTGGCCACCGCCTTTGTAAATACGAGCTGGACCAGTTGGCTGCGTGACATCGCCGCGGGCGATGCCATGGGCGGATTCTTCGCTCAGCGCTTGCGCACCGCAACGATCACCGCCGCCATCGCGGGTCTGGCGGCTGCGCTCTACATCGATTGGTGGCAGGGCGTAGTGGTTGAGTCCGAGGTAATCTTCGGCTACTCCTACGCCATCCTCTTGGGGAGCATTCTCCTTGGCTTTGGCTCAGTGGGCATGATGGCCCGGATTCCGGAACCAGCCATGGCGCCCGTGGCAGGGGTAAAGCCCTCAGCGATTCGCACGCTCTCCGCCCCCCTGCGGGACGGCAATTACGCGCAACTCATCCGGTACCTCTTTCTTTGGAATTTCGTCGCCTTTTTGGCGGCGCCGTTCTTCACCGTGTACATGTTGACCAAACTGGAACTCTCTCTCCTGATCGTGGTTGCGCTGGGAGTCTGGAGCCAGCTATCCAATGTGTTCTTCTTGCCCGTCTGGGGCCCGCTGGCAGATCGCTTTGGCAGCAAGGTCATTCTGTCGATCTGCTCCTCCCTCTATTTCCTCGTCATCTTTGGTTGGACGTTTACCACCATGCCGGACGTGCATTTCTTGACGATGCCTCTGCTCATCCTACTGCACGCTCTCATCGGCATAGCCAGCGCGGGCATCAACGTTGCCAGCACCACGTTGCGCATGAAGCTGGCGCCAACGGGCCAGGCCACAGCGTACTTGACCGCCGCCTCGCTGGCGGCAAATCTGGGCGCCGGGATCAGCCCCTTGCTCGGCGGCGCTTTCGTCGATTTCTTTAGCGTGAGACACTTCGAGATCATAGTGGAATGGGTGGACCCGAGCCGTATTGTCACCTTTCCGGCCGTATTCTTGACCGGCTATGACTTTCTCTTTGCCATTGCCTTCTTCCTGGGACTGATCGTCCAGGGGGTATTGGCGCTGGTCAAGGAGGAGGGCGAAGTGGAATCCGACGTGGTGATGAGCCGGCTCATGAACCAAACCCGAGAGAACCTGCGCTCGCTCAACGTCGTGCCGGGCTTGGGCACCTTCGCCCAGTTCCCGATAGCGGGCCTGCGCTACCTGCCGCGCATTCCCGGGCTGGACGTCGCCGCCAGCGTTACGGCATACCAGTTGGCGTCCTCGACACGGGAAGCCATCGAAGCCGTAGCCCGCGGCCCCGCCACCGCGCGCCAGGTGCGCACGGGTGTGAGCCGGGCGATCGCTCGCGCCGGCAGGGGGTCGCGCCAGGTTGCCAGGCAGGGCACCACTCTTGCCGTTGGCGCCGCCCACGGCGCGGTCGCTGTCGCCTACTCGGCGGGCGTCGGTTCCGGCAGAGCTATCCAGGCAGCGGTGCGCGAGACCATCGAGGTCGTGAACGACGCCGGCGCCGATCCCTTGGATGCGCTGCGGGGGGCAGTCATTGGCGCCATCAGCGGGGGGACCAGCACCCCATTGCGGTCTAGCGCCGTGGCCAGGCATGCGATCCGAGCCGCCAGGCAGTCCGCGCCGCAATTGGGGTTGTCGCCTCAGGAAGCCGCGAGCCAGGCGGCTCAAGCTGCCATCGAGGCCGCGGAACAGCTCGACGTTGAGTCTCAGGCGCAGGTGAAGGAAGCGGCGTTACAAGAACTCATCGAAGGCCCAGGGAGCGACGCCGCAATCAAGTCCTGAGGTCCGGCGCGGCGGGATGCCAAAGCGCGTCGTCAGAATGCAGCCGGTTCCGCCACCACGCCACGGCCACCGGCGGGGCTGCAAATCCGCCGCGGCAGTGCCCGCTTGCGCGCCGAGGCAATCGACCCAACGGTGGGGCATATTCACGCAATCGCGTCCCGACCTAGCCCAAACACGCTTGCCGCGACCCGCCAAACGTGAAGCAGGCCATGGCGTCGTCCGCTAGCGCGAACCTGCCACGTGCACCGTGATTATGTCCATGCCGTGGTACTTCTGGTGGTGGACGGCTGAGGCATAGTGCCAGAGCAGCCGGAAGGAGACCTCGCGCTCGTCGGGCATGGGCGGCAGTTCGTTCAAGTGGGCAAGGGAGTCTTCCACGTTTTCGCCCTCCAAGAACGTCACGAATTCCACTTCCGCGGTGCTGCCCTCCAAGCGGGCGTTGACGGTCAGGCGCCGGGCATGGTCCGGTCCTTCCGCGCCGCTTTCCTGCAGCAGGATTGCCAGCGTCTCTTCACCCGCCGACGTCAGCCGCTCCGCCGATGCGTCGTTCCAACCGCCTTTTGCCGCAACCGCCAGCAGGAATTGCTCGATGTTGGGCAGCGCGTCATTTTCCAATGCAACGTGCAGCCGCCTGCGCCGCGAACGGGTGAGTTCGATGAAGACCATCACGATGATCGCCACGATGGCGCCGGCCGTCATGCCGTTGCTGAGCAGCACTTTGAGGAAACCCTCACCCAGCAGTTCGGGGAAGATCCAGCCGCTTTGGAAGCCCGCGCCGATCCAGAAAGACAAGCCCACAACAATGGCCTTGCGGTGGTCCATACCGTCGTTGATGACGATTCTCATGCCCTGGACGAAGAGCAGCACCACGAGCACCGTGATGTAGGCGGCTGCCACAGGGGGCGGAATGGCGATGAGCAAGGCCGCGACTTTCGGGAAGAACGCCAGAACTAGGAAGATGACGCCAATCACCACACCCACGCGCCGCGCGGCCACGCCGGTGACCTCGGCAAGGGAGATGCTGGACGAGTACGTAGTATTTGGCACTGTGCCAAGCAGCCCCGACAGCAGATTGCCCACACCGTCGGCATTCAATGCGCCCTGCACCACGCGAAAGTCCGTGGCGCGCGGATTGCGGCGGGAGACCCGCTGGATTGCCACTCCGTCTCCGATGGTCTCGATTGCGCCGACGAGAGTGACCACGACAAACGCCGGCAGGAGCCCCCAGAACTCCACGCCCGGGCTAAGATCGAAGCCCGGCCATGCGTCGAAAGGCACACCGATCCACGGCGCATCCAGCACCGGCTGAAAATCATAGATTCCGTATGGGATCGACACGAGACTACCCGCGGCAATGGCAATGATCGGCGACCACAGCCGCCACGTCGGAGAGGCGCGTACCACCATCGCCGATACGATCACCATCGTCACCACGGCCGCCACCGGAGCCGCAGCCTGCGGCGAACCCACCGGCACGTCCTCGAAGGTAGCAAAGACGATGGGCATTACGGTGGCCGCGATGAGCATGATCACGGTGCCGGTGACGACCGGCGTGAAGATGCGGCGCAGCCAGGAGAGGCGCGCCGCCAGAAGGAACTGAACGAGCGCAGAAATCACGATCAGGCTCGCCATCGTTGCCGGGCCGCCGAGCTGGAGCGCCGCGACGCAGACGGCGATGAACGCGCCCGACGTGCCCATCATGAGCACGTGCCCGGAACCGAACCGCCCCACGCGCACGGCCTGGAGAATGGTTGTGGCGCCGCTGATGAGCAGCGCGGCAAAAACGGCCCAGGCAATGAAGCCTTCGGATTGCCCGGCAATCCGCGACACGATCACCACGGTCAGGACGATCGGCGCCAGAATGAGTATGGCCGCCTGGATGCCGGAACCAATGGTGACTAAGCGGGGAGGGTTCTCATCGGGTTCGTAGCGGACGTTTTCGTTGACGCTGGTTGCAGCCATGTTGCGCACCTCAATCCGTGCAGACCTGGCACATTCTGCGATGGTGGGCGTGACAGGACTCGAACCTGTGACCTCACGGATGTGAACCGTGCGCTCTAACCAGCTGAGCTACACGCCCCCGTCTCAAGTGCACCCTTGCCGGCCTTGCTCCCTTGCGAAAGGCACAATCTCTCCTAGCTACGCCGCTGGATTGCGGTAAGTATAGGCGGCGAATTTGGCCGGTGTCAAGCAAGCGCGCGCCGGCGCCCCGGCTCGGCCCCGTTACCCGCCTAGCCAATGGGCTTGCGAAATACCGCGTGCTATTCCGCTCAGTGTCGCTAGCCGTGCATGCCGCCACGACATAGAATTGAACGGTGAAGGCGCAAGCTGACCTTAGCGCCCAGTTGTTCAGCACGAAGAAACGACAGCATACCGGAGGCGAGGGAAATCCTATGCGACGCTTTACCCGAACGCCCTACTACACCGGCCCCAACGATCCTGAGCGCGGAGAGATCAGAGGCACGCTGCGGCTGGGCGAGACGGTCATCATCGAGACCGTCGGCGGCCACGACCAAGACCTGCAGATCGAGGGTGAACTCAAGCCCGGCGCGGTGATGGAAGTCGGTACGCCACGCTACTCGCGGCCCGGCGGGCCCTTCTACATCGAGGGCATTGAGCCGGGCGATTGGGTCTCCATCGAAATCCTGGATATGGAATGCGGGCCCTACGGCTTCTACCGCAACGGCGGCCCCATCTGGGGCAGTGTGCGCCTCATCGCCCCCGTGCGCGACGGCCTGGTGCACTTCCCGCCGGACTTCGTGGTGCCGGAGCGGCCCATGGTCGGCGTGGTGATGTTGGAGTCCGTGGACCCGTATGAGATCGACCACGGCGGCAATATGGACTTCAACTCGGTGCGACCTGGCAGCACTGTGCACATTCGCGCCCAGAAGGCCGGCGGCCTGCTGACCCTGGCCGACGCCCACGCGCGCATGTCCGACGGCGAACTCACCGGCACCGGCGTGGAGATCGATACGGCGGTGACGATCCGCGTCGACCGCTCGCCGGGCTTTTCGACGTCTAGCCCCGTGGTGGAGACCACCGGCGTGGTCGAGAGCGCCGAGGAATACCTCACCGCCGGACAGGGCCGCACCTGGACCGACGCCGTACGCGCGGCGTGGGCCGACATGGTGGGCCTCATTGCCGACCGCTACGACACCACCACCGAGCACGCCAACCTCATCGTCGGCACCATCGGCGACGCGCGCCCCGGCTACTCCGCCGGCGACCTCAACCACAGGGGCCGCCCCTCCGAACATTTCTACGTCACGTGCCAGATCGCGGTGACGAAAGAACTGCGCCGCACGGGCAAGCCGTTTCACGGGTAGGCGCGGGGCGCTGCAGGAGCTACGGGGAGCCACCGCTTTCGTAATGGCCGCTTGCGATTCCTGCAACGGGGTACTAGCGGTTAGCGCCTCGGCCCGTCGCCGTGCTGCCGCCGCGCGTCCCGCCCGGACCGCAAGAGTCCGGCCAACGTGGAGAAGACCCGCGCGCCTTGTGTGGTCCCGCGCAGCGCCAGGCCGAGCACCGCCAGCGCCACGCCGAGCAGGAGCCCGAGACTCAGCCAGGCGAGCGCTGCATTCTGCGCGGGTTCGGGTGCCGGCGCTTCCGCTCCGGCCTGGGGAGCCGCCGCGCCAATCCGTTCGATCCGGATGCCGGATTGCCGGAAAGGTTCGATCGTGCCCAAGGCGGGCGACGTGCCATCACCCAGCGCGGCGAGGTCGTCCTGCGCCAAGTCCAAGTACCGCGTGCGGCCGCAGGGATGCGCGGTTACGCCGTCAAAGGAGTACACCAGCCACTCCTGGCCCAGATAGAATTCCACCCCGCAACTGCCGCTCCACCAGGCCGTTTCGATGAACATGGTGGCATAGGCCTCGCCCTTCCACACGGCGTAGACCTCGAACTCCACCTCGATGTACCCGCTAAGCAGCGCCGGCTCCCGCGCCCCGCCGTCGCCGCCCCTGATCTGCACGACCTTGCCGGAAAACACCTTGGCGCTCTGCGCCAACGCCTCGGTAGGAGAGGGCAGTTTCCCGCACGAGCACGCGTGTGCCTGGACCGCGGTCAATAGGAAGCAAATTCCGGCCAAGAGCACGCTTGCGGCGACACGCAGTTCGCGCATAACCCTCACAGTCCCTCAACGCTGTCTTTGTGGCCCGGTATTGGGCCAGAGGCGCGGGGCAACCTGCCCTGTCCCACGCCGCGGTCAACCTGCCTTGATGAAGTCCGCCACTCTTTCCGCCATAGCGATTACCGTATGGTTCAGGTTCGCCCGCACGGTGTCGGGCATGATCGAGGCGTCGCAGACGCGGAGCCCCGTCACGCCATACACGTTGCCGTACTGATTCACCACCGCCAGCGGGTCGCTGGCGGGCCCCATCTTGCAGGTGCTCGAGACGTGGTGGGCGGTGACTACCTCGCGCCGCATCCAGGCGTCCAGGGCGTCGTTGTCCCGCAAGACTTCGTCTGAAGGCGCGACGCGCTCAGCGACGATGTCGCGAAACGCCCCATGCTCGAACAGTTTGGCGCACGTCCGGACACTCTCGCGGAGCCGGGCACGGTCGAACGGGTCGTCGAGCAGGTTGAAGTCGAGGTACGGCTGCTGCCGAGGGTCGTCGGATTGGAGGCGGAGTTTACCCTGGCTCAGGGGCAGGTAGAGGCACTGGCTCACGCCGATGCCGATGGGTCTCCGATGGTCGTAGCCCCGCATGGGCCGTTCCGCCGCATAGTTGCCCATGTAGACCACCAAATCGTTCTTGTACGGCGAACCTGTGGCGGTAAACCGCAACGTGACCATGCCCGTGGCGATGTCGTCGGTCCATATGCGGAAACCGGGCCGCGTGCGCCACGCCATGGGCACGTCCGGATGGTCGCGGAGATTGCGGCCGACGCCGGGGAGGTCGTGCACCATGGGTATGCCAAACTGTTGCAGTTGCGCCGCCGGTCCTATGCCTGATAGCGCCAGAATTTGGGGCGAGCCGATAGCGCCGGCGCTCAGGATGATCTCGTCGCCATAGGCGTCAAGCGCCTCATTGTTGCTGACAGCGCGTACACCCACCGCCCGCGCGCCCTCCCAGATGATCCGGTGGACGTGGCAGCGGGGCCTGATGGTCAGCCCCGGACGCGCGCGCGCATCGCAGAGGTACGCACGCGCCGTGCTCACCCGCGAGCGGCCCGCGACGTTGAACGTCAACGGTCCCACACCCGTAGAATCCGGATGATTGTGGTCGGGGCAATCGGGAAAACCGGCGTCGCGGCAGGCCGCATAGAACGCCTGCGTCTGGCGGCTCCATTCGCCAGGCGTATACCGATGGCAATACATGGGACCGTCCGCGCCGTGGAGATCATCCTCAAAGTCTATGTCGACTTCCAGTTTTTTCAGGTAGGGCAAGACCTTGGCATATGCCCACTCCGAGTTGCCCCATGACGCCCACCGGTCGAAGTCCCCCGGCATGGCCCGCAGAAACTGCGCGTCGTTGACGGCGCTGGACCCGCCCACAACCTTCCCGCGCGGCACGTCGATCTCGGCCGCGTCCGTGGCCCGGGCGCGGAACTTCCACATGTGCTTGCTGTCCCAAACCGACTCTCTCGTACCGAAGACATCCAGCAGCACGTCCGGCACCCGGGCCAGATCGGGAAAGTCCGCTCCGGCCTCGAGGAGCAGCACGGAACGCCGGGGGTCTTCGGTCAGGCGCGCCGCTAAGACTACGCCCGCCGAACCCGCGCCGACGATGATATGATCGTATCTCTTCTGCATGACGTGCTGGCGATGGTTTACGCCAATTCCCAGACGATCGGACCGGCCGTAGGTGCGCGGGCCGGAGTCCGGGAATTCCTTGTCACCAAATGTAACACAAGCCGCAAGGAAGACCTTGGCTGCGGGTTCGACCGCGGATTGCGCTCACTCGCCGGCTGCGTCCCACGCCCAACCGGCTTGGACGAAAGGCGCATGAATAAGGGTCCGGCCCCGTTGCCGGAGACGATCGGCGAGCGTCTGGGCGTTCCGGCTGTCTCCGCAGACGGCAAAGACCGTGGGACCGCTGCCGGAAACGTGGGCAAACGTTGCGCCGGACTGAAGCAGGGCCGCTTCTGCCGCCGTGATTTCGGGCGCCAGGCCGCGGGCGGGGCGGGCAAGGGCGTTGTGCCATTGGGCCTGTGGTGAGAGCGTGCCGCGCTGGGCGGCAGCCACGGTATTGGCGGTGACGACGCCTGACGTGTAGTCCGACGGCATAACAGAAGCGTAGACTGCTGCCGTGCTCAGCGTGATTGGCGGCAGTACGAGTACCACCCAGTGGGTTGGCAGCGGCGGCAGCGGCGTGACGCGTTCGCCGCGCCCTACGGCCAGAGCCGTACCGCCGGTGAGGAAGAACGGCACGTCCGAGCCCAGTTGGGCCGCGAGGCCCTGCTTCTCGGCGAGTGACAGCCGCAGGTCCCACAGCCGGTTGAGGGCAATGATCGTCCCCGCCGCGTCGCTGCTGCCCCCGCCCAGACCGGCCGCCACGGGAATGCGTTTTACCAGCCGGAGCGACGCGCCCGCGCGCACGGCACATGCGGATTGCAGGAGCCGCGCCGCGCGGTAGACGAGATTGTCCGGGGTGGACAACACGGGATCCGAACACGTGAACGAGAGCTCCGCCGCCGGTGTCGCCTCCAGCGTATCGGCCAGGCCGATAGCCTGCATTACCGTGCGCACGTGGTGGTAGCCGTCGGCGCGCCTGCCCACCAGGTCCAGGGTCAGGTTGATCTTGGCGTGGCAGCGCACGGCTATGCTGCGTACGGGCTCTCCCGCCACCAGTCTCCGCCCCCCTTTGAGTCACATCAGGGATGACCGCTGTTGGGCCACCCCCGGTTCACGGCGTGCCACAGGCCGCACGCATCCGCGCCGCCTGCCTGAATTCGTTACTGCAAGGTTCTCAAGTACGCCACCAGGTCGGCGGCCTCTTGGGGACTGAGCGGTTGGGGGGACATGGGCGTGCCGGGCTTGACCAACTGCGGGTTTGTAATCCAGCGCCACAGGTTCTCCGGCGTGTTGTCCAAGCTGCCCGCCAGGGTCGGCCGCCGCGCGCGACTGCCAATGCCGTCCAAGGCCGGGCCGGTGGTGCCGCCTTCGCCCCGCACTTGGTGGCACGCGATGCACCCTTTATTTATGAAAAGCTCCCGTCCCACCTGCGCGTTGCCCTGGCTCAGCAAGCCCGCCGGCACGGTGGGCAGCGGCCGGGATGCCGGGGGCGTAACGATGATCGCCGTCGGCCGGGGTGTCGGCGCCGCCGCCGGTGTGCCGGGCGTGACAACCTCGCTGGATTGAGCGCTCGGCGTGGGCGCAGGACTCCCGCCAACCGGCGCGGTAGGCGCGGGCAAGGGCGCGGGTGTCGGCTCGCCACTATCCCACGGGAAACAACCGGCCAAGACTGCGGCCGCAATCAAGGCCGCCGCAAGGAACGAGAAGGGACGCAAGCACTTGACCATCAGTCCGCGTCTTCGCAGCTTTGCGATGCCTGGGCCATTGGCAGGTAGGCCGCTCAAGCCCCTACTTCAGCGTGAGAAGGTATGCCACCAGGTCGGCGGCCTCTAGTCCATCCATACCCAAGGGGGCCATCTCCGTGCCGGGCTTGATCTTCTGGGGGAATTGCACCCAGCGCCAGATGTTCTCCGGCGTGTTGGCAATGTCTGCCGCCAGAATGGGCCGGTTCACCGCATCGCCAATGCCGAAGAGGTTGGGGCCGACTTCACCGCCGACCGCGTCATCCCCTTCCGCCGTCTTGTGGCACGCGATGCAGCCCTTTTCCTCAAACAGCTCCATCCCGGTTTCGGCGTCGCCCTCGCTGAGGTCTACGGTTACTTCGATGGTTTCGGGGTCAACCGGGCCGGAAGGAGCTTGCTCTTGAGTCTCGGCAACGGCGCGGGGCGTCGGCGTGGGTTCCTCATCCCAACTCCAGGCTGCTTCCTCTTCACCGCCGCAGGCGACAATCAAAGTCAACGAAAAGAACATCGCGACGAGCGCTAGGGGAACGCGTGCACGCCATCGCATCAAGAGCCACTCCTTATACGGACTTGCTGCTATTCGTAGGGGCCGTTTCGGCCTGAACCGGGGCACGACCATTCGCGCCCAGTGCACGATTCTAGCATAGCACCCATCGGGGTGTCATGCCCGCGTTGCCGCGTGTGCGGCGCATCACTTACCATGTCAAGAGCGGCGGCGCTAAGCCATGCGAGCGCGAACGATTGACCCCGCCGGATAGTCGCGGTAACGCCGCCGCCGGGTCGCTGCGTCGGTTGCCGCACGTGCCCCGGCGGTGCGTCTATCGGCAGGAACGACTATCGCGGCAACACCCAGAATCGGAGAGCGCGGATGTCCGGCTATCAACAAGCGCAGAAACAGTTCGGCCGCGCGGCTGACGCCTACACCCGGAGCGCGGTCTTCGCGGAAGGCGAAGACCTGGAGTGGCTCGTGGAGCAGGCCGGGGCCGGGCCGCATCCGCGCGTGCTCGATCTGGGTACCGGAGCGGGCCACGCGGCCTTCGCGCTGGCGCAGCGCACGCGGCAGATTGTCGGCCTGGACGTTACGCCGCAGATGGTCGCCGCCGCGCACCGCAATGCCGGGGAACGATCCATCGCGCACTTTCTGCCCACCGTGGGCAACGCCGAGCGCCTGCCCTTTCCCGATGAGAGCTTTTCGCTGGTGGTATGCCGCTACACCGCCCACCACTTTCACGATCCCGCCCGTGTGGTGCGGGAAGTGGCGCGGGTGCTTAGCGCGGATGGACGCTTTCTGGTGGTGGATAACACCTCGCCGGAAGATCCCGCCGCCGATCGGTGGATCAATACGGTGGAAGTGCTGCGTGACCCCAGCCACGTGCGCGAATGGAGCCAGGGTGAATGGCGGGACTTCTTCACGAGAGCGGGGCTGAGCTTTGCCGTCACCCACACGTGGCTGAAGCTGCTGGAGTTCGACGACTGGGTCACCCGCCAGCAGACGCCGCCTGAATCGGTCGCGGAGCTGCGCCGGCTGTTTGCCGCCGCGCCTCCTGCGATTCGCGAGACCTTCGCGGTGGAGCCCACCCGGTTCGGCCTCCTCACCCGCCTCATGGTGGGCAGGAAATGCTAAGGGAGTACTTTTTTGCACGTGCCGTAGTCTAGTAGGGGCCATTGCCATTTGTTAGAGCGTGAAACTCTGTGTGGCAGCGCAATGCCCTGCCGCCTGCGGAGACGGAAGCCGGAGAGGAGCACTGTTGCCTCTCGCTTGCGAGGCTGCGAACCGGATTGCGTGTCAGTTTCCACCTCTCCCAAGGGGACACAATCCCCAAGCCGACCTCTGGGGGTTGACTCTCGCGGATGGTGGGTGGGTTATCTGGTCCGGGCAGGACGCAGAGCATTTGGGCTGAGCGCTGCTTAGAGCCTGGCGAAAGTCAGGACTCTGCCACGCTAAGGAATTGGCTCCGCTCTGGGCTGGGCGACGGTCGTCGCCCAGCGGAATTCAGGGCGGCAGCAAGCGAACGAAAAGGTAAGGAAAAGCCATGGTACGTGTGGGCGTCATCGGCTGTGGAACCATATCTCACGCGCACCTGCGCAGCTATGCCAAAGCCCCGCAGGCGCACGTCGTTGCCGTGGCCGACACTCGCCTGCACGCGGCAGCCGAACACGCCCGCCAGTTCGGCGCCACGCCTTTTACGGACTACGGCGCAATGCTCGACGGCGCAGATCTGGACGCCGTCAGCATCTGCACCCCGCCGCCCTCACATCGCGAGATAGCGGAGCGCGCGGCCGCGCGCGGTTTGCACATGCTCTGCGAAAAGCCCTTGGCTATGAGTGTGGACGAGGGTGAGGCCATGGTCGCCGCCGCCAAGCGCGCCAACGTCGTGCTCATGACCGCGTTCTGCAACCGCTTCTATACGCCAATCGCGAAAGCAAAGGAGTGGCTGGACGCCGGCAAACTCGGCCCGCTGCATCACCTGCGCCTCCGCTTTGCGGGTGTTGAACTCATGGCCGGCACGTGGCTGGCCGACCCGGCCCAAGGCGGCGGCATACTCTGGGAATCGGGACAGCACTACGTAGACCTGTTCCGCTACCTGGTGGGAGAAATGAAGGAAATCTACGCCAAAGGCGGGACGCTGGCTCAAGACATACCCGGCGCCGACACCGTGGCCTTCATGGCGGAAAGCGTAGACGGCGTGGTGGGCGCCATGGAGGGTAGCTGGTCGTCACCCCACAGCGAGAAGCGCGTGGAAATCTACGGCGAGAAGGGCGCTATCGTCATCGATTTCCTGTCCGGCCTCAGCCGGTTCAGCTTGGACCACGTGACCGAGCGGGTGGAAACGGACCTGGACGGCCACGACCGCTTCTACCTGGAAATCCGTCACTTTCTCGACTGCGCGGCGGGCAAGGTTACGCCGCTGGTTACGGGTGAAGACGGCGTGGAGGCCATGCGCCTGATAGCCGCCGCGCGACAGTCCATTGAAACCGGTTTGCCGGTTACCGTGGTGTCTCCGGAGTAGCCACCTGTGTTTAAATGCGTTTGCAGGGATCGGCATCCGCGCGCCATAGCCGCGGCAAGTTTGGCGTAGACCCCGGGCCATATGTCTTGATGCCCCGCGTAGGGGCGGTTCGCGAACCGCCCCTACCTGGGTGGGTTGCCCGCCCAAGTAGCGCGGGGGCTTTGCCCACCGACAGAAACGGGTGCGCAAGGAGTAGACCCTACAACGGACGCAGGTTGCAAACCTGCGCTACCGGACGTAGGGCGGGTGCGCGGGGGCCGGCCCTACAACGGATGCAGGTTGCAAACCTGCGCTACCGGACGTAGAGCGGGTGCGCGGGGAACCGGCCCCACAACGGACGCAGGTTGCAAACCTGCGCTACCGGCCATATAGCCTGGGTTACCGGCTATGTATGATAATGAGAGCGCTACCAAATTGGCCACATGTCCGCCGGAGAGTCGAGCTATGCCAACACGGCTGGAAATCCGCCGCAACTACGACCGCGAATGCGTGAAACTCAAAATCTGGTACGTGCACCGGCTGCTGCAGACCGAGCGGAGTGGTTTCGCAGAACTCATCTCCACCCGGGTCGACATCTACCGGCGCACACACCTCTGGCGCGTGGGGCGGCACCCCGCTGACGGGCAGACTGACCCGGCGTGGGACGAACTGGTGGCAGAGCTGCAGGCGCTCTTCGACCGCCATAGCGCCGACGCCACCACCCACGCGCTGGAAGAAGCCGCCTACGCGCTCCTGCGTCCGACCATGGAAAAACGCCTGGCCGGGGAACGCAATGGCGACTTGTGGGAGGGCGCCGGGCAGATTATCCCGCCTACCCCCTACGGGTCATTCAGCCGCGACTACGGCGACGATAGAGTCCACATTCACTTCACGAACATGGTGCAGCCCCGTTCGCCATTCTGGGATATGCCCGGGCTGGCGCGCTTGCTCCTCAAGCTGCTCGACGACGCGGAACGGGAGCGGCCTGAGCTTGAGCTCATCCAATGCGGCAGTTGGATCAACAACTTCCTGCCCTTCCGGTCGCTCTTTCCGCCGGAATGGGACGCGAACGCCAGGGTGTCCGGCCCGGCCTACACCTACGGCTGGTGGGGCCAGTTCATGACCCACACCGGCGACTTCCACTACGCCAACGGCCAACGCTTCCGCGCCACCGGCGAATTCCCCTTCACGTGCATCGTGTGCAGCGCGGAACGCGCGCGCATCCGCGCCCACGTGGCCGGCTGGCTGGCGGCGCACGAGGACTGACAATTGCCACGATACGCTTGGGCCGGGCGACTGGCGTTGCCGGCTGAAAAGTTGCCGCCCCCGCAACATGCGTTGCCGGCGCAACATCTATCGTCGGCGCAACACTCGTCACAGCGCCGGATTGCCGCATTGACTGGAACATGCTAGATTAAGCCGCAAGGGTTGTTGCCATCGCATACTCGGAGAGGAGCATGCCATGCGAATGCTGACATGGAAGAGAACACTCTTGCCGGCGATACTGGCGCTGCTGGCGTCGCTGGTCATTGCCTGCGGCGGCGATGCCGCCCCGGACGCTGAGCAAGACATGGCAGAGGCGGATTTGCCGCCTTTCAAGATTGGCGTGATGGAGTCGCTTACCGGCCCCGGTGAGACCTACGGCACGGTGTCCTCGCAGGCCAAGCAGATGGCCGTGGACGAAATCAACGCGGCGGGCGGCATAAACGGCCGCATGTTGGAGCTTGTCATCGAGGACTCCAAGTGCTCCGCCCAAGACGCGATTACTGCCTATAACAAGCTGACCGACGTGGACGGACTCAAGATCATCCTGGGCACGTCGTGCAGCGGCGCCATGCTGGGCGCGGCGCCGCTGGCTGAAGCGGACGGCGTGATCCTCTTCTCCGGCTTGGCGACCAACCCGGACATCGCCAACGCCGGTGACTACATCTTCCGCACGGCGATCAGCGATGCGCTGTTGGGCATCGACGTCGGCAACACCATGTGGGCCGACGGCGTGCGCAATCTGGCGACCATCTCTGAGACGACCGACTACGCCGAGGGTGTGCGGCGCACGTCCGTGGCGCAATTCGAAAAGCGCGGCGGCGCGGTGGTGGCGGAGGAACGCTATGGTTCCGATACCACTGACTTCAGAACTCAGCTTACGAAACTGATCGGTGAGAATCCCGACGCCCTGCTCGTGGCCGCGCAGTCCGAGTTCACCGGCGGCACCATCATCAAGCAGGTGCGCGAGTTGGGCTTCGAGGGACAGATCTACGCCGACATCGTGCCGGTTGGAGCTACAGCGCTTGAAATCGCCGGCGATGCCGCCGCCGGTACCAAGGCAATCTTGGCGGACATTTCTCCGAATAACGCCAAGGGCCAGGAAGTGCTGGCGAACTTCCGGGCAAGATATGATTACGTGACACTGGCCTGGTATCTCGGCTCGGCATACGATGACGTCTACATCACCGCCGAGTGCCTCAAGCAGACCGGCGACGATCAGGATGCCGACGGCATGCGGGACTGCCTGTACGCCATCACCTGGACCGGCGCGATCGGCGAGAACTACAGCTTCGACGAGAACGGCGAAGTCGTTGGCCTAACCAACGTGGTGGTGGAAGTCCTGCCCGTAGCCGAGCGAACCCCGGAGAACCAGGGCTACAAGGTGCTGGGCAGCGCGCCGTCGGAGTAGGGCGGCTGCGTGACTTTTTGTAGAAAGTGTGCGCAAAACGCCCGAATGCTGCTCGGTCCGGGCGACCGAACGGCCTGCTAGTGTGTCCGCCAAACCGTTTGCACTTCGACAAGCTCAGTGCGAACGGTCTGGGTGGACAGCTTGGGCGAACGGTTTGGGTGGACAGCTTGGGGCAAATGGTTTGGGCGAACAGCCTAGGCAAACGGTTTGGGCAAGCGGCCTAGGCGAACGCCTTGGGCGAATGGCTTGGGCGAGTGCCTTGGGCGAATGGCTTGGGTGAATGCCTTAGGCGAACGGCCTGGGCGAATGCCTTGGGCGAACGGCCTGGGGATGCATCCAGAGCAGACGCGCGGCGGATGCGCGTACGACCATCACGACGCGAGAATCCCCCCCTAACGACGAGATTTCCATTCGCGAAACGAATAAATGCTTCAACGCACGCTCAAAGAGGAGTATGCCATGCGGCGAGTACTGCCGGGTCGGTTAGTTTTGCTCGTAGCCTTGGCCTTGCTCGTCACTGGCTGCGGTGGTGCTGCAATCACAGAGCAAGATGCGCAAGACGGTGAGCCAGCGCCCCTTAGAATCGGCGTGATGGAGTCGCTCACCGGCCCCGGCGAGACCTACGGCAACGTGGCCGTGCGCGCCAAGCAGATGGCTCTGGACGAAATCAACGCCGCGGGCGGCATCGACGGCCGCAGGCTTGAGTTCGTTGTTGAGGACTCCCAGTGCAGCGCCAAGGAAGCGGTCGCCGCGTACCGCAAGCTGACCGACGTAGACGGGGTGAAGATCATCCTGGGCACCTCCTGCAGCGGCGCGATGCTCGGGGTCGCCCCGCTGGCGGAGGCTGACGGGGTCATTCTGTTTTCAGGCCTGGCGAGCAACCCGGACATCGCCAACGCGGGCGACTACATCTTTCGCACCCAGATCAGCGACGTCGAAGTCGGTATCGGCACCGGCAACCTGCTGTGGGCGGACGGTGTCCGCAAGCTGGCTACCATCACCGAGGCCACCGACTATGCCGAAGGCGTGCGCCGCACCACAGTTGCGCAGTTTGAGAAACGCGGCGGCGCGGTGGTGGCTCATGAGTCCTATGCCTCCGATGTCACCGACTTCCGCACCCAACTGAGCAAGCTGTTCGAGGCCGAGCCGGACGCGCTCCACCTGGCGCCCCAGTCCGAGTTTGCGGCCGGGGTTATCATCAAGCAGGCGCGGGAGTTGGGCTACGCGGGCCCCATCTACGCCGAGACGATCTCGGTAGGCACGACGGCCCTGGAGATTGCCGGCGAGGACGCCACCGGCATGAAAGCAATCACGGCGGACCTGCATCCCGAAAACGCCAAAGCCCAGGAGGTTTTGACCAACTTCCGGGAACGCTACGACTACATTACGTTGCCGTGGCACCTGGGCTCCGCCTATGACAACGTGTACATCGCCGCCGAGTGTCTCAAGCAGACCGGCGACGACCAGGACGCCGACGGCTTCCGCGACTGCATGTACGAGATTACGTGGAGCGGCGCCATCGGCAACGACTACAGCTTCGATGCCGATGGGGAAGTGGTGGGCCTCTCCAGGTTAGTCGTGGAGGTGCTGCCCGTTGCCGAGCGAACACCGGAGAATCACGGCTACACGGTGTTGGGAAACGCGCCGACTGAATAGCGGACAGACAGCATCGCCGCAGGAGGCGTTTCCGGCGCTGCGGAAGGTGTGAGGCCGCTCCCTCGCTCATCGTGTAGGGGCCCATCGTGTAGGGGCACGACATGTCGTGCCCCTACACACAGCCAAGAGGACGTTAGAATCCGTCACTCCGGCGGAGGCCGGAGTCCAGGAGCGGGGCGAAGACGGAATTCCAGTTTGCGCCTGTTTGACCAGTTCCGCAGTGGCTTTTCGCATAGCAAAACCGGCAAAAAGCCCACACAACCAAGTTGCTCAACTTCCCTGAGAGATGAGTGGAGAGAACGGTGGCGCAGAGGTTGCGGCGGCGCGGTCCGGTATCAGCCCCTTGCGCTCTCACAAGTCTTGGCGAGCACTCACGCAGTTCGGATAGCCCGTCAAGACTAAGCTGTTCGACCAGTAGCAGTTCGGCATTCCTGCAACGATGGGTAGGAGCGCATCAATGGATGTAGGCGCCGGTAGCACAGGTTTGCAACCTGTGCACAACCCGCCAGTCTGGTATGGTCATTCCACGCTACGACAAGTTGGCACAGGTTGCGCGCGTGTCCCGCGCGAACCTACGCTACCCATCAATACGATCGTGTTGAGCCACCGAGTGGTGGGCGCTTGAAGGTACGGCAGCGGAGACGGATTCCGGCGGAAGACGGAATAAAGATACCGCAGTGAAAGCTACCTGTCAGTCCACACACTGCCAATTCCATCGGGCTGAAGTCCTTTTTCAGGAAGAACCGCGTGATTGCCCAACGTCCGAGCCTGAACAGCCTCCTCGCCATCGTACTGGCTGGCGCCGCGGCCGCTTACGTCCTATGGAAGATCAGCCAGTCGCCGGAACAGGCCGTGCAGTTCGCCTTCAACGGCCTGTCCGTCGGGGCGGTGTATGCCCTGCTGGCGGTTGGTTTCACGCTCGTCTACAGCACCGTCTGGTACTTCGACCTCTACTACGGCGCGGCCGCGGCGTTGGGGGCATACGGCGTCTTCTACCTGCGGTCCCAGGAGACCCTCGGCGGCTTGTACGCGGTGAACAGCATTTTCGTGAACGTCCTCTTCGCCGCGGCAACTGCCGGCGTCGTGGCCTGGGCCCTCTACGAGAGCCAGTATCCCCGCTTCCGCGCCCACGTCGATCGGCCCATCCTCCTTGGCGCCGGCGGCGTGCTGGCGCCAGGCGCGGGAATTTACATGGGCTTTGTCCTCACGAATCCTAAAGACTTGCACATTTTTCTTAGTCCCGCGATCGCTGTTGGCTGCGCCGCGCTGGTGACCTGGATCCTGTACCAAGCCTATCGGAGCGTTCTTACGGGCCCCGTTTTGCGGGGGCTTCTTGTCGTCACCGGCGCAGCCGCGACGGTCCTGGGAGTGTACTGCGCCTATCTAATCGCCAACACTCCCGAGGCGAAGCTCTACCTGAGCTGGGGCGTTTCCTGCTTCCTGGCGGGAGTGGTGGGACTGACCCTCTACCGTGGCCTTTACGTGTACATGCGGGCGCGGTCGCAGTCGCCCCTCATCATGCTGGTGGCGTCACTGGGAATCCTGCTGGCCATGACTGCGCTCACCAGCATTGTCTTCGAGTCCACCCCCCGCCCGCTGCCGGAGCCGCTGGGCAACGCGCCGTGGACCTTCGCCGGAGCGACAATCAAGGGCTTTAACGTCTTCACCATCGGCGTTGCCGTCGTGGGGTTTCTGTTTCTTCTGTTCCTGCTCAAACGGACGGCATTCGGCAAGGCGGTGCGCGCCATCGGCGACGATGAAGAGGTCTCCAAAGTCGTGGGCATCAACACCACGACCGTTATCGCCGTCGTCTTCTTCATCGGCGCGGTCTACGCCGCCATGGCGGGAATCTTGAGCGGCCACGATACGGCCATCCAGCCCCGCATGGGACTCCTGCTCCTGCTGAAAGGCTGGATCGCCTCCGTGGTCGGCGGCATCGGGAATCTGAACGGCGCGATCGTTGGCGGTTTCGTGCTGGGCATGATCGAACAGTTCGGCATCTGGGACCTGGCGGGTGAATGGCGGGATGTCATCTCCTTTGTTCTTCTCATCCTGTTTCTATCGTTCTGGCCCAAAGGCCTCTTACCGAGGAAGTAGCCGCGCATGCAACCGCCCGCAGACAGCCAAACGAGGTCCGCCCCAAACTCGCGTAGTCCCAAGGCGCTCTTGGCGGCGGCCAAGACGAATGTGGAACTCTGGGCCAACCTGCTCATCATCGGCTGGGCGCTGGGCTTCATGCTGTGGAAAGGCGTGGGTTTTGCCATTGCCATAGGCACGGTTTTCGCGATTTGGGCAATCCTCACCGTCAGCCTGAACCTCGTCGTGGGGTATACGGGACTGCTCTCCGTCGGTCACGTAGGCTTCTTTGGCATTGGGGCGTACACCGTGGCGATTCTCACCTCTCGGGCCGAATACGAGCAACTGCGCACGGAGGCCATTCCCACGTTCGGATGGCCGTTCTTTGCCGCACTGCCTGTAGGCGTGTTGCTTGCCGGGGTGATTGCCGTCGCCGTGGGTGTCGTCTTCAACCGGTTCCGGGACGACATCTACGTCCTTGTTTCGTTCGGCTTCGCCATCATCAGCTTCAACGTCTTCCTGAATTGGCGCGGCCTCACCCGCGGCGCGTTCGGCATTCACGAGATACCGCGGCCCGCGGTAGGCGGCTGGGTGCTGGACGGCGAGTTGGAATTTCTCGTGTTCGCCCTCGCGATTCTCGGCGTCATCGTGCTGCTTTCCTGGCTTATCGTGACTTCCTCGTTCGGGCGTGTGCTGACCGCCATCCGCGAGGACGAGCAGGCCATCGCGGTATTCGGCTACCAGACCACCCACTACAAGCTGGCCGTCTGGACCATATCGGCCATGATGGCGGGACTGGCGGGGGGCTTGTTCGCGGGCTGGACTAGCTTTGTGGACCCGAACTCTTTCATTCTCTTGGAGTCAATGCTGCTCGTCGCCATTGTGATTCTCGGCGGGCTGGCCACCATCTGGGGTTCGCTGCTTGGCGCGATGGCCTTCGTATTGCTGGAAGAAGGCATGCGCTTCCTGCCGTTTCTCCCCGCGATTCACGTTGGCCAAGCCAGACTCGTCGTGTTGGGCATACTCTTGGTGCTCCTGATGGTCTTCCGGCCCCAAGGACTGGTAGGGAGGTATAAGCTGTGAGACCCGGACGCGAAATGATTGACGATCCCTTCGCCATACAGACGGATGACATCTCCAAGCACTTCGGTGCGGTGAAGGCCGTGCGGAGGCTCTCCATCTCTATTCCAAAGCGGGGTTTGACCAGCATCGTGGGGCCGAACGGATCGGGTAAATCCACTCTGGTGAACCTGCTCAGCGGGGTGCTGCCCCTGGACGGCGGGATGGTCGTCATAGAGGGCGCTATACTGAAAGCCGTGAAGGCACACGAGAACCCGGCGCATGGACTGACCCGCACGTTTCAGGAAGTGCGGCTCTTCGACCAGGTCAGCGTGTGGGACAATATCATGGTGGTCTTGACCAAGCGGGGGCTCTTTTCCGCGTTGCTGGAACGCGTAAAGCCCGCGCAACGAGACCGGGCGCGGAGAATACTGGAAACCGTCGGCCTGTGGGACAAGCGGGACGCCCTGGCCGAAAACCTCTCCTACGGCCAGCGCAAGCTGCTGGAGATCGGCCGCGCCATGGCTATGGAGGCGAATATCTATCTCTTCGATGAGCCTTTTGCCGGCCTCTTTCCCGAAATGGTGGTGAAGGTGAAGGAGATCATGAATCACATGCGGGAACAGGGCGATACGATCGTCTTCATCTCCCACAACATGGATATCGTGCGCGAGCTTTCCGACCACCTCATCGTGCTGGATAGCGGCAGCCTGCTGGCGGAAGGCGAGGTTGATGAGGTCCTGAGTGAACCGAAGGTCATCAAGGCCTACTTGGGGGTGTAACCCTAAAGCAGTCTGAGACAAGCGTGCGCCGGTTGCGGGCAGATGACGCGGCTGCAAACAACCCCTGAAAATGGCCCAAAACGGGGAGGCAATGTTTCGCTGATCCGGTTCTCTCTTCCAAGGCTGGTGAGGGGGAAGCGCAAGCGCCATTCCGAACGCGGCAATACCACTCCGAGCGCATCAGTGCCACTCTGAGTACAGCCAGATCTCTCCGGGCGCAGCGATTTCATTCCGAGTACAGCCAATTCAATCCGAGCGCTGTAATGTCATTCCGAACACAGCAAAGTCATTGCGAGTGCACAAATGCCATTCCGAGCGCAGCAATGTCATTCCGAGTGCAGCAGTGTCATTCCGAGTGCACCAATGCCATTCCGAGTGCAGCAATGTCATTCCGAGTGCAGCGAGGAATCTAAAGATGCTTACGCTGCGCGCATGTGCTTTAGATTCCTCACGCCGCCACGCTCCGTTCGGAATGACACGTGAAGTCGAGTATTGAGTACACACCCCGTAGACCCTCCCCAGAGGAGAGGGCCGGGCGAGGCAGGCGGAGTTGAATTGCGTGTCCCCTGCTGCAAGCGCTCCCAAGGGAGAGAGGGCAAGGGTAAGGGAATACAGCGTGCGGATTGCCTAGAAGACACAACGCCGCGACTCAGCCTCGTGCGGAATTGAGCACAGAGAAATCCAATGGACATGCCGCCAGAAACAACCGAGACGCAGAATCCCGGTCAACGCCCTGGCCCCGGTGAAGCAGGGGCTGTCGCCGTAGACGGACCCATCCTGGCACTCTCCGGCATCTCCGTGCGCTACGGGGCCGTGGTCGCGCTGGACAACGTCTCGCTGGGGGTGCGCCGCGGCGAGGTGGTGGCCGTGATGGGCCCCAACGGCGCCGGCAAGTCCACGGTGCTGAAGGCCATCATGGGGCTGGCGCCCGTTGTCGCGGGAGAGGTCTTGTGGCGGCGCGAACGGCTGGCAGCGGCAACCCACGAGATAGTGAAAGAGGGCATTGCGTTCGTCCCGCAGGGCCGGCGTGTCTTCACCCACCTCACCATCGAAGAAAACCTGGAAATGGGCTGCCTCCACCTGAAAGACAAGGCGGAGAAGCAGCGCCGCCTCGACGGCGTGATGCGCATCTTCCCCATCCTGCAGAGCAAGCGCGGCGACATGGCCAGCGCGATGTCCGGCGGCCAGCAACAGATGCTCGCCTTGGGCCGAGGCCTCATGGCCGCTCCCGACGTGCTCCTGCTCGATGAACCCACCCTGGGTCTGGCGCCCATCGTGGTAGGCGAAGTCTTCGATAAGGTCTCCGAAATCAGCGAGACCCTCAAGACCACCATCATGGTCGTCGAGCACAACATCAAAGGCGTGCTCGACATCGTCGACCGCGCCTACGTCCTCGATAAAGGCCGCGTGGTCTTCACCGGCACTCCCAAGTCCGTCCGCGAGTCTAACATCCTCACAGAGATCTTCCTCGGCAAATCCGGCGCGAGCTAGCCGAGAAGGCTAGGGATTTGCTCGATGTTTCGCTAGAGGTAGGGTGTATAATTGTCCACAAAAGAGGAAGCACTGTACCCTCGTTGTGCGCATAATCGCCAAAAGGACACTCAGGGAATTCTGGGAACGTCACCCGAATGCCAAGCAGCCACTCGCAAGCTGGTACGACCGAGTCCGCAGAACCGACTGGGATACGCCAGCGAATGTGAGAGCACAGTTCCCCAAAGCCAGTATCGTTGGCAGTAATCGCGCGGTCTTTAGGATAAAGGGCAATACCTACCGGCTGGTAGTAGAGATCAATTACGTACGTGGGCTGGTTTTCATCCGCTTCATCGGCACACACGCGGAGTACGACCGCATAGATGTTGAGGAGGTGTAGGCATGGCGAACATCGAACCCATCCGCACGGAAGAAGAATACGAGCATGCGCTTGCGAGGATCTATGAGCTATTCCACGCAGCGCTAGGCACCCCCGAGGGTGATGAGCTCGAAATCCTCGTTGACCTCGTCGAACGCTACGAGGACAAGCACTACCCGATCGACCCTCCCAGCGCCGAAGAGGCCATCGAGTTCCACATCGACCAGACCGGCCAAGCCCCGCGCGTCCTAGCCCCCCGCAGCGAAAAACCCGAAAAGGTCTCCTAAGTCTCGTCGCACAAGCGGCTATCACGTACCAGAACGTGACGGGCGCACGTGGTCACAGTCGGCGTGGCCAGAGGGACATTTGCGTAAGTCTCCGCGACTAGCGAGCGGCTCAAGACCACCATTGTGGTCCTTGAGCACAATATTAAAGACGTACTCGACATCGTCGACCGCGCCTACATCCTGGATAGAGGCCGCGTCGTCTTCACCGGCACTCCCAAGACCGTCCGCGACTCTAACATCCTCACAGAGATCTTCCTCGGCAAATCCGGCAGCTAGCAGAAGACTAAGCGGATCTAGAGTTAGAATTCTCAATCTGCTAAAGCGCTAGCACGCGCCAGATCAATGGGCATTGCTGGCCGTTGGACTTGGTGGGTGATCCTGCCCTAATTGATCACGATGCTGTCTTGCCCGGCGATGCTGATTTGCTGCGCAACTGCCCCTGCGACCTCGCGGTAGATGGCGGCCAGGGCTGAGTCGGGTTGGGTGGCCGCGATGGGTTTGCCGTTGTCGCCGCCCTCGCGGATGGCGACGTTCAGGGGTATTTCGCCGAGGAAGGGCACGCCCATAGCTTCCGCCGCCTGGCGCGCGCCGCCGTGGCTGAAGATCTCCGTGCGTTCGTCGCAGTGGGGGCAGAGGAAGTAGCTCATATTCTCCACGATGCCCAGGATGGGTACGCGCAGTTGCTGGAACATGCCGATGGCTTTGCGGGCATCGGCCAGGGCCACGTCCTGCGGCGTGCAGACGATCACCGCGCCCGCGCCGGGAATGGACTGCGCCAGGCTGAGGGGCGCGTCGCCGGTGCCGGGCGGCAGGTCGACTACCAGGTAGTCGCGCTCGCCCCAGTGCACGTCGCCGAGAAATTGCGTTAGCAGCCGGTGCACAATCGGTCCGCGCCAGATCATGGCCTGTTCCGGCTTGATGACGAACCCGGCAGACATGAGCGTAATGCCGTAGGCCTCGGCGGGAACCACCTTGTTACCCGCGCCCCGCAGTTGGGCCTGGGAACCCATCATCTGGGGTATATTCGGGCCGTAGACGTCAGCGTCGAGCAATCCCACCTCCGCGCCGGACTGCGCCAAAGCGATGGCGAGATTCACGGCGGTGGTGGACTTGCCCACGCCGCCCTTGCCGCTGGCAACGAACAGGACGTTCTTGACGTCCGTCAGGAAGTCCGCCGACTCCGGCGCCATGCGCTTGGCAACCTCTGAGCGCGTGTCGATTGCCACGGCCTCCACGCCGGGCACGCCCAGCAGCGCCTTGCGGCATTCGTTTTCCAGGTGCTCCTTCATGGGGCAGGCGGGGGTGGTCAGCACCAGTTGAAACGCCGCCGTGCCATTGTCGAACGTCATTTCGCGCACCATATTCAGCGTGACGATGTCCTTGTGCAGGTCGGGGTCCTGCACCACGCGCAGGGCGTCCACCAAATCTTCCGTGCGGGGGGTTCCACTCACAGCCATGACAGAAGAAGACCTCTCTAGCGCCGCCGCTTAGGCGCTTTCACATACTCAGTCTTGTCCGGCAGCATGGCGGCAACCACCGTGCACTGCCGTTGTTCCGGCAGTCCGCGCGGTTCTCTGCGCGCAGCCACCCGTTGCTTCATTTCTTGCAGTATTGCTCAGTCTTTACGGTAGCACTTTGCTAGAGGCGGCGCAAAGCCGCGCCGCAACAGGCAGGCCAATTGGTCTCAGGCGCTATCTGGATAGGTAGGCCAACCGGCAAGCAGCGTAGCCGGCCGCCGTCGATCCCGGTAGCCCACGCGCGGGGGACGCCTTGAGCTGACGCCCGATGAGGACAGATGCTGTATCCCGGCAGCTCGCGGGGGGGGGGGCACTCACCGGCTGCGCTCGCGCGCCCGTTAGGCCGGCGTCTGCACGGTGGGCGCCACGCTGTCCGGCGGCGCGGCCGCCCCGGTGTCGGCGCCGGTATAAACGTCCCACAGGCTGCTGAAGAAGACCTGTTCGAAGGAGCGGTGCTGCACCCACGTGCGCGCGTCTGCGCCCATGGCAGCCAGCTTTGCTCTATCCAGCAGCGTGCTGACGCCGTCGGCCAGCGCCGCCGGGTCGTTGGCCGCCACCACCAGACCCGTCTTGCCGTCCACGATGATTTCTTGCGGACCGCCCGCGTCGGTCACAATGGCGGGCTTGCCGCAGGCATGTGCTTCCAACACCACGTTGCCAAACGTGTCTGTGGCCGAGGGAAAGACCAGCAGATCACAGTCACGGTACGCCTGTACCAGGTCATCGCCGTCCAAATGGCCGCGAAAGTCTGCTGCGCAGCCCGCCAACCTCTCCTCCAACTCAGCCCGATACGGGCCGTCGCCGACAATGACGAGGCGTAGATGCGGCGCGGCAATGCGCTTGTAAGCCGCTGCGAGCACGTCGAGCCCTTTTTCTTTGGAAATCCTGCCGACGTAGAGCAACGTAATCGCAGACGTTTCTACCGACCGCGGTCCAGGACAGAATCTTGCCGTATCCACGCCTCGCGGGATTAGCCTGATCTTCTCCCGGCTCACGCCGCGCTCCTCCAAGGCCCGGCGCGACGCGTGCGACGAGACTAGCACCACGTCCGCTTGCCGGTAGAACCAGGCCATGTACTGCCACGTGAGTTCCTCCAAACCGGCTTCGCCCGTCAGGCGGCCGACGTACTGCGGGAATTCCGTGTGGTAGAAGGTGATGAAGGGCCGCTGGAGCAGCTTAGCGGTGATGAGTCCCATCAGGCCCACCGGTCCCGGCGTGGCGGCGTGAACGTGAGTGTAATTCTCTTGGTAGCAATGTTCGAGGACGTCCAAGGCCGGCGGCAGCGCCAGGGAGAGCGCCGGATACTCCGGCAGCGCGTACACTGCCAACGGCGCAAACGCCTTCTCGCCGGGGATGGCGTCGCCCGTGTGACAGGTGATGAACGTGTTGTCCTTTCCGCGCCGCCGGGCGAGCGCTGCTACCTTGCGCAGCGTGATGGCGACCCCGTTCGTATCGTGCAGCGTGTCGGTGAAGTGGGCGACGCGCGGCGCGCGGGGTTCACTGGGCGCGAACGGGACGTTTTCGGCAAAGATGCGTCCGTCCTGAAAGACCTTGTAGCTGATGTAGTAGGGCAGCAGCATCGTTAGCAGGGACGAGATAGAGCCCAGGCCCCGCCCTACGTTGAAGACATTGGCATGGGCGAATTGCTCAAGGGTGTAGCCGAGAAGGTCGCGAATGCTCGCCTGCGTGGCCTGCGAGACGGTCTGCAACCACTGCGCGGAAATGGCGTCCACGGGGGCGTCGTCGGCAAGCGGCGCCAACTCGTGCAACGTCTTGCGCAATTGTGAAACGGCGTCGGCACGCTGAAATGAGCGGCCGCTCAGCAATTGTGCGGCAAGTCTGCCGAAACCGCCCTTGCCCGGCTCTTTATGCGTAAGCGTCTGGTAGATGCTGGAGAGCACCGGCTCCTTGGCGGCAGTCTTGCCTATGTCGTACTTCGCGTCGAAGTGCTGCGCCGTGACACTATAGATGGCGTAGCCTAAGTCCCGCGGCTGTGCCGCGTGCAATGCGGCCGCGTTCGCTCGCGCGCAGTAAAATAAGTCGTGGGCGGCCCTGCCGGGATTCTTGGTGTGGCTGGTGGCGACGAACCGGCCGGAGTGGTCGTCTGAGCCGCAGACGATGGCCTTGCGCAACGGGTCGAGTTTCGGCGACGTGAGATGGTGCTCTGCGGCAATCTCCGCAAGCTGCGCCGCGGTTACCGAGCCAAGCACTTGGCGCACCTTGGCATTGATCTCGCGGCTGCGAAAGCCATTGAGCTCGAACAGGTCGAAGAGCGCCAGAAACTGCGCGAAATGCGCCTGTCGCAGTTTGTTGTTCACCGCGTACATGGGATGCGCGATGGCGTGGGGAATACGCTGGTGGTTGAGATACGCGACGAGTTCGTAGATGTTACCGCGCAGGTAGTCTATTTCCCGGTGCTGCGCGGCATCGACGTGGTAGACGAGAACGTGGGCCTTGCACTGGTCATGGGGGAAAGCGGTCGTCACTTCGCAGGAAATGAAGACGTTCGCGTAGCCGGCGTCCAGCAGTTCCAAGCAGCCGTCAATGGTATCGTGGTCGGTGATGGTGACGTGGGTCATACCCCGCGCCAACGCCGTCTCGTAGATGAATGCCGGCTCCGTATAGCACTCCGGCACACCGAAGCGCTGCTTGAGCCAGTTGGTGGATGATTCCGAATGGCGGCTGTGGACGTGCAGATCGCATGCGATGCCGGGCGTGTCTTCTGCCATGCGCAGAGTCGCTTCCTCCCCCATGTCAACCTCACCACATGTCAATATATGCTTTGTCTCCTTAGAGACTAACAAGGCAACGTCACCACCCCGTTAGAGGAAGGTGAATACAGCGTTAAAGCCCTGGGGAAAGGGAGGGGAGGAATTCTGCGCCGCGGCGGTGGACGTCTGGACATGGCACGGATTGCCAGCGATCGCCGCAAGTGGCGTAGCTCTTCGCGACGAAAGCCCTTAGGTCGCTTGGGAAAAACATGGACGGGGCGCTTCTCGCGTCCGTTCACCCTTCGACGCGCTCAGGAAGAACGGACGTAGCTACCTATCCGGCGGCGCAGCCGCCCGGTCCCCGAGTTGCTACCATGGAGAACTGGGGAATCAGTAGCTCTTGACTTGAT
>JAJEAH010000083.1 GCA_022824225.1 Chloroflexota bacterium
GCAGCCGCGCCGCCAGCCGCTCAACCTGCGTGGTCTTGCCGGAGCCCTCCACGCCCTCGAATGTTATGAAATAGCCCTGCGCTGCGTTTGCCATGTGCTTGCCAAATCGACCTCACGAGAGCGCGGTATACCGAGAATTTCTGCAAAGCGAGCGATGCGTGATATGCCTAGTGTCGTGTTTCAGCATCGCGCCCGCGCGGCGTTCCGGGGGCGTCGATCGTTGCCGGTGGACTTGAGCTTCACCAAGCATAGTCGCAACGGCTAACCCGATGTACCGGGATCCAACGAACCGCGCCGCGGCGTCCGCATCCTGGCCGCGCGCCGGTCACGAAACGCTAGTAGTTCAACCATTCCTGAAGTGATGAGCAGAGACTACGATGGCCCAGGTTCGCACGGGAATTGCGTTGGTTGGCGCGGAACGCACGCGGGTTGGCACGGAACCCGCGCGGGTTGGCACGGAACCCGCACGCAACCTGCGCCTGTTTCCCGCGTTGCCGGGCAGGAACGCCACGGGCAATTGCTCATCCTTGCAGTGTAGTTGAACGACTAGACCCCCGCCAGCGCACGCGCCACCTGCAGCAGCGCCTGCACGCTGTCAGGCGAGTCCGCCTCGGCGTAGATGCGCATGATGGGCTCCGTGCCCGAAAAGCGCACGCACACCCAGGCCCCGTCCTGCAGCGTGTAGTGAAAGCCGTCTTCGGTGCGCGATGCCACCACCTCGCGATTCGCGATAGTCGTTGGCTCGTGCGCGCGCATACGCGCCGTGATGTTCTCGCGTTCTTCCTGGGGGAAGTCCAGGTCCAGCCGGTCGTAGGAGTGCGGCCCGACCAGGCTGAAGAGGTGCTCCACCAATTCCGTTGGCGTGCGTCCCGACTGCACCACGTAGTCCAGCAGGAAGAGGCCCGCCAGGATTCCGTCGCGTTCCGGCACGTGTCCGTGAAAGGCGTAGCCGCCGCTCTCCTCGCCGCCCAGCAGGGCGTCGGTCTCCAGCATCTTGGGCGCGACGTACTTGAACCCCACGGGCGTTTCATACACCGGCACGTCGAAGTGTTCGCCGAGGCGGGTGAGCATGGCGCTGGACGTGTACGTCTTGACGATGGGCCCGCGCAGCCCGCGCGCTTCCAGGAAATAGAGCGCCAGCAGGGACATGACCGTAAGCTGGTTCAGAAACTCCCCGTTCTCGTCACAGGCGCCGAGCCGGTCGGCGTCGCCGTCGGTGGCCAGGCCCAGGTGCGCATCCATCTGGCGCACCACGTCGAAGAGGCGCTGCAGGTTGCCGGGTATCGGCTCCGGATTGTGCATGTCGGGGAACTGCGGATTGCGCTCGTTGTGCAGGTCGTAGACCCGCAGCGAGCCGCCCTGCAAAATGTTGCTGAACCAATCGCGGCCGGCGCCGTACATGGCGTCCACGACCAGTTTCCCATCCCACGCGCGCACGCTCTCCAGGTCGAGCATGCGGCCAATGTGGTCCAGATACCGGGGGGCGGGATCGAAGCGCGCACAGAGGCCCTGCTTTTCGGCTTGCGCCAGAGGCGTGGCGCGCACGTCGCCGGAGCTCAGTGTGGTGAGTATCCCCTCGATCTTGGCGAGTTCTTCCGGCGGCGTGGCGCCGCCGTAAGCCGACCGCACCTTGTAGCCTTGGTAGTCGAAGGGGTTGTGGCTGGCCGTGAGCGTAATGCCGCCGCCGGCCTGCCGGTCCACGATGGCGTGGGCAAAGACCGGCGTGGGCGTGGGCGCGCGGGTGAGGGCGACCGGGATGTTGTTGCCCGCCAACACTTCGGCGGCAGCCTCCGCAAACATCTCGGCGTTGAAGCGGGTATCGTAGGCCACCACGAAGCCGCGCGCGGCTTCGTCCGGGTGGGCCTCCTGCCAGTACTGAGCGACGGCTTGGGTGAGCAAACGGACGTTGGCAACGGTGTAGTCGGCGCCGATTACGGCGCGCCAGCCGTCGGTGCCAAATTTGATCGGCGAAGACTCCATGGGTTTTCAAACGCTCCTTAGGGATGGCGGGGACGACGCACGTGCGTGCTGCGCTGCGCGGTCGCGAGCGCGGCAAGCGCTATGGAGCAGCGCACGCAACAGAGTAGCGCACGCTACGAAGTAGCGCCCACTACGAAGTAGACCGCACTCGGCTCCGCCAGTAGTCAAGCGTGTCGGCCAGTGTCTGCTCCAGCGCAATGACGGGCCGCCAGCCGGTTTCCGCCCGGATGCGGCGGGGATCGGCCTGGAGAATAGGCAGGTCGCCTGGCCGCAACAGCGCGGGATCGGTCTCTACGGCAATGTCTACCTGCGTCAGCTTCAGCATGGTTTGCAGCATTTCGTCGATGGACCGCGCGACGCCGGAGCCGACGGTGTACACCGCCCCCGGCGCGCCTTTCTCCAACGCCAGCCAGTAGGCGGCGGCAACGTCGCGCACGTCCAGGAAGTCGCGCTTGGCGCTCATGTTGCCCACCCGCATCGCCGGTGGACGCATGCCCGCTTCCATCTCCGCCAGTTCGTGGGCGAAGCGGGCAATAACGAAGTCCGGCGCTTGGCGGGGTCCGACGTGGTTGAACGGACGCACCCGCACGATGTCCGCGCCGTGGCTCTGAGCATACTGCAACGCCAGCATGTCCTGCCCGACTTTGCTCACCGCATAGGGGTCGGCGGGACGCAGCGGCGTGTTCTCGTCCACGGGCAGGTCCTTCTCTTCCACCATACCGTAGACGCTGCTGGAACTCACCACGAGCAGCCGCGCGTCCGGGGCCCGCTCCTGCATGGCCAGTATGACGTTCAGTTGTCCCAGGATGTTGGTGGTGAGGGTCGCGGCGGGATCGCGCCACGCGGTCGGCACGTGGGCTTGGGCGGCGAGATGGAAGACCCAGTCAGGCTTGCTATCTTCCAGCGCCGCCGCCACGCCGGCCTTGTCGGCAATATTCGCGGTGTGCAGACTGATGCGCTCGCCCAAGTGCGCGAGATTGGGGTGCGGCCCCGGCGTCTGCGTCAGGCCCCACACGTCCGCGCCCCGCGCCACGCACAAATCGGCCAGATGACTGCCTGCAAAGCCGGAAATGCCGGTAATGAGTACGCGCATGGGTGCGGCTTCTCGCAACAGGTGAAAGGGCGGGTTTCTGTGGCGATTATACGTGGGACGCCCAAGCGGCGGCAACAATGTCTATGACCGGGATTGTCGCACTCGCAATTGGGCGTCTAGTATGCGAAGTGGCCTGCTACGGTCTTACAAGCAGTGTGCTTAGATAGTTCCTTGTCGCCCGGGAGAGGGTGACGAACCACCCTTTCCGTCTGCGCACATCTGTTAGGGAGCCGCAGTTTCCATAGCGGAAATTGACGCCACGGGAATTGCAGGACTACAAGTTCACTGCCAAAGTGGTACCCCACCCATCCGTTAGAGCAGTTTCTGTAATCGACTCGCGGATCTTTACCAGCATCTCTCGATTGGCGTAATACCCAATCTCACCTCTATGCTGCAACTGGCTGACGAGAATGCCAGGATGTACACGTATCGAGTCCGCAAATCCCCTCAACTTGGCTTTGGGGTAGCGGGGCCTGACTTGACCGATGAACTCTTCGAGCGCCTCCTGCGGCACCAGCCAGTTCGCGGCCAATGAGTCTGCTGCTAGTTCGTGCTTGGGCCTTTGCTCAACCGGAGTGGACTTGCTGCCGACTAAGTCCACGTCCAGGGCTGTGAATTGGTTCCGAATGCCGTCCCCTCTCTTGATGTGTCCGAGTTCATGCATAAGAGAGTGCCAGAAGTAATCGATGCGGTCGTAACGAAGTGACAGCGCAACCACGGGAGAATCGTCATCCAACCAGAAGCACGCGCCGTCTATTCGTGTCCTCGGCAATGCCTCGATTACGAGGAACCGAATGCCGGCGTCATTCAGGATTGCTGGAACACGCTGTACGTCTTCAACACAGTGCGCGAGCCGACGCAGACCGCCAATTGTCTCGCTCATCCGGCTGCGATCAAACCGGCCTGCATCAATCGTTTTGGCAAGGTGCTTTGCCCGGAATAGCCACGCTCGTTGTCCTGCAGAGACCTCATTGTATGAGCTAGACTTCCGGGCCGCGTGGTCCAGAAAGTCAGGATCATGGACTACTGATGGGATTTCTAGGAATGCGCAGATGTTGCGCTCGAGTACGTCGAGTTCGACAGAGTCCTCGATCCAGTTGCGCTTCACGATCTGATTGATGGGAGCCTTAGAAAACAGCCTTGCGCGGCGGGAAACACTGCCGTCGTCTCTTGACTGCGAATGCCTGTAGAGCTGATATGATGCTTCAAGATTCAGCCAAAACTGGGCGTCCGTACCGAATGCGTCGCCAAGCTCATCGGCAGTCTGTGGGGAAACGGTTCGCTTGCCGGTTACGACCTCGCTTACCAAGCGGGCGGGCCGCCCCATGATGTATGCCAAGTCAGCCTGCGTCCATCCGCGGGCCTCTAACTCCTCTTGAATAAAATCCCCGGGGGGAAACGCCTCGGCTACCCTTCCCTTAGGCATCTCACTCTCCTCCTACTACCCAAAGCACGCTCAGTGATAGTCCTCAATTGCAATGACCACGATAGTCTTGTTGGGCGACCTGCCCTCGTACGCCACAATGAGCCTGTATTGGTCATTCAGTCTCATCGAGTGTTGATGTTTGCGTGCACCCGCTAACTTCTCGAAGTGAAAGGACTTCATCTGATAGAATGTGCGCTCGTCAGTCGCAGCTCGTATGGCCTGCATGCGCTTGCGAAATGCCCGAATGACTGCCCTCGACCACTTTCCTCTGAAGGAAGGGTCGGTCTCCAATCTTTCCAGTTCGCTGTCTTCATAGCGCACATCCATCTCTCAACTACTGTACCTCTGCTCTGCAAGTTCTACCTATACAGTATTACACTTAGTGTAATACTGTATAGAGGCCATATTTAGAAGTGCGCAAACCCAATCGGAGGGAAAACCGGACGATTCGAGAACTGCACTTTGGCTCTCGGCTTTCTTAGGCGTGGGCTCTACCAGTGTAGAGTTGGCCCAAGTCCGTGCTCCGGCGCGTGATACCTCACGTCATCCACCGGTTAACAGTATAGATTGGGGGGCTCTATAGTTCCTCAAGGGTTTCATAGCCTCTGCGCCTCATAGAGATCCCGAAAGAGCCCCGGCTGCGCGAGCAGTGTTTGCGGCGGGCCGTCCTGCGCCAGTCTGCCCTCATCCAGCACCAGTATGCGGTCGGCGCGCATCACCGTCACAAGCCGGTGGGCCACGACCATGGTGGTGCGCCCCTGGCGGGGGGTTTCCAGCGCGGCGCGCACCTTCAGGTCGGTGAGGGCGTCCAGTGCGGACGTCGCCTCGTCCAGCAAGAGGATGCGGGGTTGATCGAGAATCGCGCGGCAGAGCGCCAGGCGCTGGCGTTCGCCGCCGGAGAGCGCCAGACCGCGCTCCCCGACGAGCGTGTCGTAGCCATCCGGCAATGACCCAACAAAATCGTGCAGTTGCGCGGCCTTGGCGGCTGCAAGGACGCGTTCGCGCGGAATCTCGCGGGGAGGATACACAAGATTGGCGTAGATGCTGTCGTTCCAGAGGATGACATCCTGCGGCGCCAGGCCAGTCATCCTACGCAGGTGTGGGAGCGGCAGCGATTCTATGTTTGTGCCGTCCACGCGAATTAGGCCGGAGCGAGGTTCGTAGAAGCGCAGCAGGAGATCGATAATGGTACTCTTGCCGCCGCCGCTCGGCCCCACGACGCCGACAAACTCACCAGGAGCGATCCGAAACGATACACGTTCCAGGCCGAATCCCTCGCGCCCGTAATCGAAAGAGACATTTGAGAATTCGATTTCAGCGCCGTTGGGAGCGGCAGCGTCCTTGGCTGTTGTTGCTGCGCGCGTACCCGTTCGTGCTTCGACAGGCTCAGCACGAACGGGTACTTTCGCGTCTTCGTCCAACAGACGCTCTGTATTGCCAGTGCCTCTCGCAATGTCAGCCGTTGCTTGTGCCGCAAGTCCCTTAGCGAGTGGCAAGCCAATTTCGGTGTCGTGCCCGGCCGGAAGGCCCTCTTCACTAGGCAATTCCAGCAGAGAGTCAATGCGCTCGGCAGCGGCTTTCGCCTGACCGGTGCTGACGTAGCCGTCGAGGATGGCTTCCAGGGCTAGGTACGCACGCGGCACGTAGATGATGAATGCCACCAAGCCGCCAATGCTCAGCCGCCCGCTCATGACCTCGTATGCGCCGTAGCCGTACACCAGCCCGACCCCGACGTTTTGGATCAGGTCCATTGGCAGTGTCAGTACCAGATTGTGGAAGGTAACGACCTTGGCCTTGATGCGCCGGTCGGCCTGTACCCAAGCGAACCAACGTGCCGTTTCATAGGGCACGGCGGTTTGAGCGCGCACGGTGCGCATGCCGGGAATCACCTCTTGTAAGTAGCTCATAGCGTGTTCTCGGCTCTGATGGAGTTCCCGGTCGATAGCTTCCGCGCGGTGCTGCATCCGGCGTGCAAAGAGATACGAGATTGGGAATACGATCAGGCTTACCAATAGCAAGCGGGTGTTGAGATAGAACATAACACCCAGCGTACCCAGCAGCATCACGGCGTTGGTGAATACGGGCAGCAGCTCATTGCTGACGTATACTTCGCCAATTTCACCGCAGACTTTGGTGATCGTGCGTATGATGCGTCCGCTGGTAATGCGCTCCAGGTCGTGAAGCTTTGTGCGCAGCATGTGATTGAACAGGGTTTGCCGCAGCGATTGCGAGACTGCCTCGCCAATGCTGGCGCGCAGGTAGTTCTGCACAGCTCCCAGCGCCATCGTGAGCAGCGGAAAGGTGATGATGCCAATAAGCAACGGCACGATCAGCGCGACGTTCCCGGCGGGAATCGCCTCGTCGATCAGCCGCTTGACCAGCAACGGCGAAACAAGGCTCACGCCGGTGCTCACGATGACGAGCGCGATGATGCCCGCGATGAGGTGCGCGTGCGTGCGCAGTTGCCGCTTTACGACGTGGTAGGTCGTGAGATTGCCTCCGATGGCATGCCCTCCTTGATTTGGTGTAGCTACGCAGCGAGAATCAGCGCTCCTTTCTCCGGCGTACTTTTCTCTTGCTCCCCCTTCCTCGTTGGGAGAGGATCGGGGTGAGGGTGACCCACGGCGTGTCATCCGTACCGGCGGCCGGACTCTCGTACGGAAATATCGGCCCCAATTCGTGTGCGCGGGCCGCAAAACAGCCAGTATACGCGCCACGCGGGATTCGTGAAGAAACCGCCCAAACCGGCCCGGACTGGGCGCAAACGTGCGCGTGTACCGTCAAGGTGGTATACTATTAATGCGATTGAGCGGGGCCTTGCCGCTGTCTCTGACATAAAATAGCAAGACACCCGGGTACATAACCCGGGTGTCTTTTCGTCTTACTTTAGATAGACGCCGGCAATCACTTCTCTAGCATGAGCCGGAGCCTGTCGCCACATTTTCGCGCATTTCCAGATAAACGGCTTCGGTCAACACGCGATCTCTCATATACGGTGGGAGGCTGCAGCAGGTCGAAACGTCCACGTGCCGCCCGAATAGCTCCTCTAAGTAGAAGCAGAGGTCCATGTAGCCTTCCAGGGTCAGGAGTTCGTCCGCGAGTTCAACGAGCACATCCACGTCGCTCTCCGCCGTAGCCTCATCTCTGGCTACCGAGCCGTAGAGCGCGATCTTCTCTACGCCAAGACGCTTGAGGTGCGCGCGATTTGCTGTGAGCATGTTCAGAGCGTGTGATCGCGTTAGCGTTTTTGGCGACCTTCTTTTGAACGTCATAGCTTACCTTCTCACAACGCAGTACGAAACCAAACCCATTTCGCAAATTGCATAACCGCCTTCTTCATGGCAGCATGTATCCCTGCGTTTGTTATCCTACTGAGGATAGTGCAAAAATCCTACTTGAGGGATCGGAAAGTCAAGCATCACGATGAACATACGCTTCGCGGACAACGCCCTAGCAAGACTGGAAACTGAACCTTCTTTTCGTGGAAGATGGTCGCGAGCGGCAGTGGAGCGTTTTGCAGACGTATGCAGCCTATACGCGCAGCCTCCGAATGGCATACCCTGTAAACGGTTGCAATAGCATAGAGGTGAATCTATGGAATACAAACAGCTTGAAGGAATTTTGGAGCGATTCGTACATGACGAGACCAACCCTAGAGACAAGAAGTGCAAGCTCATTCTCTTTGGAGTTTATTTTGCTAAAGCAATTGAGGAACTACAAAAGGGGAACAGTAAGACCTACAGCAAATTAGCAGCGAAAATAAAGGAGAAGGAATCAAGGTGTGGGATGACAACCGAGCTAAGACATGCTGTCGAACACTTAAGTAAGGATGTCACATTGAACTGTCAGGTAATTGAAGCGATCAAGGCTGCTAAGTCCGACACCGGAGGCGATTAGTAGACAGAGGGGCTAGCTAGGTATATAGGTCCCTGGAGTACGAGGGAAAGTCACCCAACAAGTCTGTCGTAGTGATTTCGATTGAAGACTATCACTGAGATAGCAGTGAAGAGGAGGGCATAATCACATGCCCAAGAGGACGGTAGCCGAGGCTTTCCCCCCTGGGGAATTCATACAGGACGAACTGGAGTCTCGCGGTTGGTCGCACACCGACCTCGCAAACATCATGGGGCGTCCTGCGCGTCTCATAGACGAGATCATCGCTGGCAGGCGCAGCGTTTCGCCGGAGATAGCCAGAGAACTTGGCGATGCGTTCGGCACGGACGTAGACTTCTGGCTGAACCTTGAGGCATCGTATCGACGCCATACGCCTCTGCAGACAGAGGATCATGGCAGCCGCCAGCAGGAAGAGCGACAGGCCGTGTAGGCAGCGGCTCTATCGATGCGTTCCCACCAGCACCTTCGATTCCAGCAGCAAGTCCAGCAGCGCGTCCAGGCCGTCGCGCCACTTCTCTTCCTCACGCCCCACGTGCCAGCGGACGACGCTGCGGGTCAGGCGCACGGCGGCGGCGAACTCCTTGAAGATGCGCATGCGGTCGAACACGCGCTCATCGCGGAAGCGAATCACGAGCGCGTTGTCCTCGAATGCCAGCGAGAGGATACCGTTTTCGGCGGCGCGGGCGCGCAGCCGCAGGAGTGCGAGCAGGTTCTTCACCGCCGGCGGGGGCGGGCCGAAGCGATCGCGGAGTTCTTCGGCGAACGCCTCCGTTTCCTCCCGCGTCTTCAACGCCGCCGCCCGTTGGTAGAGCTTCATCTTGGTCCCGACGCCGCCCACGTACTCATCCGGAATATAGGCGGCCAGCGGCAGGTCCACCACGGTTTCCAGCGATTGTTCCGGCGGCAGGTCCTCTTTGGGCTCTGCGCCGAGCATGGACCGCACCGTTTGCTGGAGCATCTTCGTGTAGAGATTGAGGCCCACGGCATTGACGAAGCCGTGCTGCTCGGCTCCCAAGAGGTTGCCCGCGCCGCGAATCTCCAGGTCGCGCAGCGCGATCTTGAAGCCCGCGCCCAGACCGGTGGCCTCCATGATAGCGTCCAACCGCTTCTCGGCTTCTTCCGTGAGCTGTTTCACCGGGTCGTAGAGCAAGTACGCGTAGGCTTGCACGTCGGCGCGCCCGACCCGCCCGCGCAGTTGGTAGAGTTGCGCCAGCCCGAAGCGCCAGGCGTCATTGACGATGAGGGTGTTCACGCGCGGGATGTCCAGGCCGTTCTCGATGATGGTGGTGCTCACCAAAATATCGAATTCGCCCTGCACGAAGGCGTGCATCACTTTTTCCAAGCGATCGGATTCCATCTGGCCGTGTCCCACCGTAATCCGCGCCGCGGGCACGAGTTCGCGCAGGTGATACGCCAGCGAGTAGATGGTTTCGATGTCGTTGTGCACCATGAAGACCTGCCCGCCGCGGTTGAGCTCCCGCTGGATGGCGTCCTTGACCAGGTCGTCGTTGAAGGCGGTGACGTAGGTCTTGACGGCCAAGCGGTTGGGCGGCGGCGTCTCGATGACGCTGAGGTCGCGGATGCCCGCCAGCGCCATGTGCAGCGTGCGCGGGATGGGCGTGGCGGAAAGCGCCAGCACGTCCACCTGTTTGCGCAGTTGCTTGAAATGCTCTTTCTGGGCCACGCCAAAGCGCTGTTCTTCGTCTACTATGGCAAGCCCCAGGTCCTTGAAGCGCACGTCTTTCGAGAGCAGGCGGTGGGTGCCGACGACGATATCCAGCTTGCCGGCGCGCAAATCCGCCAGGTGCTTCTGGATTTCTTTCGGCGTCCGAAAGCGGCTTACCAAGCCCACGCGCACGGGAAACGGCCGCAGGCGGCTGCTCAGCGTCTCGTAGTGCTGGAGCGCGAGCACGGTGGTGGGCACGAGCACGGCGACTTGCTTGCCGTCCATCACCGCTTTGAAGGCGGCGCGGATGGCCACCTCGGTCTTGCCGAAGCCCACGTCGCCGCAGATCAGGCGGTCCGTCGGCTTGGGCTGCTCCATGTCGGCCTTGACGTCGCTGATAGTCCTCTCCTGGTCCGGGGTCTCGACATACGGAAAGGCCTGTTCGAGCTGGCGCTGCCAATCGGAATCGGGCGCAAAGGCGTGGCCCGGTTCGGATTCCCGCGCCACCGCCACGTCCACCAGGTCCTGGGCCATGTCCACCACCGCTTGCTGGGCCCGTTGCTTGGCGCGTTGCCATTCTTGCGTGCCCAAGCGAGAGAGATTGGGCGCACGCTCGCCCATGCCCACATATTTTTCAACCCGGTCCATGTGGTCGGTGGGCACGTAGATGCGGTCGTCGCGGGCGAATTCCAGCACCAGGTATTCGCGTTCGCCGGAAGGCCCGGGCATGCGCTGGATGCCCGCAAAGCGCCCGATGCCGTGGTCGATGTGGACCACGTGGTCGCCGACTTGCAGTTCGTCCAACAGGCGCTGGCCGCGTACCGAGGGGCGCAGGCTCGCGGCGGTGGGCGGGCGCTTCCAGCCAAAGATCTCGGCGTCCGAGAGCACCAGCAGCCCCGCTTTCTCGCAGCGGAGGCCTTCCGCCAGGGAGAGCTGTACCACGCTGACGCTGCCCGGCGGAGGCGCGTTGGGTATACCCTCCAGCACGGTGGGGGAAAGGTCGTATTCCAGCAGGATTTCCGTGACCCGTTCCACCTGGGTCGTCGCCAGCACCACGCGCAGGCCTTGGCCGCAGAAGTCCGCCACGCCCCGGGCCAGCCGTCCCGGCCGCCCGCCGAACACGGGCAGTTCCTCCAAGCCGTCGCTTTGGCCGCTGTCTTGGCCGCACATGTCCAGCACGGCGTACTCGTCTACCTGCGCCCATACTGCGGCGGCGGCATGGTAGGACTCAGGCCAGTCGGCAGACAGTTCCCCGCCCGCGATGAGCCTGCGCTTGCGCTCGGCAGTCTGCGTCTCCAGGTCTGCCGCCACGTCCCGCAGGTGAGCGGCGTCTTCCGCCAGCAGCAGGCCGTCGGGCAGATAGTGGAGCAGGTTGTGATTCAAGAATGGCATGGCGTAGAACGACGCGTGCTCGAAGTATGTGCCTTCTTCCAGCAAGCGCAGGTGGCGCTGCCACTGCTCGCGCACTTCAATCAGCAGGCCGCTGCGGTCCAGCGCGCCGACGGCGGCGGCAAAGTCGGCGCTGCGCCACGTCGGCACCTCGTTGGCGGGCAGCATAGTAAGCGACGTGTGCTGCGCGGTGCTCCGTTGGGTGGAGACGTTGAAGGGGCGCACGGAATCTATCTCATCGCCGAAGAACTCCACGCGCATAGGTTGGGGCTCCGACGGTGGGAAGATGTCCATGATGCCGCCGCGGCTGCTGAACGTGCCCGGCTCTTCCACCTGGGACATGGGTTCGTAGCCAAAGCGCAGCAGCCGGTTCTTCAGGGCCGCCGGCTCGATGCGCTGGCCGGGCGCCAGCGCGAGCACGTGTTCGCCTAACTCCGCCGGCGCCAGCAGCCGCTCGCACAGCGCGCGCACGGAGGTAACGACGACGGGAAACCCGCCCGGCGGCAGGTTGGCGTTCCGCCCGGCCACCAAGGCGCCGAGCACGGCGATGCGCGCGCTGAGCGTGGTGGAAAAATGGGGCAGGTTTTCGTAGGGCAGGTAGTCAAGCTCCGGGTAGAAGTGCACGTTCGCCGCCTGCGGCGACCATGAGCGCAACTCTTCGTAGAAGCGGTGGGCCCGGTCGCGGTCGGCGCACACCACGAGCACGGGCTTTGCCGCGTGCTGCTGGGCCACGGCGGCCAACACCGGCCGCGCGGCGGCACGCACCGGGGCGCGCTGTGTGGCATGCGTGGACAGCCAATGCCGGGTGGTTTCCGCCCACGGCAACGTGCCGACGAGCTCGCGAATGCCGTCTAGATTCATGGGTGTCCGTTCACCGTGTGCAAGCGGTCACAATTGAGGTCCGGGCGTTGCATAGGCGGCCCCAGCCGCCCGCCCAAAGGAGCATGCTACGTATCCTGGGATGCTGCCGTTTGCGGTTCCTTTGCCGGGTCCGGCGGCGCGGGAGTTGGCGCGCGGCTGTTGAAGCGGGTCATGGTCTTGTCCAGCCCCGCTGTAGCGAGGCTCAGCGCCGCGTCCACGGCCAGGTCAATGGTCTTTTCGATGTCCGGCTGCTCGTGCGCGGCGAAGTCGCTGAGCACGTGGGCAATCGGGTCCACGCCGGCCGGAGGCCGCCCCACGCCAATGCGAATGCGCGGAAAGTCCCGTGTGCCCAGCGCCGCAATCACCGATTCTACCCCGCGGTGACCGCCATGGCTACCCCCCGCCCGGAGGCGCAGCCGCGCAAACTCCAGATCGATGTCGTCATAGATAACGGCAATGTGCTCGGGAGGAATCTTGTAGAAACGCGCCGCCGCGCTCACGGCCTTGCCGCTGTCATTCATGAACGTGGTCGGCTTGAGCAACAGCAGGGCGTGCTGCCCCGCTCCGGCCCTACCGAACAGGCCGTGAAAGCGCCGGTCGGTGACGGAGACGCCGGCCTTCGCCGCCAGGCCGTCGATCACGTGAAAACCGACGTTGTGGCGGTTGCCGGTGTATTTCTTTTCAGGATTGCCCAGCCCGACGATGAGCCAGCGGGTGGGGTCTTCCGATGTTTGTATCATGTGAGAACCTGGACTAGGGTTTCAGCACCCTTGCATTGTGAACGCTCTCACCCTAACCCTCTCCCCCAGGAGAGGTTGAATGGGTATGTACATGTCATTCCAAGCGCAGCGTCGTACAGGGCTCATGGAGTATGGAGATGCCGGCGTTGCGGGACTGTACTCTAGATTCCTCACTCCGCTGCGCTCCGTTCGGAATGACATGTGAGGTTGATCGATGACATGTGGGGTCGATTAGTGACATGTGCGAATATGGAGCTGTGCTTCCCTCCCCTGTAGCGCGGGGGCTTGTCCCCCGCCTCTTGACGAGACCCCGGCTCAAGAAACGGGATGCACAACGCGTGCGGACGGACTCCCGTATTCACGGGAAAAACGATTTGATGCCCTGTTGCCAAGACAACGCCTGACGCCCATCGGCTGCGTTACCCTCCGGTGTACTGCGGGGACCTGTCCGATACTGCGCCCAAGCTCTGCGGAAGCACGCTCCCTCCCCTGTAGCGCGGGGGCTTGTCCCCCGCCTCTTGACGAGACCCCGGCTCAAGAAACGGGATGCACAACGCGTGAGGACGGACTCCCGTATTCACGGGAAAAACGATTTGATGCCCTGTTGCCAAGACAACGCCTGACGCCCATCGGCTGTGCTTCCCTCCGGTGAACCGCGGGGGCTTGTCCCCAATGGTGTCGCATCAATGTCGAAAGCGACCGATAGACAGCCGCCACTTGGGTTCTCATGCTGTCGTAGGGGCACGTCATGTCGTGCCCCTACGACAGCGGAACTGAGTTTCAATCGCCTTAGCAACACAGATTACCATGGTAACCCAAGGCAAAAGCCCAATGCGACAGCATTAGGGCTTGTCCCCCGCTCCTGTCGTGCCCCCAGGTTTACCGTAGCGGCGGCCTCGCTTAGCTGCCAATGAGCAGCCCGTCGGCCTTCACCGCCTGGTAGAGCGCGAACCATGCGTCCAAAGACAGTTCTTGCGGTCGGCACTGCGGCGATATACCTGCTTCCTTCAAGAGCCAGATCATGTGTTCGTCGTCGACGCGCAGCAGGGAGCGTACGGAATTATGTATCTGCTTGCGCCGCTGGGCAAAGCCCGCCCGGGCCAAGCGCAGCACGTCGTCCACGGCTGTCGCGGGGAAGTACGGCTCCGGGCGCTTCACCGCCTCCACCACGGCAGAGTCCACCTTGGGCCGTGGAAAGAACGCCTGCGCCGGAACCGTGAACCGGAGCTTGGGCTCTGTGTACGTTTGCATGAAGAGCGAGAGATAGCTCATGTCCCCCGGCAGGGCGCACACGCGCGCCGCCACCTCGCGTTGCAGCATGACCACCATGCGCCGGGGCCCTGCCGGATGTGCCGCAAGCTGCCGGAGAACCGGCGTGGCGACGCTATAGGGCAAGTTGGCCGCCAGCACGTACGGCGTTTCGCCAAAGTACGGATACGGATCGAACCCAACGGCATCCTGGTGCACCGTCTCCACGTTTGGGTAGAACGCGAGGGTTGCATCCAGCACGGACAACATGCGCGCGTCGATTTCCACCGTTACCACGCGCCGGGCCGCTTCCGCCAGGCAGACGGTCAGACTGCCAAGACCGGGTCCGATTTCCAGGACGTAGTCGTGGCCGCCGCGCCGCACGCGGCGCATGATCCCCTGTAGTACCGAGGGGTCGGTGAGGAGGTGCTGGCCGAGCTTGCGGCTGAGACGCAAGTCCACGCGGTCCAGCAGCGCGCGCATGGTGCGCGGACGGCACAGGTCGCGGGCTTGCGCCGGGATTTCATACACTGTGGAATCGAGCATCATTCAGGGGAACGTAATAAGACTAACTGTTGTACTAGAGGCTGTTAACAGGACCGGCAAAGCCGTTCGTGGTGAGCTTGTCGAACCATGAACGGCCCTTCGACAAGCTCAGGGCGAACGGATGACATAGGAATACGTCCTCTTGCAAGTATCCATTAACCCAAAGCAACAAGACGCGCTTGTAGTGCGGAACGCCCCTAGTTCTTATAATACCGTAGAGGAGAGAGCAACATTCTGTTGAATGGAGGAGCAATAGCATGCGCGTACAGGCGATCGGCGCCCATCCTGACGATATCGAACTGCTGTGTGCCGGCACGTTGGCAAAGTATGCCGAACAGGGCCACCACGTGACCATGTGCTACGTCTGCAACGGCGGCCTAGGGCACGTGGAAATCATGCCGCCGGAACTGAAAGAGATTCGCAAGCAGGAATCGAAGAACAGCGCCGACGTCATCGGCGCGGACTTCCAATGGCTCGACATCGACGACGCCGACGTGCGCCAGAGCACCAACGCGGCGCTGGCGGGCTTGGTCGACGCCGTGCGTGAAGCCCAGCCGGACGTGATCATCACCCATGCGCCCAATGACTACATGGACGACCACCGCCTGGTGGGCGAACTGGTGCTGAAAGCCAGCTTCGATGCCACCATTCCGCATTACGATTCCAAGCAGGAAAACCCCGCGCAACTCGTGCCCATCTTCCACATGGATACCCTGATGGGCGTGGACTTCCTGCCGGAAATGTGGGTGGACATCAGCGAGACCATCGAGACGAAACGCCAGATGCTGGCGTGCCACGAGAGCCAGTACGCCTGGCTGAAGGAACACGACAACATCGACTACATTGACTCGATGGTCACCGTGGCCAAGTACCGGGGCCTGCAAGTCGGCACGCCCTACGCGGAAGGCTTCCGCCAGGTGCGCGTCTGGGGCCGCACGACGACGGTGCCCCTGCTGCCGACGGACATTGCGCGCGGGTAGCAATCGTGTAAGTTCCCGGCTTTCAGGTTAGCAAGTGAGGTTTAGCCTGGCTCAATTGGTGAGTCAACAACAGCAAGCAACTCGCGAAACACATACAGTCTCGGCCACGATTCTGGTCGAAATTCGACTATCCCCAGGCCAGCGAGTCGGTCAAGTATCCGTCTGGCGCCCGCGGGTGAAATGTTCAAGAGTCGTGCCGCTGTTGGCGCAGTCATGAACGGCCTCTCGAAGAGCGTTTCGAGCAGCATGAGGGCATTCGCCGACTCGCGGTTGTTCTGTAGTAAATCTCTCATGTTGTCGTGGAGGCCTCGCAAGCGCCGAGCGCGGTGCAGGGCATCGCGGGCCTGTTCAACGACGCCATCGAGAAAATACCCAATCCAGGTCTGCCAGTCTCCGGTCGCGCTTACTCTGAATAGGTGGTCGTAGTAGGCGTGTTTGTCTCGCTCGAATCAGGCGCGAAGCTAGGGGAGAGGCAAGGCGAGCACGTTCTTGGCGCAGAGAGAGAAAGTAGACTCTCATGGAGAACAGGTCTCGCACAAAGCGGTTCTGGGGCAAGGCGGACCGCCAGGACCGCAGCCGCGTCCATTTGCTGGAGCATCACCTGGCGGACGTGGGCGCGTGCTTTGAGGTTTTGCTGGAACAACCGCTAATCCGGCGGCGGCTCGCGCACACCGCGGGGCGGCAGGACCTTGACGCCGCAACGCGGGCGCGGCTGTGTGTGCTCGCTGCCTTGCACGACATCGGCAAAGTGAACGCCGGGTTTCAGACACAGATTTGGGACGATGCCGATTTCCCGCCGGGAACGCGCAGGCCGGGCCGCGCTGGGCACACGCTGGATTTGACGCCGGTGTTGTGCGATGAGGACAGCGAAACGGCCGGCTGGTTCTTCGACGCTTTGGGTTGGTGGAATCACCTGTTGACGTGGGACGACCGGGACGGCGCAACCGTGTGCGGGCTGTTCGTCGCCGCGCTTTCGCACCACGGCCGGCCGCTGCAGCTAGATGGCATCAAGCAGCACAACCCGCGAATCTGGCGTCCGTTTGGCGCGTTGAATCCGCCGGAATACACGCGGCGCGTCGGCCGGATGCTGCGCAAGTGGTTCCCGGAGGCTTTTGCTCCCGCGGGGGAGCCGCTGCCGTCTGCGCCGGAGTTCCAGCATCACTTCCTCGGCCTGTGCAACCTTGCCGACTGGATCGGGTCCAATGAAGCATGGTTCACGTACCTGGACGAGCCCCGGGATGACTACATCGCCGACGCGCGCGAGTCGGCGCGTCAAGCCATCCGCATCGCCGGTCTGTGCGTAACAACGCAACGGCAGAAGGTCATCAGGACCGGAGCGCCGGACTTTGCGGGGTTGTTCCCGCACATCGAGCGGCCCAATGCCATTCAACGTGCGGCCCGCGATGCGCCGCTCAGGGAGCCGCTGGTCATCATCGAGTCGGAGACCGGCTCCGGCAAGACCGAGGCCGCGCTGTGGCGGTTTGCCGAGTTGTATGCCGCCGGCCTGGTGGACGGGCTGTACTTCGCTCTGCCCACCCGCGCCGCCGCCGCGCAGATTCACAGGCGGGTGCGCCGTCTCGCCGCCCGGCTGTTCCCGGCCGGCGCGACTCCTGAGACTGTGCTGGCCGTGCCGGGCTACCTGCAAGCCGGCGACGTTACCGGCCATCACTTGCAGGATTATCAAGTCTGGTGGGACGACCACGCCGCCGACGGGCGTCGTTGGGCCGCGGAGAGTCCCAAGCGGTTCCTCGCCGCGCAAATCGCCGTGGGCACAGTTGACCAGGTCTTGCTGGGTTCGTTGAAGGTGAAGAACGCCCACATGCGGGCCGCGAGCCTGGCCCGCAATCTGCTGGTGGTGGACGAGGTCCACGCTTCCGACGCCTACATGCGCGAGATATTGGGGGCGGGGCTGGAGGCGCACCTCGACGCCGGCGGTTACGCCCTGCTCATGTCGGCCACGTTGGGAGCGGTGGCCCGACGGAAGTGGCTGGGCGCTGACGACACGAATTCGCTGGCCGATGCTATCAACGTCCCCTATCCCGCTGTTAGCGCGCGCAGCGCAACCGTCGCTGCCGGCGAAAACGGCCAGGCCAAAACCGTTCGCATGGAAAGCCGCCCCATCATGCGCGAGCCGCCGGCTGTCGCCCAAATCGCGTTGGCTGCCGCCCGCGCCGGGGCCAAAGTCCTGGTGGTGCGCAATACGGTCGATTACGCGGTCAATGCGTGGCAAGCCGTGGCGGAATTGGCCAATGACGAGGTGGAAATCCTGCTGCACCATGGCCGCTATGCCGCTGCCGACCGGAAGCATCTGGATTCTTGCGTGGAGGCGCTGCTGGGTAAGGACAAGCGACCGGAGGGCGGCTGCGTGGCGGTGGGTACGCAGACGCTGGAGCAGTCGCTGGACATCGACGCCGACCTGCTCATCACCGACCTGTGCCCCGCCGACGTGCTGCTGCAACGCATCGGCCGGCTGCATCGCCATGACCGGCACGACCGGCCGCCGGACTACGCCGCGCCGCAGTGCATCGTGCTGACGCCGGCGTGTAACGACTTGTCGCCGCTGCTGGCGGGCGGCCGGGATGCCAACGGCCTGGGGCCGCATGGCGGCGTCTATGAGGACCTGCGGATTTTGCAGGCAACGCTGGGGCTGGTTGCCGAACATCCGCAGTGGGAAATACCGGCGATGAACCGGGAACTGGTGGAGCGGGCGACCCATCCGGAGGAGCTTGCGGCCATAGAGACCAGGGGCGACGCCTGGAAAGAGCACGGCATCGAGGTCAAGGGCGGCGAGATCGGCGACTGGCAAACGGCGGGCAACGCCACAATCCGCCGTGATAGAAGCTTCTTCGAGGACAACCGCGAGATGCTGTTTCCCCCGGACGACGAGCGCATTCGCACCCGCCTGGGCGACGACCGGGTGGACATCGCGTTCAGCCCGCAGCCGGCCAGCCCTTTCCATGGCGCGCCGATCGAGCGCATCGCTATGAGCGTGCGCTGGTTGTCAGGCGAGGAGCTACCGGAGAAAGTGGAAACGGCCCCAATAGACGGCGGGTTCGAATTCGCCGTGGGACCGCGCCGGTTCCGCTACGACCGGCTGGGCCTGCGGCGGGTGTAGCCCCGGTTGACTGAGGCTGCGCTCGGATTGACAGAAAATGCGGCCCCGCAACGACTTCAAGGCTGTGCCTCCTGACCCCCCAGAGCGATGTGGTTGAGCTTCGCTAGAATTGACAATAGCCCATTGACCCCTAGGAAGAGTCTGAACTACTTGGCAAAGGCATCGGGGATAGACCGGACGTAAGGGCGTGAAGGGAAAGATGAAGACGGTTCCCCCGCAGACGCGGGGATAGACCGTATATCATATTGGCTTGACGAGGTTTGTAATGCGTTCCCCCGCACATGTGGGGGTAGACCGCGGCCAGCTAATAAGCTCGTAACGGCGGTCATCGCGCTTGCGTTCGCAATCGCTGCCGCGCTTGGTTACGCAGACCCCGGCGAGCAGCAAGCCGTCAGCGGGTTGGTCGAGTCGTTGTTTGCGGAAAGGTCATGGAGGCGTACTATGAGAAGACTCTTCGCGGTTCTGGCGTTGTTGGCGCTCGCAGGTTGCAGTTCTGACGCGGAGATTGCATCCCGCAATTTGTCGCAGGCGGCAGACCAATTTGAGATTAGCCGCCGCATCGTGTTCTACAACGGCATCACAGATTCCTACATGCTGGTGATCGAAGGCCGGTGCTCCATCTTTGAGGACAGAGCAGGCGGCTCGGCGCAACTTGAAGTGACGTGCAAAGTCGGCGACGACGCTTACAAGAAGCACTTCCTGGGCCTGAGCGATAACGTGACCTACTTCGCGGAACAGCGGGACGCGGCCGACGTGAGCGCATTCCACTATCGGGTCACGTTCAAGCCACAGCAAATCGTCCCTGACATTGACATCCGCGTAGACCCCGGTGACGGGCCGCGGAGCCAGCCGTGAGATAGGTGTTTCGTGCCATAGTGGGAGGCAGCGCAGGCACAGCGACCAATCTCCCCCCGCACACGCGGGGATAGACCGGGCACTCGGGCTACAATCGGCATTGAATACGCGGTTCCCCCGCACGCGCGGGGATAGACCCGGCGCAGCAAGACTCTTTGCCGGTCTTTCCAGCGACGTGCGGGGCAGGCGGTTGGCGCCGGGGTGCAGACATTCGGCAGCCAACGCCCGCAGCCGGTCTGGCGTGAAGGCGATCGCGTTCGCTCCGGTTTGAGCGAACGCCCCCTGGGCGATGTCGGGGCCGGCCGTTCTGGGGGAAGAAAAGCCGAATCAACCGGAATTGCCTATCCGGCTACGGCTCATGGTGGCTGGGGAACCAGGATTCGAACCTGGACTTATGGATCCAGAATCCACTGTCCTACCATTAGACGATTCCCCAAGGCGGCTAGCGCTCGCACACAGACCGTACCGGCACACGGCGATTACTGCCGTACGTTCGCGTGCAGCGGAGCCAATTTCATGGTACTAAGGCGCTCGGACTCTCGTCAACAGGGCGGAGAATATGAGGCTAGCCGGTTTGGGCTTGTAGCCTGTGCAAGCGGCGTTGCCAAGTCCTGCCAGGGGCAGCCAAGTCCTGCCCAGGGCGGCTAGGTCATTTGGGGCATAGCAGAATGTCGATCCAAGCGAAGCCGAATGTCGATCCGGGCGTAGCAGAGCGTCGGTCCAGGCATAGCAGAATGCCGATTCAGGCGTAGCAGAGCGTCGGTCCGGGCGTAGCAAAATGTCGATCCGGGCGTAGTTGAATGTCATTCCGAGCGCAGTTCAATGTCATTCCGAGTGGAGCGAGGAATCTAGAGTCCGCGTCTCAACCAGGCCGCAGCGGCTCGCGCCCCAGACCCCGCGCGCCAAGCGGAGCGAGGAATCTCATTCGCGGAATACAGAGTCCGCGTCTCAACCGTCGCAGTTGGCCCGGCACCTTAGATTCCTCACTGCGCTGCGCTCCGTTCGGAATGACAGGTGCATGCGCTCCGTTCGGAATGACAGGTGCATGTGCTCCGTTCGGAATGACAGGTGCATGCGCTCCGTTCGGAATGACATGGGCATGCGCTCCGTTCGGAATGACATGGGCATGCGCTTCGTTCGGAATGACAGGTGCACATGCGGTGCGTGGTACCGATGCTCCGTGTGACCGCCTGCCGTGCACAACGAGCCGGACAACGAATTGCCATGCGCTACGTGCCGGACAACGAATTGCACTGAATAGGGCGCGTACGACCGGTACGTTGCGGGAAAGTCTACCCACCGCCGCGTGCGCAGGCTACACTAGTAAGGTGGCACAACGGCCGGCTCCCGCCGGCGCCGGCTCTTCGGGATTGATTCCGGCCTGCGCCGCGCAGCCACGACCGTCCGGGATGACGTAAATCCACAACGCGGGGCGCAAGCGAACGTACCTGAAGGAACGGACAACCGACACGACCTATGGACCCCAAAACACTCGAACTGCTTGAATTTCCCAAGATTCGCGCGCTGCTCGCGGAGCACGCGCATTTTTCCGCCAGCAAGGCATTGGCGGCGGAACTCACGCCTTCCACCGGGCCGGAGGCCGTAGAGCATCTGCTGGCCGAGACCGCCGAAGCGCGGGACCTCTTGCGCCTGCACCCCAACTTCACCATCGGACCGGCCCATGACGTGCGCGAGCTAGTTGGCTACGCCGCGCGGGGCGGGGTGCTGAGCGCGGCGGCTCTCCTGGAAATCTCCGACACGGTGCGCAGCGGCCGCATGACGCGGGAAATGCTCGTGCGCCGCACCGAGACGTTCCCTTTGCTCAGCCGCCTGGCGCGGGAAATCATGCGCTGCGATCCGCTGCAAGGCGCTATCGAACAAGCCGTGGGGCCCGACGGCGAAATGCTGGATAGCGCCAGTCCGCTGCTGCGCTCGCTGCGCCAGGAAGTGCGAGCCGTCCACAACCAGTTGCTCGACCGCATGCAGGCCCTCTCGCGGGCGCCCGAATACCTCACCTTCTTGCAGGACCCCATCGTTACACTGCGGTCGGACCGCTACGTGCTGCCGGTGAAGTCCGAGTTTCGCGGGCGTGTGCAGGGCATCGTGCATGACGAGTCCGCCAGCGGCGCGACCGTTTTCGTGGAACCGCTGGACGTGGTGGACATCAACAACCGCTGGCGCAGCGCCCAACGCGAGGAACAGCGGGAAATCGATCGCATCCTGCGCGCCCTATCCACGGAAGTCGGCGTGTATCAAACGGAACTCAACGAAAATGTGGCTACCCTGGCGGGAATTGACGTAATCCTGGCCAAAGCCCGCTACGCCGAGACCATGGAAGCCGAGCGGCCCGCGGTCGTCAATGGCTATCACTTCTTGTTCCGCAAGGCCCGCCACCCCTTGCTCACCGGCGAAGTTGTGCCAATCGACGTCTATTTGGGCCGGGACCCCAACCGCGCCAGCGGGCGCGAATTCTACGTGCTCGTCATCACCGGCCCGAATACCGGCGGCAAGACCGTGGCGCTCAAGACCGTGGGCTTGCTCACGGTCATGGGGCAGTGCGGGCTGCATCTGCCGGCGGCCGTGGGCTCGCGGCTGGCGGTGTTCCGGCAGGTGCACGCCGACATCGGCGACGAGCAGAGCATCGAGCAGAGCCTTTCCACGTTCTCGTCCCACCTCTCCAAGATCATTCCCATCCTGGAGGAGGCCGACGAGCGGTCGCTGGTGCTGTTCGACGAGCTTGGCGCGGGCACCGATCCCCAGGAAGGCTCGGCCCTGGCCCAGGCAATCCTGCTCTACCTGCGGGATAGGCGCGTGCCCACGGTGGCGACGAGCCACTTTTCGGCGGTGAAGGCCCTGGCCCACGTGGAAGAATTCATGCAGAACGCCAGCGTGGAATTCGACGTGGAGCATCTGGCGCCAACGTATGTGCTCACTATCGGCTCACCGGGCACCAGCCACGCGCTGCAAATCGCCGGGCGGCTGGGTCTCGATCCCGCGATTGCGGCGCTGGCGGAAGCGCGGTTTAGTCCCACCGAACAGGCCGTGGACGAACTCATGGAATCCCTGCGGGACGAAACCGAGCAACTGAAGGCTGAGCGTGAGCACTTGGCGAACGACCGCGCCAGCGTGGAAGCGCAGCGCGACGCCCTGGCGGCGCGGGTGCGGGATATGGAAGCCGCAATCGCCGAGCAACGCACCGCCGCCTGGCAGCAGGCAACGCAGGAGGCGGGCGAACTGGTGCAGCAGATCGATTCGCTGGTGCGCCAGGCGAAGGCATTTGCCGCGCCGACGGACGCAAACCGCAAGCTGCTGGAACACACCGCCACCCAGGCGCGGGAACGACAGCGGGAAATGCGCACCCGCGAGCGGGGAACCCGCCAGGTGACTGAACCGCTGACCGTGGCCGCGGGCGATACGGTGCGCGTAAGGGGCTGGCAAGTGCCCGGACAGGTGCTGGCCGCCCCCGACGCCCGGGGGCAGGTTGCCCTGCAGCTCGGTCAGATCAAGACCCGGGTGGCGGTGGATGAGATTGCGTCGGTGGATGCTCCGCCCCGGCAGCCGCAACCGGAAACCCGCAACCGCGATACCACGCCATCCGCCCCGCTGGTGCCAATCGAGATCGACATCCGGGGCAACCGGGCTGAGGAGAGTATTGGCACGGTGGACCGCTATCTCGACCAAGCGTTGCACGGCGGTTTGAAGAGCGTGCGCATCATTCACGGCAAGGGTACCGGCGCGCTGCGCGCCGCCATCCACGACATGCTGCGGGGCCATCCGCTGGTCCGCCGCTACCGCACGGCCCCCGCGCGGGAAGGCGGCGACGGCGCGACGGTGGTAGAACTCGCCCAGTAACAGGCGGGCGCTCCCTGCGCAGCGCCCCGCCGTAGCCGCGATTCTGTAACTCGCCCAGGAGCGGGCGGGCGCTCCCAAGACCGCGATTAGTGGATACTGACTTTGTCTGCACAGGTAAGAGCGTCAACGTAAACGGCTGCTCCCCGATATGTCATTCTGAGGAGTGCAGCGACGAAGAATCTAGAGTCCGGAGCGCTTTTGATTCCTCGCTGCGCTCGGAATGACATTGACTGCCGTTCGGAATGACATAGGGGTGCACCGTTCGGCGTGGCATGGGCGCGTGCAGCGTTCGGCGTGGCGTGGGCACGTGCTGCGTTTGGTTTGGCGTGGGCGCGTGCAGCGTTCGGCGTGGCGTGGATGTGCGTTCCCTGTCTTTTGTCATTCCGAGCGCAGCGAGGAATCTAGCTCCCGCGCAACGTGCCGCCCGCTTGGCGCAGCTCCTTAGATTCCTCACTGCGCTGCGCTCCATTCGGAATGACATTCGATACACCCTTCGCGCTACCTCTTCACCATCCCCCGTCTCCCCGCCTTCTACAAGATACAAATGACATGAGTTGTAGTCCAGCAAGGAATTCAGGTCTAAATCTACCAATCCCCCCAAGACGCAGGTTGCAAACCTGCGCTACCGGGGAAATCGCCCAGTCAAGCCATTGACGACGGCGGCCAGGCCGCGAGCGACGGGCCGTTGCGACCGCACGCGGCCGACGGCCTTCCCTACACGCCCTTGGACGTAAGGAAGTCGTAGCTGGAGCGCAGGCAGTCGAAGGGATCACGCCGGCAGGTGTCTTGCTCCACGGCGTACCATTCCACACCCGTCTCGTTGCCGGCGGCGATGATGCCGTCCCAGTCCAGGTTGCCCTCGCCCACCGGGCACATGATCGGCCCGTCCTTGGCGTCCACTTCCTTGTCTTTGGCGTGAATCACCGGTACGCGGCCGGCGCACTGCCGGAGCAGGCGCTCGGGATTGGCCCCGGCGTGGGCTACCCAGTAGACGTCGAACTCCAGCGTAAAGTTCGGGCCGCCTTCCTCGATGAAGATGTCGATGAGGGTCTTGGGGCCGGGAGCGTAGCGCTCGAATTCGTGGGAGTGGTTGTGGTAGCCGAAGGTGAGACCGGCGGCTTTGAGCTTCGCGATGACGGGCTGTGCCGCCGCCAGGAACGCGCGGTAGCCCGCCTCGCCCTGGCTGCGGTACGGCTGCGGAATGCCGCCGATGGCAACGTAGTCGCACGCCAGCACGCCATGGTAGTCAATCTCCGCTTGGGTGTCATTGGCCAGGTTGTCCCAACTGCGGTGGGTGGCAATGCAGCGGATGCCGTTGTCATCCAGCATCTGCTTGGCTTCCTGCACGGTGATTTCCGGGTTGTCGCTCTCCAGCGCGCCGATAGCGGAAAACTGCGCGGCCTCATAGCCAATACTGCTGATCTTGCGCAGGGATTCGGCCAGGTCTTGGCGCGTGTGCGTGTGGTCGCGGACGGTGTACATCTGCGCCGCCACTTTGCTCGGCATCGGTTGCTCCTTGTGCTCAGATTCACCTGGGGCTGCGGGCTATTCTCACGTGATTATATACTCTTTGCCGCCGTCCCAGTAGCGCCGGCCGTACCGGTGAGCGGATTCCTGCCGGGCGGAAAGTAGCGCTAGGCGCAGACACAGCGCCCCGCAACGAGTTTGCGCGCAGTGCCGTTTCTCAAAAGCGTTGATTCCTCTCTGCGCTGCGCTCCGTTCGGAATGACAATTGTGGATTCGAATGAAGCTCACGCAACTGTCATTTCCAGTGAGGCTCCCGCACCCGTCATTCCGAACGAAGCCCATGCAACTGTCATTCCGAACGCAACTCCCGCACCCGTCATGCCGAATGAAGCCCACGCAACTGTCATTCCGAACGCAACTCCCGCACCCGTCATTCCGAATGAAGCTCACGCAAAAATCATTCCGAACGCGACTCCCGCACCCGTCATTTCGAACGAAGCCCATGCATCTGTCATTCCGAACGAAGCGGAGCGGAGTGAGGAATCTAGGATCCGCGACGCAACCGGCGCAATTGGCTCAACAGCTTTTGGGAACCTCTGGATGAGTCCTGACTAGGTTGTGTGGGCATTTTGCCGTCATTCCCGTGAAAACTCGCCCCCGCACGGGGGCGCGTAATCCATCTTCACGCGACACTGGATCGTGCTGCTACGCGGGGTGGCAAGCGGCCACATACGTAAGTACCATCTTTGTCAATTGCTTGCTTTGCCACTCTGTGGAGCAAAGCCAGAGATGATCCCGTACGAACGCTTGAGATTCCGCGTCTTTGACGAATTCAGCGAACCCTGTTCGACGCTTGCGGTCGAAATGACACTGAATGTCCACAGAGCCTAGTGTGACACACTCTTGGTAGAGCGGATTCCGTGGCAGAGGAGAAAGGGCCGCAAGGAGCAGCCCACATTTGCCGAGCCGGAGTTTCCACCAAGGAAGCACAGGACGCGGCGGAAGAAGCCGGGACCGTGGTGAGCAGCAAAATGTCCGCAAGCGGAAGCACAAGACACGGCGGGAGAAGGTTTTGGAGCGGCTGGAAGCGCTGGCGCCCTGGGTGCGGCTGGCGGCGCGCATCGAGCCGCACGGCTTGTCTGCACGAACACCGTTCGCCCCCGTATCCTCCCGATGCCGCATATCAGGCGTACGGGGCAGGCTCTGAGCTTGCGCAGGGCGAACAGGCCCGCCGCGAGGTGGCTATTGGCCGTTTGTGCCGCGCCGGACTTGCACAGAGTTAGTCGAAGCAGCCTGCGCTGAACCTGTCGAAGCAGCCTGCACTGAGCCTGTCGAAGTAGCCTGCACTGAGCCTGTCGAAGTGCTCAGCGCAAGCGTTTTCATCAACCCTGGTGACCCCCTCCAAGAACATCGCAAACAGGCTCTGGGCAGATGGGGCGAGCTAACCGGCCCGTGCGCTAGCGAGGATGGTTCTCACGGTGTCGAAATGCGCGAATTGCGAGATACTATGGGTGTGGCCGAAAGCGCCGGGTGAGCACTTCGCGGCAGCCGCAGTCGGCGCCGAGGCTTGTAAGAACTGCAACACACGTAGGGAGATGAGAACAATGAAGCGGGTTGGCATCATCGGGTGTGGCCGAATCGCGGAACAAGGACACGTGCCGGGCTATGTCGAGTTGGCAGACCGGATCACGGTGGCAGCGGCGGCGGACCCGGCGGCGGCCCGGCGGGACCTGGTAGGCGAGCGGCTGGGCGTGCCGCAGGCGGCGCGCTACGCCGACTATGCCGACCTGCTCGCGCGCGACGACCTGGATTACGTGGACATTTGCCTGCCCCACCACCTGCATCACGCGGCCACCATCGCCGCGGCCCGGGCGGGGCACAACATCCTGCTGGAAAAACCCCTTGCCGCGCGCGAGGACGAGGCTCTGGAGATGATCGCGGCGGTCGAGCAGGCCGGCGTTACCTTCTCGCTCATCCACAACTATGCCCGCCAGGCCGTGCCCGGCCGCGTGCTGGAACTGGTCCACGCCGGCGCTATCGGCACGCCCTATCTCGTTCGTTTCGAGGGTCTCGGCAGCTACCACTACGAGGGCACGGCGGACTATGACCCGGGCTGGCGCGCCAAGGCCGCTCGCGGCGGCGGCGGGGCGTTGCTCGATAATGGCTACCACAGCATCTATCTGGCGCGCTACTTGCTGCAGTCCGAGGTGCGGGAGGTCTTCGGCGCGGTCGGCACGTTCGCCCGCGACTTCGAGGTGGAAGACACTGCGCTGGCCCTGTTCCGGCACGAAAACGGCGCTATTACGTCCATCCAAAACGGCTGGGGCGCCGACCGCAGCATGCCGGCCCGGGAAATTCAGGGCTCGCAGGGATCGATTCTCCTCGCCGGCGGTGAGTCCTCCATCGAGTTGTGGCAAGGCGATCAGTGCGAACGCCCCGCGCCCTGGGCGCCCGCGCCCGGCGCGTTTACGCGGGTTTTCAGCGCGTTCTGCGACGCCCTGGACGGCAATGGCCCGGTGCCGACCACTGCCGCGGACGGCCTGATGAACCTGCGTATCATCCTGGCCGCCTACGAAGCCAGCCGCACCGGCAGCGTTGTGAAGCTCTAGACCGCACCAACGCTGACTGCTGGCATTGAACGCCCGTTTTGTCCACGCCGCCGCCAGGCAGCCGCTGGCGCGTTTGCCGCGCGGATCATAGCGACACAGCGCTGCGGTCGGATAAACACATGGGTCTCCGTTCGGAATGACATGTGGCATGGGAGTGTACAGGCGAGGCCCACCACCCATCCCCCAATTCCGCCTACGTGTTTCCCTACTCGTACAGGAATAACGACACGGCGATCCCTAAAGCAGCACGTGGGGCTATCCACTAGACCTGTCAGCGAATTCTCTGACCCGTATAGGAGTGACGAGGTCTACGGGCCGGTGGTGCTGTCACGTCTCTATCTACCACCGCAGAGGGATTCTGGAGTTGCGCGGCCGGCATCGTATGGTATGACCCCAAACTTTACAGGTTTGCAATTCCCTTGTAATATTTCCATGTGCCGTACGCGAAAATGGGATAAATAGACGAGAGTAGTTTACGATATAGTAGGAGCAGTCTATGGCTGCGGCGAAGGAAGCGGAGCAAGCGCCGCCGGATGACGCGCAGTTGCGGCGGGAGGTGCAGGCCATGGTGGCCGCGCACCAGGAGTTGGGCGAGCGCTTTGGCGCCGAGTTGGCGGATTCGTTGGTTGAGCGCCTACACGCCGCCATCGACCTGCGGGTCGAGGAAAAGCTCCGAAAGCGAAAGAGCGGCGCATCCCCCCTGGTCCTGCCGGTAGTCTCACTCATCATTGGCCTTCCGGCCATGGCCATCGCCGGCGTCGTTGCGGGCCCCCTTGTATCACCTGCTATCTTCCTGACTCCCTGGATTGCCATCATCGCCATCAACCTCATCTATGCATTCAGCAAACGTAGCTGAGGCGGACTACAATAAGTCTATGCACGGCGCATCGCCAGACACCGACGATAAACTGCGTACACCGGTGCATATGAGCCGCCATAGACAGGGGTAGAAGTCCGCGAGTCTTCAGATCGGACACAGCGCCAAAGCTGGCAGGAGAATATGAGCAGTAATTCGCCCGAGCAGAATAGCAAGAGTCGCCAAGAGGCCAAGAGCGCCCGTGACGAGCTTGATGCCATCCTTTCGGCGCGGCAGGAACTCGGCACGGAATACAATGACGAACTGACGGACATGCTCATGGAGAAGCTCGACGCCGAGATAGACCGCCGCGTGGAAGCGCGCCTTGCGCGAGTGTCCGTCGGCAAGCTCTCGCCCGCCGTGCCGATCACCTCACTCATATTCGCGATTCCGGCAACCGGAGTCGCCGCTGAAACTGCCGGCTTTTGGGCAGTCCCCTTCGTCTGGGCAGGGATAGTGTTGGTGAATCTCATTTTCTCCGGCAAGAAGATCAGCGACATATTCTAGATGAGCTAAGGCAGGTGTGGACTAACGAACCGCCGCACGCGACCTGCTTCAGCACCAAGAAGGAAACAGCGCATGGGCTCCAAGAAGGACGAAAGAAAGAAGAAAGAGCGCAAAGAAGCCAAGAACGCCCGTGACGAGCTTGACGCTATTCTCTCGGCGCGGCAGGATCTCGGCGCGGAGTACAACGACGAACTGGCGGACTTACTAATGGAGAAACTCGACGCCGAGATCGACCGCCGTGTGAAAGCGCGCATGCAGAAAGCCCCCGAGAAGAGTACCTTCTCTCCCGCCGTGCCGATCACGTCCCTGGCTCTTGCGATTCCCTCTACTGCGATTGCGGCCGCTATGCTCGGTTTTAGGGGTGCGCTTGTCGTCTGGGCCGCCGTGATCATCGTCAACATCCTCTATTCAGGCAAGAAGCTCAGCGACATTTTCTGACCGTTTCCGGCATTGTTGTGTGCTATTCGCAAGAGGAGTCGGAGATGGAAAGCTATGAGTTCTGGGCTACGATCGTCACCATCGTGCTGGCCGCCATTGCGGTTGCCACGTTCGTTACACACGGGCAGAATAACCTGCGCAACGAACTCCGCGCGGAAATTCGCGAATTAAGCACGCGCGTGGACGAACTGGGAATTCGCGTTTCCAATCTTGAGCAACGCGTGGCCCGCCTCGAAGGCTTGTTCGAAGGCTTGCGGGATATGCTAAGGCGCGGGGAAGCGAGCAAAGTAGACCAACCCTGAATCGTCTCTTCCTCCGGCGATGTTTGCAGGCGTAGGGGCACGGCATGCCGTGCCCCTACGTTCGTATCTGCGGAACAGCGCCTCTTCCGCACGCGCCATGCTCCGCAGTCCGGCGCCGCTCCGTTCTTAGGGATTGATTAGATCATTTTTCCTCCGAATGCCGCTCTCCCAGAGCTTCTTGAAGGAGGAATGAAACCGCCGCAAGTTGCCAAGAAGCCGTTCGTGCTGAGGGCTGCGCGAAGCCCCTGTCGAAGCACGAACGGCTAACATCAGCCTTGTAGCCCCCCTAAGAAGATCGTAAACAGGCTCCTAGACCCCGGCGGCTGCCGGGATGGCCGGTGACGGGCTGTCCCTCTTGCACTCTCGCCTCCCTCGGATCCGATGTGTCGCGCCAAGCCGCTTGCGGCGGCCGCCTCGACGTCCTTGCCCCCACACGCATAAATCCTGTTGTACAACGTTCACGTAATGGTTAATATGGAGAAAGGCGACTTGTGCGGTTCCTTCTCGTCTTCCGCACGTTTGGCAAGCGCAGCAGACCGACCGGAGTGAGAGGCGCAAAGAAGGGACTGAAAAGAGAACTGCCGATGGATCTGAGTAGCCATACGACTATTAGGGAGCACCGCTCATGATGTACGGCGGCGGCGGTGGCGGCTGGAGTTGGGGCATGAACCGCCCGTACCGCTCAAGAGAGGAACAGGCCAAGGTGGAGTTGACGGCGGCCGGCGTGCGCCGCGTCCTCGGCTACCTGGTACCGTACTGGCCCCACGAAGTCGTTATTCTCATCTGTGTGCTGGCGATGACGGGACTTGGCCTGATTCCCCCGCTGCTAATGCGCGGCGCCATCGACACCGCCATACCGGACAAGGACTTTGGTCTGCTCAACTGGCTCGTCATCGGCATGGTCGCGCTGCCGTTCCTCTCCGGTCTCATCGGCGTGCTGCAGAGCTACCTGAACGCCCTGGTCGGCCAGCGCATCGTCTACGACCTGCGCAAACAGCTTTTCCGCCATATGCAGCGCATGTCGCTGCGCTTCTTCACCAAGACCCGCAGCGGCGAGATCATCTCCCGCATCAACAACGACGTCGCCGGTGTGCAGAGCGTCATCGCCGGCACCGTCATTTCGATCATTACGAACATCTTTACCGTCGTGGGCACGATCGCCGTGCTCTTCGTCATGAACTGGCAATTGGCGCTCGTCGCGCTCATCGTCACGCCGGCGTTCGTGCTGCCGACCCGCCGCGTGGGGCGCTACCGGCGTGAGGTCTCGCGAGAAACGCAGGAGAAGCAGGCCGACCTCAGCGCCTTCCTGCACGAAATGATGAACATCAGCGGCTACCTGCTCATGCGCACGTTTTCCGGCGAGCAGCGGGCGGATACGCGCTTTCGCGGCATCGGCCGCGACCTACTGCGCCTGAACATCAAGCAGGCCATGGTCGGCCGCTGGTTCTTCATGTTCCTGGGCTTGTTCGCCTCCATCGGCCCGGCCGCCATCTACTGGTACGGCGGCCGCCAGGTGATGCAGGATTCCTTGAGCATCGGCACCATCATCGCTTTTGTTATGTACCTGCGTAATCTCTACGGCCCGTCGTCGCAACTGGCGAACATCTACGTGGACGTGCAGGGCGCCATGGCGCTGTTCGACCGCATCTTCGGCTACCTGGACATGGAGCCGGAGATCTTCGATACGCCGGACGCGCGGGAGGTCGCCAGTGTTGAGGGGCGCATCTCCTTTGACGACGTCTGGTTCCGCTACAACGACGAGGCGGCCTGGGCGCTGGCGGGCATTACGTTTACGGCGGAGCCGGGCGAGATGATCGCGCTGGTCGGCCCCAGCGGCGCGGGCAAGACGACGCTGACGTATCTCATTCCCCGCCTCTACGATCCGGTGAACGGCCAGGTGCGCTTGGATGACTACGACCTGCGCGACTTGCAGTACCTCTCGCTCATGCGGCACGTGGGCGTGGTGACGCAGGAGCCGTTCTTGTTCCATACCTCGCTGCGAGAAAACTTGCTCTACGCGAATCCGGACGCGACGGAAGCGGACGTGATCGAGGCGGCGAAAGCGGCGCAAATTCACGATTTCATCGAGGGACTGCCCGAGAAGTACGGGACCGTCGTGGGCGAGCGGGGCTTCCGACTCTCCGGGGGCGAGAAGCAGCGCGTCGCCATCGCCCGGGTCTTCCTCAAGAACCCGCGCATCATCATCCTGGATGAGGCCACCTCGTCACTCGATTCGCAGTCGGAAGAACTGATCCAGCAGGCGCTCAATACCTTGCGCCAGGGCCGCACGAGCTTTGTCATCGCCCACCGCCTCTCCACCGTGCGCGCCGCGGACCGCATCCTGGTGCTGGACGAAGGCCGCGCCGTCGAATCCGGTACACACGAGGAACTGTTGGCAAAGGGCGGCCTGTACGCCAAGCTGCACAGCATCCAGTTCCGCACCGAGCCGGAACCGGCGACCGACACTGAAGTCTCGGATGGTGGCCCCCGCATGCCGCCATCCGCTCGCGGCCGCAGACCGGCAGGCAGAGCAATGCCGGGCTTTGAGAGGTCAGGACCATTCGGCGGCGAGCCGGACTAAAGCCTGGCAATGTGGCCGGCTTGAGTGTAGGTCCGCCCCTATTCGCATGCGCTTCGACAGGCTCAGCGCGAACGGCAAAGCACACTATCCCTTTGAGGACAAGACCCTTCCTAGAACGAATCACCTGGCTTGAGAGAGCAGCGCCAGTTAGCCGGAGAGTGATGCCATTCGTCAGTGGGACGGCCGTTAGTTAGAGGTCAAGACCATTCTTCAGTGGGCTGCACCATCAGCCAGAAAGGGGCTGCACCGTCAGCCAGAAAGCGACCGTTCGTCCTGAGCTTGTCGAAGGATGAACGGTCGCGCGTTGCCTACGCCCGGTCCACCTATTAGCTGCGGCTGGAAGCATAGTATGCGTCCCAGTGTCTTAAGGCAGCGCGTACGGGGCGAGCGTGACGAGCGCGTTCTCGACATCCTGCTTCATCTGCGCGATCAAGGCCTCGACGGAGGCAAACTTCAACTCGTCGCGGAGTTTCTCCACGAAGTGCAGGCGGAGGGACTGATCGTAGAGGTCGGCATCGAAGTCCAAGAGAAAGGTCTCGATGGACTGTTCGTCCGAATCGTCGAACGTCGGGCGCACGCCAATGCTTGTAACTGCCGGGTGCGCCGTGGCGTTACCTTCCGGTGCCAGCGTCGCATAGGTAGCGTAGATGCCGTGGGCGGGCACGGCGAGCGGTTCGGCGAGGTGCAGGTTGGCGGTGGGAAAGCCGAGGTTTCTGCCGCGTCCGGCGCCGCGCACCACAGTGCCCGTGAGCGTCGGCCAGCGGCCCAACAGGCGTGCCGCCTGCGTCACGTCGCCGGTGGAAAGATGCTCGCGAATGCGCGAACTGCTGACTACCTGCCCCTCATGGACGTAGGGCGGTGAGACTTCTACGTCGAAACCGAGTTCTCTCCCTAACGCCTGCAGCACGTCGGGTGTGCCGCTGCGCCGGTGGCCCAGGGCAAAATCGCTGCCGACAACGAGCACGCGCAGATCGAGACGGTCGCGCAAGACCTGCATGAAGTCGCGCGGGCTTAGGCGGGAAAGCTCCAGGGTAAAGGGCCAAAGGACGAGCAGGTCGATGCCGCTGGCGGCGATGGCCGCTTCTCGTTCCGCGAGCGTGGAGAGGCGGGGTATCTGCGCGCCGGGCCGCAGCACTTCCGGCGGCGGCGGCCAAAGGATGATGACGGCGGACTGCCAGTCATGGGCGCGCGCCCGCGCCGCAACCGCGTCCAGCACGTGCCGGTGACCCCGGTGGATGCCGTCGAATTTGCCGATAGTGAGCACTGTGGGACGGCCCGGAGCAAGAGACTCAGGGTCTCGGCGAAATACCTCCACTGTGCTTGCCTATCCTTACCCCTGCCTAAGTAGTTTGGCGGCTAGTGGCGCTGCAGCTTCGTCTCAAGGAATACTCGTACCGGCGCGCTTTTCCGACACCACCGCGATACGGCGCAGGTTGCAAACCTGTCCTGAGCACTTCGGCAGGCTCAATGCAGGCTTGCCGAAGGGACTGCGCTACCGGACACATGGCAGCGACGCTCACGTCCTCGTTACACCGTTCTCACTGTAGCGCGGGGGCTTGTCCCCCGCCTCCCCGGCCTATGCAGGCCACAAACCTGTCCTGAGCACTTCGGCAGGCTCAATACAGGCTTGCCGAAGGGACTGCGCTACCGGAAGCATGGCAGCAACGCTCATTTCCTCATTAACCCCGTCCCCACTGTAGCGCGGGGGCTTGTCCCCAATGCTGTCGCATTGAGTTCTTGCCGTGGGTTATCATGGTGATCTTTGTTGCTAAGGCGATTGACACTTAGTTTCGCTGTCGTAGGGGCACGACAAGTCGTGGCCCAACCACAGCATGAAAAGCCAAGCGACGACTGTCTATCGCTCGCTCTCGTCTTTAATGCGACACCATTGGGGCTTGTCCCCCGCCTCCCCGACCTGTGCTGCCGCCGCTTGCCGCAGTGTGGTGCGAGCACACCAAACCGAGAGACTGGGCACAGGTTACAAACCTGTACTGCCGGCGCCCCTACCCGTGCTGCCAGCGCCCCTTCCTGTGCTACCGGCGCCCCCATCTGTGCCATCGGCGCTCCTACCTGTGCAACCGGCGCTCCTGTTCATCATTACAGGAATGTCGAACCACTCATGGATTATAGCGAAACACTTTCACCGGCTGCCAGAGCGGTGGGGTAGTGTCTACTGCCTGCAATACCGCGATCAAGCGCCCCTGGGGGTCGTAAGCGCGGGCGAATTGTCCTGAGGAAACCGCGCTGTCCGCCGCCATGCGCACGCCGTTTAGCACCTGTGCCGTCTCCTCACCACTCAAGCGGCGGGCGGGCCAGTGGCGCAGCGGCAGATCCAAGGGGAGAATGACCTCTTGCCAGCCCCGGTCTGCTACACGCTCCTCAAGTTCAGCAAGGGGAATCGCGTCTGCCAGTGAGAAAGAACCCACGCTGGAGCGCACGAGCGAATCCAAGTGCGCGCCGCAGCCGAGCGCCTCGCCGAGATCCCGCGCCAAGGCGCGAATATACGTGCCGGTGGAGCATTCCACCTCGAGGGTGAGAAGCGGGAGTTGCACATCAAGGACTTCAAGGCGATAGACTGTCACCTCTCGCGGCGCCAACGCCACGGTCTCACCCCGCCGCGCCCGCACGTAAGCCCGGGTGCCCTGCACGTGTACGGCCGCGTATGCGGGCGGCACCTGAGCAATTGTGCCGATGAATTGCTGTAGAGCGGCGCGCACGGCAGCCGCAGCCGCGTTCACCGGCCGCTCTTGCACCAGATCTCCCGCGCTGTCGTCGGTCGTGGTCGTGCGGCCGAGCAGAATGCCCGCGCGGTACGTCTTCCGCGTATCTGCAAGGTACTCGATCAGGCGCGTTCCGTGTCCGACACCGACGACCAGGACGCCGCAGGCGAGCGGATCCAGGGTGCCGGCGTGCCCCACACGCCGCTGGCCCACAACGCGGCGCACGGTATTCACAACGTCGTGGGACGTGCAATTCATGGGCTTCGCTATGTTGAGAAAGCCGTGGCGCATGGCTGCGTGTTCGTCCCGCGTGTGCTGGTGTTGACCGACCGGCCGCGGAGCGCGGCGTACACGCCAGTGCCGGCGCGGCTGCGGCAGGCTCCCGCGCATCAGTCCAGGTGTGCCTCGGCAGCCGCCAGCGCTTTGCGCAGGGCCGCGTCCAGCGGCTCGATCAGGAGCGCCCCCGCGGCGCGGGCGTGGCCGCCGCCGCCCAGCGATTGCGCAACGTCCGCTACGTTCACGCTGCGCGAGCGCAGAGAAACCCGCGTGCGCAGGGGGTCTTGCTTGTTGTCCCAGGCCAAGATGACGACTTCCGCGCCAGCCATGTTTTCGATCAGGGATGTTAGGCCGGTGAGATCGCTCTCTTTGGCGTTGAGTTCCCTGCGCACGGCGCGGGGAAAGGCCGCCCACACAATGCGGCCGTCTGGGCTGCGCTGGAGATTGTTGAGCCCGTACCCCCAGAGCCGGAGCTTCTCGTAGCGCGTGGCGTGAAAGACCCGTTGGCAGATATCGGCAAGCGGCGCCCCGCGCGCCAGCAGCCGGGCCGCCACCGCCAAGGTGCGCGGCGTAACGCTCTCCGTCCGAAACCCCAACGTATCGGTCACGAGGCCGGTCAACAAGGCAGTAGCCGTATCCTGCGTGAGCGGGACGCCCAGCGCCGCCAGCAGCGTATCGACGATTTCGGCCGATGCGGCCGCCGCGGCATCCACGAGGTTCACCCGGCCAAACCGGGAGTTCGTCTGGTGGTGGTCCAGGTTGAGGATTGGCGCCGCCTGGAAGCGGCGTTCGTTCTCGGTATAGACCGCGCCCACGCGCTCCAGGCTGGCAGCATCGCAGACGATGATGAGATCGGGCCGAAACGCCAGCTTGTCAAGGTGGTGGAGTTGCTGAATCCGGTCGGCATGGGGCACGAACAGCAGGTCCTGCGGCGTCGGGTCGCTGCACACCATGGCCGCGGTCTTCCCCAGCTTCCGCGCGGCGGCGTAGAGCGCAACCGTGCTGCCGACGGCGTCCCCGTCAGGTCCGGCATGGGTGGTGAGCAGGATCCGTTGCGCGCCCTGGACTAGGGCGCACGCCTCCTGCCAGGCCGCGGGCGGTATCGCCTCGCCGGTATCTCGCGGAAGGGCCGGCTGTATCTCTGGACGTTCCCGCGCCGTTGCGGGGGCCGCCGGGGCAGCCGGGCCTTGGCTTGCGGCCTTCGGCCCTGCCGCAGGCGTCGGCTTAGCCGCAGGCGTCGGCTTGTCAGTCGTCACCGGGAAGGTAGCTCCTCAGGGTGTTCGCCGCGCTCGCCATCGGTCTCGTGGACATTGGCATCCGGCGCTGGGGTTTGTTCCGTGTCCTCCAAATCCCGAAAGAGGGCCAGCACGCGATCGCCCTGCTCCATGCCTTCATCGAGCCGAAAGGTAAGTTCCGGAGCCTTGTACCAGGTCAGGCGCTGGGCCAAGCAACGGCGCACGTAACCCGCAGCGCGTTGCAGCGCTGCCAGCACGGCCTGCTCCGCTTCGGGGTCCCGCTGCGCCGGTATCACGAAGACCCGGGCGTACCGCCGGTCCCGGGAAAGGCGCACTGCCGACACCGTAATATCATGCAGGCGGGGGTCGCGCACGTCCGCGCGCAAGATGTCGGTCAGTTCCTCGCGCAGCAAGGCCGTTGACCGCTCCAGCTTTCGCAAGTCCATGTGATGCTCCCTCCGTGTGCGCTCACGAGCGCACGCCCTTGAGCGCATGCTCACGCGCATGCCGTGCCGTACGTTTGGCCCCGCACCACCGCCGCCAGCGCGCGATGTTCCCGCGGCCGGCGGCCCTGCCGTTGCGGTTGTGCCGCAAAGTCGCAACGTCCCTGCCGCCCGGCCGGTGCGCAAGGAAAAGCTGCGAGCCCGAAGACCCGCAGCCTTGGGCTTGCACCGTCATAGCGGGGCAAGCGTGGCGTCGTCGGCGTTAGACCCGCGCCCGTTCTTCCGTGTGGAACGTTTCCAGGCTATCGCCTTCGCGGGCGTCGTAGGCCTCGCCGATGCCAATGCCGCACTCGTAGCCGCTGGTCACTTCTCTCACGGAGTCCTTGAACCGGCGCAGGCTCGTGACAGTGGACATGACCAGTTGCCGCTTACCGCGCAGCACGCGCACCTGCGCGCCCCGGCGGATTACGCCGTCGCGGACGATGGCGCCGAGCACGCTCTGCCCGCGCGCCCGGTTGAAGACGGCCCGCACTTCCGCTTGGCCGTCCACCACTTCGACGATCTCGGGCTCCAGCAAGCCGAGCAGCGCCTTCTGCATCTCTTCGATGAGCAAGTAGATGACGCTGTAGCGCCGGATCTCGACGTTTTCCGCATCCGCCAAAGACCGCGCGGCCGTATCCGGCTGCACGTTGAAAGCGGCAATGAGCGCATTGGCGGCGATAGCGAGCTGCACGTCGGTCTCGCTCACGGGGCCCACGCCGCTGTACACCACGCGCACGCGCGTTTCGTCGGTCGAGAGTTGCTCCAACGACTGCTGTATGGCTTCCATGGAGCCGCGATTATCGGCTTTGACTACGATGTGCAGTTCTTCCACGCCCTCGCCGGCGGTGGCGCTGAGCGTATCCAGCGACATGCGCTCGGTCTCTGCCTGCTCCCGCTCGTCTAGTTCCTGCAGCAGCACTTTCGCCGCCTTGTCGTTCACCACGACGATGAGGGTCTCGCCGGGCGCGGGCAATTCGCCCAGGCCCAGGATTTCGGCAGGCACACTTGGCCCGGCTTCTTTGCAGGACGCGCCGTTTTCATCGAAGAGGGCGCGCACGCGGCCGGAGGTCTTGCCGCAGACCACCGTATCGCCCACGCGGAGGGTGCCTTCCTGCACCAGCACCGTTGCCACCGGGCCGCGGCTCTTATCCATGTTGCTTTCGATCACCACGCCCCGGGCCGGAATGCGCGGGTCGGCGCGCACGGCTTCGAGTTCCGCAAGCAGCGCGATCATTTCCAACAGGTCGTCCAGACCCGCATGGGTCTCGGCGGAGACCTCCACGAGCACGGTATCGCCGCCATATTCTTCGATGACGATTTCGTGTTCGGTGAGTTGCTGCTTCACGCGATCGGGATTGGCGTTCGGCAGGTCGATCTTGTTGAGCGCGATGAGGAACGGGACCTTGGCCGCCCGCGCGTGATTGATAGCTTCGACAGTCTGCGGCATCACGCCGTCGTCGGCGGCCACCACGATGACGGCTAAGTCCGTCACCTTGGCGCCCCGGGCGCGCATGGCCGTGAACGCCTCGTGGCCGGGCGTGTCGATGAAGGTGATGGGGTCGCCGTCGTGATCGACCTGATAGGCGCCGATGCGCTGGGTAATGCCGCCGGACTCACCTTCCGCCACGTTGGTCTGGCGCAGGGCGTCCAAGAGCGAGGTCTTGCCGTGATCGACGTGGCCCATGACGGTAATCACCGGCGCGCGCTTCTCGAAGCGCCGCCGGGGACGCACGGCAGTGCCCGTTTGCTTGGCAACTTCCAGCACCACGTCTTCTTTGGGCTTCGCCGCGGGCGCTTTGGCCTCTTCTTCCACCACGGTATGGCCCAATGCCTCGACGACCAGGGACGCCGTGGCAAAGTCGAGTGTTTGGTTGATGGTTACGGCCGTGCCGCGCGTGAAGAGTTCCTTGATGACGGCGGCGGGGCTTTCCTCCAGCCGCTCCGCGAGCTGGGCAACGGTGATGTCTTGGGGAAGCTTGATCTTGCGGGGAGTCAACACGCGCGCGGGCGGCTCGCCATGCGACGGGCCCGCGGCGCGACCGCGTTGGTCGGACCGCCCGCGGCCGCCGGACGAACGCCGTCGCGAACGCGCGCCGCCCCTAGATCTGGAACCAGTTCTCATAGTAGCTACTCCTCTCACAGCCCACTCTCCCACGGCGGAGAGCTGAGGGAGCGTTGCGCCATTTGGTTTGCGTTTACGCTGTATTCGGGGGCGCGTGGGCCGGCTCTGCCAGACTCTCGGCCCATGCCTGCAATTCCGCTAACGCCGCGGCGTCGATGCCGGTACGCAACGCTCGCTTCAGGGCGCCCGCCCGCAACGCTCTCCTTGCGCAACCGGCGTCCACACATACATAGGCGCCACGGCCTTCCGCCTTGCCGGCGGTATCGATTGTGACGCCCCCTTCCGGCGTGCGCACGATGCGTGCCAGGTCTCGCTTGGGCTTCGTCTGCCGGCAACCGATGCACGTCCGCTGCGGAATGTGCCTGCCTTGCGGCAGGTTCCCGCCTTGCGGCGGGTGCTCTTCTTGCGGCATGGCCGTGCGCTTTGCCACGCCTGCCCTCCCGGACTATCTGGATTCTCGTTACGCGCCGCACCGCCGCGCGGGACCCAGCCGCCGGCATCTCCCGCCCGGCCCGGCCTGGCACGCTGGGCCACCCGCCTCGGGCGGGCAACCCGCTGCGGCCAACATGCCGCGGGCAATTCGCTTTGGGCCGCCCTCGCTCCGGTCAACTCGTCTCGGGCCGCCCGCCTCGGGCGGGCAACCCGCTGCGGGCAACACTTTGCGAGCAGCACGTTTTCCGCCTAGGCGTTGCTCTGAGGCCCGGCTGCGCGCGGGACGTCCGTCGGCTCCGGCTGGGCGACTGCCGCCGGCGGGGACGCGGCTTCCGCTTCGTCTCCTTCGACTCCGGCATCTGCCGACACATCGGCTTCGGCCAGGCTTCCCACGTCTACGGCGCTTTCAACGCCTGCCGCGCCCTCTGCGCTCGCCGCATCCTCGGCCTTTGCCGCATCCTCGGCCTTTGCCGCATCTTCGGCAAGCGCCGCATTTTCGGCAGGAGCAGCCTTTTCGGAAAGGGCCGCATCCTCAGGCGGCGCGTCGTTGGCGTCCTCTTCTTCAGTGGAACGGATGTTTATCTTCCAGCCGGTGAGCCGATTGGCGAGGCGGGTATTCTGGCCGTCGCGTCCGATGGCTAACGAGACCATGTTTGCGTCGACGAGCACAGAGGCTACCTGTTGCCCATCGATCTCCACCAATTCCACCCGTTCGACCTCGGCCGGGGAGAGCGCATTCTGGATGAAGGTGGCCGTGTCGTCGCTCCACTCGATGATTTCCACTTTTTCGTTGCCCAGTTCGCGCAACACGTTCTGGATGCGCGTGCCCCGCATACCGACGCAGGACCCCACCGGGTCCAGGCCTTCTTGCGTGGCGGCTACCGCCACTTTCGTGCGGGAGCCCGGATCGCGGGCGATTTCCTTGATTTCCACCGTGCCGGACTGCACTTCGGGCACTTCCTGCTCGATCAGGCGTCGGATGAAGTCCTTATGGGCGCGAGACACACGCACCACAGGGCCTTTGAGGTCCTTGCGCACCTCCGCAATATAGGCGCGCAGACGCTGGCCCAGGCGGTAGCGGTCGCGCTCGCCGGGCACCATGTCCGCAGACGACATCAGCGCTTCGGCCCGCCCGAAGTCCAGCACCACGCCGCGGCCGTCCACCCGCTGCACTCTGCCGCTGACGATTTCGCCCACGCGGTCGATGAAGTCGTCGTAGACGTGGTCGCGTTCTTTCTCCCGCAGCGTCTGCAGCAACACCTGCCGCGCGGCCTGCGCGGCGATGCGACCGACGTTGGGGGGCGTTATTTCGACCTCGATTTCGTCGCCGGGCTCGGCTTCAGGGTCGATGGCTTGCGCCTCGGACAAGATGACCTCGGCCTCGGGGTCCGCTACCTCTTCCACCACCAACTTGGGCACGTATATTTTCGATTCGCCGGAGGCCAGGTCGAAGTACGCCACGGCGTTCGGCACCTGGTCGCCGGTAACTTTGCGATAGGCAGACAGAATCGCGGTTTCGAGCGCGCTGATCACGTCTTCCTGGTTTAGTCCTTTTTCGCTGGCAATCTGCGCGATTGCCGACCCAAAGTCGCTTCTCATTCGCGATTCCTTCCCCCCGTCTGCCAACAGTTTCCCAGGCCAGGCACCAGGAATTAAGAAAAAAGTGGGCTTTCCCCACTTCCACAGTCACCCTCATTATAGCACCATGCCCCCACAAATGGGCGGCGACTGATCGTGCAAAGCGCCGCGATTGGGAGTAGTATGATAGCAAGGCATAGCGATTAGGAGTGTGAATATGAGTTGGTCGTGGGTCATCCGAATGCTCATCATCCTGGTGGTGGTTTTGGTCGTGGTTGCGGGAACTGTCGTGGCGCTCCGCCTGACGGACCCTGAGTCCGAGGAGGCGGGTGCGGCAACGCCGACGACGGAAGCCGGCATGGCAGCCGAAGTGACGCCGACACCCGCGGCCACTACGGCTCCAACCCCGCCCACGGCGACACCGCTGCCTCTTCCCACACCTTCGCCGGCCCCCACCACCGTGCCGGAACCCACCGCGGTCCCGGCGCTTGCCGCCGGTGATCCCTGTACGCCGGCGCTCAACGCCACCATCGCGGCGGCCAACCGGAGCCAGTCCGCCTTCATGCGCGGGGAGGCTGCCGCCGACCAATTGAGCGCAACCTGGGGCGCCCTGGCCGACCGGGCGCAGGCGTCTGCCGAATTCTTGCTGACAAAGACTACCGATACGTACAGCGTCGTCGCGATCACCGCCATCGATCCGCAGGTGAACGACTGCTCGATCCAGAGCGTGACCGAGGACGGCAATGAAGTAGTCATCGAGACTCAGGAAGTGTGGACCTACGACGCTACCTTGCGTTGCACGGCCAGCGACGACGAACAGACGTCACGCGAAGTGGTGACGTATCCCGGCCAGCAGTACACGTTGGCGCGGGTCGACGACGGCTGGGAGTTGCAGGGCTGGGTCATCGGCGTGGTGAACATCGCGCCGGCCTGGGAGTGTACGTAAGGAGCCGTCCTTACAACCCGGACGCGCAGCGCCTTGCTGCAACCGGCGACCGTTGCCGTCCGCTGCTACGGTGCGCACAACCCCGGCGCTCGCGCGCTTGCCGTCACGCAGGGCGGCGCGCCGCAGCCGGCAGCGTGACGAGCCGAGCCCTGCTCACCGCCAAGAGCTCACTGCCAAGGAATGAAAGTGAGGACACCCGTAACGGGTGTCCTCACTGTTTCTCTCTTCTGGCAGCACAGGGCCTCCGGTCTGGGCAGCGCCCGGCCTCTGGATCAAGGCAGGTCAATCTCACCGCCAGAGAGGCACAGGCTGACTCACATTGCTCACGCGCCGTTGCCGACGAGAAGGCCAAAGTAGAGGGCGGCCAGACCGCACACGCCAACGACGATATAGAGCACACGTGAAATCGTGTTGACGTCGCCAAACTTGAGCCCGCCCGCGATCAGGGCAACGAGGTCGATTTTCGCCAGACCAACGAGGCCCCAATTGATGGCGCCAACCGCGGCAACGATAATCACGAGGAGTTCGATCAAATCCATGCTTCTTCTCCTACGTCTACAACCTGACCAACGCTCTACTCGCCCTTGCCCCCTCCTTTTGCCGACACGGCCGGCGCGTGAAGGCGGCCCCCTGCCGCTGCGCTCGCATCACACTCCCCATGAGCACGTCAGCTAGCGTGGCAGCGCGGAAACCGACCCCCAAACTACTAGACAAACCGAGCAATAGCATATGCTTTACTCTCCCGTAGCGTATACGCACTTGACACAGGAGTCAAGTCAATGCAGGTACGTCACTTCAGCGGCCGCGCAGACAAGGGCAAGAGTGGCATGCATGGCGGGAATTGCCCTCATTTGCGCGCGAACGATGTGCGGCCGCGCCGCCTGGTGGCAGCCGGCGGGCCGCTCATCCGCACCGCGCCTAGTTCTGCGCGGGAACCAACACGGCATCGATCACGTGGATGGTACCGTTGGCAGCCTGGATGTCGGTGATAATGACCTGCGCGTCGTTGATGCGCACCGTGTCACCGTCCACCGTCACCATCACGTCGCTGCCCTGCACCGTCGTCGCCGCGTCCAACTGCGCCACGTCCGCGGCCATTACGTTACCCGCGACCACGTGGTACAGCAGAACG
>JAJEAH010000051.1 GCA_022824225.1 Chloroflexota bacterium
CATTCCGAGCGGAGCGAGGAATCTAGCGTGCTAGCCAGCACGCCAAGACTGAACTAGCGCTCTGGTTTCCTCACTCCGCTCCGCTCCGTTCGGAATGACATTTATGCTTGTAGTACAACGAATAGTCACGCATGAAAGTTGTGGGGGACACGTGGCAATTGCTATACTAATGTTGCCTAGTTTTCTCTCACAAACATGCTTTTCGCTGTCCGGATTCGTATTGCCGTAAGAAAGAAGTAACCGCTTTGCAGGGCCGAGACCTCCTAACGCTGGCCGACCTTTCCGCCACTGATATCCATCGCCTTCTCGCGACCGCAAAGACGCTCAAGTCCGCCGGCGTCAAGGCGGCGGCGGCCGCCGTTTCGCAGCCTCTGGCCGGCTATACCCTAGCCATGATCTTCGAAAAGCCCTCGCTGCGCACCCGCGCCACGTTTGCCATTGGCATGCAGCAATTGGGCGGCCAGGTGGTAGACCTGCAAGCCGAACACCTGCAGATGGGTGTGCGGGAAACCGTCCCCGACGTGGCGCGCAATCTGGAGCGCTGGGTGGACGTCATCATGGCGCGGGTCTTCGAACACGCAACGCTGGAGGTCCTCGCCGAGCACGCCGCGATCCCAATCGTCAACGGACTTTCCGATTACACGCATCCCTGCCAGATCCTGGCCGACATTTTGACCATGCAGGAGCACAAGGGCAATCTGGCCGGGCGCAAGCTGGCCTATGTGGGCGACGGCTATAACGTCGCGAATTCGCTGCTCTTCGGCGCGGGCAAGCTGGGCTACCACATGGCGGTTGGCTGCCCGGAAGCGTATTTGCCGCCGGAGCACGTCGTTGCCCGGGCGCGCGGATTGGCTGCCGAATCAGGCGCCACACTGGAACTGCTCAGCGATCCCATCGCCACCGTGCGGGACGCCGACGTGGTCTACACGGATTCGTGGATCAGCATGGGCCTGGAAGCCGAAGCGGCCGAGCGCGAACGAGTGTTTCCCCCGTACCAGGTAAACGCGGAGCTGCTGCGGCACGCCCGGCCCGATGCCATCGTCATGCACTGTCTGCCCGCGCACCGCGGCATGGAGATCACCGACGACGTGATGGACGGTCCGCAATCCGTCGTGTTCGACCAGGCGGAGAATCGCTTGCATGCCCAAAAGGCCGTATTGCTGGAGCTTTTGACAGGCGGATGCAATTGAGATGACAACAACGCTGAGTCTCAATGCCGCCTTTGCCATCGAACTCGCGCGATCTTCGCGAATTGGCGCCGGAGAGCGCGCCGCGCGAACGCGCGGGCGGCCGCGGTCGAATGCGCCCATTGGCTGTCGGCTGGGCGCGTGGATATTGCTCACGGGGCGCGCACGCCGAGCATGACAACGGCCCGCGCGGGCGTCAGCAATCTGCCATTGGCCGTGCTACGAAGTGGCTCGCCCATGTAGAACTGCCATTATTCCCGGAATCTGCCAGTCGCTGTCCCCGCTGGCAGGCCCGAACCCAGCCGCGTTAGGGCCGTCACGAGACGACGTGGGGATTCAGAGGTGACGCGTGTTAGACGACCTCCTTTGGCTGCAATCCCGTCTCGACTTCAGTGCAGCGTTTGACATCCTGCTCGTTGCCATAGTCATCCACGTCATCTTTACCATTGTGCGCGGCACGTTGGCGGACCAACTAGTGCGCGGCATCGTGGTGCTGGTCGTTCTTGCCTTCATCATTGGCAACACCCTGCAACTGCTTGTATTCGATTGGCTCCTGCGGAGCGTCCTCTCCGCCTTGGTCATCGCCATTCCCATCATCTTCCAGCCGGAATTGCGGCGCTTCCTGGAGCAAGTCGGCCGGCAGGGCACACATCCCCTGGCCCGTTACATACCAATCGACCGGAGCGTTGCCCAGGCGTTGGACGCCGTGGCCGTGGCCGCGGGCCGGCTCGCGCAGAACCGTTGGGGCGGCCTTATCGTCATCGAGCGCGAGACCGGACTGGAAGACTTGGTAGAGACCGGGCACCGCATCGACGGCCACGTGAGCGCCGACTTGCTCATGTCCATCTTCTACCCCAACTCGACGTTGCACGACAAGGCAGTCGTAGTTCGCGGCGAACGCCTCGTTGCGGCGGGTTGCATGTTACCGCTATCGGAAAACGTGCCTGGGGGCGAGGGTCTCGGCACCCGCCATGCCGCGGCAATTGGCGTAAGCGAAGTCACCGACGCCATTGCCATCGCCGTTTCCGAGGAGACCGGCATCATATCGGTGGCCCGCGGCGGCTCGCTCTTGCGGCATCTGGATGAAAACAAGCTGCGCACGTATCTGCAAAGCCTCTTCCGCGAGGCGCGCCCGGCGAGCATCTTGCCGTGGCTGCCGTTTCCGTCCCTGCCTCGCGCGCGCCGCGGCCGCAAAGTCTTGAAATAGCTCTGCCGAATGCCGAATCTACCCTCGCTCATACGCATTCTGGGTCACTTCTTTGCCCAAACGCTGGGAGTGCGCTTTCTCCTGGCGCTGGCAATCTCGCTGGTCCTGTGGAGTGTCTTCACGTCCGAACAGAACCCTATCCGGGAGGACTTCTTCAACGCCGAGATTCCGGTCGAGACCAGCCGTCTTGGCGACGGCCTGGTTGTCAGCCGCACCACGCCCGGCACGGCGCGGCTTCAGATCGCCGCGCCGCGCGACATTTGGGATTCTCTCGACGCGGACAACTTTCGCGTAGTGGTTGACCTGTTCGCAGTCGGCGTTGGTCTGCACGAACTTCCTCTGGAGGCCGAAGGCTCCGATTCCCGTGTGCGCATCATTGCCGCCGAACCGGCCACCGTCACCGTCGCGCTGGAGGAGCGCAGGGAGAAGGAAGTGCCGGTGCGGGCGGAATTGGCTGGCGCCGTACCCTCCGGCTACCGCTACATGGCCCCCGAAATGCTCCCCGGCATCGTCACCGTCTTTGGCCCGGCCTCCAAAGTCGAGCTGGTGGATACAGCCTGGGTGGACGTTGAAATCGGCGGCGCCCGCAGCACCGTCAACCTCACCCAGCGAGCCATGCCGCGCGACGCCCAGGGCCAGGATGTCAGCGGCGTGCAACTCGATCCCGCTGTGGTCCAAGTCACCGTGCCCGTAGAGCAGGTGACGTCCTATAAGGACGTGCCCGTGCGCATCAGGATAGCCGGCCGGCCGGCGGCCGGCTATACCGTGGCCGGCTACGCCGCCTCCCTGCCCACGGTCACGTTAGTGGGTGCGCCCCCGCAACTGAGCGCCATCGAATTCGTCTTTACCGAACCGGTGAACGTCGCGGGCGCCACCGCCAGCTTCACGCGCACGGTGGAACTGGAACGGCCGGAAGGCATTGGCATCTCTGTTTCCGACCAGGTAGAGGTCACCGTGGAAATCGTCCCCATCATCTCCAGCGCCGAAACCCGCGTTGTCGTCACTCACGTCAACCTTCAGCCCGGACTGCAAGTTGAGATAGAGCCAAACACCGTGTCCGTGCAACTGAGCGGTCCCGCGCCGGTATTGGGCGCCCTGCAAGCGGGCAGCGTGATCGTGTCCCTGAATCTCAGTGGCGTGAGCGAGGGCACCTATGCCCTCATGCCGGACGTCAGCCGTCCGCCGCAGGTGAATGTAGAGAGTATCGATCCGCCGCGCTTACGCGTGATCGTGACCGGCCAGCCAACACCTGTGCCGACACCTACTCCTGAAACCGTGCCGACCACACCGGTGCCCACGCCGGCAGCAACGCCCACGCCGTAGCCGATCGCGCGGATTGCTCCCCGGCGGTCGATTGCGAGGGGGTCCCCATGACGCCCTACTCCCGCGCCTGCCTTGTGACCGCCCGCTGACACTGCGCCGAGACTCTCGCTATACTGTACGGGCACCGAGCAAGGCGTTGGCACCGGCAGAGAGATTCCCGCCCGATGCACTACTGTCCGTTCGCGTTGCAGAGCATGATAACGATCCACGCATGGGACGGAGCTGTGCCCCGTGGCTAGGTGGTCGTATGCGCCCCGGGTGCAGATCGTAGGCCGGGCGTCACGGAATCCGGAAGCCGTTACCGCCGGCATGGCGCGCATCAGCCGCGACCCCACCCCTGTGCCGCAACTCATCCAGGAGGCCCGCGACAACACCGCCTTAGCGCGCCAGCGCAACCAGCGGGTCGTCTACGAATACGGCCACAACAGCGTGGCGGAGCACGGCTGCTTCAGCGCCGCGATCTGGGACATCCCGCGGCTGCTCTCCCTGGAAATCGTGCGGCATCGACTGGCGGCCTACACCCAACACAGCGGACGGTACATCCCGTTCGAGGAGGTGGCGCGCCAGTTCTACCTGCCCCGGGCCTACCGCCGCGGCAAAGCCCGGCGGCTGTTCGAAGCCGCCGTGGACGAGAGCTACGCGGCCTACCGCGAGATATTCGCGGGCTGCACCGCCTATTTGCTCGACAAGTTCCCGCGCATGCGGAAGACCACAGCCGAGCGCCGCGCCACTGAAGACGCTCGCTACGTGTTGCCGTTGGCGCAGACCACACAGGTGGGCGTGACGACGAATGCCCGTGAATTCGCGCTCATGGTCACGCGGCTGCTCTCCTCGCCGCTGCCGGAGTTCCGGGAAACCGGCGAGAAGCTCTTCGCCAAACTCCACCCCATCGCGCCGTCGCTCTTTCCTGAGCGGTACATCCACGCCTTGCCATATCCGCAGAGCGGAATCGAGGCGGTGCGCGACACCGCTGCCGCTTTGGGCCTCACCGCAACCCAACCCACGGCGACCGGCAGTGGCAGCGCTCGACCGTCCCCCGCCGCCGCCGGTGGCGCGGTGCGGCTCGTAGACTACGACCGGAATGGGGAGCGCCATCTGGCCGCGGCCTTGCTCTTTCACGCCGCGCAGATGCCGCTTGTGGACGCCCGCCGCGCCGTGGCGCATTTGGACGCCGATCGCGTTGGCCGCGTGGTCCGCGCCGCCTATCGCGGCCTACACGCCCACGATACGGTGCTGCGGGAGTTCGAACTACTGCGCTACCAGTTCGAAATCGTCATGTCGGAAGCCGCTTACCACCAGTTCATTCGCCATCGAATGAAGACTGAAGTTACCCAGTCCCATAGCCCCAGCCACGGCCGCACGCTCCCGCCGCTGGTCCGCAACGCCGGATATGAGGACCGCTACCAGCGCACACTGGACCTGCTGGAAGAAACGTACCACGCACTGGGCGCCGACCACCGCGCCGAGATTATGCTGGCGAATGGGCACAACCTGCGGATTCTGTGCGACCTCAACGCCCGGGAACTCGTGGAGTTTTCCCGCATTCGCGCCGATCGCCATGCCCAGTGGGACATCCGCGCCATTGCCGATGCCCTCATCGCCGCGGTGAAGGACGTCCACCCCCACGTCGGACTCGCCTGCGGCGGCCGCGACACGTTCAAGGACGGCACGGCAGACGTGCTGCCGGATACCGAGCTTGCCCCGTGAGTCGCGGGCTTCCGGCAACGATTTCTGTCAAGCGCCCACTCTATGCCGCGCGTCGCCGCATCGCGACGGGTCGGGGCGGTAGTCTCCGGGCGGAGCAATTGGGATTACGGCCCGGAATTGCCTATAATGGAGTCTGCGGAATTAAGTACTACGGAATTAGCTAGTAACGAACGCGCGAAACTGATCTTACAAACCAAGGACTGGGCACAGTACTATGGCTACGCGAACGAAGAAGAGCGCTGAAGCGACCGGCGAAGAAGGCCGTACCCAGGCGCTGGAAGCCGCCATCGGCCAGATCGAGCGGCGCTACGGCAAGGGCTCCATCATGCGCATGGGCGAAGAAGCTGCCGTGCCGGTAGCGGTTGTGCCCACCGGGTCGCTCTCCCTGGACCTCGCCCTGGGGGTTGGCGGCTTGCCCCGGGGCCGCATTGTCGAAATCTATGGCAATGAAGGCAGCGGCAAGACGACCCTGGCCCAACACGTGGTGGCGGAAGCGCAAAAGAACAGCGGCACCGCCGCGTTCGTGGACGCTGAGCACGCGTTCGACCCCAGCTATGCCGCCAAGTGCGGCCTAAACATCGAAGACTTGCTCATTTCCCAGCCGGACAACGGCGAGCAGGCGCTGGAAATCGCAGAAATGCTGGTGCGCAGCAACGCGGTGGACGTCATCGTGGTAGACTCCGTTGCCGCCCTGGTGCCGAAGGCCGAGATCGAAGGCGAGATGGGCGATGCCCACATGGGACTGCAGGCCCGGCTCATGTCCCAGGCCTTGCGCAAGCTCACCGCGGCAATAAATCGCTCACGCACCGTGGTCATTTTCATTAACCAGGTGCGGGAAAAGATCGGCGTGGTGTTTGGCAATCCGGAGACCACGCCGGGTGGAAGGGCCCTGCGCTTCTATTCCTCGGTGCGCATCGACGTGCGCCGCGTGGACTACGTAAAGCAGGGCCAGGAACAGGTGGGCATTCGCGTGCGCGCCAAAGTGGTCAAGAACAAGGTCGCGCCGCCGTTTCAGACCTGCGAATTCGACATCTTGTTCGATGAAGGCATCTCGAAACTCGGCGACCTCATCGATCTTTCCACGGAGTACGGCATCGTGCGCAAGGCCGGCGCGCATTACTCCCACGGCGACACGCGCCTCGGCCTGGGCCGGGAGAACGTGCGAAAGTTCCTGAAAGAAAACACCGACATTGCGGAGGAGATCGAACTGGCCGTGCGCACCCACGCCCAGGCAACACTTGCAGACGCTCCCGCAAACGACGCCGCGGCAGCTTCAGTGGGGGCCACCGGCAGCTAGCATGAATCGACGCTACCTCATCACCCTCGCCATCATCGTCGTGCTTGTTGCCTTATCCGGTTATGTAAATCTGCCCAACAATCCCGGCCTCGATCTGGGAATTGGCGATGCCCGCATCGTCCGCGATCTCCGCTACCATCTGGGGCTGGATCTCCAGGGCGGCCTCCACGTGGTGCTGCGCGCCACGCCCGGGGAAGGGCAGGAGATCACCGCCGACCACATGGAAGCTACGCGGGACATCATTGCCGAGCGCGTGAACGCGCTGGGCGTTTCGGAGCCCATTGTGCAACTTGAGGGCACCGACCGCATCATCGTGGAGTTGCCCGGCGTGGAAAACCCCGATGAAGCCATAGCGCTGTTTCGCGAGACCGGCGAACTGGCCTTTGTCAATCTTGGCTTGAGTTCAGTGCCGCCGGTTCCGGTTGGCGGTCTCGTCGAGGGCGAACAATACAAGCAATTGTTTACGGGCGCCATGGTGCGCTCTGCCGAAGTCGGGTTCGATGAGCGCAGCTTGCCTCAGATAAACTTCGAACTCCAGGACGAGGGCGCCATCATCTTCGAGGAATTCACTTCCCAGAACATCTGCCTGCGCTCGGACGGCTCACCGTGCACGTGGCTGGGCATTACCCTGGACGACATTTTAATTTCAGCCGCCACCATCCAGGGCACCATATCCAACCGGGGCCGGATTACGGGCACTTTTACGTTGGAGGAAGCCCGGGATATCGTGATCAAGCTCAAGTATGGCGCGCTGCCGGTGCCGCTGGAAATTGCGCAGAACCGCACGGTCGGCCCTACCCTCGGCCAGGACTCGGTTGACCGCAGCTTGCGCGCCGGCATCATTGGCCTGGCGCTGGTGGCCGTCTTCATGCTCATTTACTACCGTTTGCCCGGCGTGGTGGCGGACGTGGCGCTGCTCATCTACGCGCTGCTGGTGCTCGGCATCTTCAAGATGTGGCCGGTGGTGCTCACGCTGGCCGGCATCGCGGGTTTCATCCTGTCCGTCGGCATGGCCGTGGACGCAAACATTCTGATCTTCGAACGGCTTAAGGAAGAGTTGCGCCGGGGCAGGAGCTTACGCTCGGCCCTGGACGTAGGCTTCGACCGCGCCTGGACCTCGATTCGAGACTCCAACATATCCACGCTCATCACGTGCGCCGTGCTCTTCTATTTTGGTACGGGCATCGTGCGGGGCTTTGCGATCACGCTGGCCATCGGCGTCATCATCAGCATGTTCACCGCCATCACGGTAACGCGCACGTTCCTCTATCTCGTGGTGCGCATGCCCCAGTTGCGAGACCGACCGTGGCTCTACGGCGTAGCGGAAAAGCCGGAGCAGACGGCTCCGACCGGCCAAACGCCGCCGCAACCCGCTACGGAATCATGAGTGGTGTAGTTTCGCCATGGCGCTAGATTCTCGCCCTGTCGACTCCGTGCGCGGCATGCTGGACCTCGATTCAGGGCAAACTCAGGCCCAAGCGCACCTGCGGGATTCCTTGCTAGAGACGTTCCAGCTTGCCGGTTATTCGCCAATTGACGTGCCGTTGGTCGAGCAGGCGGACCTGTACTTGCGCAAGTCCGGCGCTGAGATCATCGCCAAGATGTACGCCTTCGAAGACTTCGGCGGGCGCCGACTGGCGCTGCGGCCGGAATTCACGGCATCTATCGTCCGCTACTACCTGAGCAACGACCGCAATGCGCCGCTCCCGCTGCGCTACGGCTATGCCGGACCGGTCTTTCGCTACGAAAAGCCCCAACGCGGCCGCTTCCGGCAGTTCACCATGGCGGGCGTGGAGTTGCTCGGCAGCGACGGCCCGGCGGCAGACGCGGAGGTGATCGCCCTGGCCTGCTGGACGCTGCAGCGGCTTGGCATTCAGAACTACCGCCTCGTCATCGGCCACGTGGGCATTCTGCTGGAATTGCTCGGCAGTTTGGGGCTTTCCAGCCGCCTGCGCCACTTTCTGCTCGATAGCATGGAAGACGTGGGCAAACCGGGGCGCGGTCTCGCCTACGTGCGCAAACGGTTGGCGGAAATCCACCCCCCGGGCCGCGCGGCCGGCGAATCCATCGCGAACCTGCCCAACGGCGAAACGGAAGCCCGGGCATCTCTACGGGCGTCCCTGCATGCCATGGACATCGACCTCCACGGCAGCCGCACGGAAGAGGCCATAATCGGCCGCATGTTTCGCAAGCAACAAGCAGTCGCTGAAGACGAGCGCGTGGAACGCGCCTTCGCCTTCATTCACGGACTGCACAACCTCAAGGGCCCGCCGTCGGCAGTGCTGGCCAAGGCCGGAGCGTTCCTGGCCGAGTACGACTTGAGCGACCGCCCTCTGAGTCGCTTGGCAGACGTGGTGGCGGCGCTATCCGCCTACGGTGTGCCGGAATCCAACGTGCAGGTGCAGCTCGCCCTGGGCCGCGGCCTCCACTACTACACCGACGTGGTGTTCGAGCTGTACGACGAAGACGGCCGCAGCCAGTTGTGCGGCGGGGGCCGCTACAACGAACTCGTGCAGGCGTTGGGTGGGCGCAAGTCTGTGCCGGCCGTCGGTTTTGCCGTGGGGCTGGAACGCATCCGGCTGGCGCTGGAGCAGCAGGGCGCTGAGTTGCCAACGCCGCCGCAAACGCGTGTGCTGGTAGCGGCCGCTTCACCGGACGCGGAGCACGCCGGCATGCGCGCCGCGCAGCGCCTGCGGGAACAGGGCATTCGCGCGGAATTCGACCTGCGCCGCCGATCCGCCCGCGGGCAAGTCGACTACGCCAACCGCAGGAACGTGCCGTACCTTCTACTCGTAGCAGAAGTTGGGACGCCGGTAACGCTCCGCGACGTGGCCGCGGGCACGGAGCGCTCCTTGGCGTTGGATGAAGTGGCACAGGTGCTCCATGGCTGAAGCCCTGCGTCTGCTCGTTCCCAGCAAGGGCCGCATTGGGGAACAGACCCTCGAATTCCTGGCTGAGTGCGGCCTGCGCGTGGTGCGCCCGAATTCCCGGGCGTATGCAGCCGACCTGCCGGCAGTGCCGAACGTGACGGTGCTCTTTCAGCGTGCGTGGCAAATGGTGGAGCAGGTCCGCAGCGGTGACGCCGACGCCGGCATCACCGGCTTCGACATCCTGTCCGAAATGCGCCAGGAAGGCGACGACCTTATCGTTGCGGCCGAGAGTCTGGGCTACTCCCACGGCCGCTTGGCAATTGCCGTGCCGGAACAATGGATAGACGTTCGCACACTCACCGATCTCGCCGAAGTCGCGCTGGAATTTCGGGAGCGGGGCCGCGTGCTGCGCATCGCCACCACGTTTCCCGCGCTCACTCGCCAGTTTCTGTTCCGGCAGGGCATCACGTACTTTCACGTGGTGCAGGCCGAGGGCGGCCTGGAGGCGGCGCCAACGCTAGGCTACGCCGACATCATCGTTGACCTGGTCTCAACCGGCGCGACGCTCAAGGACAACCGGCTCAAGATGATCGAGCAGGGCGTGATCTTACGCACTCAGGCGTGTTTGATCGGCAACCGGGAGCGCCTGCGCGCCAGCGCCGAGAAACGGCAAGCGCTGCGGCACGTGCTGGAGTTTGTGGAAGCATCCCAGCGCGCCGCGCCCTACTCGACATTGACCGCGAACATGCAAGGCGACTCAGCGGCGGAAGTCGCCGCGGCGCTGGCGGCGTACCCGGAATTGGGCGGTCTGCTCGGCCCGACCGTGGCCCAGGTCTTTCCCCGGGACGGTCACGACGCGTCGTGGTTTGCCGTCTCGCTGCAAGTGGAATCGCGGCACCTGCTCGCGGCAGTCACCAGCTTACGCCAAGCCGGTTGCGCCAGCGTCTCAGTCTCGTCGCCCCATTACATCTTCGAACATGAGAGCAGCCTCTATAGCCGGCTCCTGCAAACACTGAAACTGCAAGAGTGAGGGGGCATGGTGACGAGTTGCGTGGCGGCAAGCGACCAACGGCAGGACGCCTCTTGCCTAGGGGCCGTGGCAGCCGGTGTAGGCCATGGCAGCCGGAGAATCAACATGGCACTGGGGACGAAGCCCCGGCTGAGGAGCCGCAGCTTGACACAGATTGGCCGCCCCTCGCACGGCACGGGGAAGTCACCGCAAAGCGGGCGCAGCGCCGAGTTTGCTACCATAGATGGGTGCGCCGCGACGCCCGCCATGGGTGGCGGCGCTGGCAAACGGCTACCACAGGACAACCGGCCGGGTCTCACGGAGTTGCCTGACGCGAAAACTGAAACAGAAAGAGCCGGCTTGGAACCGCACGCCCGGCGCGACACACGCAATCACGTCCATTTCATCGAGGTAGACGCACTCCATGTTTAATATCGTCGGACGCAGAAGGTGGGCCTACATCGCTTCTGCCGTCATTCTGGCGCCGAGCATTCTCTCGCTCATCATCTTTCGCCTGCAACTCGGCATCGACTTTTCCGGCGGCACCATCTATGAACTCCGCTTTGACAGCATGCCGCCCACGGAATCGATCAAGCGCGTCTATCTGGAACTAGACCTGGGCGAGCCGCTGGTACAGGCCACAGGCGAAGGTTCGGTAATCATCCGCTCCAAGGAACTGGCTCTGGAGAACAAGCAAGCCGTGCGCAGCGCATTGGAGGAAGCCCACGGCCAGGCCGAGGAGCTCCGCTTCGAAGCGGTAGGGCCGGTGATCGCCCGTGAGCTCACCCAGCGCGCCATACTCGCAGTCCTCGTCGCTTCAGTGGGCATCCTCATCTACATCACGTGGGCATTTCGCCACGTGCCCCAGCCTTTCCGCTATGGAGTCTGCGCCATTTGCGCGCTTGTCCATGACGTGCTGGTCGTGCTGGGCATCTTCTCCGTGTTGGGCGTGCTCCTGAACAAGGAAATCGACTCCATGTTCATCACGGCGATCCTCACCGCCATCGGCTACTCGGTGCATGATACGATCGTCGTCTTCGACCGGGTGCGGGAAAACCGCTCCAAGTACTCCCACGCGCCGCTGCCCACCGTGGTGAATTTCAGTGTCAATCAGACCATTGACCGTTCACTGAATACGTCCATCACGCTGCTGATTACGCTCTTGGCCCTCTATCTCTTTGGCGGCTTGGCCATCAAGGACTTCGTGCTCGCGCTCCTGATCGGCACGGCTACGGGCACCTATTCCTCGATTTTCATTGCCGCGAGCCTGCTGGTGGACTGGGACGTATTTTCCCGGCGCCAAGCGGCCGCGAGCTAGTCCTCGGCAAAGGCGGTCTAAGCGCGGCCACAGCTTGGTTTGGGCCGAGAATTGCGCCAATACCCACTGGCAAGGGAAGGCCGCTGCGGCTAGACTCTGCTACGGTGCCGCGATTCGAGGCACCAACGGGTTGATGCGGCTGACAATCTCGTAGTTGATGGTGCCGACGTGGGTGGCAATGTGCTCAGCCGGCAGATCGGCCCCGAGCAACGTCACTTCATCGCCTACCTGCACACCGGCTACGTCGGTTACGTCCAGGATCGTCATGTTCATCATGACTCTGCCGATAACGGCGGCCTGCCGGCCCCGTATGACGACCGCGCCCTGATTTGAGAGCTTCCGGTCGTAACCGTCGGCATATCCCACCGGAATGACACCGGTGAGCGTATCGCGCCGCGTGCGATGGGTGCGCCCGTAGCCGACGGTCTCCCCGCGCGGGACTCGTTGCACGTGCACGAGGCGGGTCTTCCACTGCATGACCGGTCGCAGCGTGAGGGGGCGCGGAGCGCGCTCGGTCAGGGCAATCTGCGTATCCAGGGAGGGCCACAGCCCATAGAGCCCAATGCCCAAACGCACCAAACTGCCGTGGGCGACCGGAGCTACCAATGCCGCCGCCGTGGCCGCCACGTGCTGGTAGGGCACGTCTATGCCGTCCCGTTGCAGCGCGCGCTGTACTTCCCCAAACCGTTTGCGCTGCAACTGGAAGTACGAATCATCAGCCGTGTCTTCCGCCGTGGCAAAGTGGGTGTAGATGCCTTCCACCTGAAAATGGGGAAGAGCGTTGAGGCGGCGGAGAAACGCCGGGGCGTCCCGAAATCCCACGCCGAGCCGGTACGTGCCGGTCTCGATCTTCACGTGGGCGTAGGCAGTGACGTTCTGCGCCGCTGCTCGCGCAGCCAGGGCCTCGGCGGAGGCTTGATCGAATACCACCTGTCGAAAGCCGTGCCGCACGACCTCTTCGGCGCGGCTGGCCGGCGTGTAGCCCATGATGAGGATTGGCAGCTCAATGCCTGCGTTGTGCAGCGCCAAGGCTTCATCGAGCGTATTGACGCCAAGCCAATCGACGCGATCGGCGATGCTGCGCGCCACAACCTGCAGCCCGTGGCCGTAGGCGTTCGCTTTGAGCACCGCCAGGAGGGACGTTCCCTGGCTCAACCGCCCCCTGACCGCCGCGATATTGTGGTGCAGCGCGCCGCGGCTCACCTCGATCCAAGAAAGGGGGTCCATCTCTGTGTTGCCGCGCGGCTAGGCCCGCACGCCGCTGAGGACGACCTCGTGGCGGGTAAGGTGCAAATCATCGCCTACCCGCTGGGGAGAAAGCCCCCCCAGGTCATCTTCAACCGAATCCCAGAGCATCTTCCTGACGATTTCGCGGTTCTCATCGGTAGTATTGGCGGATTCCAGCCACTCGCTGGCCAGCACCTCCCGCTTCAGCAAGCGCGTTTCGGCCACAGGACAGCCCACGTCCGCCATCATTTGACTTAACTGGCTTGGGCTGAACGCCTGCACGTGGGAGTGGCCGCGCGTGCGCTCCATGCGGTTGAAGTACTCCGCCTTCTCTCTTTCTTCCGGCATGGCGAACTCGCCGATGACCAGTCGCCCGCCCGGCGCGAGCACGCGCCCCATTTCTCGCATTGCGGGAATGGCATGGGTGAAGTGATGGACGCTGAAGCGACAGGTGACGACGCTAAACATGCCATCGGGGAAAGGCAATTGCGCGGCATCGGCGGCGGCCAACGCCATGCGGCCGTTTCCGGCGTCCTCCCCGGCCCCGCGTTCTTCCGCCGCGCGGGCGAGCATGGCGTCCGTAAAGTCCACTCCGATGACGTATCCGTCCCCCGTAATCTCTGCCAAGAGCGCAAACGCCACCAGGCCCGTGCCGGTCGCCACGTCGAGGACCAGTGCGTCAGGATCGGGGGCGGCCATGTCTACCATGGCTTCCACCGTATCGCCTTGTCCGCCTGTATACGATGCCGCGCGTTCCGCAAAGTGTTCCCGAACGTCTCTGTCGGTAGGTACTTGCTCGCTCATGCGTGGTCTCCTCATTGCGTTGCTATTCGGTCTCACGAGGGCGTACGGGGCGCCGCGTCACGCTGCTCACGCGCCACAGCAGCCGGCAAACTGCCCGTGAACGCGCCGTTCGCCATTTGGGCGCTCCGACGGTGGACTCTACCTTATCATGGCGCCGCCGACGCGGCAGACATTGTCTCGGTTCTGCCGCAAACGCCACGGGAACGAAACACGAGAAACTCCATCGTCGGTATGGAATCGCTGCGGTGTGCCGCGGCGCTATCCCGACCTCTCGGCGACGATGAACAAGCCGCCACCCTCTTCCGCGGGCAGGAGCGGCATATCAAGCAGGTGACGGTAGCGCTGGTACCAATACCAGACGAAAAGGCCGCGCGGAACCAGCTTGCGAGCCACCAGACGGCGGTACACGTCGATTTGCCGCCGCCCCCGCCAGACCCTCCGCGTGAGCGCCACGTCCAGGTGCTCCCACGACGCGATGAAGGGAGCCGGCGCGAAGTACGTGGCCTCGCGCATCGTCAAACCTGCGCTCGCCAGCTTCTCTCGCCATTGCTCAGGTGAATGGTAGTTGTAGTGCCCCAGCCGCGCGTTCGTCTGTTGCGCGTAAGCTTCGGCTTCCGCATGGCGTCCGGTAACGCGGAAACGGCCGATAGGGCCGAGCATCTCCAAGAAGCGATGGCTCACCGTGGTAAAGGCAAAGATGCCGTCCGGACGCAGGCACCGTCCGATCTCTGCCAAGACCTCATCCAGATTCGGAATGTGCTCCACCACGCAGTTGCTGAACACGCTGGCAAATTGCTCCCCACCGAAGGGCATGGCGTCGCCCACGCTCTGCACAACACCGCGATATGTCGCCAAATGGCGCGCGATTCGCAATTCGGACTGCACCATGTCCAACCCAACGGCCCGCCCGTCCTGGGGTAGGACGAGCGACGCCACGTAGCCATTGCCGCAGCCCACGTCCAAGATTGGCTGCGGCAGTGCGCAGTCCTGCCACAGGTCTAGCTCCAGGCTGCGCCACAGGGCAATTGCCGGCTGATAGTAGTGGCTCTGCAACACAAGACGATACCACTCCTGTGCCGAGCGCCGCATTGTGCGCCGCTCTGTGCGCCGCTGCCCAGCGTCCCGCGCTGGCGCACTACCTGGGTCTGAGGACTCTGCGTTTGGCACAGACTGCTATCCATTCCTAGTGCTGGCACATGGCGGCCAACCGCCTATGCCACGAAAACCATCTGACTACGTACGCCCAATGCCCTGCTGCAACAGAGTCTGCATGCGGTGCGTGTATTTGTGCTCTGACAGCACCCGCTCCCGGCCCCGGGCGGCGATGGCCGCGCGCTCGTCGTCGTGAGAGATATAGTGCCGGACCTTGGCCTGCAGGTCGGCCGCATCGCGATAGGCCGCAACTTCCTCGCCAATCACAAACGCGCTACCGAGTTCCTGCCGATCGTCCACCAACGAAAACGCGCCGCAAGCCGGGGCTTCGAACGTGCGTTGGTTGCAGCCGTGAGGCAACTGGGGATGGTGAACGTTGAGCACGATGCGCGCTGCGCGATAGCTCTTCGCTACCCGCGCAGCCGGCAGCAGGGCGCGGCCCCGCACCGACCGCTTCACCGCGTAGCTATCCGGCAGCGCTTCCCAACCTTTGCCGAAGACTTGCAGCGCAACGTCCATTTGCGCGACTGCCTCCACCATCTCCACCCGGTGCCAATTCTCCGGCAGGTGTCCCATGACATGCCGGGAATCGCCGACGAAGATCACGTCGCACGCCAGATCCTCTGCTTCCTGGGTTGTGAGCGCATATGGTTGGTAGGTCTCCGGGTCTGCGGCATGGGGCAAGTATAGCGGCTCCTTGGCCCCCATCTGGCGCGCGAGGGGCAAATAGGACGGATCGACGATGAAGAATCGCGCATAGAGCCGCAGGCTCCCGAGAATGTTGGGAAACCACGTGGGATCATCACCGCACCAGTTGAGCACCGGCGTCTCGAGGTAGTCCGTGAGAAAGTGGACCGTCTCCGGCAAATAGACGTCGCCGCGAATCAGCAGCACGACGTCCGGCCGCTGCTCAGTGCAAACCCGCACCAGGTCGAGGTTGTCCTGGCGATTGGCGGTCAGCAACCGCTCCAGGCTGAAGAGACGCGGGCCAACCCGCCTGCGGCGCACGCGCTCGCGGAGCCCCGGTTCGGCGCCGACGCGGCGGCCAAACTCCAAGCGTGTCACGGCATGGCCCAACTGGGAGAGCGCCCGGTGGCAATACAAGCCCCACTGTCCGGTCTCCCAGTGAGGTGCGGCCAACACAATCTTCATAGCTCAGTCCTTGCCAACGGAGCGTAAGGCGAGTCGGGCGCGCGCCGCTATGCACGGGCAGCTTGGCGCATGCTTTCCAATACCACGCCTGCCGCGCGTTCCCAGGAAAACCGCTGCGAGCGCGCCAATGCCCGCGCGCCGAGTTGCTGCCGCAGGTCGTGGTCTCCACCCAGATGCAGCAGGGCTTCGGTCATGGCCGGCACGCTGAGCGGATCTACCAACAGTCCCGTATCGCCAATGACTTCCGGCAGGCCGCCGCTATCGCCGCCCAGAACCGGCACACCGCATGCCATCGCTTCCAACGCGGGAATGCCAAAGCCCTCGCATATTGACGGCAAGGTGAAGAAATCGGCGCCATTCATCAGCAGCGGCACGTCCGCCATCGGCACGCTGCCCAAGAAGTGTACGTCACCGGCCAGGCCCAAGTCTTCCACCTGCGCATAGATTCCCGTGCTCGACCAGCCTTGCTTGCCGACGACCAGCAGCTTCTGCCGCAGACCGCGCTGCTTTGCCTCATGCCACGCGTGCAGCAAGCGCTCCAGGTTCTTGCGCGGCTGGATGCGACCGACGAAGAGCGCGTACGGCTCGCGCACCTGGGGGCACCGCTCGTGGAGGCGCGCCCGTGCCGTTTCGGGATCAATAGGTTGAAAGCGGTCCGCGTCAAAGCCGTGCTGGGCAACGTCTATGCGCTCGGCGGGGTAACCGTAGTGGGCGGTGACGTCGGCCTTGCAGGCGTGGGATACGGCCACGACGCGGGCGGCGCGCCGCATCGCGGCGCCGGTCACGCGCTCCAGGCGCTCCTTGAGCGCCGCGTCGAAGAAGCGGTCCGCCTCCGGCAGCCGGAAGGCCACGTCGTGAATCAAGAGCACGCTCGGACAGGGCATGTGGAGGGGCAACGGTTCTTGTCCCACCTGAAAATACACAGTGGGGCTGCGGCGCCACAGCTCGAACTGCATGCGAAGCTGGTACCAGGGCTCGACACCCAACCGGCGCAAGACTCGGTTGCCGCCGCGCCACGGCGGGAGCACGACCACAGCGCGGCGCGGCCCGGATCGGAAACACGCGAGTTGCGGCGCGCGGTCTACGTAATAGCGGATCCGTTCTTCGGGCTCGATCGCAGCGATGCCCCGCGCCAACCCCTGCAACGCCATGGCGTTGCCGTCGTAGGCAACCTGGTTGCCGGAGCGCACGTTGAATGCAAATTCCGATGGAGTGTTGCTCATCTGGCGTTACGCGCGTCTACATTGAGTGACCCAAGGTGAGAGAGTACGCTTGCGCGCGTGCCCGCTTGCGCGCGTGCCCGCTTGCGTGGGTGGGCCATCCTCTCAATCTTCCCCCGTTCCGGATAGCAGTTGCACCGCAGTTGCCAAGAAACCTGCTTACAACCATTCGCGATAGAGTGCAAGCTGCTTGCCGGCAAGCCGATCGGCATCCCAGCGTTCGGCCACGGCCTCTCTCCCGGCCGCACCCATCGCGGCGGCGAGAGCCGGATTCTCCAGTAGCCGAATCAGCGCATCCGCAAGCGCGTCGGCATCGCCCACAGGCACCAGTTGGCCAGTCACGCCGTCCTCCACAATATCGAGCAGGCCCCCTACCGAAGACGCCACAGGCGGCAACCCAAGGGCCATAGCCTCCAGTGCCGCCAGGCCGAACCCTTCATCGAACGATGGCATGGCCAAGACATCGCTCGCGGCCAAGTGTCCCAAAAGCTGCTCAAAAGAGATGCGCCCAGTGAAGTGACAGTTGTCGGCTACGCCGAGGCGTGTTGCGTGCTGTTGAAACTCCTGCTTCCTCGGCCCATCGCCGATGACGTGCACGCGCAGGTTAGGCAGCGCCTGCACCATGGTTGCCATGGCCTCGAAGAGCACGCGGTGTCCTTTGCGCTCGTCGATGAGGTTGCCCACGATGCTCACCACGGGCGCGGCTGCTGCCACACCAAGAGACTCGCGGGCAGCCGCTTTGCTTGGCGCAGACTCAAAGGCAGTGCGGTCGATGCCCAAGTGTAAAACGGAAATTCGCGACTTCGCCACACCGCAGTATTCCCGCAAGTAACCCGCGCTGTACTCGGTTTCCGCAATAAACCGGTGGACCATGCGCTGCATCATCCTGCGCCCCAGACGCTGCTTCCGTGTCCAGCGGCCAGGAGGGATTGCCATCGGATGGTGTTCATGGGCGACGACCAAGGGCACGCCCGCCCAGCGGGCGGCAACCGCGGGCCAAACACCGGTGGTTGGGTCCGGCAGGTGGACGTCCACTACGTCGAATCGTCCTCCCCGCAACGCTTTAGCATAGTGGAGCCAGCCGGCAGGGCTCCGCTGGAATTTCAGGTCTAGCGGCAGAACCTCCACCCCCGCAGATTCCAGAGTCGAGACTTCCCGGTCCAGCGAGTTACGGCGCGGCAGCGCAAACGATACGCTCTCCCAGCGTTGCTGGGATCGTGCGAGCGTGAGCGCCGCTGTGGCCGCGCCGCCATGCATCCCGGTGGCAAGCACATGGAGTATACGCATAGCTGACTTTCGTAACCTGGTTGCGCGAAGCAGGAATGCGTTGACCACGTAGTCTTAAGGTGCGCAGTCATCGCGCGGCCTCCGTTCGCTGCCGCAAAGACCCGCACTTAAATGGTAACGCATTCGCGGGCATGTAGGCAGCGACTGTGTGCATGGCTACAACGGCAGTTCGCAACCGTCAGTGCCCGTCTTCATTCTTGAAGACTCCGATAGATTGCCCGCGTCCGTTCAGCAATCTTTCCGTTGGTAAAGCGGTCCAGCGCCTGCGAGCGGCCGCGCGTGGCGTAGAGTGCGCGCTTTGCAGGGGCGCGCTGCAATCTATCGAGAGAATGCGCCAGAGCCCGAGCATCGCCTTCCGGGAATACGAGCCCCGTGTCGCCGATAACCTCCGGAATTGCGCCCGAATTCGAGCCAATTACCGGTACCCCGCAAGCCATGGCCTCGACCAATACCCGGCCGAACTGCTCCTTCCAGCCTTTGTGGGTCTCCGACGGCAGCACAAATGCATCAAGCACGCCGTAGTAGCGCGGCAGCGCTTCCGGGGGAACCCTATCCACCCAGCGAATGCGCTCGGCGATGCCAAGATGCGCCGCAAAATTGGGCAGTTCGGCACGGAGAGGTCCGGCGCCAACCATGAGCAGACTCCAAGGCGCCTGCCAACCCGCCAGAGCGCGCAGCAGCGTTTGCAGTCCCTTACCTTTTTCGAAGCGCCCGAAGTAGCCTACCACAAAACCGCTCACGCCCAATTCCGACCGGAGCGCCTCCCGCGCTGCAGGACTGAGCACGTCCGGACGAAATAGATCTTCATCTACACCCATTTGCGGCAGCACAGTGGTTGGGCCCCCATAGCCCTTGCGCGCCAGCACCGCCGCCGCTTCGGCATTGCCCGCGATGGCGGCGTTCGCTCGCGCCAGATTGAATTTCTCGAACCATCGGTACGGCCGCGGATACTCCTTGTAGATATTCTCCCAGGTGAAGAATACCAACCGCCGCCGGGGCATTACGGCTTTGAGCACGCTCACTTGAAAGAGCGGGAGGCTCCACGGCTCTTGTTCCACGTGGAGCACGTGGGGACGAAACGCCGCCACCGCCGCCAACAACTCAACCGGATTGTAGAAGAAACTCCAGATGTTGTTGCCATGGTGCGTCCGCACCGGGAAGACTCGGTACGTAGCGCCAGACAAGACCTGGTACGCGCCTTGGTGCAGCGTCTCGCCCCACCGGCGCGGCACGACGAGGCCCATCTCCACGTCGGGATACGCATCGAGCAACTGAATCTTGTGCTGGAAAACAGGGTTGACGTAGGCATGGCAGATCAGGAGCACACGCATCGACAGTGTCCACTAGACTTGACTACCACAGCAGGTGAATTGGGGCGGCTGGCGGCCTTCGCGCAGGCGCCGCGTCCTGGGCGTCCACCGCGTCGCGGCATCACTGCGCGAATGCCGCTCACCCCTATCCGTCACGTTGCGTTCGCAAGCGCCAGTTGGCCGGCGGTAAGGTAGGGCGGCTTGGCCGCGCGCACGTTCGCTTCCAACTCCTCGGCACGCATAACGCCGGTGAGACACGCCGTGACGTGGGGATTGGCAAGCACATACTTGACGGCAGCCTCATGCAACGACTCTATCGGCGGCTTTACCAGCGCTTGTGTCAGCCGTTCGACCGTTGCCGCGTCCTGGAAGAGTCGCCCGGAAGCGAACGGCGACCGCGCCAGCACACCAACGCCATTTTCAGCGCAGAGGGGAAAGAGTTCAGCCGCCGCCTCTTGCAGCAGCATGCTGTACGTCACTTCCACCACGTCGGCATAGCCTCTCTTCACAGCTACTAAGCACGCCTCTGCCGATGCAGATAGCCCGATCGAGCGCACCTTGCCCGCCTGTTTCAGCTCGCGCAACGTTTCCCATGGCTCATCACGTTGGACCACGTCCACGGGCGGATCGTGTAAGAGATATATGTCAATGTAGTCCGTTTGCAGGCGCAACAGGCTCAACTCGCACTCGTGGCGAATGTACCACGGTTCGAAACACTGCGGCTGCGGCACGCCTCGCTGTTGGAAGAGCATTTGCGCGCCGTCGATGCCCACCAGATAGCCGACTTTCGTGGCGATCACCGCCTGCGACCGCTGTTCCCGAAAGGCCTCGCCCAAGATTACTTCCGACCGGCCGTTGCCGTATTGATCAGAAGCGTCGAAGGTATTGACGCCAAGCTCCAGCGCCCGCCGGCAAATCGCGACGCCGTCGTTGGCGTCCACGGGACCCCACCAAAGTCCGCCGAGTTCCCACGTCCCCAACGCGAGCGCCGCCACGTCGATACCTGTGTTTCCTAACGCGCGGATTTCCATACGGCCCTCCTCGTCTTGTTGCCACGCTCTTGTACCACGGTACACCGTCGGCCCTGCCACCCGCCACAGGCAAGCACAATTTGGCGGATTCAGTCCGGCGTCAAGCCCGCATATTCCTAAAGCTCAAACAGCGCCTTGGCCGCCGCTACCAAGGCAACTATCGCCACGCCAAGATCATATCTCCTGCAGCGTCTGCCGCACGGTGCGCAGTTGCGTGAATAGCTCCTTGCCTTCCAGCAGCACGAGCACCGCTAGGTAGACGGCCGCCATCACCATGCCGTGGGTTGCCAACGCGATCACGTCCTGCAGCGGCGGCAGCAGAGCATGCGCCCAGGCGGTTACAAGTCCGGCAACCAGCGATCCAACCAGGGGCGGGCCATAGGTCTGCCAGGCGCGCACGTCCACGAAGCGGCGCAGGAAGTACATCCCCATGCTCAGCCCAAGCACGTGCACGATGCCAATTGCCGTTGCCGCGCCCAACGCGCCGAGTACGGCGGTCTCCAGTGGCGTATAGGCCCAGCGCGCTTGCATGGTCCCCACGGCAATCGCCTCTTGCCACTCCCAGATGAGCGCTGTTTCCAGGTGCGGCCGCACCCAGCCCGCCAACCATCCAGGCAATTGCCCGGCGAGCGCGGGAGCGGAGATTACGAGTGCCGGCGCGGTTACGAGCATGGTGAACGCCATGGTCACCTGGGTGCGGTTTACCAACCGCAATTCGCCTACCGCCGTCAGCAGCAGCTTTATGTCATCGTATAGCGGCCGCGTGAACATGTACACGGCGAAGACCTGGAAGATTGGCGCCACCGGCAGCCACCGCTCGCCGATCAGGAAGCGCGTGCCAAAGGGTATCACGAGCACCAGGTAGACGGCAAAGGGAAAAGCCAGACGCGCCGCCGCGCCCTGCACGAGCCGGAACGCGTAGGACAGCCGGTCGCGTTCGTGCTGCAGCTTGGCATATACGGGAAACGCCGTGCCGGAGATGATGTGCGTGACCCGCTGCGTGGGCAAGTCGGCCCAGCCATATGCGCGGCTCATGAATCCGACCGCGGAGAAGCCCACCAGGCTTCCCACCAGGAAGTTGTGCACCTGCTCGATAATGAGTGTCGCCAAGCCGCTCACCACCGACAGCCAGTAGGGACCAAAGCGAAAGTACCACTTCGCCATGTCCCAATCGAGCTTGACGCGGGGCCGCAGCGGCGACCAGCGCCACGAGGCCGCCACTGCCCAAATGCGCGTGGGCACGCCGCTAAACACCAACGCCCACAGGCCCCAGCCCCAGAAGGCGAGCGTCAACTGCGACGCCGCAGTCAGCACGTTGCCCACCACGCCAAGCAGTGAAATCTTGCTGTAGCGCATCTCCTTGTCAAGCAACCGGCTGCACGTCATGCTCGGGCTGCCCAGCAAGAAGATGAGGGCATTCGCCAGCACGATCCAGCCGATAGTAGTGTCGTGGAAGAAAACCAAGATGGGAAAGATTACTGCGGCGACCAGCACGACTAACCCGCTAATGCTGACGTGCAAGACCAAATGGGTGTTTGCTGCGGTCTGCACGTCCTCGGTGCGGTGAATCAACGCGCCGTCAAAGCCGTGGTCCTTCAAGCGGGCGATGAGCGAATAGAAGAAATTGGCAAATACCACCGTGCCAAAGTCCGCGGGATCGAGAATGCGCGCCAGCACTATGCCGCTGGCGAAAGTAATGGCCAAGATTCCGTAACTGGCGAGGCCCAGATAGAACGCGCCGTGGAGCGCCCGCTTGCCGATGGATTCCTGCCGCGGCTGGCCGCTCATGTACGGGGTCTCGCCCGCTCCGGGGCTGCCCGGCGCGGAACCTGCTCACTCAGTATCTCCGCATAGACCGCCAGCAACCCGTCCACCGTATGCCGCCACGTCATGCGTTGGGCGCGGGCGCGTCCGTGCACTCCCATGCGCGCCGCCAGCGACTCGTCGGCCAGCAACTGTGCCATCGCGTCCGCCAGGGCTGCCGGATCGTCCTGCGGCGTGAGGAAACCGTTTTCGCCGTCCACGATCACCTCTTCCGCCCCGCTCTCCCACGTGCCGATTGCGGGCGTGCCGCAGGCGTTTGCCTCCAGGTGGACCAAGCCAAAGCCTTCGAAGTGATCACCAATGGAGAGCGACGGCAGCACGAACGCGCGGGCGCGGCGGTACCACGCAATGAGCTCGTCGTCGGACACCTCGCCCAAAAACGTAACGTGCGCGCGCAGTTCGAGTTCCTCGATTAGTCGCTCCAGCCGGCTGAAGTAGGCGCTCCGTTCCTGCGGCCCGATGATGTAGTAGTGGGCAGCGGGAAAGCGGTTCACCACCGCGGCGAACGCCTTCAACGCCACGTGGATGCCTTTGCGTTCCTTTATCATCCCCACCGAGAGCAGTATGGGGTCGCTCGGTCCCTGCGCGGCGCCGGCGCCGGGATTCGCAAACGCCGCGATATCAACACCCAACGGCACTACTTGCGTATTGTCGAGGGGCAGGCGCGCGGTGAGGCGACGCTCGGTATAACCGCTAATGCAGGTCACGGCCCGCGCCCCGCGCAAGGCCCGCCGGTGCAATTCGCCGTGAATCCGCGTGGACAACGGCTGCAGGGCAAACGTGCCCACGGCGGAAAGCACGTAGGGCCTGCCCCGACCGGCCAGCCACGTGAGCGGCGCGTAGGGTTCCGTAAGGCAGTGCACGAGGTCGCACTCGCGCATCAACCCCCGCGCGCGATGATAGTTGACTGCCAGCAGACGCGCGAAGTGCCGCGTGTCTTCCATGTAGGACGAAATCGCGTGATGGTCGCCGTGAGCGGCGAGTTCCGGATACGCGCAACGGTCCCGGGGGGAGAGGATACGGCAGTCCACACCCGCCGCCAGCAGGCCCTTGATGATCTCCGCGGCATAGCGGCCCCACCCCGTCTGGGGACTAAGCACGTCGGTGATGAGGCAGACTTTCATAGTGGGGCGTAGTGAAGTACTTGTTCCAGACCGGGATTTTCGCCAACGGCCCGCATCCGGGCCGCCACCCTCAATTATGGCTTACGCACGCGGGCATGGAAAGACGTCGCATATTGATTGCACGCGGCGGAGCGTGCAACCTCCGCGAGGAGGCGCGAGAGTACCTTAACCGGCAAGAGCGCCAGGGCCATAGGACTGCGCCGCCGCGCCGCATCCCGGAACCGGTGCCAGATGAGGTAGTCCAGCACCAAGAAGAAGCCGCCGTTGGTCACCATGCGTTCGGTGACGAAGCCGTGGGCGTCGAGCAGCCGTTGGAAGCCCTGCTCAGTCCAGCGGACGTAGTCCTGCGCGGCGTGCTCCATCTGCAAGAACGGCACTGCCACATAGCCCAAGCCGCCGGGCTTGAGCACGCGGCGCGCCTCGGCAAGCACACGGTCCGGATCGTCCACGTGCTCCAATACACCCACCAGCAGTACCCAGTCCACGCTCGCGTCGGCGAACGGCAGTTCGTGGGCGTCTGCCCGCACGTCACGGGCGCGTTCGGATATGTCCAGGCCAATATAGGTTACGTCTGGCGGAAATGTGTGCTTCTCCGTAAACGACCCGCAACCGACGTCGAGGAGCACGCCGCGCAACCCGTCCATGCATATCCGGTTCGCCTCATCCGAACGGCGGTACTGGCGGGGCTCGAGCAGGCGCAAGAGTGCACGTCGCATAGTGGTCTCACTATAGCAGCAAACCGCAGGGGCGGCTTTGGGTCCGCGGCGCCGCGCAGTTTCCTGACACATGCCCCTGCTCTACACCGCCAACTTGCTGCGGAACCACCATGCGTGAATGTGTTGCGCAGTCCGTAGACTAGCACTGCAGCTAGTCTGGGCCGAGCACACCCAGCGAACTGCGTCGTCCGTCATTCCGGTGAAAATCGGAAACCAGCAGCGCCCACCGGTACTCCAAGCACGTCGTTGCTCAACCTCCCGTTCGCCAAACCCTCGCTTTCCGTTGACCGGAGCGAGGGTCTCACACCGGTCACCCCAGGAATTCTCCATCGTCGGCGCGTTGACAGCGCCACCCGATGCCGCCAGAATCTACGCAAATGCACGCATACACAAGCAGAACCGCACAAACCTGCGCAGCGCCGCTTCGAGCTCCATTCCCCAGGCACGCGCGCTTGGGCAGCCGGAGCGCGGGCGTGCGCTTACGATCAATCGGCTGTGGGCTGGCACAGCTTGTAGTTTGGCCACGAGGTCCTACGCACAGCACGCGTAAAGGAGCACTGCCTTGGCGACTTCACGGGAAATGGCAGATGTCTTGATCATCGGCGCCGGCGCTTCCGGCGCGGCGGCGGCGTGGTCGTTGGCGTCCGGCGGTCTGGACGTCGTCTGCCTGGAACAGGGCGACTGGATCGACCCCACCGATTATCCCCACAGCGATATCGACTGGGAACTGCACCGGCAGACAGACTATGCGAAAGACCCCAACGTGCGGCAGCGGCCGGAGGACTACCCGCTCAACAACGACGCCACGCCCATCACGCCGCTCATGTTCAACGCCGTTGGCGGCAGCACGATCCACTGGAGCGGCCACTTTCCGCGCTTTCGACCGTCTGACTTTCGGGTCAAGACGCTGGACGGCGTCGCCGACGACTGGCCGCTCACCTACTGGGACCTGGAGCCCTATTTCGAGCAAAATGACGCCAACGTCGGCGTTTCCGGCCTGAACGGCGATCCGGGCAGCCCGCCCCGGACGCCTCGTCAGACGCCGCCCCTGGGCCTGGATTCTGCTTTCCACGCCTACATCCGCGGCCTGGAGAAGCTGGGTTGGCACTGGTGGCCGTCAGATAACGCCTTGATCACCGCCCCGTTCGGCCAAGACCGGCAGCCCTGCAACTATTGCGGGCCGTGCGACATGGGCTGCCCCATCGGCGCCATGTCCAGCGCGCACGTGACCTACTGGCCCGCCGCCATGGCCAAGGGTGCGCGGCTCATCACCCGCGCCCGCGTCCGGGAAGTCACCGTAGACCGGCGCGGTCGCGCCAACGGCGCGGTCTACTACACCGCCGACGGCGGCATCGCGCAGCAACAGGCCCGTGTGGTCATCCTGGCGTGCAACGGGGTGGGCACGCCGCGCCTGCTTCTCAACTCCGTTTCCAGCCGCTTTCCCCACGGGCTGGCAAACTCGAACGGCTTAGTAGGCACGCACCTCATGTTCCACCCGGTCGCGTTCGTGACCGGCATATTCTCCGATCCGGTGGAGGGGCATGCAGGACCGGTCGGTCTGCTGGGCCACTGCCAGGAGTTTTACGAGACCGACCTGAACCGCGGCTTCGTGCGCGGGTTCCAACTCCAGCTCTGCCGCGACAGCGGGCCTGTGTCC
>JAJEAH010000011.1 GCA_022824225.1 Chloroflexota bacterium
CTGTTCCGCTGTCATCGGGGCACGCCGCACACCCGCAGTGGGGCGACGCCGTGGACTTGCTCTGTTCCGCTGTCGTCGGGGCACGACATGTCGTGCCCCTACGACAGCTTGACAAACCAAGTGGCGGCTGTCTATCGGTCGCTTTCGGCTTGAATGCGACACCATTGGGTACAAGCCTCCGCGCTACAGCAAAACAATGGGTGTGGCGGGAGACGAGCCCCAATGCTGTCTTTTAAAACTGCTGAGCACCGTACTACCCGTTCGTGCTGAGCTTGTCGAAGTATGAACGGGTAGTACGGTGCGCCACAACCAACCCGCCGTTCACCGTTCGACCCTTCGGCAAGCTCGGGGTCCGGGATAGGCGGGCTCAAAGCTTGCCCCGTACGTGATACGGGGGCAAACGGCTGTGCGCGATCCCAGCGCACTGCCCTTGCTCTACGAATTGGGATTCACGTCCTTTCGTACGTTTTGCCGCACGGCCGGCCGGTTTCGCTTGCTAGGCGAGCGGCAGCCATTTCGCCGCCCAGTGCCGCCAGGGGTCGGTGGTCTCGTTCATCCAAAGCAGCAAGCGGCGTTGCAGGTCATGCCGGATCTCCGCGTATGCCGGGTCGTTGCACCGGTTCTCCAGCTCATGGGGATCGCGTTCCAGGTCGTAGAGTTCGTCTGAAGCATGGGGATTGTACACGAATTTATAGTGCTTGTGGCGAATCATGCGCGACAGGAACAGCCCGCACTCGTCCCCATGGAACTCACAGCCCAGCACGTCGCGCCAGTCCGCGCTTTGCGAATCGCGCCACAACGGCTGGAGCGCCTTGCCGTCAAGATTGTCCGGCACGGGCAGGTCCGTAGCCGCCAGGATGGTGGGCATGATGTCGATGAGGCTGGTGAAGTGCGTGGTGGTTGTGCCGGCGGGAATCTGCCCGGGCCAACGCATGATGAATGGAATGTGGTAGACCTCTTGATAGAGCAATGGGCCTTTGTTGAACTGGCCGTGGCTGCCGGTAAAGTCGCCATGGTCGGTATTGAAGATGACGAGCGTCTCGTCGCTAATGCCCAGGTCGTCCAGCGTTTGCAGGAGCTTGGCGAAGAGCGCATCCAGGAAGCTAACGTAGCCGAAATACTTGGCGACGGCCGGCTGCCAATCTTCCCAGGTTAAGTCCTGCACGCCCCGGAGGTACTTGTGCCTGGTGTGCACTTCCGGCTTGTTTTCCAGGCTGTCGTGAAAGTTCGGCCACGGCGGGATCTCCCGCGGGTCGTACATGGACGCCCAGGGCTCCGGCACCACGTACGGATGGTGCGGGCCGTTGAAGTCAACGCGCAGGTAGAACGGCTGTTTGTCGTGGTACTCCCGCAGCAGGCGCATGCCTTCTTTCGCGAAGTAATACATCAGGTTCCCCTCCTCCGGCAACTGCTCCGTGCCGGAAATGAGGAATTGCTCGTTGGGATAGGTGGCGTAGACGGCGTCCGGCGGGGTGGGCGGACGCAAGGGCAGGCCGAGCGCACGCCGGTGGCCGGCGATGCCCTGCGCCCCAACATCGTGGAAACCGCGTGTCGTGGGACCGTTTTCGCGGCCTATGTGCCACTTGCCCACGTGGCCGAGCCGGTAGCCGGCGTCATGCAGCAGTTCGCTGTAGGTCAGTTCCTCCGGGGGCAGTTCCACCAGGATGGAGTCGTCCATGTGGCAGTTGTTGTAGATGCCGTGATTGTGCGGGTAGCGCCCGGTCACCATGGAGGCGCGGGCGGGTGAACAAATGCCGGACGGGGTGTATGCCTCTGCGTAGTTGATGCCTTCCTGGGCAAGCCGGTCCAGGGTGGGCGTGCGGCATATGGGGCTGCCGTTCACGCCCAGCACGTCGTAGCGCATCTGGTCGACCATGATGTGCAGGATGTTTGGGCGGTCGGTGGGAGTCATTGGTTACCTTTCATTTTTCGCCTGCTCGTGCGTGCGCGGGCTGCGCCCACGGCCTGTCGAAAGCGGCAGCGCGGCGCCCGGCCATTGATTGTCCAATAGTTGGGCTAGCGGAGTATTCAGTGACGGCGGGCGAATGCAGGTTACAAACCTGCGCTACCGGACCGGAGTGCCTGCGCTACCGGGCCGGACTGGGCGGCGAAGTTCTCGCCGCACATCCAGTATCTCGCCGTGTGTCCAGTGTCTCGCCGTGTGTCCAGTGTCTCGCCGAGCGTCCAGCGTCTCGCCGAGCGTCAAGAATCTCGCTGTGGGTCGAGTATCTCGCCTACCCAAGAAACCTACCGAAACTGCGGCACGTCCAGCCACACGCCGCCCTGCATGGCCGCATCGTGGGCGACGATGCCGGGCGCGGTGAACTCCACGGCCCGCACAGCGTCGATGGGCGCTTTGGTCTTGTTGTCAATGGCGGCGATGAAGTCCTGCACCATGAAGTACTCGGAAGTCCCGTGGCCGCCGTGAAGCGCTTCCGGCGGCGCATCAGGGTCGATGGTCGGACACTCGATTTCCTGAGCCCCCGCTTGCTTGGTCATGGTATCGACGTTGAAGTAGCGGCCGGTGGAGGCGCGGTCCTCGATGTGGCGGCCGTTTTCGATGAAGCCCTTGGTGCCGTAGAGCGTGTAATAGACCGAGTGCGGGTGCCGGTGCGCCACCTGGCTACGCAGGATCTTGACGATATTGCCCTTTTGCGTGTGGAATAGCCCGACTTCCATGTCCAGGTGCCCCAGGCCGTCTTCTTCCGGGTGCATGTGCCGTCCGGCTGAGGCGCCGGTGGCCTTGACGATGCGGTCGTCCATGAGCGTGAGCACGGGCCCCAGCGTGTGGGCGCAATACCAGATGGGCGCGCGGGGCAGCCGCCACTTGGGCGTGCCGGTCTCGGGGTCCCGCAGCAGGTCGGCGATCTCGTGCACGTATTCGGCTTCCGCGTAGAAGAGCGTGCCGAGCGTGCCCTCCGCCACGAGATTGCGCCACTCGCGCATGTAATGGAAGTAGCAGTAGTTCTCCGCCATCATGTACACCTTGCCGGTGCGTTCCTGGGCGGCGATTACGGCCGCGCACTCATCCAGCGTATATGCCACCGTCTGCTCGCAGAGCACGTGCTTACCGCTTTCCAGCGCGGCGATGGCTTGCTGGGCGTGGAATTCGATGGGCGTCGCGATCACGATCACGTCCAGCGCGGCGTTCACGAAGTCGTCGAAGGCGGTGAAGAGCCGGTCGTCGCCCAGACCGAAGTCGGGCGCCATCGCGGTGAGCGTCGCCTGGTCCAGGTCGCAGAGCGCGGCCACGGCCACGCGCGGGTGCGCCGCCAAGGCGCGCACCAGGCCGCCGCCGCGGCGCAGCCCGACAAATCCTACCTGAAGTTCTTCCATGGGGTTCCCTTTCGTTACTCTTGGTTGGATGGTCGCGACGGCGGCGCTCTCCTACTCGCGGTTCCGATTCCTTGCTCGCTTGCCCGCAGCTTCATCTGTGGGGTCAACGCGTATGCTCACCGGCCCGCGGCCTCGCCAGGCTTCTAGCAGTGGCGCCAGGCTCAGTCCTCCTAAGGATACCGCGTCGCCTGCGCGGAGGTCAGCCAATAGGGTCTGCCGATAAAAGGAAAGGAGCGTCATGTTAGCTGACGCTCCTCTCTCGCTGTCGCAGCAGTGTCTGCTCGTCCTAGGCGGTCGGCTCGCCATTGGTGCGCGCGGCCCGGAGGGCCATGACGATCCGCTCCGGTGTCATGGGCATATCGTGCAGCGGAATGCCCAAGGCGTCGCTGATGGCGCTCGTAATGGCGGCGCCCGGCGGCACGATGCTCGGCTCACCCACGATGCGGGTGCCTTTCCAGCCGTAGGGATTGTGCTTCTCCACGATGACGGCATCCACGTTCGGCACGTCGGCGGCCGTGGGCAGGCGGTAGTCGAGCAGGCCCGGATTGCGGACCCGCCCCTCGTCGTCATAGACGATCTCTTCCAGGAGCGCGTAGCCCACGCCCTGGATAGTGCCGCCTTGGATTTGGCCCTTTACCGAGAGCGGGTTGATAGCGAAACCGGCGTCCTGCACACCCACCAGGTTGAGGATGGTGACCAGGCCCGTTTCCGTATCCACTTCCACGTCGGCGATTGTGCCGGCGAAACCGGGATTGCCGCGTTCCGGCTTGCCGTGGCCGGTGCCGATGATAGGACCGTTCTCCGAGCCCATAGCCTCGTTCGAGATGCGCCGGTAGGTGATGTACCGGTCCGGGTCCCCGTTTGCCCACATCTTGCCGTCGCCGAACTCCACGTCATCGGCCGTTACCCCGAGGCGCTGGGCCGCAACCGCTTTCATTTGGCCGAGCACCGCATGTGCGGCTTTGGCCGTCGAAAGGCTCATGGTATACGTGACCTGGCTGCCGCCGGCCACCGGGCCGTACGGCGCTTCGTTGGTATCGCCCTGGGAGACGCTGACGAATTCGAGCGGAATCCGCAGTTCCTCAGCCGCTACCTGGGCAATGGAGGTCGTGGAGCCGGTGAGGTTGATAGTGCCCACCAGAACGCGGAACGTGCCGTCGGCCTCGAGCTTGATCGTCGCCGCCGAGCCGCCCGCGCCGCCCGACCAACAGCCGATTGCCATGCCGCGTCCGCGCGGATTGCCGTTGGCGCCTTGGGCCAGCGGCGTACCCCAGACCGGATGGTCCTTGATGGCTCCCAGCACTTCTGTTGCGCCCACGTCCGGCAAGGGCTGTCCGTTCGGCCAGCGGTCGCCTTCCTTGATGGCGTTCTTCAAGCGGAAGTCCACCGGGTCCATGCCAAGCTCTTGCGCCACCCAGTTCATGACGTTTTCCACGGCATGGGCCGAATTCGGCGCGCCCGGCGCGCGGTACGCGCCCACGCTCACCTTGTTGGTGAGCACCTCCATGCCTTCCAGTTCCATGTTGGGGAACACGTAGCAGCTTCCCAGCAGCATGGTGGCGGTGGACATGGGCGAACCGGGATACGCGCCCGTATCCATGATTACGCGGCCCTGCAGGGCGGTAAGCGTGCCGTCCTGCTTAGCGCCGATCTTCACGTCTATGATGGACTGCGGGGCCGGATTGGCCGCGGTCAGTTCTTCGCTGCGGCTCCAGACCACCTTGACCGGTCGGCGGGCTTTCTTGGAAAGAATGGCGGGAATGGGGGCCAGCAGCGTCATCTTGCCGCCGAACCCGCCGCCGATGGCGGTGCCTTGCACGATCACCTTATGGGTAGGCAGCTTCAGCAGGCGCGCCACCGTATCGCGCACGTAGAATTGGCCCTGCGAGGTCACCCACAGCCGCATTTCTCCGGACGGCATGTAGTGGGCAAGCGCCGCATGGGGCTCCAGATAGGCCTGATGCACCATCGCCGCCTTGAAGGTGCCTTCCTTAATGACGTCCGCTTCGGCAAACCCGGCTTCGAGATCGCCCCGGGAAAACTGGACTTGCGAGGACACGTTGCCGGACTCGTCCAAGTCCTCCGCACTGGACGCCACGGAAGAGTGGAAGGACATCTCCGTGCGGTCGATTGCGCCGCCGTCTCCGTGGCGGATGACGGGAGCGCCGGGGTCCATGGACTCCAGCGGATCGATTACGTGCGGCAGGGGTTCGTAATCAACCTCGATGAGGTCCAGCGCCGCTTCCGCATCCTCTTGGGTCACGGCGGCTACCGCGGCCACCGCCTCGCCGAGGAAGAGGGCAAAGTCACCGGCAAAGACGTTATGCGGTCGGGACGTCGGTTCCACCACGTCGTCGTCGAAATCGGCGGCCGTGGCCACGGTCACGACGCCGGGCGCTGCCAGCGCTTTCGAATAATCTATGTTCCTAATGCGGGCATGGGCGTGCGGGCTGCGCAAGATCGCGCCCCACAACATGCCGGGCAGGGAGAAGTCCGCGCCAAACTTCGTCGCGCCGGTCACGTTCTCAACGCCGTCCACCCGGCTCACCGGCTGGTTGGCGATGCGCAGCGCCGTCTTCTCTTGTGGGCGTTCCACCACTTTTGCCATTGTTGCTCCTCCTCGGTACCTAACGTAATGTCGAGAGTAGGGAAGGCACGAGTACCGTTACAGTTCGCCTTCGGGTTCCGGCGCCAATTCCTGGGGCTCCGGGGCCACGTCGATCAGTTCCACCTTGCCGTCAATTACGGAATGGAGCGCGGTAACAATAGTCTCGTAGCCGGTGCAGCGGCAGAGGTTCCCCGCGATGCCCATGCGCAATTCATGGTCGGTGGGAGTGGGATTGTCGCGCAGGTAGGCACTGGCCATGACCACGAAACCCGGCGTGCAAATGCCGCACTGGGTTGCGCCGGCGGCGACGAATGCCGACTGTACCGCATTGAGTTTCTCGTCGCTCGCCAGGCCCTCGACGGTTGTTACCGCCGCGCCTTCGGCTTCCACGGCCAAGGTCAAACAAGAGTGCTGCGGCGAGCCGTCTATGAGTACCGTGCACGCGCCGCAGTCACCGGTGCCGCAGCCTTCTTTGGCGCCGGTGAGTCCCAGGTCTTCGCGGAGCAAGTCGAGCAGCCGCACCTGCGGTTCGATTATGCGCTTGACGCCTACGCCGTTCACCGTTAGTTGCAACGGATAGTCCATCGCTAGTGCTGCCTCCAAAGATGTCGTTTGTTGGTACGTGTCGTTAGCTCGCCGCTTTGGCGCGTTCGATCGCGGTAGCCGCGGCGCGCCGGGTGTATACGTCCACCATCATGCGGCGGTAACCGGCGGACGCGCGAACATCGGAAATCGGCCGCGAGTCTTCGGCGGCGGCCTCACCGGCATGAGCCAGCAGTTTTTCCGAAACCGGCTGACCTTTAAGCACTTCCTCCGCGGTTCTCGCGTGGGGCCAGGTGGGCGCCACGGCGGAGAGCACGACGCTGGCATCCTTAATCGTCTCCAAGTCGTCTTCCAGCGTTATCAGCGCGGCGATGCCGACCACGGCAATGTCCATTTCCAGCCGCGGCACGTGCCGCACGTAGCGAGTGCCGGTGTGCGCTGGCAGCGCCGGCACGGTGAATGACTGGATCAATTCACCGGGCCCCAGGGCCAGTTGGCCGGGGCCGGTCATGAGATCGCCCACCGCCGCTTCGCGGGTGCCCTTGGCGCCCACGATGCTGGCACAGGCGCCGGCGGCAACCAGCGGCGGGGCCGCGTCGGCGCTGGGCGCCGCGTTGCCCACGTTGCCGCCCAGCGTGCCGCGATTGCGAATCTGTATCGAGCCGAGCAATTCAGCGCCTTCACTAATGAAGAGCGCGTGGTCTCTAACCAGGCAACTGTCCGTAACTTCACCGCCGGTCGCCATGGCCCCGATGGTGAGGGAGCCGTCATCGTTTTGGGAAATACCCTTGAGGTCGGCAAGGTTGCGCAAGCTCACGACGAGCGGCACTGCGCGCCCTCGTTCCCTCATTTGTATGATGAGGTCCGTGCCCCCGGCGAGGGCGCACGCTTCCTCGCCTCGGTCTGCGAGCAGCGCGCAGGCCTCGAAGGTCTGTGTTGGCGCGGCATAGTCAAATCGTCTCACGCGTCGAATTTCCTCCAGGTATTAAGCCTGCCAGACAAACGGAATTTACGCGATACGTTGTCACGCAAATGCACGTAGCTACCATACCATAGTGCGCAAACAGTGCGAAACAAGCCGCGCCCTGCTGCTGCCGGGGGCTGGCAGGGCGGCAAGGCGGGAGAAAGCGGCAGTGCTAGCGCAATCTTCCAGGGCACTGTATTATAGGCTATTGGTGAAGAAGAGCCGCAGCAAGGAAGGTGTGGCAGCCTCTTTGCTTGGGCACACATAATTCCGGGAGGCCAGGATGGAGTTTTATAAGGCGGAGTACATCTGGGTGGACGGAGCGGAGCCTACTGCCAAACTGCGTTCCAAGGGCAAGGTGGTGCCGATGGGTGAAGAACCGCCAATTTGGGGCTTCGACGGTTCTAGCACGAATCAGGCAACCGGCGATAATTCGGACTGTGTCCTGCGTCCGGTCTATTCGATTCCGGATCCAATCCGCGGCGGCCACAATAAGCTGGTCATGTGCGACGTGCGCTTGACCGACCTTTCGCCGCATCCGACGAATACCAGGGCCGCGTGCGAGGAAGCTGCCGAAAAGTATGCGGACTTCGATATGTGGTTCGGCATCGAGCAGGAATACACGTTCTTCGATGGCGTGACGCCGCTGGGCTGGCCGGAAAACGGATTCCCCGCGCCGCAAGGCGGCTACTACTGCGGCGTCGGCGCGGACGAAGTATTTGGCCGGCCCATCGTCGAAGAACATCTGGACGCTTGCCTGCAAGCAGGCCTGGCCATTTCCGGCATCAACGCCGAGGTCATGCCGGCCCAATGGGAGTTTCAGATCGGCCCGGTAGGCGCGCCTGAAGTTGCCGACCAGGTGTGGCTCGCCCGCTGGCTGCTCTATCGCATTGGCGAGAAGTATGACGTGAATGCGCGTCTTGACCCCAAGCCCGTGCTCGGCGACTGGAACGGCGCCGGCGCACATACAAACTTCTCTACCAGCCGCATGCGCGAAGACTATGACGCGTGCATCGAAGCGGCGGAAGCTCTGGGCCGCAACCACGACGCGCACATTGCCAACTACGGCGATCGCATCGAATTGCGTTTGACGGGCCTGCACGAGACGTGCTCCTACAAGGAATTCCGCTACGGCGTTTCCGATAGAGGCGCCTCGGTGCGCATACCGTGGCAGGTTGACGTGGATAAGAAGGGCTATATCGAGGACCGGCGGCCCAATGCCAACATGGACCCGTACAAGGTCACGGGCATGATCCTGGACACCGTGTGCGGCGCTGCGTCGTAAGTCTGGTTGGGGGCGGGTCGGTTCCGCATTGTCTGCAGGCAGCGGCTTTGGCGCTTGACGCGGGCGGCCCGTCCACAAACCCGGCATCTGAGTTTCCCCGCCGGTAGGGGCGATGGTGGCGCTTCGTCTAGACGGTTTCGTCGGCAGGACGACCCAACATTGGCCGACCGCGCCGGGATGCTGCACGGTAACATGCACTGAAGGGCGCGCTTGCTGGTTGCCGGCCCGCGGTGAGCGGCTAGGGAGCGGACCATGCCGAATTATGCGTGCCTTGTCCGGTAGAGGTTTTGCTAACCTGTCCGGCGAGGTCCGCGCAACCGGCCGGCGGGGCACAGTCCATTGGCGTCCGTCACGGCCCGTCGCAAGGCATTTGGGTCCCCAGCGGGGCATCGTTCCCGCCGGGGAATAGCTTTCTTGCCCGCAGGAAACGCGGAGTTCGCGCGGGAGCGAGCAAGCCGTATGCCTACCTATGAATATCAGTGCCGAAACTGCAAGAAGGCGTCTACCCACTTCTTTCGCAGCTTTTCCCTCGTGCAGGATCCCGTCTGTCCACACTGCGCCTCGTCGGAGATGGAACGACTGATTTCCCGGGTTGCCGTGCATCGCGGCAGCATGTCCGTGGATGATCCTGCGTTTGCCGATAGTTTCGACGAGAACGATCCCCGCGCGCTGGGTCGTCTGGCGCGCACCATGGGGGAAGAGTCGGGCGAAGAGTTGCCTGGCGAGTATGAAGAAATGGTACGCGAACTGGAATCGGGCAAGATTCCTGATGACGACGACATTGGCGGAATGGACCCCGGTGACGAACCGCCGCTGTGACGCCGGGAGGCGAGTGGGGGCTGAGGTGTAGCGCTTCGACAGGCTCAGCGCGAACGGAATGGGCGGTTGGTGTGTGGGCGGCGAAGGCAACCACAAGGGTTGCCCCTACGGAGGTGGCGTATGGTGGTGAGTGGGTGAGGGTCGTATTGTAAGCGCTTCGACAGGCTCAGCGCGAACGGATTGGGTGGTGGGTGCGTGGGTGGCGAAGGCAACCACGAGGGTTGCCCCTACCGTGGAGAAGTTGCCCCTACCGGGGAGAAATTCGGCGGTGGGTGTGCGCTGGCGGTTGGGTGCCCTGTGCGGGGCGTGGCGGGTTCTGACAAAAAGCCATATTTGCGGCAACATGCAATAGCATATAAGGGAGCGACGGCACGATTTCTTCACCATATCGACTCATAGCGTTGGACGTAGACGGCACCTTGCTGGATGGCCAAGGCGGGGTGACGGCGGGCACCAAAGCCACGCTCCAGCACCTGGCGGCTCAGGGGGTCCAGGTGGCCTTGGCGACGGGTCGGCGGCACATCATCGCGAATTTCTTGCCGCCGTTGCTTGAAATCCCCCTCTACCTGATCCTCAGCAACGGCGCCGTAATCCGCGACCACACCGGCAGGATCGTCTATGAAAGCTACTTGCCCAGCGACTGGGCGTGGCGCGCGGTGGCGGAGGCCCGGCGCTTGGACCTGCAGGCGACCATCTACGAAAATGCGGCGGTGGGCGACCGTATGTTGTTCGACGGCGACTGGCGCACCCATAGAAGCCCGCAAGCTCAACTCAAGCGGCGGCCCGATCTCGAATCGCTCTTCGTTGACCTCAGGACCGTGACCGATTTGCCTGACCCCATCGAGATTGTCCTGTGGGGTGAAGAAGATCAGCTCCAGGAACTGGCGAATACGCTCGCGGCCACCGGTTTCGCGTACAGCTTGGTTTTCTGGCGCGGCCGGGAATCCAGCTCGTTCGTTCGCGACGGTCAGAGCGCGCTGGAGATTCTGGGCCCAGGCACGTCCAAGGCCACGGCCCTGCGCTGGCTCTGTGCGCACTTGGAAATAGGGCCCGCGGACGTCATCGCCTTCGGCGATGACGTTAATGACCTGGAAATGCTGGAATTTGCCGGGCTGGGTGTGGCCGTGGGCAGCGCCACCCAGGCGGCACGCGACGCCGCGGATGAGTACACGCCCAATGATGACCACGAAGGCGTGGCCCGGACGTTGCGGCGCCTGTTTGCCGCAAAACCGCACGTGTGACCGTGCAGAAGCGGGTCGCGTCCACTACGTCGGCGCGGCATGTGGCTGTAGACGGTAGGAATGCGATCCGGGCAATTATCGGCGTGAGAAGACGGCGTGGGCCGGCGCGACGCCCGCGAGTGAATGGTGTCCACAACTTGCGTCCGTGCGCGGCCACTGCGCGCCGGTGCTCGGACGCATCGTTCACGGGCCTGCCAAGGCGGAAAGTCCGGCCGGGAAAAACAAGAATTTGCGCAAAAGGAGTGCAAGAACGTGGAGCCAGTTCGCGTCGTTCAGATGGGTCTGGGCGCAGTGGGGTGCGGCATTGCGCGCACTGCCCTGGCATGTCCCCAATTGCGGGTGGTAGGCGCGATCGACGTGGATCCGGACAAGGTCGGCAGAGACTTGGGCGAAATCCTGGATGCGCCCGACTCGCTGGGTATTCCGGTGCGCGATTCTTTGGCGCAGGCATTGGACGCGCAACCGGCGGACGTGGTCTTGCAGGCAACCGGATCGCACGTCCCGGCGGTGGCGGGTCAACTGGAGGAAATCGCGGCGGCCGGCTGCCACGTGGTGAGTACGTGCGAAGAGTTGGCCTATCCTTGGGTGCGCCATGCCGCACTGGCGCGCGAAATCGACGCCGCCGCCCGGGCGCACGGTGTGTCCATACTTGGCACCGGCGTAAACCCCGGATTCATCATGGATTCCCTCGTATTGATGGCTACGGCAGTGTGCAGCGACGTGCGGCGCATCGTCTCCACCCGTGTGGTCGCGGCCCGGGAGCGGCGGCTCGCGCTGCAACAGAAGATCGGCTCGGGCATGGAGGAGGCTGCCTTTCGCGATCTGGCCGCGCGAGGCGAAATCGGCCACGTGGGACTGAGAGAGTCCTTCTTGCTCGTGGCAGCCGGTCTGGGATGGGAACTCGATGGCTTCGATGAGGCAATCGAACCGGTGCTGGCCGAGCAGCCCATCACCACCGACCATTTCGAGATCGCGGCCGGCCAGGTCGCCGGCAACCATCAGACCATCCGGGGCGCCAGCGCGGGGCGCGAACTCGTGCTGGACCTGACGATGAGCATGGCGGTGACGCAAGGCCGTGACACCATCGAAGTAGACGCGAATCCCCCCATGCGCGTGGAAATTTTGGGGGGTACCCACGGCGACCAGGCGACGTGGTCCATCATTGCCAATATGGCGCCGCGCGTTGTGGAAGCTCCCGCCGGCTTGCTGACCATGCTCGACGTGGGCTTGCCCCGCGCTTTGGGCTAGCCCAGCGGCTTGGTAGGGCAACGATGACAGCAGGAACAGCCCCGCGTGGCAGCAGGCCGGCTGCGCGCGAGGTGAGATGAAGGTTGACCCGATGGCTCCACCATTGAAACGACTTTCGCCGAGCAGCATGCGCGCCTATGAGCGCTGCCCGTATATGTACCATTTGCGCTATACGGAACGCATTCGGACGCCCAGCACGGCGGCCCAACTCTTGGGACGGGCAGTGCATACCGTCATCGAGGACTACTACAAGCAGAAGCGGAGCGGCGGCGCTGCCATGGGTACCGAGACGGCCTTCGACGTGCTCGACGATGCGTTGGACGCCATGCTCCACGAACTGGACGATGCGGGCCGTGAGGAAGCCGAAGAAATGCGGGAACTGGGCTACGACCTGGTGGAGTACTACGTTGAGGAAGTGGCTCCCCACATCCGCCCGCACCTTATCGAAAAGCGCTTTTCCTTTAATGTTCCCGGTGTGGACGTGCCCATCGTCGGCTACGTCGACCTGGTCGACCAGGAAGGCACTGTCATCGATCACAAGACGTCGGCGTCACCGTTTCCCGAAGATTACCTGGCGCAGGACGTGCAGTTGCTGACCTATAGCCTCGGCTACAATGCGCTCCGCTCGGGCGCGCGGCAGCGGCCGGGGCAACTCCCCCTCATCCACATGCTGCCGCCGGTCCGGCTGGACATCTTGATCAAGGGTGACGAGATCACGTATCAGCGGCTCGACTTTCGCTATGCGCAGGAGCACGTGGATCGTTACGTGGAGCGCGTGAACGCCGTGGCCGCGGGCATTCGCGCGGCGGACTTTCGACCGTTCTGGCAGATTCGTGAACCCGATCCCGCCGTATGCAACTACTGCGACTTTAACAGCGTGTGCGAATACCGCCTGCCGCCGGCTGCGGAACCGGAAGACGATTCGGGGGAGGCGAACGCAGACGTCCCGGAATTGAAATAGGCGTGGGCGTGCGCAGCACGCGCACAGAGTCGGCTGGGACTCTCTATGGCTAAAGGCGCGTTCGCCGTTGCGTGCGCTGTGCCCGGGGAGACGGCGCGATTGGCCGGTTGGACGCAGTGGGCGGCAGACCGGCGCTTCCAGTCTCCACTTACCCCCTAGCTTGTTCGCGATAGCGCGCGGCGCGTGTTGCCGTCCGCCGCCATCCCGCGCTCATCATGCTCGACCTGGGATTTCCGTCAGGGAACCTGGGTAGTTTTCGTCGGTTCAGCATTGGCCTATACGGCCCAAGAGCTGGCGTCGTGCCATTGGTCAATGTAAGAGCTAGATAAGAATCCCCTAGCTGGATATTGCTATCGGCGTATGCCGTGCGTACTATGTGCCTAGGGTGCGGACGGCGTGCCGGGCAGTATTTTGACGGGTTTGGCGGCGCGCCCGCAAAGGGGGACCAAGCGCGTGAAGCGGGTTCGACGCTGCTATTTCGCTGCTAATTGAGCTGTGGGCGGGTGGCTCTGCTTGGGCCGGGCGCGCGCAAGGCGCTGACATTTCTCTAGCTCATCCCATCCACACAAGGCGAAATCCAACCAGGGCGACATTTGCGCGCGGCGGCCCCCGAGGGTTGCGACGGCCATGCAAGCGGCACTCCTGCACCCTCGGCGCGAACCCGTAGTCGGCGCTTAGCCGGGCGAATAATCGAGAGGCCTTTACGATGAGACTAGTGGGTCTAGGGCCGCGAGAAGGAATGGCGTTCCGGCGACTGCTGCGCACACGGCGGTGGGGCGTGAACATGCGTTTGCCCGCATTCGTGCTGCCTGTGAGCCGCACGCTCATGCGCCGAAACAGGCGGTCCGACCTCGTGCAGGTATTCGCGGCGGCGGCCGGATTTGGTCGCCTGCCCCTGCGTGTGCCGGGAGCGGGACGGATGTTGCCGGGATTTCGCCACCTTGGCGCCGTAGCGCTGCTTGGGGTGGCGCTGCACTATGCCCTGTGGCAGACGGGCCTGCGCGCTCGCCGGACCGGCCCGCGCCAAGCGGGACCTGCGGCAGCCGGGCGGGTCCACCGCCAAGGCGACGGTACTCTGCCATATTGGCTGCGGGCGGGCGCGAACCGCAAGCTGCCGCGGCCGGACTCCAGCGCCTGAACCGGCGCCGCAAGCCGCATGCGCAGGGCTCAAGTTGTGTATACTTCTGTGAAACGTACGTGCGGACCGCATAGTCTGGTAAGTGGGAGTTGCGAGCGGTGGCCATTGCGGAAGAACGACTCGGCCAGGAAATCTGGGCAGACTTGCAGAGCAATGTGCGGGAGCGCATACACGGCGCGCTCCTCATGCTCAGCGAGCGGGAAAAGCACATCGCCCTCGTCGACCTTGCGCGCATGGTTGCTACGCCCAACCAATACAGCGCGGCGCAGAGGATTTCGGTAGGAAAAGCGCTTTCCTACCTGGGCGACCCGCGCATCCGCACACTGGCGCCGCAGATGAACCGTGTCCCGGCAGGCGCATTCACCATGGGCACCGACGAAGCTGCGGTGCAAGAAATGTTCAGCGTCGATGGCGGCACAGACGACCGCGCGGCGCAAGCGGCAGCGCTCATGGAAACGCCGGCGCGTACGGTGGAACTGCCGCGCTATGCCATTGGCAGATACCCGGTGACCAACGGCGAGTTCCGCTCGTGTGTGCTCGCGGGCCGGGCGCCGCCCCGCGGCTACTGGGACGGCACGGACGTTGACCCCTGGCTGCAAAATCAGCCGGTGCGGGACGTTTCGTGGGAAGAAGCCGTAGGCTACTGCGATTGGCTGGCGGACGAGACCGGCTTGCCCTATCGTTTGCCCACGGAAGAGGAATGGGAAAAGGCGGCGCGGGGCGCCGACGGCAGGCGCTATCCCTGGGGAGACGAATACGGTTACACCTGCGCCAACCTCTGGGAAGGCGCGGTGAATGAGCCAACGCCGGTTGGCGTCTATCCGGACGGTATCAGCCCCTACGGGGTCTTGGATATGTCCGGCAACGTCGCCGAATGGACGGCGTCGTTCATAGGCGCGTATCCGGACTCGGCGGGCAGTGCGGCGGTATCGGCGCAGATCGACGATTTCGGTCGGTACCGGGTTGTGCGGGGCGGCTGTTGGCGCGACCCGCAGCGGCACGCGCGTTGCGCGACTCGGGGCAATCCGGCCGCTGTGGGCGGGGAAGCAATTGGGTTTCGCCTTGCCGTAGATGTAGCCGATTAAGGTGAAGTTTTGCAGCTTGCATTGCGTGCATTGGGCCCTGGTTTGCGGCTCTGAAGAGTGCGGCGGGGCCTTGGAAACGTAACCGGGATTACTTGACGCTGGCGAAAACCGTATGCTAAGGTACGCTGTAATATAGCGCGGAGGGCGCCTCCGCTGCTTGGGTTTAATTGAGTATTCGAGTGAATTCGGCAAGCCGCAAGGCTTTTGGTGTCTTGATACATCGCTCTTAGCGTAAGGGTGGAAATAGATGAAGAACCTGGAAAAGGTAGTCACGAGGTTGCAGGCGGCTATGAAGCAGTCTGCCACGGTGCGTGGGCTGCGCTCGTGGTCTGCTTGGGTCAACCTGTGCCTGGCTGTGATGCTGGTCACTATTTCCATTCCCACCGCGGCCTCCGCGGCCGTATATGCCCAGCAAGGCAACCAGCAAGACCAGCAAGCGGATGATGCCGAGGATGAGAAGGAAGGCACTTTCATCACCCACGCGACCGGTGTTATCGAGGTGAAACTCGAGCCCAGCTATGCCGAGTTGCAGGAAGAATACGCGAAGAATGCGTATGAGTGGGTGGAGGATGCCGAAGTAGTCATCAATCCTGCGGATTTCATTCGCCACCGCGGCGTAGAGCCGGAATTCTTGGATGAACTCGGCGGCAAGACCGGTGACATCCTGAACTGGCAGGAAGAGACTGAGTGGTTAGAGTGGCGCGTGAACGTGCCCAAGACCGGTCTCTACAACATTGAGCTCGAGTATTTCCCAGTGGCGGGCAAGCGCGCATCCATCCAGCGGCGCATTCAAATCGATGGCGAGTTCCCATTCCAAGAGGCGCGGCGGCTCGTCTTTGTGCGTTTCTGGCAGGATAAGGGACTGCCGACCACCGACAATCAGGGCAACGACCGGCGTCCCGGCCAGTTTGAGCAACCCCGCTGGGAAACGGTCCGCATTATCGACGGCGACGGCATGTATCCCTGGCCGTTCGACTTCTACCTAACGGAAGGCGAGCACGTCATTCGCCTGGTCACGGTGCGCGAACCCATCGCGATTCGCAGCATCCGGCTCGTGCCGCCTTCCCGGCCGCCGACGTATGCCGAGGTGCTCCAGACCTATGAGGAGCAAGGGTACAAGAACGCCAGCGAGGTGCTTATCCGGCACCAGGCGGAACTGCCCGTAGAGCGCACCGAAGCCACTATCCGCATGGAATACACGTCCGGACCGTTGGTAGACCCGTTCTCATCCGGCTACGTGCGGTTGAACGCCTATGGTTCGTACCGTTGGCGGCGGGCGCTCCAGGCGGCTACGTGGGAATTCGAAGTGCCTGAGGACGGCCTCTATAAGATTGCGTGGCGGCGTTGGCAAGCGTATGCAAGCTTCTTGCCTTCCGCGCGGCGCATCTTGATCGATGGGAAGGTGCCGTTCCAGGAACTCAATAGCTTCCTCTTTACGCCCGACAATGACCGCGATTGGCGCATCGTCCACTTTGGGGAGCGCGCCGGCGAGGGCGAGCCGTATCTCTTCTATCTGACCAAGGGTAAACACACCCTGACGATGGAGGTAACGGTCGGCCCCTCCGCGGATACTATCCGCGCCATCAACAAGGTTGTAACCGACCTTTCCATTATGGTGCGCGAGATTACCATGATTACGGGCGTCAATCCTGACCCGTACATGGAGTTCGACCTTACTTCGCGTATCCCCACGCTGGTGCCGCGCTTGGTGACCAACTATGAGTTGCTCGAAGCGCAGGTCGGCCACATGACGATGGTGAACAATGGCGTGCGGCCGAACGTGGCGAACGTGCTGGGCGAGGTGGCATTCCAATTGCGGGACATGGCCCGGGACCCAGAGAGTATGTCCCGCCGCCTGAGCGACCTGAGCGCCAGCCAGGGACGCCTATCCCAGTGGCTGCTCTACTTGCGAGAGCACCCGTTGTGGTTGGACTACTTGCTGATCAGCAACCCGGAGATGGACCTGGGCGTCGGTAAAGCCAACATCTTCCTCAAGGGTTGGGTCGGCTTCATGAACTTCCTGAGTTCATTCGTGCGCAACTACTACGGCGTGGGCTCCATCTACGGTGACGACGATAACACCATCACCGTGTGGGTGGCGCGTGGCCGTGAGTGGGGCATGATCATGAAGGACATGACCGAGGACGATTTCACCCCGGCTACCGGCATCGCCGTCAATCTCCAGGTGTTCCCACCGGCGCAGTTGAGCGCGGGTTCCGTGAACGTGCTGCTGCTCTCTGTGGCGAGCGGCGTGACACCGGACGTGGCAACCGGTGTTCTTCCCGACGTGCCGGTGGAATTCGCCATACGTAACGGCGTGGCGAACGTAAACAAGTTCGTGGACTATCAGGAGGTGGCGACGCGGTTCCGTCCAGGTGCGCTCCTGCCCTTCCGTTGGGAGGGCGGCGACTACGCCTTGCCGGAAACGCAAGACTTCCTGATGATGTTCTACCGTACCGACATCTTCAATGAACTGGGGCTGACTCCGCCCGACACGTGGGATGACCTCTACAACATGATCTGGCTGCTTCAGCAGCGAGGCATGGACTTCTTCTTCCCGCCGGTGGGTGTGTCGGCAGGCGGTGGCTTGTACGGTTTGGCAGAGGCGCTTGTGCCGGGGTTCTTGCCGTTCTTGTATCAGAATGGTGGAGACTTCTATACCGATAGCGGCTTGAGCGCCTTGGATTCGCCGGAAGCCCTGGCGGGTTTCCGCGAGTGGACCGAGTTGTACACGAACTACAAGATTACCCAGCAGGCGGACTTCTACAACCGCATGCGCACGGGCGAAATGCCCATCGGCGTATCCGGCTTCTTCACCTACATCTTGCTTTCCGTGGCGGCGCCTGAGCTTGAAGGTCGTTGGGAAATGCGCCCGCTGCCGGGCAAGCGACGGCCGGACGGTCAGGTGGACCGCACTTCCGGCGGTTACGGACAAGCCGTGGTCATCATGGACAACTCCGAAAAGCAAGATATGGCTTGGGAGTGGGTGAAGTGGTGGACGTCTGAAGGCGCGCAGGCCCGGTTTGGCGAAGAACTCGAGGCATTGATTGGGACGGAGGCCCGTTGGAATACGGCCAACGTGAAGGCCCTCAATCAGCTTCCTTTCCCGCAGAAGGATATTGAGTCTATCCAGGAGCAGTGGCGTTGGTTCAAGGAGCAACCCGTAACGCTGGGCGGATACTTCACCCCGCGTCACATCATCAACGCCTGGAACAGAGTGGTGCTCCAGGGCTGGAATGCACGTGAAGCCCTGGAAGAAGCAGTCAAGCAGATCGACCGCGAGCTCATTCGCAAGCGCGAAGAGTTCGGCCTGGAGGTCGATCTCACGAAGACGAAAGGGGGTCTTGAATAATGGCCGAGGTTAAGAGCGGCAGTTCGGGCGCAGGAGCCGCGACACAACCGCAGGCGGTGGCGAAGCCGAAGTCCGGCTTGCAGCGCCTTCTCGCGCAGTACGGCGTGTCGTACGCCTTCTTGCTGCCCTACATGATCTTCTTCTTCGCCTTCCTGATCATTCCGGTGGGCGTGGCGGTCTGGCTGAGCTTTACGTACTTCAACATGCTGGAACCGCCGCGGGTGATTGGCTGGTCAAATTACCGCCTATTATTCTTGGAGGATGACATCTTCGTCCTCTCCATCCGCAATACGCTATTCTTCGCGTTTATTACGGGTCCGGTGAGCCTTACCGCCTCGTTCCTGTTGGCGTGGTTCATCAACCAGATCCGCGTGCGCACAATCTACGCGTTGGCGTTCTATGCGCCTTCCCTGACCAGCGCAATCGCGATGGCGGTCGTGTGGCGGATCGTCTTTTCCGGCGACCGCTACGGTTACATGAACTACTTCTTCATGCGCATGGGCTTTATCCAAGAACCCTTCCTGTGGCTCATCGACCAGCGCACGATGTTGCCGGTGATCATGTTCGTCATGCTCTGGATGAGCATGGGGAACAATTTCCTGGTCTTCTTGGCCGGTCTGCAGACGGTGAATACCGAACTCTATGAAGCGGGCAAGGTGGACGGAATTTCACATCCGCTGCAAGAGATGTGGTACATTACCCTGCCTTCCATGAAACCGCAGGTCTTGTTCGGCGTTATCAACGCCGTGGTCCTCATGTTCTCCGCAGGCTTCGAGATTTCACTCTCCTTGGCTGGGCTGCCCAGTCCGTTGTATGCGGCGCACATGATTCTGTCGCACTTGTATGACTATGCCTTTATCCGATTCGAGATGGGGTATGCGGCGGCCATTGCCGTGATCCTCTTCATCATCACCTTTGGTGTGGGGCAGGGCGCGTTGCGCATGCTCTCCACCAAAGACGAATAGCCTAGGAAGGGGAATCGTCACATGATTATCAAAGTCGGCAGATTTAGGATGACCAGCGGTGAGTTTACGACCATCGCAGCATTGACTATCCTTGCTGCCTTCATGTCCCTGCCGCTGATTTTCGTCGTCTCGCACGCGCTAAAGCCGATCGATGAGTTGTTCCTGTTCCCGCCGCGCTTCATTGTGCGGAACCCAACGCTGCGGAACTTCCAGGACCTGCTCATCGCAACGTACTCCCTCAACGTGCCCTTCATCCGGTACATCTTCAATAGTGTCTTCGTGGCCTTTTGTACGGTAATCGGCGGTGTGCTCCTGGCGAGCTTGGCCGCGTATCCGCTGGCGAAGCACAACTTCCCAGGTCGAAACACGATTTTCTTGGTCGTGATTGCCGCGCTCATGTTCACGCCGCAGGTTACCGCCATTCCGCGGTACCTGGTGGTGTATCAACTCGGCATCATCGATACCTACTTTGCCCTGGTGCTTCCCAACTTGGCCATCCCGTATGCGCTCTTCCTCATGAAGCAGTTCATGGAGCAAATCCCGGGTGCATTGATTGAATCGGCGAAGATCGACGGGGCGTCAGAGTGGACTGTTTTCTGGCGCGTTGTCATGCCGCTGGTTACTCCGGCGTGGGCGACCCTCGTGATCATTATCTTCGTGGGCACGTGGAATGACATTTGGGCGCCGCTGGTGTTTACGCGCACGGAGTCGATGCGGACGCTGCCTATCGCGTTGCAGACCTTGATTAGCCAGGGCTCTGTGGCTCGGCAGGGAGCGTATGCGGCGGCAACATTCATCATGATTACTCCGCCGGTTGTGTTGTTTACTCTGGTGCAACGGCGCGTGATCGCTACCATGGCGCATTCGGGAATCAAGGCGTAACCTTCTAGGCGGCAGCCGGATGCGGCTACCGGAGAAGCGGGCAAGGGATAGACCACTATGTTTGGACGGAGAGGATCAAGATTGAAGGCCGGGCTGGCGCTCTTGGCGGCGCTTTGGCTCATCCTGACGTCGGCCGGCACGGCGTTTGCTTTGGAACTTGATCCAAAGCTGTCCTATACCATCGATCCCCGTAATCAACGGGTGCCGTCGCCCTTGCCCTACATCTTCGAGAAGGAAATCAATGGCATCCACCTCCCAACCGGAGCGTTCAAGGAGCCGTCCGACCTATTCCTGGACCATGAGGAGAACTTGTGGTTGGCGGATACCGGCAACGACCGGGTGCTTAAGTTCTCCCGCGAAGGTGAATACTTGCTTGAAATCAGCAATTTGAGCAAGCCTGAAGGCGTCTATGTGGACCCGGACGGCAACATCTTCGTGGCCGATACGGGAAATAACCGCATCTTGCGCTTGGATCCCGAAGGCAACTTCGTCGATGAATTCTTCAAGCCCGAAACGACCCTGATCCCCGTTGACCATACGTTTGCGCCGAGCAAGTTGGTGGTTGACCGGAGCGGTCGCATCTACACGCTGGAGGCGGGAAGCAATCTCGGCATCATCGTGTTGGACGGCGAAGGCAGCTTCCGCGGCTTCTTTGGCGCAACGCGCTTGGACTTTAGCCTGCGGCGATTGATCGTCAGCATGTTCGCTACACAGGATCAGCGCCGTAAGATTTTCTTGCCGCAGCCGACCCCACACTCCAACCTCTTCCTCTCTGAGGACGGTTTCCTGTATACGGTCGTGGCGACTGCGGTGAAGGACCAATTGCAGAAGCTCAGCCCGGTGGGTGTGAATGTCTATCCCCATTCCACCTCCGTGGCCATCTACATGCGGTTCTTCAAGGAAGACTCCCTCAAGTTCTACGGCGAGCGGGAGGGCGCCGGCCGGCGCACCCAATTCCCGCGCTTCTCAGACGTAAACGTGAACGAGGCCGGCATCATTACGGTGGTGGACGCGAATTCGGCGAAAGTCTACCAGTACGACCAGGATGGCGAGCCGTTGCTGGCCTTTGGCGGCCGCGGCGTGCAACAGGGCCAGCTTGGGTATCCAACCAGCGTGGTAACGGATTCCGAAGGCCAGCTATTTATCCTGGATGCCATCCGAAACAACATCCAGGTGTACCGGCCGACGTTGTTCGCCCGTCTGGTGCATTCTGCCAGCAAGTTCTATTGGGATGGCAGGTACGATGAGGCGGCGAACCTTTGGCAGCAAGTGCTGAAGCTCGATGCCAACATGTATCTGGCCCATAGCGCGCTGGGCAAGGCGCTCTATCGACAGGAGCGCTATCAGGACGCGATGGTCGAGTACTTCCGGGGCTATGACAAGGATGAGTACGCCAAGGCGTATTCGGAAGCGCGCTATCTGTGGATGCGCGCGAACTTCGGCCTGTTCATGCTCTATCTCTTCCTTGGCATCGGCGCCATCATCGTCATCCCGCGCGGGACCCGGCGCGTGTTCGAGTTTGGCTTCCAGCGCGGTATCCTGAACCGGGAGAGTACGTGGTACAAGATCTACCGGCAAGGCGTAGGGGTGCTCCGCGATCCCATGGAGACTTTCTGGGCCTTGCGGGAAGACTCAACCTGGTGGACCGTGTGGACGATGCTGATATTGGCCATCATCGTGCGCATGCTCACGCTCAATACCGTGAGTTTCCACTACTCCAGCATCGATCCTGAGGACATCAACTTCGTTCTGGAAGTGTCGCGCATTCTCGTGCCGTTCGCGGTCTGGGTGATCGCCAACTACGGTGTGAGCGCTATTTTCTATGGTGAGGGTTCGCCCAAGGTGGTGGCGGCGACGACGGCCTACTGTCTGCAGCCGTACATCTTGATCGCTCTGCCGCTGGCGCTCGTCTCTAACGTGCTGACCACCGACGAGAGTGCGCTCTATGGCTTTGCGCAGACGGCTATGTATTGGTGGATGGGCGTTCTCATCTACCTGCAGGTGAAGGTCGTCCATGACTTCGAATTCAAGCGCGCCGCAGGCGTTGCGTTCCTAAACATTTGGGGCATGGTGGCGATTTTCGGCATCTCAGCCCTCAGCTATTTCATGTCTTCGCGGGTGATCCGCTTCCTCTGGGAGGTCGTCTATGAAGTTGTCACTCGCTAAGGGGTGGCGCGTCGCACGGTTCTTCGTGCCACTGGTCCTGCTCCTGACCATATTGCCGATTGCGCCGGTTACGGCCGCGCCGGCACTGAATCCTGAGCAGGAGTTAGGGCCGACTTTTGAGAAGGTCAGTCAGGTAGAGCACCTTTCGCTCTACTTGAATAAAGAGAATTCGCAGTTGGCGGTGTTCGACGATCGGGAGAATGGGCGACTGTGGCGTAGTTCCCCAATTCTGGAGAACCCCGAGGCGGTCTCGGACTCCATCAAGGCTCGCCTGAACTCCGTAGTCATTGTCGAGTATACGGACAAGGTGCGGACCCAGACTCGTGTGGCCGACATTATCTCGGATGTGCCGAAGTTGACCTTTACCCCGATAGACGGGGGTATTGAGGTTGACTACTTGTTCGAAGAGCTGAACATTGGCTTCACAATCGACTACTGGCTGGAAGACGACCGGCTGGTGGTGGGGGTGGACGACGATAGTGTGCGCGAGACCGAAGAGCGCCTGCTCGTCACCCTGGACATTCTGCCCTTCCTCGGCGCTGCGACCAATGAGGAAAAGGGTTACCTCTTCGTGCCCGACGGCCCGGGCGCTATTGTCCATTTCCGTCCGGAGCAGCCGGAATACCGGCACAATTTCTTGGCCGAGGTGTACGGTCCGGCCCTCTTCTCGTTCGAGCCCGAACAGCAGCAAGGCCCGATTCCAGTGCCGGTTTTTGGCCTGGTGCGGGGCGAGTCCGCATTTACGGGCATCGTTACGAAAGGGGATATGGATGTCAACATCAGCGCGGCGCTGAGCTATACGGCGCTGGGCTATAACCGAATCTCCGGTCAGTTCATCTTCCGGCGCAAGGCGCCGTTCCCGCTGCGCCGCGCGTCGTTTGTGACCCGGTTCGAACAGGAGCGGGTGGAAGGCGATCGGGAGCTAAAGTACGCGTTTCTCCGCGGCTATGATGCCAGCTATGTCGGCATGGCCAAGGTGTATCGCGAGCATTTGATGGTCGATCGCGGCCTCGAACGGCTGGCGGAAGCAAATCCCTTCCTGCATCTGCGCATCTTCATGGCCATGCAACGCCAGGCGTTTCCGCGTGACCAGTTCATTGCCATGACGACGTTCGATGATGCGCTGGCGATGCTCAAGACTCTGAAGGAAGACCGGGGCCTGGATAACCTGCGCGTGACCCTGGTCGGCTGGAGCCAAGACGGGTACGATTGGTCGTTGCCCAAACGCTTGCCGCCGGAAGGCAGGCTTGGCGGCGAGGAGGGGCTGCGTTCGATCTCGAACTACGCCAATGCCAACGGTATACCAATCTACCTGGAGGACAACTATCTGTTCGGCTTCAGGAATATCGACTCATTCTTCCGCTTCAACCCGCTGACGGACGTGATCCGCGGGGCGAACCGCCTGCCTATCACGACGAACTACGTTGGGTTCAAGCGCCGGGAGGACGAGCCGCACACAGAGGTACAACTCTTACGGCCGGAGATTGCCCGTGACCGCTACGCGACTGACGATATTGCCAAGATGAGTGAGCTTGGCGTTGACGGCGTCGAGTTCCGTTTCTTTGGCAAGGTTGCGCTCAACCACTATCCGATTGTCTTCACCGGCAGATCGGGCTTTACATCCGGCTTGCGGCTATTGGGAATCGCTGCATTCGCTCTCATTGGCCTCTACGTCGTGCTGATAGGCACAAAGCGGCCGAGCGACGCAATCCTGGGCCAGCTTGTTGGCGGTCCGCTGTGGCGGCCGATCGCTAGCGGGGTGCTGCTCGTGGTCTTGATTGGCGGCTATTTCATCGAGATTCGCAACATGCAGCAACCGGTGGATACTGAGCAAGGCGGCACGAAGCTAAGTCGCCAAGAGTTTGTCGATGTCTGGAGAGACATCGTCGAAATCAGCAAGGATGAGACGGGGACCGCGGTAATCCAGGGCGCGAATGCCTACATGTTGGATAGCACTGATTTCTTTACCAGAGTGCCTCTGGACCGCTACAACTACGTGTTCAGCGAAGAGACCGTGCCCTTCTTCCCATTGGCGGTACACGGGCTCGTCCGCTATACCGGCGATGAGAGCAATCTGCGCAGCGACCGTGACGAGTTCTTGCGCGCTATCGAATACGGCGCATTGCCCACGTTCGAGCTGACAGAGAACCCAAGCGTTTTGCTCACGCGCACACAGTACAACCGGCTCTATTCTTCGCGATTTGCCGACTGGGAGCCCCAGATTGTCGACGAGTATGAACTATTCGTGCGGCAGTTGGGCTACACCGTAAACTTGCTCATGGACGACCACCGCCAGATTGCGGACGGCGTCTATGAGACGGTCTACGAGGACGGCACACGCGTGATCGTGAATTACAAGACGCGTCGCTATACGGATGGCGAAAACGCGGTTGAGGGCCAGAACTATCTCATCATACCGCCGCGGAGGTAAGGGGCCATGCAATTTGAGGATAATTTTTTCTGGGTAGCTGTTCTCACTGGGCTGGCCTTGGTCGTCCCGGCGTGTATTCTGTCGCTTCGCGTTGCCCTGTCGGCGGTCGGCGTGCGGTTGACCTACCGGTTCCAACGCGCGATGGATGGCTATTTCTACATCAGCACGTGGATCGTGGGTTTCCTGATCTTCCTGGCATGGCCGTTGTTCCAATCACTCTACGTGAGCTTCCACAACGTGAAGATCACCAGTTCCGAGTTGAAGTTGACGTTCATTGGGTGGGAGAACTACGCGGAGCCCTTCCTCGAGGATATTCACTTTCTGCCGCTCTTTACGAAGACGGTAGCAAATCTGCTATCGGACTTGCCGATCATTTTGGTGTTCTCTCTGTTCGTGTCCATCTTGGTCGTGCAGGAAATGCCGGGTCGGGGCGTGTTCCGCATGCTCCTCTTCATGCCGGTGGTGATTGGTTCGGCCATCGTCATCCGGCGCCTCTTCGGCGAAGGCGTGAGCACAGAGGCTATCGGCGTGAGTGTCCAGACCCTGAGCGAGGTGGTGTTTACGTACCTGCAAGGCACGATCGCTGACTGGGTCTTGGACCTGGTAAATCGGGTGACGTTGGTGCTGTGGCGGACCGGCGTCCAGATTCTCATCTTCGTCGCGGGTCTCCATAGCGTGCCGATTACGATGCGCGAGGCGGCAAAGACGGACGGCGCTTCCGGCTGGCAGATCTTCTGGCGTATCACCCTGCCGATGCTGTCCCCCGTGATCCTGGTCAATGTGGTCTACACCATCGTCGATTCGTTCACCGACCCCTTCAATGAAGTACTCACCTACATTCAGACCGTGGGCCTGACCCGAGACTTCCGGCTTGGCTATGCGGCGGCTTTGGGCTGGATGTACTTTGCGTCAATTTTCTTGTTCATGGCGCTTGCTCTCCTGATCTCAAGCCGCTTTGTCTTCTACGCAGGTGAACGGTAGGGAGTACCAGCATGGCTGATTCCGTATTCGTCATACGCCAGCGCACAGGTGTACTTGGTGCGCTGACGTCCCGAAAGTGGTGGGAGCTGCTCTTCCTGCGCATCGCCACGTACATAATCTTGATAAACGTCTGCTTTGTGTTCCTGTTCCCGGTAATCTACATGTTCTCCACGTCGCTCAAGACGGTGGCGGACTTAGCGGACTTGACAGTCCTGTGGATACCGCGGACCTTCTTCTGGCGGAACTATGAGCTCGCGATCAGCGGCATGCTCTACTGGCAGGCGGCGAGGAACAGCATCATCATCTCGGTGGGTTCCGCGGTGTTGCAGACAGTGGCATGTTCGTTTGTGGCTTATGGGTTTGCGCGTATTCCGTTCCCGGGCCGGGACGTCTTGTTCCTGCTGGTGCTCTTCACGTTCCTGGTGCCGCCGCAGACTATCATTGTCCCGCTCTTCATTCTCTACCGTAACCTGGGTTTCATGGATACGTACTTCCCGTTCCTGATCCCCTCCCTGTTCGGTCATGGTCTGCGGGGTGCGCTGTTCATCCTGGTGTTCCGACAGTTTTTCAGGAACTTACCGTACGAATTAGAGGACGCGGCGAGAATAGACGGAGCCGGGCCGTTCAGTGTGTATTGGCGAATCATGTTGCCGCTGGCAACCCCGGCCATCATCGTGGTGTTCCTCTTTTCGCTGGTGTGGCACTGGAACGACTTCTTCGAACCCACCATCTACCTGTTCGATCAAAACAACTTTACCTTGCCGTTGCGGCTTTCGATTTTGAGCGCGGCATTGCTGCAAATGCTAGCCGGGCAAGGCGCGGGGGATGAGTTCAATGAGGCTGTGATTATGGCCGCGTCATTCCTTGTGATTATGCCGCCCCTCATAATCTACTTATTCACTCAGCGCTACTTTGTGGAGAGCGTCGACCGCACCGGCCTGGTGGAATAGGTCGCGCGCTTGGGGCACTGTTTGTGGTAAGAAAAGGGCTGGGCTCGTTCTTGGGCCCGGCCCTTGGTGCGTCCTATAGGTGGTGCGGCTATGACTACAGGGGCAGGAGCGCGGCAACGCATTCAGAAACTGTCGCTCGGCGGGTTCCGGCCGACCGTGGGGCACGCCGCTCACTGCCTTTAGGTTTTTGGTGCGGGTAAATTCCCATGCAGGCCGTTGCCGATCCGGTAAGGCCCAGCAAACGTCACGTTGGTTGGGGTCAAGCCCGCGGATCGGCGGATGCCGGGACGCAGTGGTTCTGCATCTGCCTCCTGGCATCGGACCGCTGCTATGGTTAGTGCGGCTTAACTGAGCCACAAGTTTCGTGCACGAATGTGGCTGGGAGCAGCGTAGGGACACTGTGGGGCGCCCCGGTGTACTTCCGGTTTCCCCGTCCAGACTAGGGGATTCAAAGGGTTGGCGCGTTATTCTAGCCGTGTGTCGGTTTCGAGATTGGTGATGATGGAGTTCTCAGAATAGATGGAGCCGTACCGGTATCAGCCCCCCCGGCGGCGGTCGCGCGGAAACAGGCCGGCGTTTCGGGTTTGGCTCCTGGCGATGGTGTTGGCTTTGAGCGGCGTTATGTTGCTCTTGCGCTATGCTTCCGCGCCTACGGCCCCGGTGATAGTAGTGGCCGAAAACACGCCGGTGGTGGCGGAAGAGATTGTGGCCACGGTTTCCCCGCCGCGCGTCCATTTTTCGTATGCGTGGTTGGAGCAAAATCCAGCGCCGCCGCTTGACAGTTTTACGGCTAAGTCGGCGTTCCTGGTGGATCTAGGCACCAAGTCTGTGCTCTATGCCAGCAATGAGCACACACAGCGCGCCCCCGCGAGCACGACGAAAATTCTTACAGCCGTGATTGCACTGGAAATTGCGGAAATCGAGCAAGAGATCGTGGTCTCGCAACGGGCCGCGGAAACCGAACCCAATGTCATGGGCCTGAAAGCCGGCGAGGTCGTGCCGTTGAATATCTTGCTCTACGGCCTGATGTTGGACTCAGGCAATGACGCCGCAATCGCGATTGCCGAAGGCACGCTTGGCTATGAGGCCTTCGTCCAGGCCATGAATGCTAAGGTGGAACAGCTTGAACTCCAGAATACGGAGTTCAGCAATCCCTCCGGCTATGACGAGGATGTGCTGCCTCACTACTCGTCGGCTCACGATTTGGCCGTACTGGCGGATTACGCGTTGGAGTGGGTGCCGGGCATTGTCGAGTATGCGAGCACTACGCATATCTCGTTCACCGCCACCGATAGGCACGGTTGGTATGGGCCGCGGAACCTGAATAGCCTCTTGGTGACATATGAGGGCGTCTACGGATTGAAGCCCGGCTGGACGCCCGATGCGGAGTATTGTCTTGTGGCGGTAGCGGAGCGGGACGGGCGGCACCTGCTTGCCGTAGTGCTTGGCTCGACCCAACACTTTACCGATGCGGCCCTGTTACTGGACTATGGCTTTGCTCTGCCGCCGGTGTGAGGCGTGGCCGCTGGCGCTGGTTCCCGGGCGGCGCGCCCCTTATCAAAGGCGGGGAGCCGGACATGTGGGGTCCGGCCGCCCAAGGGGACGTGCTTCCCCGCCTCCGCTTACCGCTACCGGGCACCCCAAAGCGCTGCCACCGGCTACACGACGCGCTCCATGCGCTCTTTCCACCAGCGCACTTGTGGGTCTGCGATCGTCTCCCTAGAGAACTGGAGCTATTCGGTCGTCTGACCGGCAGGCGCTTCGCTCTCCTGGGCGTGGATGCGGATGCTGCCGCCGCTGCTGCGTAGTTGCAGGGCCGCAGTGCCGGCGCCGAGAGTGCCGGTGTATTGGCCGGTTCCATAACGGTTGCGGGCCTCGCCGACAGCGCCGGGCAGATTGACGTCCACGCCGCCACCGGAGGCAGCGGCATCGATGGTCACCGTGGATGCCAAGTCCAAGACCAGCACCACACCGCCGCCGGCGCTCTCAACCCGGTGTTCTCCCGCGCTGAGCAGCGCGTGATCCAAACTGACGCTCCCACCGGCAGTCTTGATGTCAAGCGCTTCGGTGGCGCCCTGAAACGAGATTGGCCCCCCGGCGCTCACTGCGGTCAGAGACGGACCGGCGCCGTGAACGCCAATGCCGCCGCCGGCGGACTTGAGATTCAGTGCCCCGGTCACGTCGGTGAGTTGCAGCGAACCGCCTTCCACCGCAATGTCCAGCGACGACGACAGTTTCAGGCCAGACATGCTCCCTCCCGATACGCGGCAAGTCAAGGAACGTACCGGCGGCAAACTCAGGGCGACATTTGGCACTCCGGCCCAAACGGCGCTGGCGTAGACACAGATCACGTAGGTGTCGCCCAGCGCCTGCACCGCCCACTCCCAATCGTGGCCTTCCCGGTCAAAACTCACGTGCGCGGGACCGGGAGCTTCTTCCACCCGCAGCGCGCCGCCTTCAACGTCCACCTCCACCCGGGCGTTGGCGGGAATCTCAAAGGTCCCGTCGTCCAATGCAACGGGTTCAAAGCCTTGGGCTTCGCGTTGTCGCTTGCGCTTTACGCCGCGCAAGGGCATGCGCAAACTGCTTCTGGGCAAGTCTGTTACAACCCGGGCGATGCGGTCCTCGACTTTGGAAAGAGTCTCTCCCAGCGAACGTTCCACTTCTTCCCACCAGCCCGAATCAAGCAGCGATGCACTCCTGCGGCGAGACTGTTCACCGCCGGTCCGCACCGCATTGAGCAGGCGCTCGGCGTCTTCCACGGATACCTTGCCTTCGCGCAGCATCTCGAGGATCATGCGTTCTTCTGCGCTCATCGTCCTACTCCCTGTCTGCCAGGCGGCGTAGCGCTTCTTCAACACTGAGCGAGCCGCTTTCCACATCCTGGAGTGTGCTCAAGCGCTCAGCTTGTTGAGTAGCATCATCCGAAGCCGGCTTGTGACCGAGTTGGCCTATTATCTCCTCCAAGCGAGTGCGTACAGTGGGGTACGAAACACCCAACTCTTTCTGAACCTCGCTCATGTTGCCGCGCGCAACTAAGAAGATCTCCACGAAGCGTTGCTGCTCCGCAGTGAGACGGTTGAATGGATTGAGTAGGAATTCGCCTTCCAAGGCGACACCGCAGTCCGCGCAGCTCAGACGCTGTACCGTGAGTTCGCTTGAGCATACGGGACAGCGCCCAAGTACTTCCGGCGAACGGGAGTTTCCCATGATATTCCGCATTGCGTGCCCCCAAGAGTGGACTATTGCAGTATTCTAATCTTCATCTTGAGAAATTATATCAGAATATGCAGAAGCTGGCAATGATTTGGGAGAAATGGTGATAAAACGTAGTATTCGGTTGATATGGGCTACAAGCACGCAAACTGTACGCGCCACTCTACGCGGAGCGGCCTCAGCGGCCGGGCGCCAATCACGGCAAAGAGGACACTGTGTTTGAGTACGTGCGCCTGCTCCGCGATGGCGTGGCGACCAGCAGTTCCATGGCGTGCGAAGATGCTGAGACTATGGTTAGGGGCCGAGTGCGCGGCGACTTGCGCTAACACATGTGTCCTAGAACCTGTGCCATCCGCTGCCATCTGCTCCGCGGCCCAAGTAAGCCGGGTTGGCAGTATGAGGACGTGAGCAGTAGCCGCGTGGGGGTGCGCTGACGTTTGGGACAGGTCAGGCCGGATGGAAGCCTGATCGGAACCGTCCCAAGTGTGAGGGAAGCCCCGTGGACGATTCGGCGCTTCACTGTCGATCGGGCTAGAGGAGGGAAAGCCGGTGTGCGGCAATCAGAGAGGACGAGGGACAAACCGGTGAGGGCTGAAAGTCCACTGCACTTCCCAGCGGGCTATGGGATTTCGCGGGGACGAACGAGCGGGCGGTGCGCCTAGCCGCCGATCTGGGACATGGTGCGGTTGGCGCGTTGGAAGAACTCGCCCTCATTGATGCGGTGCTTGAGTTCTTTCTGCCAGACCGCGGCGCGGATTATCTTCTCAAGCTCCGCGTCGCTGGCCCCATCGCGCAGTGGGCTCCGCAAATCCGTCTCTCGCACAGAGAAGAGGCACGTTCGGAACATACCCTCAGCCGTCAGGCGTATACGGTTGCACGAGGCGCAGAACGGCTCACTTACGGGGTTGATGAACCCAATTTCACCATTGCCGTCAGCAAAGCGATAGACTCGCGACGTGGAGGAAGGCTCGGTGGGGACGGGCGCCAATGGCACGGGCATGGCATTATTGACCATCTCCAGGATTTCCTTGCCGGTGAGCACGTTCTCTTCGCGCCAAATGCCGTCGGCATCCAGGGGCATGAACTCAATGAAACGCACCACGTAGGGTTTGCGGCGGGCAAGCTCGGCAAAGGCAACGACTTCGCGTTCGGTAAAGCCGCGAATCGCGACGGCATTGAGCTTGATTGGGCTGATAGTTGGGTACTTCTCCAACTCTTCCAGACCCTCGAGCACGGCATTGAGCGCGTTGCGCCGCGTAATGTAGGCAAAGTGCTCGGGGACAAGGCTATCAAGACTCACATTGATGCGGGTCAGCCCGGCCTCTGCCAGCGGCTTGGCCAGCGCCGTAAGCCGAAAGCCGTTGGTGGTGAGCGATAGGCTCTCCAGTTCGTCGATCAAGCGCAAGCGGCGAATCAGGTGCGGCAAGTCTTTGCGCACGGTCGGTTCGCCGCCGGTAATGCGGATATCCCGTACGCCCAGGCCTACGAACAGGCGGGCCAGCCGCTCGATTTCTTCATAGGTGAGGATTTCCTCGCGCGGCACCCACTGCATCATCTCTTCCGGCATGCAGTAGCGACAGCGAAAATTGCAGCGGTCCGTAATCGAGATGCGCAGGTTCTCGATCTGCCGACCGAAACTGTCTATCAACGGCTGCATCGCGGTCTCCACATGGCTCAGCTTTCGCGCCGGCAATTGTCCGCTGGAACTATCGGACTTTCGCGGGGTGGATTGTTGCATCCGCATCACAATTAGCCCCGCCGTGCCCATCTGCCAAGCGGGCGCCTGGTCCGGTGCGAACGCTTACCTGCTATTGCCCGGCCCGTCTAGTCCCATTATAGCGCACAGCCGTGATTCAGCGTATAAGGGCTTGCAGGGCGCGCAGGACGGCCTCGTCATCCGCCGGCAGCACGGTACGGGGATCCAACACGACGGCATCCCGTTCGATGCGCACCACGAGCGGCGGGTTGCCGGAGCGGAGCTTGCCTGCCAGCGCGTCCGGCGTCTGATCGGGAGAACTGAGGCGTAGCGCCCGCGTCGGCAACGTCTCGCCCGGCAACGAGCCGCCGCCGACTGCGGACTCTGCCGGCGCTACGCTGGCGGTGAACGCCGCCGCGTTTGCCGACCGGAGCGCCTGTTGCCAGCGGCGGGCGCGGTCCGCCAGTTCGCTCGGTTGCGCGGCAATCATCTGCCATACCGGTATGTGAGACAGGGCCTCAGCCTTTTGATAGTGGGAAAGCGTGGCTTCCAAGCCGGCGATGGTGGTCTTATCGAGGCGGAGCGCGCGGGTGAGGGGATGCCGTTGCATGGCGGCGATATAGTCGCTCTTGCCGGCAATCAATCCGCTCTGCGGACCGCCCAGCAGCTTGTCGCCCGAAAACGTCACTACCGCGCAGCCGGCAGCTAGCGCCTCTTGCACGGTCGGTTCCGGATGGAGCCCAAAGTCCGCCGTATCCAGCAGGGAGCCGCTACCCAGATCGTAGATCACCGGGATGCCACGGCTGCCGGCCGCTGTTGCCAATTCAGCCAGATTGGGTTCGTGCGTGAATCCCATTACCCGAAAGTTGCTCGAGTGCACCCGCAAAATGACCGCGGTTGCCGGGGTGATGGCGTCGCAAAAGTCAGCGACATACGTGCGATTTGTGGTGCCGACTTCCACCAACCGGGCGCCGCTCTGCGCCAGAACGTCGGGAATGCGAAAACCGCCGCCGATTTCAACGGCTTCGCCCCGGGAGACGATGACCTCTTTGCCGGCTGCCAGCGCGCTCAGGGCGAGCAGGATTGCGGCGGCGTTATTGTTCACCGCCAGCGCGTCCTCGGCGCCGGTGAGCGCCGATAGCGCCGCCGTTAGGTGGGTGTAGCGGGAGCCGCGCGTGCCGCCGGCCAGGTCGAACTCCAGATTGCTGTAACCGGCGCCAACGGCCGCCATGGCCTGCAAGGCGGCGGCGCTCAGCGGGGCGCGCCCCAAGTTGGTGTGCAGTATGACGCCGGTGGCATTGATAACCGGTTGCAGCGAGGGCTGAAAGCGTTGTGCCGCGGCCTGTTGCAGGCGGCGGGCCAACTCGTCGAGGGTGGGCGCGGCCGCGCCCTTGACGACTGCGGCGCGCGCCGCAGCCAAAACTTCGCGGGCCAAGTCTACCCGGACGTGATGGGGAAAGTCGAGGTCTAGAGTGGTGACGGCAGGCGCAAGCAGCAGCCGGTCGACGCTTGGGAGCCGCCGCAGGCTGTCTCTATGCTCCGTACTTGGCGAGTTTTTGCGCATGGCCCATGGCAAGCAGCATCGCTTCTTGCGCCGGAAAGCGGCCCAGGCTCCCCCGCACGAGCGCGCGTTCGGTGAATTCGCTAATGTCGTCGCTGATGCACGTCTTGCTAAAGAGGGCAAAGGGCACGGGATGCCACGAGTGGCCGCTCAACGCGGCAGGCGAGGAGTGGTCGCCCGTGATCACGAATACATCCGGTTGCAGGCGCTGCAAGGCGGGTATCAGGCTATCGACGTCTTCCAGCACCTGGACCTTCTGATTGAAGTCCCCGTCTTCACCCGCTGAATCCGTGGCCTTGACGTGGAAATAGAAGAAGTCGTGCGCGTCCCAGTGTTCCTGGAGAGTCTCAAACTCGTCCCAGACCGTAGCGCCGGTTTCCAGCACTTCCATGCCCACGAGTTTTGCCAGGCCGCGATACATGGGGTAGGCGGCAATTGCGCCGGGCGAAAGGCTGAAGATCTGCGGCATGGTGGGTATGTTCGGCATGCCGGCGGCGCCGCGCAACAAGAGCGCGTTGGCGGGCTCCTGCCCCTGCAGCACCATTGCGGCCTCGGCCAGAAAACTGTTGACGATCTGCGCCATGGGGGCGGCGTCTTCGTTGGTGGGCTCGGCGGGCAAGGGCGGCACGCCGGTGCGCTGCGGGTCCGTGTCGGTCACGAAGTCGGACAGGCCTTCACCGCGGAACACCACCAGGGCACGGTGCCCGGACTCCGTTTCCACGAAGACCTCTACTTCCGGCAAATGAATGTGCCGCAGCAGAGCGCAGAGCTCGCGGTTCAACTCCGTGGCCAGGCGGCCGGCGCGCCGGTCCGTAATGACGCCATCCGCGTCCACAGTGGCGAAGTTCGCGCGAAAGCAAATGTCGTTGGGTCCGATGGGAAAGTCAATGCCCAGGGCGGAGAGCACGCCGCGGCCAATATCGAACCGGATCGGGTCGTAGCCAAAGAGCGCGAGGTGCGACGGCCCGCTGCCCGGGGTGATACCGGGCGCTATCGGATCGGTGACACCGCAGATCGAGAGCGCCGCAAAGCGGTCCAGATTTGGTATCCGAGCGACCTCGAGTTCAGACTTGCCGACATCCGGGTGGGGCATTCCACCCAGCCCATCGAGCACGAAGAACAGAATTTTCGAGGAGGTCTTTTCAGAGAGGTCCTGGATGAGGGCGAGGGGTATCACGGGGAAAACCTGCCAAGATGTGTGCGCTATTTCAACGGTCATGCTAGCAGGTAACCAAGTCGTTGTCTATCGGCGCGGCGGTAGACGAGCGAATGTCACCACGGAGCGACAACTGCTTGCCTGGGCAAATGTGAGAAATCAGGCATGGTCGAGCGCGAGGACGTCAGGGAGTGCGGCATGCCGGAGACGCCGGAGAGGAAGGTCGTCTTGCCCGTTGCACTGGGCGGAGGCGCTCCTGGATTTGGGCCGCCGTGAACGCCCAAAGCCCGCGGCCTAACGCCGTGCCGCGGCTGCGTTGCGGGGGAACCTGCCTTAGGCATCTGGGCCGCAGGCACAGCCAGGAAGAAGCAGCAAGCGATTAGTCCACGGGAATCAACAGACTTGGGCTTGATCACCTTGTTGGGCTATAGCTCATGTCATTCCGAGCGCAGCGTCGAACAGGGTTCGCTGACTTCGTCAAAGACGCGGAATCTAAAACGCTCCCGACTCTAGATTCTTCGTCGCTGCACTCCTCAGAATGACATTTCGGGGAGCAGCCGTCTACGTTGACACCCAAACCTGTGCAGCCGAAGTCAATACCCACTAGTCGCGTAGTCCACTGCGGCTCATTCACCACGTTCCCGGCTTGTTGGCACAGCCAGGAAGGCAAGCCCTGGACGCAAGACGTCGTGCCTAGTCTGCGCAGGTGGGAGCACAAGCTCTTCGCACTGCCTGGGTCGCATTGACCTCAGTAGCGCGAAGAACCCGTGGTAGTCGATTCACACGGCAAGGACGAAGATTCAGGAGGCGGACGGAATGGCCGGGGCTATGCTCGATGGTGTCGCGTTACAGCCAGCGCCTGAGCCGTTCACCCTTCGACGTTGCTCAGGGCGAACGGCTCAGGGCGGACGGCTGAGGGCGAACGGCTGAGGACGAACGGCTCAGGCGCGAGATCGTCGGTTTTGCGCATTCCACGCTCCGCGTGCGCTTGGACAGAGCCTGTCTTGAGTCTGCCTGCGTTGAGCTTGACTGCGCTGAGCCTGCCTGCCCTGAGCATGTCGAAGGGTCGAAGCGCTTAGCGTGAACGGAGAAAACTGAAGCCATCCACTCTAATGCGACAGCATTAGGGGCTATGTCCTTCGTTACCCCTGACCGGAATTCGCGCTATGAGCACTGTTGCAAGGCAGCAAAGTAGTCGTCCTCGTTGCGCGCGTCCAGCGGCTCGTTTACGACCTTGCCCTGAATGATGCCGTTCTTGTCGATGATGAAGGTGCCACGCTTTGCGAATCCAAAATCATCTACGAACACGCCGTACTGGCGGGAGACTGCGCCGTGGGGCCAGAAGTCGGCGAGAAAAGTGGCCGGAAACCCATTGTCATCCTTGTACTTCTTCAGCGTCCACTTGGTATCGGTGGAAATGCCGATGACTGCCGCGCCGCTGGCGTCGTAGCGGTCCGCGTTCCCGGCCAAGCCCCGAAACTCGCCGTCGCAGATACTGGAGAACGCGCCCACGTAGAAGACCAGCACGACGTTCTGCTTGCCGCGATAGTCGGAGAGGCTGACCTCCTCGTCGTCCTGGTTAACCAGCGTGAAATCCGGCGCTTCCTGTCCGACTTCCGTTCCAACGTTTGCCACGGTGTGTTCTCCTCTGTGGTGGCCGGGCGCTCCTCTGCGCGGGTGTGACGCTCCGGCGGTGGCTCCAGGCGATGCTACTGTCTACGCATTCCATTCTACGAGAATCCGCGCGTGCGGAAAAGCGCTCAGTCGCGTCTGCCAGCAGATTCGTCGTCTTTGGCGGCAACCGCCCAGACTATGGCGGCGACCTGCGCCAACACCGTCCAACTCAATTGGGTGATTAGCAGCAAGATGGTCCGGGCGCCTGGGAGTCCGCACGCATAGGCGAGCAAGGCAGGCAGGAAGTATAGGGCAAGCCCTAGCGCCGCCAGCACGGGCATGCCGAAGGCAATGCCGGTGCCGGCCTAGCCTATGGCCACGTGCAGCGCCCTCCAGTCTACGTGCCGTGATAGTCAACGTACACGGGACTAGACCACGCCATTTCCATGTCTGTCTGAATCACGCGCACCCAGTAGGAATTGACGCCCGGCTGCGGGGTGGGGTCGCTAAACGTGAACGCAGCGCTCTCCGGTGCGCCGCGGGTCGCGAGCGAGACCGTGACCGTGCGGCCCAAGGGCCCGATGGCGTACTCCCGGGGCCCGATGCGCAACCCGGCCAATGGCACACGCGCGGTGAAAGACTCGGCGGGCGCATAGGCCAGAATCTGGGGTCCGGCCGCGCCGTATGCGCCGAACCGCGGCCGGCTGATGAGGCTGGTGCTTGCGGCTACGTTGAGATCGGCAGTTTCGGCTTCCTCAATCGTTAGAACAACACCGCTGCGGTAGCCGCACGTCACGCTGTGCCACCTCAGGCTGCGGTCGGTAACGTCGGCCAAATGGGAGCGGGGGCTGTCGAAGCGAATAGTGTCCACTGCTGACAGCGTGCCATGCGAAATGGCCGCGGTTCCTTCCCACACGACGCCGGAGTAGCTCGACTTGCGGCTGGCGCCATCCCAGAGGATGCGCACCTGCTGCGGGTCCGGTTCGACCTGAATCGGGTGCGTGTAGATGAGATCGAGGCCGCGATACAACTCCAGGCGCTCCAGTGGAGCGGTACCCGTAACAGAGACCGTTACGGTGGGCGGCGCCGTCGTGCGGTAGGCGGCGCCCATGGGCTGCCCGTCGGCTTGGACGTCCACGATGATCCTGGCCCCGGTGGTCGCGTAGCAGCGACGGGCCTGCAGCGCCTCGTAGAACCCCTCCAGCGTAAGCGCAGACGCATAGATGCCGGTGAGGCCCGCTTGGGCATAGCGGCGCGGTTGGTAGCCCGGCCGGTCTGAGCCCGGACGACCGGTGTGGCTGTCGCTCCCGCCGAGAAAACCCACCGTATAGCGGCGCTCCAGCGCCTCCTCCAGAAACCACTCGAACGTGCCGTGGGTTGACGTAATCTCAAGGGCCGGTTCAAGCGTTGGCTCGTGATAGGCCAGGTCCGCGTGCGCTCCGCCGACGTGGGGCGTGATGAGCACGTCACGGTGGCGATAGGCGGCGTAGAGGTCCAGCACGTGGGGCAGATCGGTGTCAATGTCGGATTTGTCCGCGACTTGGGCGTGGCTATTGCGGCGGATGGGCTGGTTGTAGCGCCGAAAGTAGACGTTATGGTGGCCGCCGCGGCCCGTATCTGGCGACCACTCGAAGCCGGGCAGAGGCACGAAACGGCCGGGCTCGGCAAAGTCGGCCTCGGCTTCCTGCTGCAGCCGCCAGTCATCGGCGGAGACCATGTGGTCGTTGCGCTGGTAGCCGACGAAGTCCAGCGCGGCAACGTCACGGGCAAAGCGAAAGAAGTCGGGGATTTTTTCCGCCAGCGCAACCTGGCCGCCGTGGGGATCGGCCCAAAAGAGCCGGTGTGCCGGCCGGTTCTCTGTGCAGGCGAGCGGGTTGCTCCGGGTAGTCAAACCGCACTGTTGGTCTTCCGCCTGGACGTAGTATGTGCCTGGATTCGGCGCCACGCAGTCCGCGAGTACCCGCACGCCATGGTCGGCGGGCTGAAACGCGAAAGTCCGCGCGGCTTCGGGCAGACGCAGGCCCTCCGCCCGCAACGTAAGGTCGCCGGTATATGCATGGGAGGGATTGCCCCAGGCGTCTTCCGCTCGCAACAGGAGGCTGAACGGCTCGCCCGCGGCAACGGTAGAGGGCGCGACAGCGACGAGGCGCGCGGCCTCGCCGCCGACGATAGTCAGATAGGGAGAATCCGGGAGTGTGAGAAAAGCGCCGTCGGCGGCGGCAGCGACATCGACCCAGAAATAGCGTTTGGTCTCCAGAAACGTCTGGGCCCGCGACCCCGGCCCACCGCCGCTACGATCGCCGTAGGTCACCGCAACCGTCTCTCCGGGCCGCAGAGCGCGGCCGGCCACGCGCACAAGCACCGACTTGATATCCTCGACCAAGAGGTCGACGAGGACTCCTGGGGGCGCCTGCGCCGTCATGTATTCCGCCTGGGACGGCTCCGTGCATTGGGGCACGCCCCAATCGGTGTCGGACTCCGTGTGGACTCTGATCGCGCCGCCCACGTCGATGCCGCGAGCGCCCGCAGTATAGCGAATCTGCCACGTGCCGTACGCGCCGGCAACGGCAACGCCGGCCGGCTCGAGGGTTGCGGCGCCAAGGTCATGCGGGTGCGGGGTGGGAGACATTGGTGTCAATCCTGGTTCTGTGGGTGTGTGCAGTCTCGCGGGGATGCCGGCGCACGTCACGCCGCGACATAGGCGGCAAGAGCGGTTTATCCCCTCGCAGACCTTCATGAGAGACCGCGTGGGTGTCGCCGCTCGTAGTGTACAACGAAACGGACTACCCTGTCAGAGGTCTATACCCCACTCGTGCGGCGGGCGCCCGCCGCACGAGTGCCAGCCGCGCTGCACCGTGGATCTTGAGGGTCTTTCGGCCAACCAACCCCAGGGCCTCCGATGGCCCCAGATTCCGCGCCATTTGAAGAATCGATGGGTGTTGGCTAGACTGAGAAATAGGCAGAGAATTCACAAGTGCGCGAGTTTGCGCGGCAAGCCGTAGCGTCGCACTGCAGCGGTGAAGGGAGCCAGTATGGCCCGGGAGATGCCGTGGTACGATCAGTTCATTCGCTTCGGACAGGTGGTGCTCCGTGAATCTGATCCACCGCACGTGGACGTAGACTGGTGGCAGGAGCGCTGGCGGGAAAGCGGTATAGGCGGGGTGGCCCTCAGCGCCGGCGGTGTGCTGGCCTTCTATCCGACGGAGGTGCCTTTCCATCGCAAGAGCAACTCGCTGGGCGACCGTGACGTCTTTGGCGAACTGGCCGCAGCGGCAAAGAACCAAGACCTGGTTGTGCTGGCTCGCATCGATCCGAGTATTGCCCACGAAGACCTCTATTACGCTCACGCCGACTGGTTCATGGTGGACCACAAGGGGCGGCCCCGCCGCACGAACGGTCTTTACCATACGTGCGTAAATTCGCCCTACTACCGGGAGTATCTGCCCGCAATCGTGCGGGAGATTGCCGGGCGCTATCCTGTGGATGGCTTTCTGGGCCACCGGTGGCAGGGCAACCGGGAGATTTGCTACTGCACGTATTGTGAGAAGCGGTACGCCCGGGAAGCGGAGATGCGGCTCCCGCCGCCTCGCGGGAGCGACAGCAAGGCTGCGGCGGAGCGGGCGCACCGCGGCTGGCAGCGCTGGCGCCGCGAGGTTGATGAAGAGCTGTGGAGCTTCCTGGACCGGGTGACCAAGGACGCGCGGGAAAACGCGCTGTGGGTAGGTGACGCCACCCAAGGGCGCGTGGCATCGCTGGCGGAATTCGTAATCGCCGAGCACGAGAGCAACGACGGCGGCCCGCTGTGGACGGCGGGTCTCATAGGGCGCAAGGCGCGTGGCATCGCCGGCAGAGGCAAAGCCGCCTACGTGACCGTGGACATGGGCAGCGGCGCAACGAACGCGGCATCCCCCGCAACCGTTCACGCCACCCTGGCCGGCATACTGGCCCATGGCGCCTGGCCTTGGGCAACCATGGCTGCCGTGCCGCGAGACCGGCGCGCGCTCAAGGATATGGCCGGCACGTTCGCCTGGCTGGCGGAGAATGAGCGCGTGCTTGGCGGGCGCATACCCGGCGCAACCGTGGGTGTGCTCTTTGGGCCGAGCGAGGCGGACGACGCCATCGTCGGCTTGGACAGCCACGTGATGGGCGCTTGCCTGGCCTTGCTGCGGGCGCGCATTCCCTTTGACCTGGTGGGACTGGATCGCATCCAGGCCGGCGCTCTGCAGGACTACCAGTTGATCGTGGTGCCGAACATCAGCGAGCTTTCCGATAGCCACTCCCAACAGATTCGGAGTTTTGTAAGCAGCGGCCGCAGCCTGGTGGCGACGTTCGAGTCTTCCCGGCGAGACCCTTCCGGGGAATACCGCCCCGACTTTGGCCTGGCAGACGTGTTTGGTGTCACCGCCACCGGCAACGCGCCCCTGCAGGACTTGGAAACCGGCCAGTACCAGATTGGCGGCGACCACCCAATTGTGCAGGACTTTGCCGACACTATTGTATTGCCTGCCGCTGGGCGGCTCACGCTCGTCCAACCACTGGCAAAGACGGAGACTCCCCTCGTGATGGTGCCGCCGGCCGCGGCGGAACCGGCGGAGTACGCCCTGGCGGACTTGCCGCAAATCTCCCGCCCTGTGCTCTTCGCGCGGGAGCAGGAGCAAAGCCGGATAGTCTACTTCCCAGGCGATATCGACCGCGCCGTGTGGGAACAGAATCAGGCCGACCTGGGCGAATTGCTGGCTCAGGCCGTACGCTGGGCCCACGGCAGTGAAGTGCCGGTTACGGTGACGGGGCCGGGTCTCGTGGACATCGGCGTGCACGTCGTAGGCAACGCGCTGCAGGTGCACGTGGTCAATCTCAGCAGCCCCGACGCCTGGCGCGGCTCGGTGGCAGAGGTGGTACCCTTGGGCCCGCAGGAGGTCCAGGTTGTATTGCAGCCCGGCAGCGCCGTGCAGGGCGCGCAGTTGCTGGTCAGCGGCGAAAGCGCGGACTACACTATCGACGGCAATGTGCTCCGTGTCACCATACCTCAGCTCGGGGCCCACGAACTGGTGATGGTCCGTTTTGTGGCGGATACTCCCGACCAGGCGTCAACCCCGTAGCTCCAAGGACATCAACCATGTGCGACGATACCGGTTCCCTGCTCAGGTAGGAGGGTAAGGCAATCAGTTCCTCGCACGTGGGGTCTTCAGATGAGAGCGACGGCGCGCCGCAAAACCGAGGCAAGCCGCTGTCGCGTGTTGTGCGCGTGCAGGCGCCTGTCGATCGCGGGAAAGTAGAGCGGCGCGGGAGATTCGGGTCTTCACTGGTCTTGGCGGCTGGATTCGCGGCTCTGATTGCCTTGGGCACGCTGTGCCTCATGCTGCCCGCCGCCACCAAGCCCGGCAACACCACCACACTCATAGACGCCCTCTTTACCGCTACGTCGGCTGTGTGTGTCACCGGCCTCGTCGTCGTCGATACCGGCGATCATTGGTCCACATTCGGCCAGGTCGTCATCCTCATCCTGTTTCAGCTCGGCGGCTTCGGTTTCATGGCCAGTTCCATCCTGCTGTTCCTGCTCCTTGGACAGCGCATACGGCTGCGCCAGCGCGTCCTCATGCGCGAAGCCCTGAATATCTCCGGCTTGGGTGACATCGTCCGCATAACCCGTAACATCGCCATCTGGACGCTGACGTTGGAAGCGATTGGCGTTCTGGCGCTTTCGCTCTACTTTACCCAGCGGTGGGAGCCGGGCCACGCCTTCTGGATGGGCTTGTTCCACGGTGTGTCCGCTTTCAACAATGCCGGCTTCGATCTGATGGGCGGGTTTGGCAGTCTTACGGGCTTTCGCAGGGAGGGCTTCTTCCTGCTGGTCATCGGGATACTCGTGGTGTTTGGCAGCACCGGCTATATGGCATTCGAGGACATGGCTCGGGCGCGGCGCTGGTGGCGCCTGAGGCTGGAAACGAAACTCGTCCTGATCGTGACCGGCGCACTGTGGCTAATCGGTGGTCTGGCCTTCTTCTGGCGCGAGCGCAGCAATCCGCTGACCCTGGCCGGCGAGGTGTGGCACGTGCAGCTCATAGACACATTCTTCCACAGCATCGCGGCGCGCACTGCCGGCTTTGTTTCGCTGCCTGTCGCCAACATGACCGAGGACACGACGTTTCTGACCATGGTGCTCATGTTCATCGGCGGCGCGCCGGCCTCCACCGCGGGAGGGATCAAAGTCACAACGTTTGCGGTACTGGCGGTGACGATTCTGACGGTGATGAGCGGGCGCACCAGCGCCAGCATCCTGCAGCGCAGGATTCCCGAGCAGGTGGTGCGGCGATCGCTGGCCATAGTTTCGCTCGCGTCGGTGCTCCTCATAGCCGTGAGTTGGCTGCTCGCGGACTTCGAAGCATTCAGCTTCATTTCCGTGTTGTTCGAAGCGGCGTCGGCGCTGGGCACGGTTGGTATGTCCTATGGCATCACGTCGCAGTTGCACGATGCGAGCCGCCTGGTCCTGATTTTCGCCATGTTCGTGGGTCGGTTAGGCCCGCTCACGCTTGTGCTGCTGCTCGCGCAGAAGAGCCAGCGGCGCTTCTTAGATTATCCGAGTGAGACTGTGCGAGTGGGTTAGGAGTCGCTCTATGCCCAAACAGCAGATAGCCGTCATTGGCCTCGGCCGCTTTGGCTCGAGCGCCGCTATGCAACTCGTCCGGTTAGGCTACGACGTGCTGGGTGTCGACAGGAACGAGGACCTGGTGGAAAACCTGTCCGACGAACTCACCCACGTCGTGCGGGCCGACACGTCCAATGAAGGCGCGTTGGAAGAGCTCGGAATTCGCAATTTCGACGTGGTGGTCGTGGGCATCAGCTCCGAAGTCCAGAGCAGCATTGTGACAACTCTCATCCATAAGCACCTCAACGTGCCCTACGTGATTGCAAAGGCGCGCGATGAACTCCACGGTGAAATCCTGGACAGAATTGGCGCCGATAAAGTGATCTATCCTGAACGCGAAGCCGGCCTGCGTATCTCGCATACGTTCATTTCCCGCGAACTGCTGGACTATGTGGAAGTAGTGCCGGGGTATGGGGTTAGCAAGATCCGTGTGCCCGATCGCTTTGTTGGGCGGTCACTGCAGGTGCTGGGATTTGGCGAAGACAGCGGTCTGCGGATTCTAATGATTGGGCGCGGCGATAGCGTCGTGCACGATCCACAGCCCGGCGAGCGCATTCAGGACGGTGACGTGCTGATGGTGGTGGGCGAAGACCGCTACTTGAGCGAGATGGAACTCTAGACCGGTCACTCCCGGCCGCTACATAGTCTTGCGGGGGCCCGTCGGCTCTTTCTCACGCCAGTGGACGCCGGTGTGAGCGGCCCATTTCGGCACATTGCTTGAGCCGCCGACGGAACGTGCGCCTGCCGAAGGGGCACGCGCGGGCAGCACGGCAGTTGCAAGCCTGGGCCTTGACTGGGGGGAGTGTCATCATGCTGAGCTGTTCCCGGTTTCTCGCTTTGAGGAGAGGCGAAGGCGCGGTGGATCCCCGTCGTCAACATGGTATTCCAATCGGAGCACAGCGGTTAACTCGTGTGCCGGTGCCTGCGCTACACGGCAACATGTCATTCCGAACGAAGCGGAGCGGAGTGAGGAATCTAGGGCGCCTAGCCTATCGGGCCGGTTGGCGAACGTACTCTAGATTCCTCGCTCCGCTCGGAATGACATGGCCTCGCTCGGAATGACGTGACCTTGCTCGGAATGACGTTGCCTCGCACGGAATGACACTTCTCCGCCTGGCATTACTCTTCTCCGCGCAGAATGACATGCCAACGCACGGCAAGACGTGCCAGCGCGCAGAGTGACATAAACACTGCCTGCAACGGCTACAAGCGTTCGACCACCAATTCCGGCGCGGAAAACAGTTGACAGCATGGGCGGAATCTGGTTTGATTTAAGTGTGGAGGGCGAGAGCTCTCAATTCAGCACCAAAGGAAGGAGGTGGGCCATGAAGACCATGCGCTTGCCACTTGACAACCCGAGAGTGCTGTACGGAGTCTGGCAAGTGGACTGTTGAGCCTCCATCCGCAAGCAGGATGTTAGACCATCTGCGGATGGGGGGTCAGAAACAGGGTGACGGGTTTCGCCTATTTTGTGCAGTCTTGGCCCAGCTACAGCAACGCCTGAGCCAAACTGAAACCCACGCTCTCGGTTAGAGTGACTGGCGGAGCGAAACTACGGCCCGAACGATGAAGGAAGAGGCGCACCTTGGCTTTGCTGGGGTGCGCCTCTTCTTGGTCTGGTTGTAGATTGGGGCGAGCACGGCCGGCCGCTGCGGGTGTCGGCGCTGGCCGCTTGCCGGGCGCGGTGGCGTGGAATTTGCCGCCAAAGCGCGGCTCGCGCCGCCGCAGCGCAAAGCCGCGCGGCGCAGGTAGCGAATGAAGGAGCAGAGCATGAAGGACATGCGGGCACGCACGCCGGCGGTCATTTCGCGGGTGGCGGACAGCCGCGAACTCGTGATCACCTGGCGCGACGGCCACGTTAGCCGCTACGATTGGGATGACCTGCGCCGCGCGTGCCCGTGCGCTCTCTGCGCCGGTGAAATGGGTACGCCGGGCACAATGTCGGCGAGTGTCATTCTTACCGCCGCGCAGTCTTTTCTCGAGCACGTCGAGCAAGTGGGGAGCTACGCCATCCGTGTCCAATGGGAGGACGGCCACAACACGGGCATCTACACGTTCGACGGGCTGCGCGAGGGGTGCCCGTGCTGCGAGGAACCGGAATGAGCGGGCCCGGGCCGAACGGTGCGCGCCGCAGCGACCTCGCCGCTCTTTCGGCTCCGTAGCATCAATCCGGCATGGGGCGCACGGGCTCGATCTTCACCCGTCGCGCTAGGACTTCAGAAACTGCGTCGCGCTAGGACACAGATCTTGCAGCGGGCACGCGCCACAGTCCGGCTTGCGGGCGGTGCAAAGGGCGCGGCCGTGATGGATCAGCAGGTGTCCGATGTCGATCCAGTCGGGCCGGGGCACGAACTCCATGAGATCGCGCTCGATCTTCTTAGGGTCTTTCTCACGCGTGAACCGCAGCCGCTGGGAAAGGCGCGCCACGTGTGTGTCCACCACGACACCGTCTGCCACCTGAAAGGCCACGCCGAGCACCACGTTGGCGGTCTTGCGCGCCACGCCGGGCAACTCCAGAAGCTCAGCCATGGTCTCGGGCACCGCGCTGTCAAATCTCTCCAACAAGACTCGCGCTGCGCCCTGGATGTTCTTCGCTTTATTGCGGAAGAATCCGGTTGAGCGAATTGCTTCCTCCAGCTCCTCACGAGGCGCCGACGCAAAGGCTTCGACGGTGGGAAAGCGCGCGAACAACGCCGGGGTGACCAGGTTCACGCGTTTGTCGGTGCACTGCGCGGAGAGGATGGTCGCGACCAGCAATTCCCAGGCATCACGATAGACCAGCGCGCATTCGGCGTCGGGATAGGTGGCGCGGAGCAGGGCAATACTGTGCTCCACGCGGGCGCGCCGGGCGCTCTTTGGCTCTCTGCCGCGCCGCTTGCGCCAGGAGGTGGTGGCTTGCTTAGTAGCCGCCATACGCATACGGAGGGAGCGCGCTACGGCGACGAGTCGGCGCCAACCAGGTCGCCGCGGCCCCGCAGGCTCTCCAGGTTCTGCGTGTGGACGTGATTGCCGGGCGCGATGTCCTGGGTGGCGGCCCCGATAGACTCCCCGTACTTGATCACGTGCTCGCCCGCGCCGATGGCTCTCACGGCGACTTTGTGACCAAAGGGGATCTCGTCGAGAATCGTTATCTCTCGTTCGCCGTTCGGCCCCGAGCACGAGACCTTGGACCCGGGCGTTAGGTCCGCAAGGGCAATGGCGGTGTTGTCCTTGTCGTCGATGATGTGCAGTTCTTGTTTCACGAGTGTGTCCTTGGCAGGCGGCAAAGCCCTAACAGTTGCTATAGAGAGTGATTGCGACTACCGCCAGGCTGCTGTCAGGATACCGCAATGTGGCGCGGTCTGCCACCGGCTTTCGGATGGTGATTTGTAGATGTAGACTTGAACTCCTTGCTGGGCTATATCTCATGTCATTTGTATGTTGTAGAAGGCGGGGAGACGGGGGGAGGGTGAAGAGGTAGTGCGAAGTGTGCATCGAATGTCATTCCGAACGGAGCGCAGCGCAGAGAGGAATCTAAGGAGCCGCGCCAAGCGGGCAGCACGTTGCGGGGGCGCTAGATTCCTCGCAGGGCTCGGAATGACAAGAGGCAGGGAACGCACATCCACGCCACGCCGAACGCTGCACACATCCATGCCACGCCGAACGCTGCACCCCCTATGTCATTCCGAACGGAGCGCAGCGCAGTGAGGAATCTAAGGAGCCGCGCCAAGCGGGCGGCACGTTGCGCGGGCGCTAGATTCCTCGCTGCGCTCGGAATGACAAAAGACAGGGAACGCACATCCACGCCACGCCGAACGCAGCACGCGCCCACGCCAATCCGAACGCTGCACCCCCTATGTCATTTGGAACGGCACTCAATGTCATTCCGAGCGGAGCGTCGAACAGGGTTCGCTGACTTCGTCAAAGACGCGCAATCTAGTGTGCTCCCGACACTAGATTCTTCGTCGCTGCACTCCTCAGAATGACATTTCGGGGGCAGCCGTTTATGTTAACACTCATACCTGTGCAGCCCAAGTCAATACCTACTGATCACGTTTCGGATTGGGGGACCGCGATGGGGGCCACAGCGCCATACTGCCGCTGACGTTGCGGTGGCGCTGCCCTGTGGGCGTTTCCGCACCGAGGTTTTGTGGGGGCATGGCCTTTTCAACGCAGAAGTGGGGCGCAGCAGAGCTTCGGCTTGGCTGTGCCGGTGTATAGCGGTAGAACATTGGGAGGAAGCGGCGTCGCCGTAACCCCGCGTCGATGCGCGAAAACGTCGTTCCCGTTGTGCCTCTGGCAGCCATCTAGTGTTTGACCGGCCCTAGGGCGTGTGCTTTAATCAACGAGCGTCGCCTGAGAGGCGCCACCGCGCGCTTGGGCGGTCCACTGCTCGCAGGCAACAGTCTCCGTGGCGTGTGCTAAACTGCGCCCGTTCTACCGGACCCGGCGTGAACGGCACGAATTCCTATTAACAAGCTAGACCTACATCGCGTGGCTCGCGGTGTGGTGCGGGAAGCGCTGCGCCGCAATTGAGACGTGGTAGGCTCAGCCTCGCTGACGACTGTCGAACTTGGTTTGCTACACAAGATGAAAGAGTCGGGACACATGATTTCAGAACGAATCGCGGCGTTAGGCGCGCATGCGCAAGAGCTTCGGAGGCGCCTTTGACCTTGCTGCCTGGGCCGCGGAGATCGAAGAGCTCGAGGCAAAGTCCCTCGATCCCGATCTCTGGAACGACCAACTCGCCGCGCAAAAAGTGATGCAGCGCCTCGCTGCCGTGCGCCGTACGGCCGACGATTGGCACGGGTTCTTTCAGGATGTCGCGGCGCTGGAGGAATTCGCGGCGCTCGACGATCCCGCCCTGGAAGCGGAGCTAGACGAGGAAGTAAGCCGCCTGGAAGCTGAAGGCGAGAAGCGCGAGATACAGACGCTCTTTCAGGGGCCGTACGACGAACGGGACGCCCTGCTTTCGCTCCACGCCGGCGCCGGTGGCACGGACTCGCAGGACTGGGTGGAGATGCTGCTGCGAATGTACGTGCGCTGGGCGGAAGATCACGGCCGCCGGCCGGAAATCCTGGATAGCACCCCCGGTGATGAGGCCGGCATCAAGAGCGTGACGCTGCAAGTCAGCGGCCCGTATGCGTATGGCCGGTTGAAGTCCGAACACGGCGTGCACCGCTTGGTGCGGCTCTCGCCGTTCGACGCCAATAAACGACGCCACACGTCCTTTGCCCTGGTCGAGGCCCTGCCCGTGATTGACGACAACGTCACGGTTGAAATCAAACCCGACGACGTGCGGTTGGACACGTTTCGCGCCAGCGGGGCCGGCGGCCAGCACGTGAATAAGACAAGCTCGGCGGTGCGGATTACCCACGTGCCGACGGGGATCGTGATAGCGTGCCAGAATGAACGATCGCAACTGCAAAACCGGGAAGCCGCCATGCGCATCCTGCGGGCGCGGCTCCTGGAGCGCAAATTGCAGCGCCAGCAGGAAAAGCAAGCGGCCCTGAAAGGCGAGCATACCAGCGCGGAGTGGGGCAACCAAATCCGTTCATACGTGTTGCACCCCTATACGATGGTCAAAGACCTGCGCACCGGTGTGGAGACCGGTAACGCAAGAGCGGTGTTGGATGGCGACATAGACTCGTTCTGCGAGGGCTTCTTGCGGCAGGAAGCGGAAAAGCGGAAATCCAGTTCCAATGGGAGCGCCAAATAGTGCCGCGCCGAAAGCGCACTTGGCATGATGGCATGGCAGCCGCTGCGCGTGACGTCAGGCGGCGTCGTTCATGCTGCGAACGCGCTACACCGGCGCGCAAGGTCAGCGTGCCGGCGAAAGATGAGTCACGATGATCCCGGTGGTGTGCATCGTCGGCAAGCACAATGCGGGCAAGACGACGCTGCTGGAGCGCCTCATACCGTGTTTGCAGGCGCGCGGCCGGCGGATCGCCGTCATCAAGCATGCCGCCCATGGCTTCGAACTGGATCGTGAAGGCAGCGACTCCTGGCGTCTTGCCCAGACCGGGGCCGAGGCTGTGGTTCTCGGCGGGCCGGACAGCGCGGTCTTACTTTGCAGACTGGCGGAGGGCGCCTCGTTGCCGCAACTCTTGGGTCTCTTGCCAAACCTGGGCTTCGACCTCGTGCTGGTGGAAGGCTTCAAGCAGTCGGCGTTGCCCAAAATCGAGGTCCACCGCGCCGCATTGGGCCGCGATTTGATGCTGGCCGCGGCCGCATTGGAGGCGGTGGTGAGCGACGACCCAAACGTCGGCAACGTCACGCGCTTCGCGACCGACGACGTTCAGGGACTGGCGACATTCTTGATCGAGCGCTTCCCGCCACCCGCCGCCGCGGGCGATGCCATCCGTTTGACCATCGACGGCGAGGAGGTTCCCGTGAATGCGTTTGCCAGCGCGGTGCTGTCCGGCGGCATCCTGGGTATGCTGTCGGCCCTGAAGGGAGTCAACGATCCGCGCGACATTCGCATTTTGTTGCGGCGCGGGGGCACGGACAGCAGCGGGTAGCGCAAACCATTCCCCATTCCGGCACGGCATAGGTCTGGCAGACCGAGTGCAGCCCAGTAGAGGCGGTCCCAGAATGCGCTGCCCAAACTGAAAAGAGAATGAGTGGAGGCGGGCCATTTCGGCCCGCC
>JAJEAH010000017.1 GCA_022824225.1 Chloroflexota bacterium
AGCGGGAACGGGATGGGGTGTGCGCTTCGACAAGCTCAGCGCGAACGGGATGGGTGGCGCTGCGACGCGCTCGGCGAGAACGCGATGGGGCGGTAGCGCTTCGACAAGCTCAGCGCGAACAGGATGGGTAGCGCTTCGACAGGCTCGGCGCGAGCGGGATGGGGCGGTGGCGCTTCGACAGGCTCAGCGCGAACGGGATGGGGTGTGCGCTTCGACAAGCTCAGCGTGAACGGGATGGGGTGTGCGCTTCGACAAGCTCAGCGCGAACGGGATGGGGTGTGCGCTTCGACAAGCTCAGCGCGAACGGGATGGGGTGTGCACTTCGACAAGCTCAGCGTGAACGGGATGGGGTGTGCGCTGCGACAGGCTCGGCGCGAACGGGATTAGGGATGTGGGCCGGGCGCGTGACGGTCAGAGGCGCGCTTGCAGACTGTCGGCCAGGGCGCGGGCGGAGTCCGCAGTGTCGCTGCGCACGGTCACGTGGCCGAGCTTGCGGCCGGGACGCGGTTCCTTGGCGTAGAGGTGCACGTGGGCGTTGGGCACGGCGAGCAGCGCGGCGCGCTCCGGAATCGTGCCGATGAGGTTGAGCATCACGGATTGCCCGCGCGGCGCGGTGGAGCCGAGGGGGAGGCCCGCCACCGCCCGCAGGTGGTTTTCGAACTGGCTCGTTTCGGCGCCCTCGATGGTCCAATGGCCGGAGTTGTGCACGCGCGGGGCCATCTCGTTGGCGAGCAAGCGGTCGCCTTGCTGGAAGAACTCGATGGCCAGCACCCCCACGTAGTCCAGGGCCGCCAGGACCCGCTGGCCGTAGTCCTCGGCTTGGGCCTGCAAGGCCGGCGGCGTAGCCAGCGCGGGGGCGACCGAACGCCGCAGGATGCCGTCGTGGTGGGTGTTCTCGACCAGGGGATAGAACGCCGTGTCGCCGGTGCGGCCGCGCACGGCGAGCAACGAGACCTCTCGGTCGAAGGGCACGAACGCTTCCGCGATGCAGTCTTGGCTCTGCAGTGCTTCCCAGGCGGCGGGCGCGTCCGACACGTGCCGTATGATCCGCTGGCCCTTGCCGTCGTAGCCCAGCCGCCGGGTCTTGAGCACGGCGGGAGTTCCCAGTTCCGCCAGCGCCGCGCCGAGGGCTGCCTGTGAAGCCACCGCGGCATAGTGAGGGGTCGGGATGTCGAGTTGCCGGAAGAACGACTTTTCCGTTAGGCGGTCCTGGGAAGCTGCCAGCGCCGCGGGCGGCGGGTAGACCGGCGCGCGGTCCGCCAGAAAGCGGGCGGCGTCCACGGGCACGTTTTCGAATTCGTAGGTGACGAGGGCCAGGCCGGCGGCGAAGCGGCTCAGGGCCTCGCGCTCAGCGAAACTCTCCGCGACGATGAGATCAGCTAGTTCGCCGGCCGGTGCGGCGTCGTAAGTGTCGAGCACCCGGAAGCGCAGCCCCAGAGGATACCCCGCCAAGGCCAGCATGCGGCCAAGCTGTCCCCCGCCCAGAATGCCGATAGTCATGCGGAGTCTCGCGGATTGGGGTGGGCGAGCACGTCACCGGTCTGCCGCGCGCGGTACGCGGTGTAGGCCGCGCGGAACTGCGGGTGCTTGTTGCCGAGAATGGCTGTGGCGAGTAACGCCGCGTTCACGGCGCCGGCCCGGCCGATGGCCAGCGTGCCCACCGGCACGCCCGCGGGCATTTGCGCGATGGAGAGGAGCGAATCCATGCCGTTGAGGGCCCGCGACTGCACCGGCACGCCGAGCACGGGCAGATTGGTCTTGGCCGCCGTCATGCCGGGCAGGTGGGCCGCGCCGCCGGCGCCGGCAATGATCACCTCGATGCCCCGCTCCGCCGCGCTTTCGGCATAGGCGAACATCTGGTCGGGCGTCCGATGCGCCGACACCACCCGCACCTCGTGGGGCACGCCCAACTCTGACAGGGCTTCCACCGCATGGCGCATGGTCTCCCAGTCGGACTTCGAGCCCATGATTACGCCAACAAGGGGACGGACTGTAGGGGATTCTTGCGCCATTAGTCTCTTGTACCTACGCAATCTGTTCCAATGGGCATTTGGCTCTCGTCTTTTGGTCTGACAATCCGATTGTGCCACTCGAAGACATTAACATAGTCGAGAAAGGTGCACAGTTTATGCAAGCCGCTGGTCTGGAACGTGGGGCGGCTCAACTGGCGCGCAAAGAGGCCGCGCCTGGTGTCATTCGATACCACGCTAAAGCGCGGAAGGGCGTTGGGCGCTGCCAAGTGAATGTCATTGAAGCGTAAGAGGCCGGAGTAAATGGGTGTCGAGTGCTCCACCTCGAAGAGCGCTTGCACTGCGTTCGTCCCTCTCCCGATCCAGATTACGTCCACTTCGGCCAAGGTGTTGGCAACGGGATCATAGCCGCTCGGCAGATTGTCCCGGCACTCGAATGGGGCGGTCAGAGTCCAGTCCATTCTATTACGGTCGTTGGGCGGTATCCAAATGTCGAACCCTTGCACCTTACCGATTGCGCCGAGAAGAGATTGTACCTGAGGGTGGGAGAGATCCGGCTGTTCGCGTAGTTTGCCCGTATCCGCCAGGTCGTATAACGGCTGCCAGCCCAAGTGGCCGTCAACGTTGAACCTACCGGCTCTGGCTATGTAGAGTTCTGTGCCGCTGTTCTGCAGGTACACCCGCACTTTGTACTGACCGTCACGCGCCGCCGATACCGTATGGAACACCTCTTCGTATTCCGCAAAGGGCACACACAGTGGTTCGGCTTGGTTGTCCCACAGAAAGCAGATTACAGACCGATGGCCCGCCAATTCCCGCAGGTCTTCCTCCCGCAAGCCGTAGAATGTCTTCGCGCCCCCGTGGCGCTGAGAGTAGCGAACGTATACGCGTGCTGCCTCGTCGCCCACCGAAAAGAGGGACTGGCTGCGGTTGAGCCTTTTGATCGAGCCAAACCGCGCCGCAAGCTCGCTCAGGAAAGCTGCCTTGATCGTATTCGCCATAGTCGCCGCCAATGGATGTACAGCCTTGCGCGCGTACCATCCCCCGCGCGCACAATCCCATTGTAGCGAAATATCTCACGGCGATTGGTGGGGAGAGGCATGTCGTGCAATGGAATTGCGGTAAGGTGACGTACGCGATCGAATTCCCGGCTGTCGGCGCCCTGGATTCCCAGCGGCACTTGGCGTGTGGCTGCCAAGTGTGTAAAGTAGGTATGTGGCACGCATTCCGGCCCAGTGTGGAGCGCTACGAGGGGGCGTGTCATTCTTTTTTCGTTATGAACCAGCGGGCACGCAATGGTGAACCGCGCGGATACGCAGGAGATGGACGGGCGCATGGCCAGAAAACACGAACAGTTACAGGCAGACCGGCGTGAGACCTTTGGCAAGAAGCTAGGGCGGCTCCGCCGGGAGGGGCTGGTGCCCGGCAACGTTTATGGGCTTGACATGGACCCAATCGCGCTCACGCTCAACGGACGCGAGTTCATCACCGTCCACCAGCGCGCGGGCAGCACCGGCGTCATTGACCTGGCCGTCAATGGTGGGGATGCGCTGCCGGTCTTGGTGCAGGAAGTGCAGCACGACGCGCCGACGAGCCGGGTGTTGCACGTGAGCTTCGTGCAGGTTGACCTGACGAAGCCCGTCAGCGCGTTGGTGCCGGTGGTCTTGATAGGTGACGCGCCGGCCGTAGAGTTGGGCGCCAGTGTCATCCAGCACACCAACGAGGTCTCGGTGTCCGCCTTGCCGGACGATATACCCGAGGTCTTCGAAGTTGACGTTTCTTCCCTGGCCGACTTCGACCATGCGCTGCTCATTGGCGACCTGGAGGCGCCGGCAGGCGTGGAAATCGAAGCCGAACCTGAAGACCTCCTCGTCCGGGCCGAGCGGCCGCGTGTGGAAGAGGAAGAGGAGCCGGAAGAGGAAGAAGGACTGGAAGGCGAGGAAGGCGCTGCCGAAGATGGCGAAGAGGCAGCGGAGGCAGAGGCGGAAGACGAGGAATAGGAACGGCCGGCGCGCGGAGCCGTCCAGTTGTCGTGGGCCGGCTGTTGCCTGGGCGCGCGTGCGGCGCAATCTTTACATCAGCTAGCCCCGATAGTCTTCAGACTCCAACCGTACGACTGCTTTCACCGCGACGCCTCTTGGCGGTGATCTAGGCCCTTCCCTTCCGGCAGTCTGTACAAGACTACCAGGATTTCGGGAGCGGCTTGGCGAAAGCTGAGTTCGCTAACCGCTGTTTTCGGCAAGGGCCACACGCACGAATTCCGGTAATTCGGCAATATCCATCATATCGTCAAGCTTCTTCGTGAGTTTGCAGGTAACAGCTTGGCCTTCCGCCATGCGCACGAGCGTTCCCGCTCGGCTTTCGGCAACCGCGCCTTTGCGCCACATATTGAATACTACTTCATGTGGACATATCCCAAGACACAAGAGGTAGCCATACGCTCGATCCAAGCGAACATGATTGAACTGGAAAGTGTGGTTTGCGCCAAGGGAGGCTGTCTTGACCTCAAAGCGGAACGAGCCAATGCGGAGATCGGTTAGGGAAGTTCGCTTGCCGTTCGCAACGGAGAAACCGTGCTGCGCCAAATAGCGGCGCACAAAGGTCTCACCAATCTCGCCTCTATTTGTATTGCCAAGCATGCGATAGCCGATAAGCGGGGAGTCTTGCCAGATGTCTTCCGGCGCATGTTCGCGAATGATGGTAACCAGCAAATCTACGGCTTTCACCGGGGAGGCTCCCAAACTCCTCGGGAGTCCCCCTTCTTCCAGAATACGAGGAAGTAGGAATGATTCTTCCTGGCGTGGACTTGCCTGATAGTGCGGCTGACGCCAGGCCGGTTGTTTCTGACGACAACGAATAGGTCTTCTGGGATGAATCCTAGCCTACTGTACGACTCCATGATTTCTACATGAGTGAAGCGTTGACGATTGGAACACACTTCGTCCTGGCACTTGACGATTAGGACACCACGCTCGCGCAGTACTCTATGGGCTTCTACGCCCGCTGCCACATACAGTTCCAGTACTGCCTCATGGTATTTGCTTGTTGTGTTATTGCCTGTTTCATTGTTCCGATAGTACTGCTCGAACGCGCGTTGGCTCTGATGGGCTGTGCCGCCTGGAGAATGCATGTACGGCGGATCGAGAACCACACAATCGATCTCACCATCGTCATAAGGCAAGTCGCGACAATCTACTCCGGTCTGGATGTCAGTGCCGAGAACTCTGTATTGGTGTTCAGGTATGTTGCGCCAAAACACCCCATCACCGTAGGTCACATCTGCAATCAAGCTGGACTGCGGGACATAGAGCGACAGAATCTGCGGGAAGACGCTTTCGTTTCCTCCCACATGCGCGCTGAGAACGAGCTCGTTTGTCGGCAATCCGTTTTGGACGATCCGAGCGCGTTTCTTGGTTTGTGTAGGCTGATAAGAAGCATTTGGCATGGCGGTTTCGTTCCCGGTTTGCTCCTCGTGCATGCCATCATATTGTTTTTGGGTTACGGCGAGACTTTCGTCGGCCGTCAGGACGAATGCGCATCCGGCGCGACGTCATGGTCTGCGCAGGTCTTGCCCTACATGCGCCTCTTGCTTCTTGCAATTTTCGCTGCCTGCGAATTCTGCCTTGACACGATAGTGCCCGCGTCTTTTGCGGCGACATGGCTTTCTATACTATAGCCTACTCCCCGTCGCTTGATGTGCCGTGTCGTGTGCGCGGTCGCCTGCGCTTGCGCGCTTCGCTGCCGGATAGTCGACTGCGTTGCGGCGTCCGGCGCCGTGTAGCTGCCTACGGCCCGGCGCCGCAGGCTTCCAGGTGGCGGCGGATGACCTTTTCCGCCCGTTGGCGGATGGCGCGCACGGCTTGCGGGCTCACGCCCATGCGCGCGGCGATGTCCACCACCCGGCGGTCCTGCCAGTAGATGGCGTAGAGCACGGTTTTTTGCTTGGGCGTAAGCAGTTGCAGCCCCTGCTCCAGTTCGGCGTGGACCGCCGGTTCCGTGGAACCGGGTTCCCAGTCAGTCGTGGGATTGCCCGCGCGCAAACGTTTTTCGGCCAGGTAGGCCGTGATCTCGTCGCTGAGCGACTGGTTATGGGCGGGATCGGGCGGCGCGATGCGTCGGGAGGTGCGGCCAAAATTATGCACGCGCCACTTGAGCATGGTGCACATGTAGGCTTCGAAGTTGCCGTTGCGCCGGTAGTCGTACTCGTAGAGCAACTCCAGAAAGAGCCGCTGCACTTCCTGGCGGGCGTCTTCGGCCTCCGACGGGCGGAAGCTCCGCCGCAGACGCCGCATCTGGCGTTCCATGGGCAGGCGCAAGCGGTCCATGAGCAGCATCTGGGCGGTGGTGTTGCCCTGCTTTGCCGCCTGTACCGTGACGAACAACTCGTCAGGCAGAGTGTCCCCGCGGCGCGGTTGCGCGTCCGGGGTCGCTTTCGTATCTGATGGTGCGGCCGCCACCGGCGCAGATTTCGCCACCGGCGTCGCATTCATCAAGGGCATTGTCGCTGCCATTGCTCTTTCCTCTCCTGCGTTAGCTGGAACGGTTTCCGGTATGTAACGTTAGGATGTTCTTGCGTCGGATCATTTTCACGTGGGGGCGCTCGCGGTAGAGGCTCGCGGTAACTGTAGGGGCGCTTCGCGAAGCGCCCCTACAGCGAGCGCCCCTATTCCCCATAGCCGTATCGGGTTGATACGGGCGAGGAGCGCCCCTACGGCGAGCGCCCCTACGTGAGGCGTCCCTACCGCCTTACGCTCGGCGTCCTTTCCGTTCATCCTGCGACAGGCCTGTCCTGAGCCCGTCGCAGCGCTCAGGACGAACGGCGCTTCCTCAGGCGTAGACGCGGATTACGCCGACCACCTTGCCGAGAATAGTGATGTTGTTGCCGGGGAGCGTGGGGTAATACGGGTTGGCGGGCACCAGGAACACCTGGCCGCCGTCGCGCTGGAGTTGCTTGAGCGTAGCGGTGCCGTCCTCGCGCAGGGCCGCCACCATCTCGCCGTTCTCGGCGTCGGGTTGGGGGCGAATGAGCACGTGGTCGCCGTCGCATACGCAGGCATCCACCATGCTGTCACCCTGTACGCGCAGCGCGTAGACGTCCGGATGGCGCGCCAAGACGCCATCCACGGAGAGCCAGTCTTCCACGGCCTCCACCGCCTCCACGCCGGTACCGGCGGCAATCGTGCCGCGCACAGGCACGCGCGCCACGCCCATACCCTCCAGCATTTGCACCTGGGGCGTCAGCTCATAGGTGCCCCAGGCCGTGCGGCGCAGATGCCCCTTGGTTTCCAAGCGCTTCAGGTGGTGGTGCGCCGCCGCCGGTGAGCGCGCGCCGATGCAGCGGGCGATTTCTTCCAGGGTGGGCCACCGCCCTTCCTGCTGTACGCGCGTGAGAAACGCCAGCACCTGCCGCTGCTTCGTGGTAAGGGGCTTACCCGTAAGGGCTTCTTTCATGTGCGCCTTCCTCTCTGTCGCTCGACGCTGCTACGCGGTGAATCTGTCAGTGGCTCTTTGCGGCGCGGGAGCTGTTGCCCGTGCATGCCGCCCGGATAGAGAATCCGTTCGTCAAAAGCAATCCGTCGGTTTGTGCCTTCTCTGCGTGTAGGGTGCGTGCGCAACCTGCGAAAACCGTCTGCGCTGGGCGCTGTGTCGGTCTCAGTACAGGCCTGTTCACCCTTCGACAGGCTCAGGGCGAACGGGATGCTAGTTGTGTTTAGCACGTACGTTCACCCTTCGACTGTGCTCAGGGCGAACGGAGTGGGGCGCTACCTGTGCTCAGGGCGAACGGGCGCTACTTGTGCTTGGGGCGAACGGGCGCTACCTGTGCTCAGCCTGTCTGTTCGCCCTCTGTCCGTTCACCTTTCGATCCTGCGACAGGCTCAGGACGAACGGGCGGGAGCCTACCAGTGCTCGGCACGTTTGTTCACCCTCCGGCTGTTCACCCTTCGACTGTGCTCAGGGCGAACGGGATGCTAGCTGTGCTCAGCACGTACGTTCACCCTTCGACAGGCTCAGGGCGAACGGGGTGCTAGTTGTGCTCAGCACGTCCGTTCACCCTTCGACTGTGCTCAGGGCGAACGGATTGGGCTGCCCCGCCTGTTCTCATGCTGTTTGCCCTCTCTCAAGCTATACGGGCGAACGGTAAGTCTGGCGTCTGCCAAGTCAGCGGCGCGTGCGCCAAGTCAGCGGCGCGTCTGCCAATCTTCCCGTGTTCGTGTGCCCTGCGCTGTGTTTTCCCTAGTATAGTAAATACTTTGTAAAATTACAACCCCTTTCACCCCTCATTTTTTATATTATTTTTGAATATAACTCTATGCAGCCCCAAAACACGGGGAAACGCACAGCGCAGTCCCGTCCGTACGCTACCGCCATGCCCGCCGGCAGCCGCGCTCTGCGGCAGGGCAAACGGACCGCGCCGTGCCGCACGAAACTCCGGCAAGCCGCAGAACGCCGGCGGGACAGGGCACAGAACGCCAAACCTTCATTTAAAGAACACAGCGCCGACACGACAAAGGAACACACCCACGTGACCCGCAAACGCCAACACCCCAGGAGCCTCTACGCCGACCTCTTCGCCGAACACGAACTGGCGGCCCTGGAACGCACCGCCGACAATCCGCTGCTCCAGGACGAGATTGGACTGCTGCGCATGCTCATCCGCCGCATCGCCGGCCAGATGCTTACGGCTGAAGACGATGAGCGCGCGCCGGCGGACAAGATCAAGGCGGTCAAGGACCTGACCGACATCCTGCTCAATGCCTTGAAAGCCCGCGCGCAACTCTCGCCCCGGGCGGAAGACAACCTGACCGAGGCCATGCGCCAGGTGATCGCCGAAATCGAGACGCTGGAACAAACGGAAGAGAAAGCGCAGGAACGCCACCATGCTGAATGAGACCGGAACCCACGCACCGCCCCGGCGGGACGCGCGCTATCACGAACTGGCAGACGACCTGGACCGGCACGGCTGCGCGTTCGGCCAGGTGACCCGCGAACTGGCCGAGAATACGCGGGAAGACTACGCCCGGCTGGAAGCCAAGATCAACATCATCCTCATCGGCATCTTCGCGTCGCCGTTTGCCGCGGCTTTTCTGAACGGCATTCTGCGCAGCGTGCCAGGGCAGTAGAGGCGCACACAGACATCTATCGAAGGCAAACGTAGTAGATGCAGACCAGGGCACATGCCCGGATTTCACCGTAGCGCGGGGGCTTGTCCCCCGCCTCCCGACAGTTGTGGGAGGGGAAGTTTGGGCAGAAGGGGGGAGAAGATGGGTTCCCGCGTGCGCGGGAATGACGGACTGTAGGCCGCGGGAATGACGGATTTGCGGCGATGGCCGCAAGACGCAGATGGGATGGATTCCCGCGTGCGCGGGAATGACGGGCAGTAGACCGCAGGAGTGACGGAGCGTGGGCCATGGGAATCGCGGAGTGTAGGCCATTGAGATAGGGCGGCGGCTTTTCACCCGCCTACCGGGAATATGCCACGAAGAGTGCTTTTCAGTTGCTGAGGAAAAACCCTTGCAGACGAACACGGCAGATACGCACGCGCAGGATGCGCAACGGAAGTTGGGCGCGCAGAGCGCCGCGCATCCTGCGCCGGCCCCGGACGGAGACGACCGGGACACACTGGCCCGCGCCTTCTTCCGCTATACGCTCAACGACATCGCGCACTTTTCGCGCGTGCTGGTGGGGCGGACCTTGCGCTCGTATCAATTGGCGGTGGCGCGGCCGGTGTTGGCCAGCGTGCGGCGGCGGCAGGGGGCGGTCTTTACCGTAGAAATGGCGAGGCAGATGGGCAAGAACGAGCTTTCGGCGCATCTGGAAGCCTACTTGCTGTACCGCTATCAGCGGCGCGGCGGCGCCATCGTCAAGTGCGCTCCCACGCTCAGCCCCCAGACCCTCATCTCCCGCCTGCGTCTGGAATCGATCCTGGACCGACCCTGGCTCGCGCCGTACTGGCAGCGCGCCCACGGGAACATGGTCACGGTCGGCAGCGCGCGGGTCATGTTCCTGTCGGCGCACGAGCAGGCCAACGTGGTGGGCGCGACCGCCGACCTGCTGCTGGAAGTGGACGAAGCCCAGGACGTGGACGAGGAGAAGTTTGCCAAAGAGTTCCTGCCCATGGCGGCGGCGCAAAACGCCACCATCGTGCTCTACGGCACGCCATGGACGAAGGATACGCTCCTCGCCAAGTACAAGGCGCTCAACCTCGCTCACGAAGAGAAAACCGGCGAGCGGCGGCACTTTTCCTATCCCTGGCAGGTGGGAGCGCGGGAGAATCCGCGTTACGGCGCGGCGGTGCGGGCGCAGATCCGCCAGCGGGGGGAGGACGACTTGGTCATACGAACGCAGTATCGGTTGGAAGAGGTGGATGATGCCGCCGGCTTCTTTCCACCGCCGCTGCAAGCCGCCCTGCAGGGCGCGCACCCGCGGCAGCAACAACCGCAGGCGGATGCACACTACGTGGCCGCGGTGGACGTGGCCGGGGAGGAGTCCGCTGCGGCACGGGCGCAGGGCGGAAACTCGCGGCGGGATAGCACCGTGGTCTTAATCGGCGAGCGCGTCCGGCGGCGCGACCCGGCGCTTGGTTTTGCCCTGCCCGCGGTTGACGTGGTGCAGGCCTACCAGTGGACGGGCCTCGCCACCACTGAGCAATACGCCCGCCTGGTGCGCTTGCTGGGCGAGGAATGGCGCGTGCAGCAGGCCGTGATCGACGCCACCGGCATTGGCGACGCGTTGGCGCGCTTCCTGCAGGCCCGCCTGGGCGCGGACCGCATCGAGCCGTTTACGTTTACGGCGCAGTCCAAGAGCGCCCTGGGCTACGACCTGCGGACGCTGGCCGCCAGCGGGCGCCTGCAACTCTGGGCCGACGACGGCTCCGCCGAATACCGGGAGTGCTGGCGGCAGGTGCGCCGCTGCCAATTGACCTTGCATCCGGGCAACCGCATCGGGTTCCACGTGCCGGTAAGCCAGGGCCACGACGACTACATTGCGGCCTTGGCCATGCTGGCGCGCACGGTGGAGGGAGCCGCGCCGCCGGCGGCGTCGGTGGCGCTCCCGCCGCGTGAGACGCAGACGGAGGGGTATTGATGATGGGCGTCGCGAATCGGGACGAGGACGCAGGTTACAGACCTGCGCTACCAGACCGTCACTCCGGCGGAGGCCGGAGTCCAGGGTGAAACGGCGGGAGCGGCGTACTGGGCAGGTGTCGTGGGCGTTGGGTGAAGTGCTGAAGAGAAGATGGATTCCCGTTTTCACGGGAATGACGGACAGGGCGGGAATGGCGGACAGGGCTGAAGCGGCGGACGAGGCGGGAATGAAGGATAGGGCGGGAATGGTGGACAGGGCGGGAATGGCGGACAAGGTTGGTATAGCGAGCACGTGCGACGTATTTAGATGAACCAGATCAGAAAGCGAGCGCAATGGCAGTACAGACGACCGGTTGGTGGCAGCGGCTGGGTGAGCGCCTCTTCGGCGACGTGATCCAGGCGCGGGTGCAGGAAGCGGTGGCCGCGGAAGACATCGGCTACCGGCAGGTATCCGGCCCGGCGGAGACCCGCGACGACCCGCTCTGGGACCACCAGCGGCTGCTGCGGGAGGTCTACGAGGCGTACGTCACCAATCCGTTGGCCTACGCCGTCATCGACGTGCAGGCCAACTTCGTCTTGGGCGGCGGCGTGCGCATCGCCTGCGCCAACGCCGCCGTGCAAGACGTGGCGGACGCCTTTTGGCGGCATCCGGACAACAGCATGGATACCCGCATCTACAGCCTCTATACAGAACTCGCCCTCTACGGCGAGCAGTTCGTGCGCATCTTCACCGATCCCCTCACCGGCGACGTCCGGCTGCGCCAGCTCGATCCGCTCCTCATCGATCAGATCGAGACCGCGCCGGAGGACATCGAGCAGGTGCTGCGCTATCGGGTGAAGGGCGTTGGGCAGGAGCCGGGCTACTGGGTGGCGGGCGGCGAGATGGAGCACTTCACCATCAACCGGGTGTCGAACGCCTTGCGGGGCCGCAGCGACCTGGCGCCGTTGCTGCCGTGGCTCAAGCGTTACCGGGACTGGCTGGTGGACCGCGCCCGCATCAACCGCCTGAAGGGCAGCTTCATCTACGACGTGACCGTGCGCGGCGCGACCCGCAACGACCTGCTCGCCAAGATGGCGGCCTACGCCCAACCGCCGGCCCCGGGCACGGTGGTCTTCCACAACGAAGCGGAAGAATGGCAGCCGGTGCAGCCGTCCATCGGCGCCGACGACGTGGCCGCCGACGGCCGCGCGCTGAAGCTCATGATCGCGGCGGGGGCGGGTCTGCCGGAGCACTATTTGGCCGAAGGCGGCCACGTGAACCGGGCCACGGCGGCCGAAATGGGGCTGCCCACGCTGCGGCGGTTCCAGCGCCGCCAGGAGTTGTTTGGGCGCTACCTACGCCGTTTGGTGGCGCGAGCGATCCAGGCCCGGCAGGACGCCGGCATGTTGGCGCCGGACGTAGACACCACGTTGCGCGTTGTCTTCCAGGAACTGCAACCGGACGTAGCCCACGTGGCGGGACCCCACGCCGAGTCGTTCGCACGGTCGTTGCAACTCGCCAAAGCCGAGGGTTGGCTGGAAACGGAAGACGCCGCGCGCCTCTTCCGCCGCTTCCTGGCCGAGGAGGAGTAAGGGAAGTGCGTTTGCAACCCACGACGCGCGCACTGCTGCTTGCGCTCGCGCCGTACGCAAACCGTAGTCTCTCACTCCGGGTCGTAGTCCAGGAGTTCGCTCAGTTGCTCTTTGGTCATGCCCGCGGCGCGGAGCAGCACCAGGACGACTTCGGGTTTCAGGGCGTCGGACTGGGAAAGCGGCGCGCCGGTGGCCTGGCCGATACAGGGGTGGATAGTGGCCGTTTCCGCCACCACCACCGTCGGCACGTCCTCGCCCTCGCCGAGATCGGCGGCGATCCAGGCCGGCAGCAGCCTTTCGAGCTGTGCCAGGGCCGCGGGGGCGGTATCGCCCCGGGCCACGCGATCGTGGAGAGGAATCGCCACGGCGCATTCCTGCTCCTCGCCGCGCCAGGTCACGGCCGGCAACCGGTACGCGGTTGCGCCGACGTCAACGGTGAGGGTGTGCACGGCAAGCGTGTCAGTAGGCGGGTCTTCCTGGGCCAGGTGCATCTCCGCGGCCATCGTCAGGTCGCCGATGACCTCGTCGACTGTGTCGCCCTGCACCACGCAACCGGGCAACGCGGGCAAGTCGCCCCAATAGCCGCCGGCCTGCGACGGCGCGACCACCACGGTGAGCGCGGCAGTGGGAACGGAAGATTCTCGTGTATTCATGCACGCCATTGTACCAAGTGGCCGCATGGCGCGGTATCCACACAGTGACAGACCACTTTGAGACTTGAGGGGAGGAAGCGCATTTGAAATCGGAAGAACTCACGGTGCTCGTGCCGTTGCAGGAGGCGCAAGTCGACGCGCCGCAGCGCGACGTGGCGGTAACCGTGCTGCGCGCGGGACTCTCGCGCAACGGCCGGCACTTCACGCGCCAGGCGCTGCGGGACGTAGCCGCGCAACTCGACGGTTTGCACGCCTTTGCCGACCATCCGGCGTCCCCGGATCCGGGCAGCCGCCAGCCGCGCAGCGTGCGCGACGTGGTGGGCTTCTACCGTGAGCCCCGGCTGGAAGGCGACCGGGTGCGCGCCACGCTCCACATCTTCGCCAGCGCCGACTGGCTGTGGAGTCTGGTGCAAGAGGCCGTAGCCATGGGACGTCCCGACGTGCTGGGTCTGTCAATAGACTCGCTGGCAGCGGTGCGCGCCCGGCAGCAGCACGGCAAGCCCACCCACGTGGTGGAGCGCATTCCGGTGCTCCGTTCGTGCGACGTGGTCACACGGGCCGCGGCCGGCGGCGCTTTCGAGCACGTTCTGGCCGCCGACGATGCCACTAGATCAAACAAGGAGAAGCTCTTGGAAACGGAACAGCTTACCAATCCTGTGCAGGACAGCCCCGACTCCGGGCAAAACGCGGCGAACGAAACCGAAATTGAGGAGGTAGCCATGGGCGACACCGCCGGTACAACCAATGAATCGCGCCTCGCGGAGGCCGAGGCCAAGCTCGCGTGCATGACCGCGCTGCACGAGCGGCTCGACACCGTAGCCTTGCCCGCCGCCATCAAGCGCAAACTGCGCCGCCGCTTCGCGGGCGAGACGTTTGCCGCTGAGGTCTTGGAACAGGCCGTGCAGGAGGAAGTGGAGACCGTGCGCGCGTTGACCGGTCCGGCCAACGGCGTGCAGGGCCTGGGAGCGGAAAAGGCGCGGATCAGCCTGGGCGCCGCGGGCGCCGATCGGGGTCTGGCCGCCGCCGAGGCCGGATTGGCGCGGCTGCTGGGCGTGCGCGACGTGGCTTCAGATTCGCCGGTTCCGGCGTGGTCCAGCATCCGCGAGGCCTACGTGCAGATCACGGGCGACACCGAGGTGCGGGGCGCCATGAACCCGGAACTCTCCCTGGTGCGCGAGGCCAACGAGGTCACCACGAGCGTGCTCAATCACGCGCTCGCCAACGCCATTACGAAGCGTTTGGTGCAGGACTACGCCGCGCAGCCCCAGGACTGGAAGAAGTTCTGCGCAATTCGCAGTATCCGCGACTACAAGCCCCAGTACCGTGTGCTCTTGCACGACTTCGGCGCGCTGGACTCCGTCAATGAGAACGCCGCGTACACGAACCTCGCGTGGGACGACACGCGGGAGACCTACACGCCCGCCAAGCGGGGCAATCTGGTGGTGGTTACGCGCGAGGCGATCCTGAACGACGACTTGGAAGCCGTGCGCCGCATTCCCGCCAAGCTGGCCGTCGCCGCCGCCACGACCATCAACGAATTCGTGTACGGCCTCTTTACCGACAATCCGCAGCTTGCCGATAGTTCGACCGTGTTCGACGCCGATAGCCAGACGACGCACCAGAACCGGGGAACGGACGCGCTGGCGGCCTCGGCGCTGCAAGCGGCCATCACGGCCATGATGAAGCAGACCAACAGCGCCGGCAAGCGCTTGGGCATCCGGCCCCGGTACCTGCTCCTGCCGCCGGATCTCTACTGGACGGCGGTGACGTTGCTCAACAGCACACTGCTGCCCGGCAGCCAGAACAACGACGCCAATCCCCTGCAAGGCATGCTGGAGCCCATCGTGGTGCCGCAGTTCACCGACGCCAAGGACTACTATCTCATGGCCGATCCGGCCCAGATCGAGTGCTTGGAGGTGGGCTTCATCAACGGCCAGGAGACGCCGGAACTGCTGGTGCAGGACAACCCGACCGCGGGCTCGGTCTTCACCAACGACGCCATCAGCTACAAGGTGCGCTGGGAGTTCGGCGGCGGCTGGCTGGACTACCGGGGCGCGTACTGGGCGGAGGTGGCCTAGCGCGTTTACGCACCGGGAGAGGGAGACGTCCCCGTAGGGGCACGACATGTCGTGCCCTACCCCGCCGGGGAGAAGAACGTGGCACGCCCTACCGCATTCTCCGGTAGCGCAGGTTTGCAACCTGCGCCGCGCCGGGCGCGGCCTTGCCCTTACTCCCGTACCGTTCCGATACCGCGTAGCAAGGGGTACGGGCAGGCTTTAACCCTTTTCCACCGGAGAGTCCCCGTAGGGGCACGACGCGGGGCCCGCGCCATGCGCCCCAGCAGTGCGCTTGGCGATGTCCCCGTAGGGGGCACGACATGTCGTGCCCCTACGCCGGTTGCTGTGGCGGAGAACGAGGCGCGCCCTGTCAACCGCCTGGGAGGGCGCCGCCGCGTGCGGCGGTTGGCCGCTTGAACGGAGCGTCTCGTCGCGCCGAGCATCACGTTTGTAGTTTCCACATGAGGATTGCCCATGACTCTGAGCCAATTTCGCACATCGCTCCGCCAGGAGTTATTCGACCCGGACGATGACGAGCCGCGTTTCAGCGACGCCATGCTCGACCACGCCATCGACCGCGCCGTGACGGAGCTTTCCAGAGCGGCGCCGTGGACCCGCGACGCCACGCTGACCACCAGCGCGGACTCGCGCCTGGTGGACTTGAGCAGTCTGACGGACGTGTGGAGCGTGGAAGAGGTGGAGTGGCCTACCGGGGGCTACCCGCCCCAGCTCTGCACCTTCATGGTGCTGCCCTCCAGCGAGGGCGCGCCGGGGTTCGTCTTTCTCCTGACACCGGAAGCGCCCGCCGCTGCGGAGCCGGTGCGGGTGCGTTGGGGCACCAAGCACACGGCGAGCGACCGCCAGTGGACGGCGCCGGATGCCTACAGCGGCCTGCTGACGACGGGCGCGTACGCCTACGCCTGCCTGGCTTACGCCACGCCCAGATCCGACAACTTTCGCTACACCGACGGCCAGCAAGGCGCAGCCGTGGACACGAGCATGGTGAGCGCGGCGTGGTGGGAGAAAGGCAATACGGCGCGGGAGAAGTTCGAGCGCGAGTTGGCGGCGCTGAAAGAGGAGCGGGCGCAGCAGGTGCGGGGGAGTGTGGCGTGGACGTTGGACGGCGCCGGGACAGGGCGGTAGCGCCGAGATGGGAGGTTGCGGCGGCGCGGCAGTCTTGTTGCCGGGACCTGGCGGAATGGGCGCGCTGCGCCTGGAAGAACCGGCGCGGGGGCGCGATTGCGGCTTCCGTCCCATGCCGGCAGGACGGACACGCGGCCCCCGCGGCGGCACGCGCTCGGCCCCTGACTTCGCCGCCGTGGCGGGCAGAGGGAACGCGTGGCCCACCGGCCTTGTGCGCGCGGGAAGACCGCGTGGGCGTACCGGCTGTGGATCGTGCGGCCGCCATCGGCCTTGCGCGCGTGGGAATACCAGAAACCGGAGATGGTCCGAATAGGCGGGAGGAAGAGAAATGCTCGATAGGAAGCAAGCCGCGCACGTGCTGGCGAACCGCGCGTGGGTGCGGCGCGGCCGGTTGCGGACGGTCACGCTAATCCAGAAGACCGGCCAGACCACCACCTACGCCACGGCGCAATGCACGTGGAAAGAAGCGCGCGGCGCGCCGGCGGCGGGAGCGCACCGGGCGGAACGCGCCGAACAGCGCACGGCGACCGTGACGGCGGAGTTCGCGCATGACGTGGATTTTTCCGACGCGGTCGCCGTTGCCGACACGCCCGATCAGGCGCAGGTGGCGCGCGTCCGGAAGTACCGCATCCAGGAACTCGTGCGCCTGGGCTTGACCGGCGCGCCGAACCGTATCGTCGCCACGCTGGTAGAGATTAGGTGAGAACACATGCCAACCGTCGGTGAAGACTGCTCGGTGATTTTGGATGGCCACGGCTACTTCGTCAAACCCGGTTCTTATCGCGTCGAAACGCCCAGAGTCATCGCCGCGGAACCTGACGCCGCCGCCGGGCCGGCTGCCGTTGACCTGGGCGCCGGCAAGCAGGTGTGGCACTTTACCGTGCTCGCCTACGCCAATCACCTGAACTACAACGGCACGGTCAATCCCACCACTGCCGCCACGTACCGCGCGGACCTGCGCGCGACCGCCGCCAAAGCGGAGGCGCTCAGCTTCACGGACCGCATGGGCGCGGAGTACAGCGTCCATGCGCTGAAGCTGGAAGAACGCATCGCGGCGGCCTCGGGGTATTGGGTGCGGCCGGAATGGGAAATTGCCGTGACCTTGGTGGAAGCGTGAACCCACGCGCACCGGCGGCACGGCAACACACGCAAGAGAGGAAATGCGAAGCGCATGGCAACTATCGGGGTGGACTGCAACGTCACGTTGGCCGGCCCTAACGTGAACGGCGGCGCGGCGGTGGGCTTCTACCTGAAGCCCGGCAGTTTCACCATGACCCAACCGCGGCACGTCCAGGCGCGGCGCACGGCCGCGGGCACAGTTTCATACGTTGAAAACGGCCTGGGCAAGCGCGAATTCGCGTTCGTCGTCCTCTGCCGCGACAAGATACGCAACCTGGACGGCACGGACAACGCCACCACCGCGCGGCAATGGCGCGACCGGCTCTGGGAGTTCTACGCCAGTCTCAACGCGGGCCTCACGTTCGTCGATCCCCTGGGCGACAGCTATCGTGTCCGCTTTGCCGCGTGTGAAGACCGCATCATTCCCTTTGGCAAGGCGAAGCTATGGGTGCTGGAGTGGGAAACGCGCGTCGAATTGCGGGAGGTCTAGCCATGGCGCGGCAACTGAGCCCGACCCTGGCCGCGGCGGTGGACGGATCTGTCCGCAGGCCGGCTATGCAATTCACGCTGCGGGATGCGGCGCACCACTATGCGCACGTCCGCAGCGATACGCGCGCGGCAGCCGCCAGCGCCTGTTTCGTGGACACCGGTGGCGCGCTCTGGCGAGTGGACGTTTCCTCGGAACGCGGCATCCGCGCCGCCACGGTTTCCTACCAGCGCATTGCGGATACCGAGCAGGCAAGCCAGTGGACGGCGTGGCACGCCCTGCAGACGCGGGTCACCGGCGCGGCGGGCGTCGGCGCGGGTGTGTTGCCCAACGGCGACGTGATAATAGTCTACGTATCCCTCACCACGGTCTACCGCCGGACCAGCGCCGACGGCGGCGCCACGTGGAGCGATCCGGAGAGTCTCTGGAACGCCCGGCAGATCGTGCGGGCGCTCTGCTACGGCGGTAACGGCAGCATCTTCCTGGCTACGGACAAGACCGGCGGCGGCGTGACCGTCTACCGGCTGTATGAATCCGATGGGAGTTGGCAGGCGGACGAATGGCCCCACGGCACATATTCGGCCTGTGGCGGCATTGGCGGCGCCTGGGATGGCTCAGCCTGGCATCTGGCGCTCTCGCTGTGGGGCGGCGTGGCGGGCACTACCGGCTCCTCGATCATGGGCTGCCGCAGCAACGGCACGAATTGGGGCCCGCTTACGACCATTGCGCGGGTGGACGACAGCACGACGCAGCGGGACTTGCTCTATCCCACGGTATCCCACTGGGAGCAGGCCTATCGCGTCGCGTATCTGGAGCGGGACAACGGCGTGGTCTCCGGCCTCAGTTTCGGGCGCTGGCGCCACGCCGCGGCGCACGCCTGGGGCGTCTTTGCCGACGGCACGCCGGTGGAGCGCGAATCCGCGGCTGGCGGCTGGTGGCTGCGCCAGGACGCCCGGCGCTACTGGCTGCTGAACCACGAGACCGCGTACGCCTACGGCGGCTATGCCGCCACAAACGCGGACCAGCACCGCGACGTTTCGAGTCGTGTGCTGGACTTCGAATGGGACGAGCGCGCCAACGAGACCGGTTCCGCCCGCCTGTTGCTGGATAATGGCGATCTCGCCCTGAGCGGCTGGCTCGGCAAGACACTGCGAGCCGGAACGAGCCTGGACGTGCGCGCGGGCTACGAGACGGCCCAGGGCGTGGAACGGATTTCCATGGCCGAGTTGATCGTGCAGGACGTCGCGCTCTTGCCGGACCGTACGGCCCGCGTTACGGCTGCTGACGCCAGCGTGCGGACCCGCGGCCGCGTGGCCCAGACCTGGGCGTATGCCGGCACATCCGTGCGGGCGCTGCTGGCCGAGGCGTGGTACCGCGCCGGCGGCGTGCGCCTGACCGACGACGGCGACGCCCGCTTTGCCGCCGTCCTGCCCACGTTTGCCCTGCACGCCGGCCAGCCCTGGCGGGCGATGGTGGACCGGCTGACCGCCCTGACCGGTCTCTGGTGGCGGGTGGAAGCCGATGGCAGTGTGCGCTGCTTCTTTCCCGGGGCGGACCAAACGGCATGGACGTATTCGGGTCAGGAATTCGCCGGGGCCTGGCGGCAGCGCGACAGCGTAAACCACGTGCTGGTGCAGGGCAAGGGCGTGTTGGGCGAAGCCTGGGACTGGGACGGCGTTCGCGGCCGCGGCGGCGCGCAGACCCTGCTGGTCACGGACACGCAACTGACCCAAGCGGCCGCCTGCCAGAGCCGGGCGGCAGCGGTGCTAGCCGGCATCCGCCGCGAAAGCAATGCCTACACCGTGGACGTGCCGTACAATCCCGCGCTCCAAGTCGGCGACGTGGTTGATTTTCAAACGGCCGGCCACGCCCACGGCAAGCTGCGCATCGCCGGGATCCGCCACCGCTACACGCCCCGCGACGCCGAATACACGATGACGTTGCAGTGCGGGGCTGTGGAAGAGGCATAGGGGCGTGGGGCACACGGCGTGGCCAACGCATGGGGGACGTGCCCGTTTGCCGCCGCGTCGATCGGCCGGACATTGCAACCACTCAATACGGAGAACCACACGTATGGCACAGAATATGGACACCACCGGCGTCGCGCCCGGCGCGGCCCTGAGCGGGATCGTGAAGGCGTTCGACGCGGCGACCTGGCTGGCGGACGTGCAGCTTACCGGCTCATTCCCCACCTTTCTCACCGGCATAGCCGTGAATCGCGGCCTCAACGCGCCCGCCGTGACGGTGGGTAGACGCTGCATCGTCGTCTTCAACGACTTGCAGAATCCGGATGACGCAGTGTTGGTCGCCGTCTACCAGTGAGTCGGCGCGCCTGGTAGTTCCGCCGCCCTGCGCTGCCCAAGGCCGAGCGCTCCCCAACTCACTGAGAACGTCCGGCTTGCTCCGTCATCAGGGCGCCCGCAGTAATCCGGGGAGCGTTGCGTGGCAGCCACCGCCAAGCTGCCGCAAGTCGTGCGGCCATAGACCGCAAGTCGCGCAGCCACGAACCCGCAGCTTCCGGTATATAATAGGATACGGCAAGCCGCTACCGGGCGGGAGGCCGCCGCAGTTCGGACCACCACCTTCAACAGAGAGACAGCCATGCAGACGTTGCAGGGAACACGCACGGCTGCGCAAATCGCGCGCACTAGAGCAGCCGGAATGGTGATGATCATTCGCAACGTGCCGCCGGACTGGGCCGTGCCTATTGGTGAAGCCCTGCTGGCGGGCGGCGCCGACGTGATGGAAATCACGCTCAATACGCCCAACGCGCTGGAGATGATCGCCGACCTGCGCGCCAACCTGGGCGAGCACATGGCTATCGGCGCCGGTACCGTGCTCTCGGTAGAGGAAGCCGAACGGGCGTACTCCGCCGGGGCCGAGTTCTTCGTCTCACCGCACCTGGATACCGGCATCGTGGCGTTCGCCAACGAGCGCGACTGCATGGTGGTGCCCGGCGCGTTCACGCCGACTGAGGTGTTCACGGCCCTGCGCGCCGGCGCGAGTATCGTGAAGGTGTTTCCGGTCAACTTGCTCGGGCCGCGTTTTCTCCGGGAGTTGCAGGGGCCGTTTGGCTCCATTCCCCTGCTGCCCACCGGCGGCATCACGGTGGATAACGCCGCGGACTACATCGAGAACGGCGCGCTGGCGCTGGGCGTAGGCGCGGGACTGCTCAACTGGCAGAGCTTGGACGGACAGTTCGAGCGCGTGACCGCAAACGCCAAGGCGATGCGCGCCGTCGTACGCCAGGCCCGCGAGAGTATCGCGGCGACGTAATCCGGCGCTGCGAGAACTGCGGGGCATAGAGAGGCTGCAGCGCCGGTGGGGCGGCCGGCGAGCCCATGCGGAAGTTGGGTTGCGCGCGCCGCCGCCATGCGCCAAACGGAGACCAAAAGAGGAAGATCGACTTCCGGTAGCACAGGTTTGCAACCTGTGGCAATGCGACGGCAGACGCGGCAGCGCAGGCGCCAAACCTGCGGCCGCCCACAAACAACCACGGAGCACCCCAACCACCAGATGCCACCCACGTTCAAAGACCTGCGCGAGTTCGTCGCGTTCCTGGAAGACAAAGGGGAATTGCAGCGCATCGCCGCGCCGGTCAGCCCGGAACTCGAAATCACCGAAATCACCGACCGGGTCACCAAAGCGGGCGGCCCGGCGCTGCTCTTCGAAAACGTGCAGGGCTCGGACATGCCGCTGCTCATCAACACGTTCGGCTCGGAGCAGCGCACGGCCTGGGCGCTGGGCGCCGATTCATGGGCGGAGTTGCCGCTCAAGTTGGACAACCTGTTGGGCATCGCCCTGGGCGGCCCGCCGGAAGGGCTGGCGGCCAAACTCCAAGCCGGCGGCGAATTGCTCAAGCTCTCCCGCATCGCCCCGAAGGAGGTGAGCTCCGCGCCGTGCCAGGAGGTGGTGCTCACCGGCGACGACGTGGACCTGAACGCGCTGCCCATCATCAAGTGTTGGCCGCTCGATGCCGGCAAGTACATCACGCTGCCGCTGGTGTGCAGCTACGATCCCAACACCGGCAAGCGCAACGTGGGCTGCTACCGCATGCAGGTGCTCAGCCGGAACTCCACCGCCATGCACTGGCAGCGGCACAAAGGCGGGCGCGAGCACTATGACGACAGCTCGGAGAAGAAGGAACGCCTGCAACTCGCTGTCGCGCTGGGCGCCGAACCGGCGGCCGTATACTCAGGCACCGCGCCTCTGCCCCAGGGCATAGACGAGTTTCTCTTTGCCGGATTCTTGCGCGGCGGCCCGGTGCAACTGGTCAAGGGCAAGACCGTGGACGTGCATGTGCCCGCCAATAGCGAGATCGTGCTGGAAGGCTACGTGGAGCCGGGCGAGTTCGCCACGGAAGGCCCGTTTGGCGACCACACCGGCTACTACTCCATCGCGGACGAGTACCCCGTCTTCCACATCACCGCCATCACCCACCGGCGCAATCCCATCTACGTGACCACCGTGGTGGGTCGTCCGCCCATGGAAGACCTCTTCATGGGCAAAGCCACCGAGCGCATCTTCTTGCCCCTGATCAAGATGATGGTCCCGGAGGTCAACGACATTGCGCTGCCGGACGAAGGCATATTTCACAATATCGTCTTCGTTTCCATCAAGAAGCGCTTCCCCGGCCACGCCCGCAAGACCATGTATGCGCTCTGGAGCCTGCACCAGATGATGTGCGTCAAGTTCATCGTGGTGGTGGATGACGACATCGACGTGCAGGATACGTCCGAAGTCCTCTTCCGCATGGGCAACAACGTGGACTGGAAGCGGGACACCGTGATAGTGGAAGGGCCGGTGGATTCCTTGGACCACGCCTCCGTGCTGCCGAACTACGGCGGCAAGATGGGGGTGGACGCCACGCGCAAGACGGCGGAAGAGGGCTTTACCCGGGAGTGGCCGTTGGACATCGAGATGAGCCCGGAAATCACGGACCTCGTCAACCGCCGCTGGCGGGAGTATTTCCAGGTGTGATCCGCCCGGCGCGCGCTGCCGGCGCAGGCGGGGCGCGTCACGCGACCTGGGCGAGCCGCGGCGCAGCGCAGTACAATACACGGCAGGCGGCAGACGCTCCCGGGCCGAGCGGCCTGGACGGCGGCAGCGTTCCCATGAGCCTCCTCGCTTGGCGACTTTCGTAGGCGCTTCTTGCAGGCGTCTTTTGCAGGCGACTTCTGCAGACGACTACCGTAAGAAACTTCAGTTAGCGTTTTTTGAAGACCGCTTCCAATTGAGTCTTCCAAAGACGTCATTCAAGAACGGTTTCAACAAGCGGCTACAGCAACCATCATCAGATTGAAAGTGCGGATTTCGTGCAGGACTTTCTGGCCGGCGCCCCTTTGCCCTGGTTGCTTGGACCGGCCGCAATCTTGCTCTGCCTGAGCGTGCTCTTCATCGGCGCCGACTTCGTCGTGCGAGGCAGCACGTGGCTGCAGCAACGCTTGCTGCGCTGGCCTTGGGCCCAACCGCTCGTCCTGCTGCTGCGCCTCTCGTACAAATGGATTGCGGTCTACCCCATCATCGCGACCCTTGCCGTTGCCGGGCTGCTGGCGCAGCTTTCGGTCTATGCGACTATACGCGCCGATTCACCGGTAACGGCGGAGATCGGCACGTGGCTCGCGCTGCTCAATAACGCCATCGTGCTGGCCTTTCGGCTGGATTCCGTGAGCGTGCTCTTCCTGTGGTTGGGAGCGGCGGCGATTCTCTGCCACCTCTGGATTTTGCCGGCAGCCCACCTGCCGCGTGACCAGATGGGCAGGGCCTATGCTTACGTGTTGCTTACGCTCTGCGCCTACGGGGGCTTGGTGCTCTCGGAGAATCTGCTCTTTCTCTACGTCTTTTGGGAAGCCCTGGGCTTGGCCGGCTACTTCCTGGCCGTGCTGCCCCGGGAAGAGCGGCCCCAGGTGAGCGCCGCGGCTGTGCGCCTGCTCATGGTCAACCACTTTTCGGGTTACGGCCTGCTGGCGGCCATTCTCATGATCTCGCGCCGCAGCGACCAGTACTTGTTTGGTGACATTCCCGCCGGCGTATTCGACCCCTTGGTGATAGGACTCGTACTGGTCGCCGTGGCTGCCCGTGCCAGTTGGCCGCCCTTTCACGGGTGGGCCGCCTCCCTGCGGGGCCATCTGGCCCCCATTTACGCGCACATGGCCGGCATCATGCTGCTCGGCGCTGCCTACGTGGTGGCGCGCTTCCTGGTGATGGCCGGTCCGGACCCCTTTCTGCCGTGGTCGAATCCGCTGTTAGTTGTCGGCGGCGTGAGTTTGGCTCTTTCCATTGCCGCCATGCTGGCCATGGGCAGGTTGGCGTCATTGTTGGCCGTAAACTGGATCGGCCACGCCGGACTCATTGCCGTGGCGGTGGCAGTGGGCACGTATCAGGCAGTGGCGGGGGCGGGACTGATCCTGCTGTGCGGCAGCATTGGCATGGCCTTCGTCGCGGCGGCAGGCCCGTCGCTGCTTGGCATCCACCGCAGGAGCCCGCGGGCGTTTTGGGCCTTGCCGGCGGCCATCGTGGTGATTGGGGTCGCCGCCCTGGCGGGCATCGCGCTGCCCCTCGCCGCCGCCTCGCGTTCACTGCTGTTTGCCGCAGTCGCGCGGGAGGCGTGGGCCCTGCCGGTGCAGGGCCTCATCATCCTGTTTGGCATCACCACGGTGGTGACCTTCGGGCGTTGGATGCAGCGCCTCTTCGTCAACCCGCCGGTGACGTCCGTGCGGCGGTTGGACGCCTTGCTGGACCAAGGAAACCTGGCCTGGCTCCTGGTGGCGGGCGTCATCGTCTCGGCGGTATTGCAGTGGCGGTTTGCCGATATCGTGTGGCCGGCGGCGACCACCATCAGCCACTTTGCCATGCCGGGAGAGGCCACCCTTGCCTGGACGCCGCATCTGGTCTTTGGCGCCGCCGCCACCGCGCTGATGGGAGGTCTGGGCCTCGTTGCCGTGCTGCTCTTGCGGCGCATGCATCCCCGCGACCGCCGCCAAATCGCGTCCATTGCCCGGGCCATCGGCACTGCCGCCGACCGGCTGCTGGTCCCGCCGAACGGCATGCTCATGCTCCTGGGCCGCTTCTTGACTTCCCTCGGCCGGACGTCGGTAGCGGCGGAGCGGCGCTACTACGTCGCGATCGCCATGTTGGCCCTGCTGGGACTCTTCATCCTGCTGCTGGAAACGCAAGGGCTTGCCCTATGACGTGGGAACACCTCATGCTCGCTTTGCTGCTCACCGGCGCGTGCACGGTGCTGGTGATTCGCGCGTGGTTGGCCGCGTTCGCCGGTCTGGTAGCCACGTATCTGGGAACGTCGCTGCTGCTCATGTCATATTCGGGCACGGTGGTCGGGGTTACCCGCATCATCATCGGCTTCACCGTGGCCGTCATGCTGGCCGTCGCCCTGTGGGTAGAGCGGGAGCGGCCGTTGCAGAACCAAGCGATATTCGAGACCCCCACGTTGGTCGGCGTGGCCGTGCTGGGCATTTTGGCAGCATATTTGCTGGCCGAGCGCATGCCGCCCCTCATCGCGCCCATCGCCACCATGGGAGCGGCCGGCGTGCTGCTCATCGGCTTCTTCACCGTCGTGCTGCGGTCCAGCATCTTTGGCCTCGGCATGGGCGTGTTGCTCATCGTCCATGGGTTGGATTTCGTCGTCTGCCTCTTTCTCGGCGAACAGGGCATGGCGCTGCTCACGGTAGAAGGGCTGGTGTTGGTCGGTGTGGGATTCCTGGTCACGCTGGTGCAGATCATCGCCTTCGAGGGCGTCTTGGAGCGCAATGTTAGCCAATAGTACGTTACTCGCGCCGTTGCACGTGCTCCTAGTCCTGGTGGGCGGGGCCGGGCTGACATTGGTCGCCCGCCGGTGGAATTCCGCCGCGGGGGCGCTGGCCTTGGGCGCGCTGCTCGGCACGATAGCGCTGGTGGCGATCCTGAACGTCGATGCCCAGAGCCCAGTCCTCACGCTGTCTTTGCAACTCGACCCCCGGGCGCGCATCCCGTTGCTGACCGTGCTCGGCCTCCTTTCCCTCACGCTGGTCTACCATCTCATACGCAGCCAGGGCGAGTTCTTCCCCATGACGGTGTGCCTCTTGGCGGCCATCGTCGCCGCCGGCGCCATGATCTACACCCGCTACGTTGTGGCCGCGGCCTTGGTCCAATTGGCGCACGTGGTGGCGGCCATGGGCATATTGGGCAGCCTGCCCACACAGCGCATCGGCACCACGGTCATTCGTTACACCCTCATGATGGCGCTCGGCGGCGCCCTACTCGTGCTGGGCTTGCTGCTGGTGGACCAGTACCGTGTAAGTCCGGAAACGGAAATCAGCGTTCACGCCATCGCCGCCGTGCTCTCCGTGGGATTCGGCACGTTGCTGGCCGCCGCGCCGCTCTACTTCTGGCTGCCGGACGTGGCGTACCGCGCGCCCGTGATGGGGTTTGCTCTGATTGCCGCCGTGCTGCCAACCGGCACCACGGCGTTCTTGGTGTCCGTGATGGCGACGTTTCCCTGGCTTACCAATGACGCGCAAATAAACGCCACGGCGGCCTTGGGCGGGCTGGCGACGGTCGTGCTCGGCGCGCTCTTGGCCTTCAGCGCCAGCGACTTGCGGGGTCTGCTCGGGTATTCAGCCGTTTGCGCCAGCGGCTTCATCGTCATTGGCGTGGCGTCCCGATCCGCCTTGGCGGTGGCCGGCATTCTCTACCAGGCCCTTGCCATGGCCGCGGCGCTCTTTCTGCTGGCGGTCTTGGTTGGTGTGATGGAAGAGCGCCTGGGCGGCGTGACGTACCCGCGATTGGCCGGTCTTGCCTCGCGCGCGCCGCTACTCACGCTGGCCTTCGCGGTGGGGAGCTTTTCTATCGTGGGCGTGCCGGGCTTTGCCAGCTTTCCCGGGCGCTGGCTCGTCTTTCAGGCCGCATCCCAGCATGGCGAGTGGTTTCTCTTCGCGCTGCTCGCCGGCAGCGGCCTCCTGATGCTCGCCTACGCCCGGGCGCTGCGCGCGTGCCTGCAACCCGTGCAGATTCCGGGCAGAATCCGGCCGTTTTCCCGTCCCGGCGCCGCCATGGCCATCGTCTTGGCCCTGTTCTGCTGCGGCATGGGCATCTTTCCGTCACCTATCTTTTCGGCAATTCTGGCAGTGGTGCAGGAACTGAGCTTCGTTCGCGCGGTGTAGGCGGCGTGTTCAGCGCACACGGCCCCCGCCCGCCGCGCCGGACGTCTAAGCAGTACCGGAGCCGGCGCGCGCAAGGCGGGCAGAGCGTTTCACCCGCGCCGGGTTGGCAGTACAACGCGCAAGGCGGGCATTGCGCCCGCCTTGCCTCTTACCGCAAACTTGCGCTGCCGCGCCTAGACCGTGTCGAGTTGCACGATCCGCTGCTCTTCCGCCGACTGATACGCCCCGCGGATGAGCCGGAGCGTGGCAATGCCGTCAGCCAGGCTTTGCACCGGGGTCTCGCCGTTCTCCAGGCAGCCGATGAAGTGCTCGATCTCCCGGGTGAAGGTGTCGGGCACCTCAAGTTCGCGCACCGCCGGTTGGTCCATGCCGTTGGCCTTGAACTCGAGGCGGCCGGCGCCGGCCGAAAGCGTGCCCCGGTCGCCGACCACGTGGATCATGTAGCCGGACGGCAGGTTCATGGCCCACGAACTGAGGATTTGGCCGGTGGCGCCGTTGTCGAACGTCACCAGCACCTGCGCCGTATCCTCGCCGTCGAGTTGGGGCAAGCGGTGATTGGTGAGCACCGCGCTCACCGTCAACGCCTTGGCGCCGGCCAAATAGAGCAGGCGGTACGTGGGGTGGTAGCCGGTGTCGATGAGTTCGCCGCCGCCCATGAACTCGCGCTTGGCGCGCCACGAGCCGGGCGCGTGAGACGCCAGCGCGGCGGAACCCGTGCGGATGAAGGGCCGGCTCAGGAAGCAGTCGGCGGAATGAATCCAGTAGACGTCTCCCACCAGCCCGTCCTCGATGCGGGGCTTCATCTGCTGGACCGATTCCATGAACACCTGGTTGTGGGCGCACATGAGCGTGACGCCATTGGCCGTTACCGCCGCCTCGATTTCCTTGGCTTCGTCCATGGTGAGGCAGAGCGGCTTCTCGATGAGGATGTGCTTCTTGGCGTTCGCCGCCGCCACCGCGGCCGCTTTGTGCACGTGGTGGGGCAGGCAGATGTCCACCGCGTCCACGTTGGGGTCTTGCAGCAGATCGTTGAAGTCCGCGTACGTCTTGGCCCCGCCTACTTGCGCCGCGCGGGTCTGCGCGGCTTCGTCCACCACGTCCGCCACCGCCACCACCTTGGCGCGGTCGCCGTTCGCGTTCCAGCCGCGCGCGTGGCCGTTGCTGATGCCGCCGCACCCGATGATGCCAACACCTAACATGCCTGCTTGCGTCCTTTCCCGTACAATTGAACCTGTCAACGGTAAAACTACATCCTATTATGGGTCTTTTCGCGCACAGTGCAAACGTAGCGAGCTGCGCGGCGGCGCATCCCCCATTTGGGAGCATGAAGCCAACCACCGTAGCGCGGGGGCTTGTCCCCCGTCTCTTGGAGAAGCCGTAGCGCGGGGGCTTGTCCCCAAGTGTTGTCGCATTAAAGTCGAAAGCGCGCGATAGACAGTCGCCACTTGGGTTGTCAAGCTGTCGTAGGGGCACGACATGTCGTGCCCCTACGACAGCGAAACTGAGTTTCAATCGCCTTAGCAACAGAGACTACCATGGCAAACCAAGGCAAAAACTTAATGCGACAGCATTAGGGCTTGTCCCCCGCCTCTACCCAAAAAGGAGCCATTCCCATGCAAGCCACCCAAATCGTCTTTCCCGAGCGCAATGAGGTCACGCTCGAAACCGTCGCGCTGCCGCCGCTGGGGCCCCACGACGTGCTGGTGCGCACAGAGGTCAGCGGCATCAGCGCCGGCACGGAACTCTCGAACCTGCTCGGCAATCTGAACTACGACAACTTTCCCAAGTACCCCGGCTATTCCAACGTCGGCGTGGTGGAGGACGTGGGCGCAGCGGTCGCCGGATTCGCCGTGGGCGACCGGGTCTTGAGCAACGGGCGGCACGCCTCCCACCACGTCGTCAGCCGCGCCGCGGGCAGCGCCGGTGCGCCGCAGACGCTGCTCAAGGTGCCCGACGGCGTCGCACCCGCCGACGCCACGTTCACCACGTTGGGCGCGGTGGCCATGCACGGCATTCGCAAGGCCGAACCGAAACTTGGCCGAAGCGCCGCCGTCGTCGGCCAGGGCGTGGTGGGACAACTCCTCTGCCAACTCCTGCGCCTGAACGGCGTGCATCCCGTCATCGGCATCGACGTGTTTCCCATCCGTTTAGAGCAGGGAGCGCAGAGCGGCACTCCCGTATTGGTCAACGCGGAGCAAGAAGACGTGGTGCAGCGGGTGATGGAAGCCACGGACGGCGCGGGCGTCACCTACGGCTTCGACGCCACCCGCAGCGGCACCGCCATCCGCACGCTCATGGACATGGCCGCCCAGAGCGGCAAGGTCCTGCTGGTGGGCAGCATCCCGCGCGTCGTCGAAATCCCGCTCTTCGACCCCCTGCAGACCAAGGAACTCAGCATCATCGGCGTGCTGCAGCCGCGCTCGCCCATGATCGCCCACCCGTACTATCCCTGGACGCAGGAACGCAACCGGGCGGAGATACTGGACCTGCTGGCGCGGCGGGCGCTGAAGGTAGACCACCTCATCACCCACCGCATGCAGCCGGATCAAGCGCCGGAGACCTATGACATGATCGCCCGGGGCGGGTCGGACTGGCTGGGCGTGGTGTTCGAGTGGTAGCTCGCGCACGCGCCCTCCTGCGCAGCTCCCATGCAGTCGCAGGCCGGCCGTTCGCGCTGAGCTTGTCGAAGCGCTAAGGCCGGCTACCCGCCCGGTCGAGCAAGGCAGCCGTTCGCGCTGAGCCTGTCGAAGCGCTACCGTCGGCTACCCGCCCGCGCGAAGAAGGCAGGGCGGCGGCGCCCCCGAAGCCCCAGGCCAAGCGACCGCCGCCATAGGGGCGCGGGGTTGAGGCGAGCCGCCCATGGGTCGGCGTCCCCCGGCTTTGCGCGCATCGTCTGCAAGACTGCTGAAGCAAGCCGCCCATGGATCGGCGTATGCGTAAGCCATTGACACGCTGTGGACACTGCGCCGGTTTGCCATCTGCCGGAACCTGCCGTGAGGTTTCCCGGCATTGTTCGGGAAATGTGTTGACAGCAATTTGGCAACTCTGTACCGTTAGGGCAACGGTTGCGTTCCCCGTTGAACGCGCCGAGAGTAGTCATGTAGGTAGTGCTCAGGAGGTTCTCTTACATGAGAAGCGCAGGACAGTTTAGTCGACGCACGCTCCTCGGCTGGGGCGGCGTAGTGGGCGGCGGCGTACTGCTCGCGGCCTGCGGCGCAGCGCCCGCGGCCATGGATGGCGAAGGGGAGATGGCTGAAGAGGAAGCCCCCAAGGCCGAGATGGAAGACACCAAGGCGATGGAGCCCCGCCTCATCGTGCACACGGACTGGTGGCGGCCCGGCGGCGCGCCCACCATCCAGGAGTACTTCGACGGCATCAAGGGCGACTTTGCCGAACTCAATCCCGGCGTGACCGTCGAGTCGGTGCACGTGCAGGGCACCCTCGGCCTACAGGACCACGTGACCACGATGATTGCCGCGGGCGAGCAGGTAGACTCCTCGCAAGTCTCGGTATCCTTCATTCTCAACTGGTTGCTGAAGGACTTCCTGCAGCCGCTGGACCCGTTCCAGGCCCGGGACCCCGATACCGCGCCGGACAAGTTCGTGGACTCCGGCCGTTTCTTCAACATGCACAACGGCATGACCTACGGCCTGCCGTATGACGGTCCCTCCACCAACGTGGTTGCGACCAATACGCGCCTGCTGACGGACGCCGGCCTGGATCCCTCCCGTGAGGTCACGTGGAACTGGGATTGGGACACGTTCGTGGAATACGCGACGAAGGTGCACGAGGTATCCGGCGAAAATATCACGCGCCTGGGCTATGACACCGGCGGCTTTAGCATTTCCGGCATCGCGCGGTGGATCTATCCCAATGGCGCCACCCTCTACAATGCCGACAATTCGGCAGCGGTGTTTGATTCGCCGGAGGGCATTGCCGCGGGCCAGTTCAAGGAAGACTTGAAACTGAAGCACAAGTTCGACCCCAAGCCGGAGGGCGCGACCTTCGAAAACGAGCAAATCGTCATGGATATCCAAGGCTCGTGGAGTGTCGGGTACATCTTCGGCCGCAATGAAAACCTTGAGTTTGACTTTGCGCCCTTCCCCATGGGTCCCAGCGGCGAGACCCCGGGCAGCATGACCTGGACGAACCAGTGGTGCCTCTTCAGTGTCTCGCCAGACCCCGAACTGGCGTGGAGCTGGATGAGTTGGGTGAACAGTGAGGAAACGCTGGAGAAGTACTTCGCCGGCATCCTCTCCCGCAATGCCGGACGCAAGGAGTTCTACCAGAGCGAACCTTGGCTGGCGCGCGTGGCAGAACGCCCGGTGCTGGGGGATCTGGAGAAGATCGCTGAAAACTCCGGTCCGTACCCGTGGCTCCACACATCCGCTGGTAACGAAGCCACGCAGCCGGTGTGGGACGCCCTGAACAATCAGGAACTCACCGTACAAGAGGCGTTCCCGCAAGCGGTGGAATTGCTCACCGGCGTATTGCAGGAACTGGGCACGTAAGCGGCTCTTCCACATTGCCTCTAAGCGGAGCGAAAGGACTGGGCGGGTTGTGCGACCCGCCCAGTCTTCGCTTTGTCCTGTCCCTTTGCCACGCTTGGCCCCCCTGCCCGGTGAACGCGACACGCAAACTCAATTCATCGTGTCGTGAGCGTGTTGACAGCAAAATCGCAACGCTGTACCTTTGGTGGCAATGGGCGTGTTCCTCGTTGAACGCGCCGAGAGTAGTCATGTAGGTAGTGCTCAGGAGGTTCTCTTACATGAGAAGCGCAGGACGATTTAGTCGACGCGCGCTCCTCGGCTGGAGCGGCGTAGTAGGCGGCGGCGTACTGCTGGCAGCTTGCGGTGCGGCGCCCGCGGCCATGGATGGCGAAGAGGAGATGGCCGAAGAGGAAGCCCCCAAGGCCGAAATGGCGGAAACGACCGCGGAACCCCGCTTGCTTGTGCACTCCGACTGGTGGGTGCCTGGCGGCGCGCCCACGATTCAGGAGTACTTCGACGGCCTCAAGACCGACTTTGAGGAACTCAACCCCGATGTGACTGTGGAGTACGTCTTCGTCCAAGGCACCCGAGGCGTGCAGGAACACGTGACCACAGTGATTGCCGCGGGCGAGCAGGTAGACTCCTCACAGGTGTCGGTAGCCTTCATCCTCGACTGGTTGCTAAAGGACTTTCTGGTTGCCCTCGATCCGTACCAGGCGCAAAATCCCGATATGGCGCCCGACAAGTTCGTGGACTCCGGCCGCTTCTTCAACCAGCACAACGGCATGACGTACGGCATCCCGTACGACGGCCCCTCCACCACCGTGGTCGGGCTCAATACGCGTTTGCTCACGGACGCCGGCCTCGATCCCTCCCGCGAAGTTACCTGGAACTGGGATTGGGACACGTTCGTGGAATACGCGGAGAAGGTGCACGAAGTAGACGGTGAGAATATCTCGCGCTTGGGCTATGACGCCGACGGCTTTAGCATCTATGGCATCGCGCGGTGGATATACCCCAACGGCGCGCGGCTGTATACTCCCGACTGGACGGCAGCGGCCTTCGATTCTCCCGAGGGCATCGCGGCGGGCCAGTACAAGGAAGACTTGAGACTGAAGCACGGGTTCGGCCCCAAGCCGGAAGGAGCCACGTTCGACAACGAGCAGATCGTCATTGACGCGCAGGGCTCGTGGAGCGTGGGGTACATCTTCGGCCGCAACGAGAGCCTGGAGTTCGACTTTGCGCCCTTCCCGATGGGCCCCAACGGCACGACGCCGGGCAGCGTTACCTGGACGAACCAGTGGTGCCTCTTCAGCGTCTCGCCGGACCCGGATCTCGCTTGGGACTGGATCAGTTACGTCAATAGCGAGCCGACCCTGGAGAAGTACTTCGCCGGTATCCTTTCGCGCAATGCCGGCCGCAAGGAGTTCTACCAGAGCGACGCCTGGCTGGCGCGCGTGGCAGAACGTCCGGTGCTCAAGGACCTGGAGATCATCGCCGACAATTCCGGTCCGTACCCTTGGGTACACACGTCCGCTGGCAACGATGCCACGCAGCCGGTATGGGACGCCCTGAACAATCAGGAACTCACCGTGCAGGAGGCATTCCCCCAGGCCGTGGAGTTGCTCAATGGCGTTTTGGCGGAGCTAGGCGTCTAGCACCTCCGCAAATTGCTGGTCTAGATAGGCCGAAAGAGACTGGGCGGGTCGTACGACCCGCCCAGTTTTTGCTTTTGCTTGACCTCAAGTGCCACGCGTGCATCTTGCCCGTACACAGGCCCAGACACACAATTCCAATACAGCAATTCGTGAGCGCGTTGACAGCTAAATCGCGAATCTGTACCGTTAGTGCAGCGGTTCCGTTCGCTATTGAACGTGCCGAGTGTTCGTAGGTAGTGCTCAGGAGGTACTTATACCGTGAGAAGCACAGGACGATTCAGTCGACGCGCGCTCCTCGGTTGGGGCGGCGTGGTAGGCGGCGGCGTATTGCTGGCAGCCTGCGGCGCGGCGCCCGCGGCCATGGAGGGCGAAGAGGAGATGGCGGAAGAGGAAGCCCCCAAGGCCGAGATGGAAGACACGAAGGCGATGGAGCCCCGCCTCATCGTGCACACGGACTGGTGGCGGCCCGGCGGCGCACCCACCATCCAGGAGTACTTCGACGGCATCAAGGCCGACTTTGCCGAACTCAATCCCGGCGTGACCGTCGAGTCGGTGCACGTGCAGGGCACCATCGGCCTGCAGAACCACGTTACGACCATGATTGCCGCCGGTGAGCAGGTGGACTCCTCGCAAGTCTCGGTGGCTTTCATCCTCAACTGGCTGCTGAAAGACTTCCTGCAGCCGCTGGACCCGTTCCAGGCCCGTGACCCCGAATCGGCCCCGGACCAGTTCGTGGACTCCGGCCGCTTCTTCAACATGCACAACGGCCAGACCTACGGAATTCCGTATGACGGCCCCGCCACCACCGTGGTCGGGCTTAACACGCGCCTGCTATTGGACGCGGGCCTGGATCCCTCCCGTGAAGTCACGTGGAATTGGGACTGGGACACGTTCCTGGAGTATGCGGTGAAGTCCCACGAGACGGAAGGCGAGAACATCCTGCGTATGGGCTTCGACCCCAGCGGTTTTAGCCTGTATGGTCTCGGCTACTGGCTCTATCCCAACGGCGGCCAGCTCTATACCGAGGACATCTCGGCCACCGCGTTCAATAGTCCGCAAGGTATCGCCGCAGGCCAGTTCAAGCAGGACTTGCGCCAGAAGTATGACTTCGGCCCCAAGCCGGACGGCGCGTCCTTCGAGAACGAGCAGATCATCACGGACGTGCGCGGTTCGTGGCAGGTGGGGTACCTGTTTGGCGAGAATCCCGAACTGGAGTTCGACTTCGCGCCCTTCCCCATGGGCCCGGACGGCTCCGCGCCGGGCAGCGTGACCTGGACGAACCAGTGGTGCCTCTTCGGCCTCTCGCCGGATCCGGACCTGGCCTGGCAGTGGATTAGCTGGGTCAACAGCGCTGAGACCCTGGATAAGTACTTCGCCGGCATTCTCTCGCGGGCAGCCGGCCGCAAGTCGTTCTACCAGAGCGACGCGTGGCTCGCGCGCGTGAACGAGCGCCCGGTGTTGGCGGACCTGGAGAAGATTGCCGATACCTCCGGCCCGTACCCGTGGGTACATACCTCGAAGGCCAATGAGGCTACCGGCGACATCTGGACTCAGTTGAATGAGGGCGCCATCACCGTGCAAGAGGCGTTGGCAGAGGCCGAGCGCCTGGTCAATGAGGTGATTGCCAGCGGCGGCGAGTAGGCGCAAGGCTACTTCGCGCGCAGCGAAAGCGTAAGAGACTGGGCGGGTTGCCAGACCCGCCCAGTCCTGCTTTAACGCGTCCTCTACCGGAGTGGGCGGGCCGTTCTCCGCCCGCCTACTCCGCCGACCTGCCAGCGCTTAATGTCTTGCGCGCGCGTTGACAGCGGACTCGCAACTTAGTACCGTTATGGTGGGTGAGCAGACGCAGGCTAGCGATGCGCGCTCATTCGGAATTAAGGTATGGATGCCATCTTGGTGTTAGACATGTTTCGCTTGATTGCACCGAATCGTCGAGAGGAAGGCATAGCGCATGGAGCAATGGATGCTTCTCGTGCCTCTGCTTGTCCTGGTTCCTGGAGCTTTTGGAGTCGGTTTTTGGTCACAACGGTTGATCCAACATCGCAACACGCAGGCGGCGGCGGCTGAAGCGCAGAGGCTCTTGGAGGATGCAGAGACCACACGTAAAAGACTGGTTGTAGAAGCAAAGGATGAAGCCCTTGAGCTCAAGACCAAGGCGGAAGAGGAAATTGGGCGTTGGCGCGGTGAACTCACCCGCACCGAGCGCCGCCTGCAGCAGCGCGAAGAAACGCTAGATCAACGCGCGACGCAGGCCGACCGCCGGGACAAACGGCTCAACGACTTCAAGAAGCGGGTAGAGCGTGACCGCGACGCCGTGGGCGAACTGCGGCAGCAGCAGATCACAGAGCTCGAGCGCATCGCCCAAATGACGGCAGATGAGGCCAAGGGGGTGTTGACGAACAGCATCGAAGACGAGGTGCGCCAGGAGTGCACCCGCATGATCAAGGAACTCGAAGCCTCGGCCCGGGAAGAATCGGAACGCAGCGCGCGGCGGGTGATCGCCACGGCTATCCAGCGGTTGGCCGCCGACCATACCGTGGAAACGACGGTTTCCGTGGTTACGTTGCCCAACGAGGAGATGAAAGGCCGCATCATCGGCCGCGAAGGGCGCAATATCCGCGCCCTGGAATTGCTCACCGGCGTCGATCTCATCATCGACGATACGCCGGAAGCGGTGGTGCTCTCCGCCCACGACCCGGTGCGGCGTGAAGTAGCGCGCCTGGCTCTGACCCACCTCATCCAGGACGGGCGCATCCACCCCGCCCGCATCGAGGAGATGGTGACCAAGGCCGATAAGGAAATCGAAGACACGATCTGGGAGGAAGGGGAGCAAGCCGCGGATCTGGCGCAAGTGCGCGGCCTGCCCGCCGAGGTGGTGCGGCTGCTCGGCCGGCTCCGCTACCGCTCCAGCTACGGCCAGAACGTGCTGGCGCACAGCGTCGAGGTGGCGCAACTGGGGGCCAGCATGGCCGCCGAAATCGGCGCCGACGTGAACGTCGCCCGCCGCGCCGGCCTGCTGCACGACATCGGCAAGGCGGTTGACGCCGATATGGAAGGTCCCCACGCGCTGGTGGGCGCGGAATTGGTCCGGCGCTACAACCAATCGGCCAAGGTCGTGCACGCCGTCGCCGCCCACCACAATGATGAAGACCCCCGCACCGTGGAAGCCTTCATCGTGGCCGCGGCAGACGCCATTTCCGCCTCGCGGCCGGGCGCGCGCCGGGACTCCATCGAGCGCTACATGCAACGCCTGCGCGCCCTGGAATCGGTGGCAAATTCGTTTTCCGGCGTGGAGAAGTCCTACGCCATCCAGGCCGGCCGCGAAGTGCGCATCATGGTGCGGCCGGATGAAATCGACGAGCTCGGGGCGGTACGCCTCTCACGCGACATCTGCAAACAGATCGAGGAGACCCTCGACTACCCAGGCCAAGTGAAAGTCACGCTCATTCGCGAGACACGAGTGGTCGGCTATGCAAAGTAATGCGGCACGCCCGGCGCGCGGTACTCCCGCTGCAGCATCCCATGCCGACGTCTGCCGTCGTTCGCGTTGCAGGACCGGCGCTCCAGTAGGGCGAGCAGAAGCGAGGCGCAATTAATATGCTTGCCATGGCCCGCTTGCGCAACCCGCGTTGCGCTCAACAACGGAGCCGGAGGGGAGCAGATGGAGATTCTCAAGGTAGCGTCACAATCCAAGCCGACGGCGGTGGCCGGCGCAATCGCCGGCGTGGTGCGGGAGTCCGGACGGGCGGAGGTGCAGGCCATTGGCGCGGGCGCCGTGAACCAGGCCGTCAAGTCGATCGTGATCGCGCGCGGCTATCTGGCCCCGAGCGGTATTGACCTGGTGTGCATTCCCGCCTTCATCGAGGTCATGGTGGATAACGGCGAGCGTACGGCTATCAAGTTCATTCTCGAATCCCGTTAGGATGGCGGGCTACAGCCTTTGGGCGACGCCCACCCGGTAGCATGCGGCCGGCCGCCGGTTGTGCAGCCCAGGCTGACGCGGCGCCGGTCCGGGTGCGTTTCAGGAGTTGTTGTGTGCGGCAGGCAGGTTTCTGCCGTGGCGGCGATCCAGGCAGCGACTAGGCGCGTTCGTCCCGGTGTAGGCTTGTCGCATACGCCATAGCCCGTTGGCATTCCCCTCCCGGCGGCACGGCATCGCCGCGGCGGCGCGGCCGGGCCGGGGCCACCGGGGAGCGCATACGCCGCAGGTAGGCATACCCCATCCCGGAGTGGAGGAAAACACACATGTACCCCAACGGCGCGGACTTCGGCCTCAGCCTCACGTTCGATATTGAAATGTGCACCAACTTTCCGTATTGGACCTCCCAGTGGAACCACCGGAAAGGCGCAATCGACGAGGACAGCAAGCTCTACATGGGCAAGATGCTGGACGTGGCGGACAACTATGGGGTCAAGTTGCAGTTCTTCCTGGTGGGAAGCGCGCTGGAAGACCCGAACATCGACTATCTCAAACGCATGACGGCGGAAGGCCACGCGGTGGATAACCATACGTACCACCACGTGAACGTGAAAGCGCAGGACATTCCGCAGTTGCAGCCCGTCTACGCCGACGCGCCGTGGCGGGCCGCCGGTCTGGACGCGCTGGCATGCATCCGCCGCGAGATCCGGCAGACCTCGGCTGCCATCACCGCCAAGCTCGGCGCCGCGCCCACCGGCTTCCGCACGCCCGGCGGCTTCAACAACGGCTTGGACGACGTGCCCGCCGTGCAGAAATTGCTCAGCGACGAGGGCATGGAGTACGCCTCGGCGCGGTTCTACTTTCCGGTGGACCCCACGCGGCCGCGGCCCGCCGCCGACACCTTGCGCCAGGCCATGGAGACCAGCGTCGCTACGCTCCAACCCACCCGGTATCCCAACGGGCTGCCGGAACTACCGCTGGCCGGCATCACGGACATCTGGGCGTTTCGCGTGCTGGACCTGGATCGCTGGGAGTTCATCGACGTGCTCAAGCGCGGTATCGACCACGCCCACGCCAACCAACAGGTGCTGAGCCTCTGCTTCCATCCGCCGGTGCTCGCCGTCCGCGATCCCCACTGCGACATGCTGGACGGCATCCTGCGCTACGCGTTGGAAAGGCCAGGCGGCTGCTGGGTGACGACGAACCGGGACATGGTCGCGCATACGCTCAACTAAGCGGACGCGGTTAGTATGCGCTTGCAGCACAAGCGCGGGCCTCGCCATCGTCCAGTAGCGCGGGGGCTTGTCCCCCGCTCTTAGGCAGTAGTGCCGGGCTTGTCCCCAATAGTGTCGCATCAAAGTCGAAAGCCTAGATAAGATTTCCGCTTGCCGGACGGTCACCTACGGTAGGGGCACGACATGTCGTGCCTCTACACCATTGAGAAAACGTTGCCATCGCGTAAGCAGGGCAGTTCCGCCGCACGTTACCCAGTCTGAGCTTAATGCGGCAGCATTGGGGCTCGTCCCCCGCCCTTAGGCAGTAGCGTGTGGGCTTGTCTCTAATGCTGTCGCATTAGGTTCTTGCCTTGGGTTACCATGGTAATCTATGTTGCTAAGGCGATTGAAACGCAATTTCGCTGTCGTAGGGGCACGACATGTCGTGCCCCTACGACAGCTTGACAAACCAAGTTGCGACTATCTATCGCTCGCTTTCGGCTTTAGTGCGACACCATTGGGGCCTGTCCCCCACTCTTAGGCGGAAAAGAACCCACATCACCCCGCGCAAGATGCGTAGGAGCGCACAACGGACAGCAACGCGAAAACACTGGAAGTTCCATCCCCTTGATCACAACAAGACGAGAGGACGCACTCATGTTCCCAAATGGCGCCGAATTCGCGCTCAGCCTCACGTTCGATATCGAGATGACCCCCAATTTCCCCTATTGGACCTCCCGGTGGAACCATCGCAAGGGCCAAATCGACGAGGGCACCAAGCTCTACCTGCGGCGGATGGGCGAGATCGCGAAGAGCTACGGCGTCAGATTGCAGTTCTTTCTGGTTGGCAGCGCGCTGGAAGACCCGGACATCGACTACTTGAAGCAACTCGTAGACGACGGCCATGCTATCGACAACCACACCTACACCCACGTGAACGTGAAAGCCAAAGACATCCCCGGCTTGCAGGAGGTGTACGCCAACGCCCCGTGGCGGGCGGAGGGACTCACGCCGTTGGAGGTCATTCGCCAGGAAATCCGGCAGACGAACGCGGCCATCGCGGAGAAGCTGGGAGTAGAAGCCCAGGGCTTTCGCACGCCGGGCGGCTTTACCGGCGGGCTGGACGACGTGCCGGACGTGCAAGACCTGCTGCGCGACGAGGGCTTTCGCTTTGCTTCCGCCAATTATTACTATCCGGTGGACCACACCGAGCGCCACCAGCCGCGGGAGGCGCTGGAAGCGGCCTTCCACGCCAGCTTGAACGCCCTGCAACCCTACCGCTATCACAACGGGCTGCTGGAGATTCCCCTCATGGGCATCACGTCCATCTGGGCCTTCCGCCACATGGACCTCGACCGCTGGGAGTTCATCGATCTCATCAAGGCCGGCGTGGACCACGCCCACGCTAACAAGCAGATTTTCAGCTTGTGCTGCCATCCGTCGGATATTGCCGCCCGCGATCCGCACTGCGACATGGTCGACTCCGTGTTGCGCCACGCGCTGGATAAACCCGGCGGCTGCTGGGCGACCACCAACCGCGAGATCGCGGACTGCCTGAATAACTGAGCGCGGGTCCGTGGGTATCCCAGCCAGCGTAGTCCGGCCCATCAATGCCATGAAGGTATTTGCAGACGGTCCGTCATTCCCGCACAAGCCCGCTCCCGCGTGGGAGCGTGGAAACTATCCACGCAGGGGCGGTTCGCGAACCGAGCAAATACCGGACCGTAGCGCAGGGGCTTGTTCCCCGCATGAGGCGACAGGGCAGGGCCGGTTCGCGAACCGCCCCTACGCGATTCGCGCCAGGCGGATTGGCAGGGCGGTGACGGCGGCGTGAGCGGCGGTTTGCGGCGTGGAAACCGCGATGCAGTGTAACCCACCAGGGAGTCTAGAGAACACAACGGAGGCATCATGGAGACCGCAGACGTAGTCGTCATCGGCGGGGGTATCGTCGGCGCCACGATCACGTATCACCTCGCGAAAGCCGGCGCCGGCAAGGTGGTGCTCTGCGAACGCAAGACCATCGGCTCCGGCACCAGTTCCATGTCCGGCGCCATGTGCGGCCAGCAGGCGGAGATTACGGACACAATCTCGCGCTTGGCCGTGCGCGCCCGCGACATCTACGACAACTTCTCCGACATCATCGGCGGCGACTGCGGGTTCTTCAAGTACGGCATATTCGGACTCCACAACTCCATGGAGTCCGCGGAACAGGCCGCCGCGCGCGCCCGCAAGAACGGCTCGGCGGCCCGCGCGCTCACGCTGGATGAAGCCAAGGAATTCTACCCGGAGGCCAACCTGGCCGGCGCGGGCGCGGCGCTGCTCTACGGCGAGACCGGCAACGTGGACGCCTACCGCACCATGCAGTCGTATGTGGCCGGGGCGCGGAGCAACGGCGCGGAAATCCGCGAATTCACGCCGGTGACCCACATTCACGCCAAGAACGGACGCATCGAGCGGCTGGAGACGCCCGGCGGCGCAATTGTCCCCGGCAAGGTCGTGCTCGCTTGCGGGCCGTGGAGCCACAAGGTGGCGCGCTCGGCGGGCCTGCGGCTGCCCATCCAGCCGTCGCAGGTCGGCGTGTCGTTCTACCGCCAGCCGCCGGACTTCTATGACCGGCCGCCGGTTTTCAGCACGGACCTGGCCATCATCCCCTGGCACAATAAGCACTTCCGCGTGCTGTGCGACCGCCGCGACCCGCTGGTGAAGATCGAGCCCGACCCCACGAACGCCGTGCCGCCGCAGTGGATGGTGGACTGGACGACGGAAGTGATCGAGCGGCGGCTGCCCAAGATGAAGCGGGGCCGCTTCCAGGGCGCGTACCAGACCTGCTACGACGATACGCCGGACCTGAAACCCCTGCTGGGCTACATAGCGGGCTACAAGAACCTCTTCCTGGACTGCGGCTGGAGCGGCCGCGGCTTCAAGTTTTCCGTGGCCCTGGGCGAATACAACGCCAAGTGGATCATGGAAGGCAAGACGGAACTCGACTTGGCGCCCTGGCTGGCCAGCCGCTTCCTGGGCGCGTGAGCTAAGTGTCACGTTACGCGGTCAAGGCAGCATCGCGCTGTGCGGAAAACTTCGGCCCGGCGCGGTGCAACGCAGCAGCCGCTCCTTGCCCAACGTGCTGACTGGGCGTGGGAGCGCTGAGTCTCCCCCGCAGCAACAGGCCCTGCCGCGGCATCTGTGCTGGCGCAGCGACGGTCCGCATCACACTGCACCGGGCGCCCGCCCAGTGAGCGACAGTTGGAGAGGGCTGCGCCAACACGTGTATAATTGCAGCAGCAACGCGCAAGTCTGCAAAGCGCGGCGCTTTTGGCGACTGTCACTGCCCGGTACGCTCGTCTCTGCTAGCCGGGACGAACTCCATCTGCTCGAACGAGTCATGAGGCATTGGTGCACGTGCGCGCAATTCTGAGCGTCTATGATAAGACCGGCATCGTCGAGTTCGGCGCGGGGCTAGCCGGTCTGGGGTGCGAACTCGTTTCTACCGGCGGCACGCAAGCGGCGCTGGCAGCGGCGGGCATTCCGGTGACCGGCATCAGCGACGTGACCGGCTTCCCGGAGATTCTCGACGGCCGGGTGAAGACGCTCCATCCGGTGGTGCACGCCGGCATTCTGGCGCGGCAGGACGTGCCGGAACACGTGCGGACGCTCCAGGCGCACGGCATTGCGCCCGTGGACGTGGTGGCTGTCAATCTCTACCCGTTCGCGGCGACCCTGGCAAGCGGCGCCGGCCATGACGAGATCGTGGAGAATATCGATATCGGCGGCCCCACGCTCATTCGCGCCGCAGCCAAGAACGCGGACTCCGTGCTGGTGGTGGTCGACCCCGGCGACTATGCGCCTGTGCTTGACGCGCTTGCCAACGGCCAAATGGATACGGCCTTCCGCACCCGCCTCGCCGCCAAAGCCTTCCAGCACACCGCCGATTACGACACGCGCATCGCGGGGTACTTCAAGGAAGTCACGTGACACCCGCTGTGCCCCCGGACCGAGACGTCGGCTAGAAGGGGCAACTGAGTGAAGTTGCTGCCCATGGCAATGGGAGAACGTTGTGCTGCATCCACTCATAGGTGAACGAACTGCCGATCTGGAGCGGCTTTGCCAACGCTACCGCGTCCGGCGGCTTGCCTTGTTCGGCTCAGCAGTGACGGATCGGGGCTTGACGGAGGCAAGCGACCTAGACTTTCTGGTGGAGTTCGAACCGCTGCCTTCAGGCGTCTACGCCAACACGTACTTTGGCCTGTTGGAAGCCCTGCAGCAGCTCTTCAATAGGCCGGTGGACCTGGTAGTCGAGTCAGCCATCAAAAACCCGTACTTCTTGGCAGCAGTCGAGGCGACGAGGACGTCCGTCTATGAGACTTGAGAATGACTTGGCGGCTACTACGCCGTTCGGTCGCTTTACGCCAGTTTGTACACTGTTGCTAAGGACGATCTGCGGTAAAAGGCAGTTTTGTGAGGTTGAGTGAATGATCACAGTGGTTTCCCATGCTGACTAAACTCACCATCCGCAACTTCAAGCGCTTCGAAGAGGTAGAGGTTGAGCTTGGCAGCCCCGTAGCCTTCATAGGACCCAACAACTCGGGCAAGACCTCGGCTATGCAGGCACTGGCGCTTTGGGACGTCGGGCTGAAACGGTGGAATGAGAAGCATGCGGGGAAAGGGGCGCCGGAAAAGCGGCCCGGAGTCACTGTAAACCGGCGGGACCTCGTGGCTATCCCGGTCCCAAGCGCGCGGCTGCTGTGGCACGGACTCCACGTGCGCGATCTCCTTAGAGAGAACGGCCGGCAGCAGACCCAAAATGTGCGGATCGACGTCATCGTAGAGGGCGTCGCAAACGACCGTTGCTGGACCTGCGGTCTGGAGTTTGATTACGCCAACGAGGAATCGTTCTACTGCCGTCCGATGCGGCGCGGTGTTGGCAAGACGCCGGAGCGCATGGAGATACCTGAAGAAGCCGGAAAGGTGCAGCTCGCCTTCTTGCCTCCTATGTCCGGCCTGGCGGCCACGGAGACGCGCTTGGACCACGGAGCGGTGAACGTGCGCGTGGGAGAAGGCCGCACCGCTGAGGTCTTGCGCAACCTCTGCTTCCGTATTTGCGAGGAGTCTCCTGAGGACTGGCGAAAGCTGACAACGCAGATTCAGAATCTGTTCGGCGTGGATTTAGAGGCCCCGCGCTATATTGCCGAGCGCGGCGAAATTGCCATGAGCTACCGGGAGCGCGGCATAACCCTTGACCTCTCCTCTGGCGGGCGGGGCTTGCAGCAAACCATGCTTATCCTGGCATACTTGTACGCCAATCCCGGGGCGGTGCTCATGCTGGACGAGCCGGACGCCCACCTCGAAATTCTCCGCCAGCGCCAGATATATCGCCTCATCACGGATACCGCGGCTGCGAGTGGCAGCCAGATCATCGCGGCTAGTCACTCTGAGGTGCTGCTGGACGAAGCCGCCGGCAAGGATATGGTGGTCGCATTCATCGGAGAACCGCACCGCATTGACGATCAGGGCAGTCAGCTCTTGAAGTCCCTCAGGGATATTGGATTCGAGCACTACTATCAGGCGGAGCAGACGGGCTGGGTGCTCTACTTGGAGGGATCCACTGATCTCTCAATTCTACAGGCATTCGCGCGTCGCCTCGGTCACGCAGAGGCGGCCCGCGCACTGGAACGTCCCTACGTTCACTACGTCGGCAACAATGCTACCGCAGTGCCGCATCATTTTCACGGCCTCAGAGAGGCGCTGCCGCATCTGAAGGGCATCGCGCTCTTCGACCGCCCGGACTCCGGTACGCCCGAGACTGGGCAGGTTGAGCGGCTAACCTGGCAACGGCGCGAGATAGAGAACTACCTTTGTTCCCAGGCGACATTGGAAGCCTACGCGCAGAATACGGCGGAGGCGGAAGCGCCTGGCCCCCTGTTTGTGCGCGCTGAAGTCCCGAGACGGCTTGAGGCAATGCGCGAGTCCATTGCAAACATCGAAGAAGCGCTGCGCACTCTTCGCAAGGGCTCGCCGTGGGACTCCGACATCAAAGCGAGCGACGACTTTCTTAGGCCGGTATTTGCTGCCTACTTTCGGAAGCTCAATTTGCCCAACCTCATGCGCAAGAAAGCCTTCTACGAGTTGGCCGAGTACGTGCCGCAGGCCGAAATCGACCCCGAAATCGGCGAAAAGTTAGACGCGATTGCGGAAGTTGCTCAAAGTGCTAGTCCGGCCGCAAATGAGTTCTGATTATTCTTCTTGCATTCCTCAAACTGCCCTCCTTGGCTCCATGTGGTTTGCCTACGTCTTCACAACATGGCCCCGCGCACAAACGCATGTGGTACCGGTTTCGGTTCCTTGAGGGGGATGGGTGCTTGAGGGAAGCACATCCAAAGGTGTGAGAAGTAGCTCAAAGGGACATATAGCAGGGGTTGTCTTCCTCGCGTCCCAGCCAGAAGACGTTTTCACCCGCCGCGACTGACTGCTGGACGCGGGTGTGCATGATCTTGCCGGGGTGGGGCGCGGTGATCTCGGCGCAGACGTTGCCCCACAGATCGCGCACGTGGGCGAGGGTTTCACCGGTTGCGACCTCCTGGCCGAGTTCCACGAGCACCTCCAGCAAACCGCCGCAGGGCGCGGTCAGATGCTCTTGCGTCCACACTTTGGGCGGCATGGCGACGGCAAGCGGCGGATCGAGCACGCCGGCGTGGCGCAGGCAGCGGCGCAGTCCTGCTTTGTAAAGGTCGATCTGTTCCCGTGTAGCCGTGCCGCGGCCGCCCACCTCGCAGCCCACGGCGGGAATGCCCTGCTGGTTGGCCCAGGTGGAGAGCGTGCCGGGCGACCAGCGCATCATCCAGTAGTACTCCAAACCAAAGGCCGCAGCCGCCAGGGCCGATTGGCGCGCGCAGTCGTCGTGCGCCTCGCGAAAGCCGCTCAAAGGTACTAGGGTGCCTTCGCGCCCCGCGCTGTGCAGATCGATCACCAGATCGGCGGCGCCCAAGACTTGGTTAACGAGGAAATTGGCGGTGCGCTCGGTGGCCGTGCCGCCGCGCTTGCCGGGGAGAATGCGGTTCAGGTCCAGGTTGTCCTGCGGCGCAGTGCGCCGGCCGGCGGCGAAAGCCAGTGGATTGGCGCTCGGCGCCAGCACGACCGTGCCACGCAACTCACTGGGCGTAAGCTCCTGTGCCAGCTCGACTAGAGCATGCGGCCCCACCAATTCGTCGCCATGGACGCCGGCTACGATGACGACTCGAGGCTGGGGAGATTGCCCGAAAACGCGGATGACGGGGATTTCCACTCTGGCGCCATTTGGCAGCGGGAACCCCACCGCAGCGCGCTGCACGCTCTCCCGCTCGAACCTCATGACGTCCTTGGATGCGCCATCCATGCGCGCTATGCTCGTTCCACGCCGCACCAACCGGCAAGCTGCGCGGCGCAAATCTCTGTCGCGCGGTGAAAGTCGGCAAGGGACACAAACTCATCCGGGCTGTGCGCCTGGGCAATGCCACCGGGGCCAAAGAGACTGCCGGGCATGTCGGCTTGGGCGTACCACGCCAGATCGCTGGCGGCGGAAAACCCCTTGATTTCGGGCGATAGTCCGGCCTTTTGCACGTTCGCCGCGAGCAGTTCGATGAAGGGATGGTCCGGCGCGGTCTCGAATGCGGGAAAGGTGATGTCGCGCAACGCCCAGGTGAGCTTTGGCGGATGCTCCCGCAGCCAGTCGTCGGTCTGGCACACCGCGTGCACGAACGCCGCGAAATCCGCTTTCACCTGTTCGCACGATTCATCGGGGTAGTACCAGATGTTGTACTCGATGGCGCAGTAGTTCGCCATGGTGCCGGGATTATTCACCACGTTCAGTTGGCCGTCGTGGCCGCCGCCGGGACCGGCGATGAAGATGGCGGGCAGCAGCGAGTTGTAGCCGGGCGGAAAGAGCGGGTGCGACTTGCGGTTCGCCCACTGGCGTTCCAGGTCTTGAATGGCGGTGACGAGTTTCACGCCTTTTTCCACGGCGTTGACGCCGGGGCCATTCTCGCCGGGGGCCAAGTTGCGCCAGCGGCTGCCGGCGTGGGCCTCGCGCCCCTCGATCTCGATGCGCAGGTGTTCCAGACCGCCTTCGGTGGGAATGACGATGAGATCCGTCGGCTCGGCGTCGAGCACGGCGTCGGCGGCAGGGAACTTCTCTATGCACTCCCGCGTGCCGCGGCCGACCAGCTCTTCATCGCTCACCACGTGGAACCACACGTCTCCCGCCGGACGATACCCGGCGGCCAGCACGCTCCGGACCGCGTAGAGCATGCTCACAAGACCCGCCTTCATGTCGGCGGAGCCGCGGCCGTAGAGCTTGCCGTCGGCGATCTCGCCCGCCCACGGATCGTACGACCAGCCCGCTGCGTCCCCCACCGGCACCACATCAACGTGGCCGTTGAAGGTCAGCGACTTGCCGTTGCCGGCCCCCGGCAGCCGGGCCGCCAGCGTTGGGTAACCGTCTCGCGTGTCCCACTCGTGCGCCTCGCAGCCCAATGCCTCCAAGAAACGGCGCACCAGACTCAGGCACGTGCGCGTCTCAGCCAGGAATTCCGGCGTCACGGGGTTCCGCACGGCGGTCTCGCACGCCACGAGTTGGCGGAGAAAGTCCGTGGCATCGTCCCGCGCACCGGCTGCTCGTCGCGCTATATCAGCAAGGGCGGAGTCAGACGGGTGCGGTGATGACATGGCCGGGGCTCCTGATGTGTGCGCACTGCGGTGAGTTGGAGATTGATGAAGCTATCCAGGCGGCTAACGACTGCCGGTGCACGTTAGGTCTGCGGTTCGATCCTTATCGCTTGGCCGTCGTAGACGCGGTGGCTGTAGCGGATGGTGGTATCGTCCAACCGCTCGAGCGTGACCGGTTCGGACTCGCCGGCACGTGTTACCTCTATTGACACGTCCGGCCAGTCCTGGGGCACCGTACACGTAAACGTGAGCGTATGCCATTGGATGCGCTCCGGTATGTCCGGCGCTGCCAGGCGGTAGCTGATGGCCGTCGGCGTGCGTTGCTCACCTATGACTGTTGTTTCGCGCGCCAGGATGAGGTAGTCCACCACCTCTTCCGGCACCGCGAGCCAGACCTCGTCGCCGCCGACGCGCGTGACGGCTTCCAGCCGCGCGCCGAGTTCGCCAGGCGTCAGTTCGCGGTTGGGAATGACCAGTTCGTCCTGCACCGCGTGGGTGTAGTCCACCACCCAGCCGCCGGTCTCACGGGCGCGGTAGATGAGCCGGTAGGGATCGTAGCGCCGGTTGTATTCATCGAGCTTGTGGTAGACCACCGGCCGGCAGAGCTGCATGAGGTCGGTGTCCGGGTAGTTGAGCTGGTCGCGAACGCCGAACATGCTCAGGTAGCCGGCCTCCTCGGCCAGCGGCCAAGCGTAGGGCAAACAGTGGTCGTTGCCGGGGGCGATGAAGGTCGTTACCGGCGTGCCAAGCCGTTCTTCCAGCAATTTCGCGGAGTCCACCACCTCGATGCGGGCGTTGGCCGGCACGGCCATGCCGCCGGGCAGCTTGTTGTGGGTCATGGAGTGGGAGGACACCGACCAGCCGTAGCGCTGGGCCAGCTTGCATTCGGCCACGGAAACGTGGGTATAGGTGGCGTCGTAGCCGCTGCCGGGCACGTCCCGGGGCTCGCCCATCTGTCCCACCACGACCGTGAGATGCCCCGGCACGCCGAACTGCTCGTGCACGGGCAGCCCGTACTGCACGGTCGAGGTCGGCACTTCGTCGTAGGTCGTGGAGTAGACCCAGCGTTTGCCGTATTTCCACTGCGCTATGCTTACCATGTACGCCCTCTCCCCGCTAGCGCCCGGCCGCGCAAACATGCTTCTAGCGTGAGCCCGCCTTTGGCGGGAGCCCGCTTCTAGCGTGATCCCTCTGTTAGCCTGCGGCCGTCCGTCATTTCCCAAGCGTGAACCTGGCACACTTTCCAACACTGGCGACAGGAGTCTCTTCCCAAAGCGGGATAGCGCGGCGCCCGGCTTACGCGGTCGTAGTAAACCAGACCGGGCTCGACCAGGCGGTGCGTTCGTCGGCTTGCACCACGCGTGCGTAGTAGTAGACCAGCGAACCGCCGTCGCCGCCGGGCACAGGCGGCGAGACCTTGGCGATCTTTTCCAGCGGGTCGTCGTCGATGAGGTCCACGGCCATGGTTGTCGTTGTGGTTTCGGGATGGTAGCGGCCCACGTCCACGTTGTTGCGCACCAGAGTTACGTGGGCGATGGATGCGGTGCCGGTCACGGCCACGTGGATGGTGCGGGGGTCATCCGGCAGCGCGCCGCCGTCCGCGCCCATGGGCAGTCCGTTGGTCTCGGTCCAGAGGCGAATCTTGTGGCCCGTCGCCGCAAAGCAGCGGCGGGCGTGCAGGGCGGCAAAAATGCCCTCGCGGGTGAAGTCGTCGGCATACACACCGGCCAAGCCGGGTCCAAGCGCATTGCGCCGCTGCGGGCCGCGCGCCGCCATGACCGGGTTCTGCGGCCGCCCCGGCACCCTGGGGTCGAACGGAAAGTGGTGTCCGCCGGAGTGGCCGGAGTGGTTGTCGCCGCTGCCGATCACGCCCACGCGGAAACCCCGGGCCAAGCCGTCCTGCAAGAATGAGCCGGGCACGCTGGGCGACCAATTGGGATCGCACTCGTGCGGGTTGCCCTTGTATTCGTAATTGCCCCAGATGGACGTGATTTCGACCACCGGCTCGTAGCGGGAATTGAGCGTCGACCAGTCGTAGGGGGTCCGGTCGCGCGCCAGGTGGTGCGGGATCAGCATGGCCTCGTACGGCAGCGCGGCAAAGGCCGTCCACACGTCGTCGAGGGACTGCACGTCGCTGCCGCTGGGCAGCAAGGGGGGTTCGTCTGCGCAGAAGAGCGCGTTGTGGTGGCCCCAGGTGCGGTCCAGGGGCGAATTCCATTCATAGGCCGGAAAGGTCACGAAACTGCCGGGGTCTTGGTAGGCCCGGTTCGCCTCCAGGATTACGCCCCACTGGTCGTCGGTGAGGACGAGAGGCTCCTTCTTGCCCATGCCCGACCACGTGTGGTCGGTAACGGCGGCAAAGTCGATGGCCGCCACGTCCCGCGCGTACCGGTAGCAGTCCGCCGGCGAGCCGTCAAACCCTTCCGGGACCACTTCGGGCTTGAAGCAGGGCGAGTATTCGGCATGGACGTGGGTGTCACCCCAGAGCAACGTGTAGCTCATGCTGTTCCTTTCCGTCGGTGTGCCATGCCGCGCGCCGGCAAGGTCAACCCGTTCCGCACCGGCCTGGCGCGCATGCTCCTGCTTGGACCGCAAGGCCCGACAACCGGGACTGTCGTTGCCCCGGGGGCCAAACCGCATCCATACGGCTAGCCGGTTGCCGGGCAATTCAGGCGCGGCCCCACACGCATAGCGCCGAGGCAACCGGCGGGACCGGACGCGCCGTCCCGTTCGCAGGCTTGGCCTGCGGCGGCCCTGGTTGCCGGGTCAGGCGGCGCGGCAGCCCTGCCGCAAAGCCATCCGTCAGCGCCGCCGCACGTTCTCAAGTAGCGGCGCCCGGTCTCTGAGCCGTCGTGCGCAAGCCGAGCGAAATGCGCATTCCCCGGCGCGGCAGCATTCCGTTCGCCAAATGCGCCATCCCCTGGGCGCGACCATCGTTTCCGCATGCGGGTGAAGCAACTACCCGAATAGTACACTTGGGGCGATGGGCGTAAGCAGGGCGGCGCCGGCCGCTGGCCGGCAGCTCCCGCCGGAGATTAGACCGCCGCGCTGAAGGCTTGGTTGTACCGGCGCGCAAGCTGGGACTTGTGCCTGGCGGCGTTGTTGATGTGGATGATGCCCTTGCGGGCAGCGCGGTCGTAGCGGGAACACGCCAACGCCACGGCTTCCTGGGCGTTTTCCCGGTCGCCGTCCGCGATGGCTTCGGTTGCTTTGCGGCTATAGGTCTTCAAGCTGCTGCGCACGGAACGATTGCGCAGGCGCCGTTGTTCCTGCTGACGGGCGCGCTTGACGTCCGAACGTTTCTTGGGCAATTTCCTGTGTCTCCTCGCGTATCCGAATCGTATCAATATGGCAAAGTACGCTCATTCCGAACATTATACCAATAGCAGGCGCGCCTTGACCATCGAGCCGTCCGTTGACTTGCGGCGGCATGTGTGTCGTCGGGCGCCGAGAATGTCCACCGCGCGCTACTTGGCGCGTCGTAATCGCCGCAGACCAACCGCACGCACGGCGGTGGCCGCCATGCCTTGCTTGGCGCGTCCCGTGGCGGGCGGCCGGCCGCGCACCGTCACTCTTCGGTAGCTTGCGCGCTCTCAGCATGAAACAACTGAGTGGCGGCGTCACGGCAGGAGGCGGTGCGGAGCACCGCGTCCCGGGAAACATTGGTAAGGCTGGCCCAGCGGGCCCAGTTTGGCTGTCCCTTGGCGGCGTTGCCTTGCTCGCGGGCCAGTTTGTGGAGCACTGCCGTGGCGCGATTCGCGATATTCGACAGCATCATGGCCGCCGCGGCCGGCGGCAGGTCCGCGGCCAGACTCTTGAGCAGGGCGTCCGCCTCTTTCGGCACGGCGCGCGGCTTGACGTCAATATCCATTGCAGGCGTCTCCTATCTCGTGCCACGTGGGCTTCACACTTACTTCACAATTCGCGGCTAGAATTACCCTGTCTCGCTTGCGCCGGCCGCGGCAACAGCCTGGACCTGGCGCAAAGGGCAGTGCGCCTTTGCGCAAACCCGGATCGAGGCCGCGCCGGCCGCGGGCGCGGCGCGCCCGGCGGACGTCTGCGGAGCGCGCTCGCGAGCGCCGGTGCGCAGCTTTGTTCACGCGCCCTGTCTGCATGATACCAAAGCGCAGGCGAATTTCCGGTACCATGGACTGCACGGGGGCGCCGCGCTGGGCCGGCAGGCAACTCCCGCAAGTCGCCCGGCCAACGAGAATCGGGGCGTTCGTGGGGCCCCGAGCAGCCTCGCAGACCGGATTCGGGCGCGCCAAAGGAGTCAGGCTAGGCGTATGGCTTGACATGAACAGCGGCAACAACTCGGCAATCACCCCTGCGGCACAGCGCGCAGGCCCGGTGGCGCATACGGAACGCATTCAGGAGCTAGACATCCTGCGGGGTTTCGCGCTGCTGGGCATACTGCTCGTTAATATGCGTTTGTTTAGCCATCCGGTGCAGGAGTTGCTCCTTGGCAGCGAAGCGGTAGGCCCAACGGTCGATCGTGTCGCCGCCTGGGCCGTCCAGGTCTTTGCCGAATCGAAGTTCTATCCCATCTTTTCGTTTCTCTTCGGTCTCGGATTCGCCCTCCAAATCCAGCGGGCTGAGGCACGAGGCGCACGGTTCGTGCCGTTCTACCTGCGGCGCCTGTTTGTCCTTCTGCTCATCGGTGTCGCCCACGCCGTCTTCATCTGGGTGGGTGACATCTTGGTGCTCTACGCCCTGCTCGGCGCAGTCCTCCTGCTCAGCTTTCGCCGGCGCTCGCCGCGGACGCTCCTGCTCTGGGCGGGGATATTCTTGGCAGTAGCCGCGCTGCTGCCGGTTGGATTGAGCGGGCTGGCCCTGCTCGCCAAATTCACGCCCGCCGGCGCAGCCGAGGTCAGGGCGAGCTTTGCCGCATCGGAAGCGGGGCTGCGGACCGAGGCGGCGCAAGCGGCGCTGGTCTACGCTAGCGGTTCATTTGCCGAAATCACGTTCCAGCGGCTGAGCGACCTGCTCCTCATCTACGGCGTCGCCATCTTTCTAGCGTTCAATGTCCTTGCCATGTTTCTTCTGGGACTGTACGTTGGCCGGCGCGGAATCTTGCGCAATTTCGCCGCCCACGCGCCCCTGTGCAAGCGGTTGTTCTGGTGGGGTCTCACGCTGGGGGTGAGCAGCAACGTTGCCTATTCCATCCTCAATGGCGGTCCTGAATTCACGCTGCCGACGTGGCTGGACGTGCTGGCCGACGCGGCGCGTGCTCTCGGCGCGCCGGCTCTGGCGCTGAGCTACATTGCCGGTCTCACGCTGCTCTTGCGGAATGACACCTGGCGCGCCCGGCTGAGCCCCCTGGCCGCGGTGGGGCGCATGGCGTTGACCAACTATCTCCTGCAGTCGGTGGTGGCTACCACGCTGTTCTACGGCTATGGCTTTGGCCTGTTCGGCCAGGTAGGGTCCGCGGTCGGTGTGCTCCTAACTATTGCCATCTTTGCCGCCCAGATTCCCCTGAGCGTGTGGTGGCTGGGACGGTTCCAGTACGGCCCCGTGGAATGGCTGTGGCGCACCCTGACGTACCTGCGCCGGCAGCCGCTCAGGTTGAGAGAAATCCCGGTACGCTGAGGGGGCGCGTCAATTCAGACTCCGTCCATCCTTGGACCGGCTAGCGCCGGGCTAGTCGAGATGCTCAGGGCGAGAGGCGCTTGGCTCCAAGTGGAAACGCTTCCGTGAAGTTTTCAGCGAGGTCACGTCGCTGATCGTTAGTGGTTACGTGCGCAGGTTCTACCGCTGCGGTCACGCGCCGCCAGGGCCGCCAAAGCACAGTGGCGGCGCAGGTCTGCGCCGCCACTTTCTTGCCAAACCCTGAGCATTCAACGACAGCAGGGCTAGCTATTTCTTGAACGCGACCGCCAACGTTTCGATGGCATAGCCGCCCATGGGCACGCTGACGGTCTTACCGGAAACCGCGAGCTCGGTTTCCGGCTTGCCCATGAGATCGGTGACCCAGGCTGCCGCCACGTCACGTGGAAGCTGAAGCGCGACCGTGGTGTCTTCGCCATGCGCCTCGAACAGCCGCACCAGCCAGTTGCCGGGACGGTCCGGGTGCTCCTGCATGGTGGTGATGACCACGTTGTCCGCATCGGCGCGCACGAAGCTCTCCTGGTCATCCAGGAACGTGCGGCCTGCGAACGGCTGCATCGGCGCCGCCGTCGCCAGCTTGGCGGTCTGCAACGGGTTCCAGTGCTGCCAGCCGACCCGCTCGGCGTTGGCGCCGCGCCAGCCGCCCGCGTGCGGCACGAGCGTCGCGTGGTACGTGTGGACGCCGAGATTTGGGTATTCGAAGAAGGGCGTGCCGCAGGAGTACGCCGTGCGCAACGGCGTCGGATAGACCGTCGTGCCGTGGATGGCGTGCATGCAGTTGCTGGTGCCCAGGGTCACGCCGTAGTCGCTGTTTGATACATCGAGCCACTTCTGCACCCAGCGCGCGCCGTCGCCGCGATAGGTGTTCGGCATTTCGTCTTTGCCAAACACCACGTTCCCAAACGGCACTTCGTAGGTTACTTCGCCATCTGCAACGTTGAAGGGCAGGGCGATGCGCAATTGCGTGTTCTTCGTGCCGTTCCAGTCGATGGTGGTGATAAGGTCCACGCGAGGTTCATGGTTGTGCAGGCGGATTTCCTGGGTGATGGGCGCGCCCAGCACCTGGCTGCGCAGGCTGACGGTGGTCCAGAGCGGGCCCCGCTCCACCCATTGGATTTGCGTGGGCCCCTCGCTGGCGCGCCACTCCTTGCCGGTGAAGTTCGTGTCTGCCCGCCAGTCCTCGCCTCTGGCCTGCACTTCCAGCGCCATATCGGTGGTCGGGACCTTCATGGCCTGCTCGTCTTGGGAGTCTTCCAGGTCGAACCGCAGGTCTTCCAGCACCACGACTTCGTTGAAGTAGTGGTCGGCCCCGGCGGCAAGTTCCACAGGCGCGCCGTCCTCTCGCTTCCACTGCAAACTCTTCACCATACCGCCGGTGACGTCCAGACGAAAGTGGTCGTTCTCCACCACGGTTGCCGCCTTAGCGCGGCGTGTCGTTTGGTCGCTGGCGCCCACCCGGGGCTCCAGGTAGAAGGTCTTGAAGCCGAGAGACGGCACGTCCTTGGCCAGGAACGCGAAGTCCACGCGCGAACGGCCTAATCCGGCGAAGTCGGCGCGGTCGTCGCCAGCGTTCTGGGACTTGATCACCTGGCACGGCATCTCGTTGCCCTGGCCGTCGGTGATGCGGATACCGGTGACGTTTTCGCCGCCGAACTCCATGTAGTCCTGCACCACGTCCGTGCGGTCCCAATTGAGGGGATTGCTCACCAGCAGCGTGCTAGCCTCGTCGCTGGGCGGCGCGTAGTTGACGTGGGTGGCGAACTGGTTGTTCGCCTCCCGGGCGATCTCCTGGCCCACCATGCGGGCGTGCACGGCGGTCTTGTAGCGCACGTCGTCGTTGATCTCGCCGTGTCTGCCGCCCACGTTGTGGTCGTGGCAGTTATACAGGTCTTCCCACGCAGGATCGAGTTCGGCGCGGGGATACGCCCCCAAGCCGAGAAGGCCGCGGATGGCGGATAGCTTTTCCGCGCTCGCCAGCGCGTTTTCGGCATGACGGGCTTCCAGGTAGATGCGCGGGGCAAACGCCGGTATGGCGTAGAAAGCGTAGGGCATGTGACCGCCGTAGACCGGCAGTTCACCCAGTTTGCCGGTTTGCTCGGCGGCTTCGAAGAAGCTCGTAATGGTGGAGAAGGTGAAATTCAGCTTGCCTTCAGCCGTCAGTTGCTTGGCCTTGGCTACGATGTCCTCCGGTATTGGGGGCCGCAGGTCGGACTGCCCCATCATGAGCAGCACGGGCAGCGGCCAGAGGCGCATGGCCTCCGAGATGGAGTGCAGTTCCGGCTCGTCGCCCTCATAGTCGGGCAGCCAGCCGATTTCGGGATTCGTGAGAATGAACGCCCAGCCATAGTTGTACATGTGGTTGGCCGCCAGCACCCGTGAGCCGTCGGGCGCCTGCCACCAGTGCACCGGCGAATACGGCCGGAATCTCGTATAGGAAAAGTACTTCACGCCGGCTTTGGCGAGCAGTTGCGGCGTCTGCGGCGTGTGGCCGGGCAGGTCGGAGTGCTGGGCAGTGGGCAGATCAACGTCCAGCACGTCGCGGGCGAAGCGCTTGGCGTGCACGATCTCCCGCACCATGATCTCACCGTCCAGCACGTCCTCCATGTAGCCCACCATGGCGGCGGTGGTCTCCAGCTTGCGCTCTTTGACCAGTTGCTTGACCGTGGGCAAGTATTCGGGAAAACGGGTCAGGAAGTGGCGCAAGAATGCGGCATACTCGACGGTGAAGCGGTAATCCGGCGTCGGGCCGGTGATGGCGTCGATGGCGCCGCGAATGATCTCGTCGGCGTAGGCCAGGCACTCGGAGATACCGGCGCACCAGCCGAAGTCCAGGTGCGCGCCAGGGACGATGAAAATTTTCTCCGGCAAGGCTATTTCATCGAAGGGGACTACGGTTGCCTTGCGGACGCTATTGACTTCCGCGGGCCATGTCTTGATTGCCATGGGATCGTTGGCTCCTCTCGTCCCGGTGGACTGTTGACGAATCTGTTTTGCCTAGAATACGCCTCTGTACAAGCAATCGGCAAGGGAAGACAGTTCGGGAGCAACCTGCGCCTGGACTTGGGCGGAGCGATCTGATGCTGCGACCGCCACATCCTACCAGCGGGCCTGCGCCCGGACGTGCGCGCCGTGGCGCTGGGACCATAGCAGGGCCTACGTCACTGCGCTCGCCCGGCACAGAAGGCGGCGAGCGCCACAGTGCGGGGCCGGAACTGAGGGGCAGTGCAGTGCCCGGCGGCTCATGCCAACCACTGAGTCGCCATCCCGGCCTTCCCCATCCAACCGGCGCAGGGAAGGCGGCGGGCGTGAGCTAGTGGTCGAACGGCTTAGTCTTGACGGGCTAGCTGCGTTACGCGCTTGCCCGCCGGAACTGGAGTGGGGTGGGTGAGGGTTGCGCGCGTCCCGCGCGAACCCACGCTGCCGTAGCCTCTACCCATCACGACAGAACAGTTGGACCACCAGGCACAAGGGCTGCAGGAGACAGGACCCAATGCCCAGACTTGCCGCCAAGGCGCCGCGCCTCGCGCCTGAGCCGTGTCTGCGGCGCCGGCCGCCGGTGCGGCTATGCGGCAAAGGCTACGGCCAGGGTTGCAATCTCATAGCCGCCCAACGGCAGCGTAACTGTATTGCCCGCCGCCGCGAGTTCCGTTTCCGGATCGCCCATGAGATTAGTCACCCACGCCGCCGCCACTGCCCGCGGGAGTTGGAGCGTTACGGTGGTTTCCTCACCGTGGGCCTCGAAGAGGCGCAGCAGCCAATTGCCCGGCCGGTCCGGATGCTCCTGTACGGTGGTGAGCACCACATTGTCCGCGTCGGCGCGCACGAAACTCTCCCGGTCGTGCAGGAACGTGCGGCCGGCAAACGGCTGCATGGGCCGGGCCGTGGCCAGTTTGGCGGTCTGCAACGGATTCCAGTGCTGCCAGCCGACGCGCTCGGCGTTGGCTTCCCGCCACCCGCCGGCGTGGGGTACCAGAGTGGCGCGATAGGTGTGCACGCCGATATTCGGGTACTCGAAGAACGGCGTGCCGCAGGAGTAGGCGGTCCGCAACGGCGTGGGGTAGATCGTCGTGCCGTGGATCGCGTGCACGCAGTTGCCCGTGCCCAGCGTCACGCCGTAGTCGGCGTTGGAAACGTCCAGCCACTTTTGCACCCAGCGCGCGCCGTCGCCGCGATAGGTGTTCGGCACCTCGTCCCTGCCAAAGACGACGTTTCCAAACGGTACTTCATAGGTGACCTCGCCGCCCGGCACATTGCAGGGGAGCGCAATGCGCACCTGTGTGTTCTTGGCGCCTTGCCAGTCGATGGACGTCATGAGGTCCACGCGCGGCTCCCGGTTGTGCAGGCGAATCTCCTGCGTGACCGGCGCGCCCAGCACCTGGCTGCGCAGGCAGACGGTCGTCCAAAGCGGCCCGCGCTCGACCCACTGCACCTGGGTGGGGCTGTCGCTGGCGCGCCACTCCCGGCCGGTGAAGTTCTTGCCCGACAGCCACTCTTCGCCGCGGGCCTGCACTGCCAGAGCCTCGTCGGTGGTGGAAAATTTCATGATCTGCTCGTCCAGCGAGTCTTCCAGGTCGAAGCGCAAGTCCTCCAGCACCACGACTTCGTTGAAGCAATGGTGGGAATCACCAACGAGTTCCACGCTCGCGCCGTCTGGCCGCTGCCACTGCAAACTGCGCACCACGCCGCCGGTTACGTCCAGACGGAAGTGGTCGTTTGCTACCACGTGCTCGCCGACGCCGCGCCGGGTGGTCTGGTCGCTGGCGCCGACCCGGGGCTCCAGATAGAAGGTCTTGAACCCAACCGGCGGCACATCCTTGGCCAGGAACGCGAAGTCCACGCGGGAGCGTTGAATGTGCGCAAAGTCGGCGCGGTCCCGGCTGGCGTTCTGCGCGCTGACGACCTGGCACGGCATCTCGTTGCCCTGCCCGTCGGTAATGCGGATACCGGTCACGTTGTCGCCGCCGAATTCCATGTAGTCACGCACCACGTCGGTGCGGTCCCAATTGAGCGGGTTGCTGACGAGCAGCGCGCCCGCCCTTGGGCTGGGCGGGGTGTACGCGACGTGGGTGGCGAACTGGTTGTTGGCCTCCCGCGCGATCTCATCGCCGACCATGCGGGCGTGCACGGCGGTCTTGTGGCGCACGTCGTTGTTGAGCTCACCGTGTCTGCCCCCAAGGTTGTGATCGTGGCAGTTGAAGAGGTCTTCCCAGGCGGCGTCGAGTTCGGCGCGCGGGTACGCGCCCAAACCCAAGAGTCCGCGAATGGACGACAGCTTTTCCGCGGAGGCAAGGGCGTTCTCGGCGTGGCGCGCCTCCAGGTAGACCCCTGAGGCCAGCGCGGGTAACGCGTAGAAGGCATACGGGAAATGGCCGCCGTAGACCGGCAGGTCGTCAAGTTCGCCGGTTCGCTCGGCGGCTTCGAAGAAGCCGGAAATGGTTGAGAAGGTAAAGTTCAGCTTGCCTGCATCGGTAAGTTCCTTGGTTGCGGCCACCATGTCCTGGGGAACCGGCGGGCGCAGATCGGCCTGCCCCACCATGAGCAATACGGACAACGGCCAGATGCGCATGGCCTCCGCCACCGACTGCGCTACCGGCTCAGCGCCCGTATAGCCGGGCGGCCGGCGTTCCTCCGGATGGGTGAGAATGAAGCCCCAGCCATAGCCGTTCATCTGGTTGGCCGCCAGCACCCGCGAACCATCGGGCGCTTCCCACCAATGCACCGGCGAATAGGGGCGGAATCTCGTATAGGAAAAATACTTAACCCCGGCTTTGGCGAGCAGTTGCGGCGTTTGCGGCGTGTGGCCGGGCAGGTCGGAGTGCTGGGCGGTGGGCAGATCAACGTCCAGCACGTCGCGGGCGAAGCGCTTGGCGTGCACGATCTCCCGCACCATGATCTCGCCGTCCAGCACGTCCTCCATGTACCCCACCATGGCGGCGGTGGTCTCCAGCTTGCGCTCTTTGACCAGTTGCTTGACCGTGGGCAGATACTCAGGAAAGCGCGTCAGGAAGTGGCGCAGAAAGGCGGCGTATTCGACTGTGAAGCGGTAGTCCGGCGCCGGACCGGTGATGGCGTCGATGGCTTCCTTGATGAGTTCGTCGGCGTAGGCCAGGCACTCGGAGATACCGGCGCACCAGCCAAGGTCGAAGTGCGCGCCGGGGACGACGAATATCTCCTCCGGCAGCGTAATCTCAGCCAAAGGCGCCACGTCTGCCTGCCGGACGCTGTTCACTTCTCTAGGCCACGTCCTGATTGCCATGGGAATTTACTACTCCTACTGTTGTCAAAGAGCATACACACTAAATGTACAGCAAAACGACGTGCACGCCACCGTGTTGGCGTGCATTCCGGTGAGTCGCTTCTCGCCAGGTGCCGCCCCTCTTGCCGCCCTGTACGTTGTGCCGCCGTTTTCTTGTCATTCCGGCTTTCGCCGGAGTCCAGGGGGTGAGGCGAGTTGTTAGCGCCCGGACAGCGCAATGTCAGCTACAACTCACACGCCATCTCGCGGGCGTTGTGGGAACTCCCCGGAATCAGCCGCGTCAGCGTAAAGCCCATCTTCGCGTACACGTGCTGCGCCCGCAGATTGTCGCCGTCCACGGTAAGCACGATGCGCCTCTTGCCCAAGTGACGCGCCACCTCCTTCAGATGCCGCATGATGGCCTGCCCGAGTCCTTTCTCCTGGTACGCGTCGGCCACGACGATGCCGAGGACGGGCCGCGCTGATTGCAGATTCTCAAAGAACCCGTAGCCGGCCGGTTCTTGCTGCCCGCCTCTCTCCGCAAGAACGAGAAACCTGATGACGTCGGGGCCATCGGCCTGCGCCGCGAGGTCGCGCGCAACCGCATAGGTCCACGGGGTATGGGGCCGAAACCAGGCGCGGGTCTGCTTGCCGAGCGTTTGGAAGAACGCGTAGAGCAGGTCGGCGTCCGTGGTGCGCAGGCAATGGAAGCGCACCGTGCCGAGGGTGGGCAGAGCGATGGAGGTTTCGTAGGAGGGGTCGATCAAGTGCTGGCTCCAGAAACAGTCCTAAGCTGCGGCAAAGTGCATTTTATCCGACTTTCCCGCGAGTGCACTGGCTGCGGCACACGCTAATCCGTCATACCCGCACATGCACTGGCTGCGGCACACGCCAATCCGTCATTCCCGCACATGCACTGGCTGTGGCACACGCTAATCCGTCATTTCCGCGCATGCATTGGCTGTGGCACACGCTAATCCGTCATTCCCGCGAAAGCGGGAATCCATCTTAGATTACCTCGTCGTACAAGTCCGTCCAATTCGGATTGACTTTCTCAATCAGCTCAATCTTCCACGCCCGGTTCCACTTCTTCAGGGCCTTTTCTCGCGTTATCGCGCTCTCCATAGTTTCATGTGCCTCATACCACACCAACCTATGGAGACCGTATTGCTTTGTGAACCCTGCAACTAGGTTGTTCTTGTGCTGCCACACGCGCTGGACAAGGTTGGACGTGACGCCGATGTAGAGGGTGCCTTTGGGGTTGTTCGTCAGTATGTAGACACTGGGATTCCTCATCGGCGAAGTTCCTCTGTTCCGACCGGAGACATATTGTGCTATCGGGATTTTCAGACCAAGACCAGATGGATTCGCTAGACTCACAAACGAAGTGCAACACTTTGCTAAGGTGTTGCCATGGGAAAACACTACAGTCAGTTCACCTTTGAAGAGCGGTGTGAAGTGGCCCGTCTACTCACCGCCAAGCAGTCGTACTGGAAAATCGCTGCAGCTCTGGATCGCGCGCCATCGTCCATTATGCGGGAGGTAAAACGCAATGGATCGGGAAAGCAGGGCTATCGAGCACGCTATGCCCAGGAACAGGCGTTGGCGCGGCGTTGGGGCGGCGGCAAGCTGGAGCGGAATGACGCGTTGCGGGAGAATGTGTTGGCGGACTTGAGACTCGGCTGGTCGCCGGAGCAGGTGGCAGGGCACATGGCGCGGGCAGCCGGCGAACCGGTCATATCGCATGAGACCATCTATCGTTTCATCTACGGGCAGACTGCCCGCACCAAGGAGTATGACTGGCGGCACTACCTGCCGCGGGGCAAAGCGCGGCGGCGACCGCATCGGCGCAGTGGCCGCAGTCCGGCGTCCTTCATTGCCCAGCGCCGTCCGTTGGCGGAACGCCCCCAGGCGGCGGCAGACCGCCAGACGCCCGGTCACTGGGAGGCAGATCTGATGCTCTTTGGCAGGCACGGTCAAGCGGTGCTCGCCTTGCACGAACGCCACTCGCGGCTGCTGCTGGCCGTTCGCCGAGACAACAAGGAAGCCGAACCGGTGGCCAGCATCATGCGCGACCTGCTGGGAGCCTTGCCGCAAGATGCCCGGCAGACCGTCACTTTTGACAACGGTACCGAGTTTGCGCGCCACTACCGCCTCCATGACGTGGGCATCCAGACCTTCTTCTGCGATACCCACAGCCCGTGGCAAAAGGGAGGAATCGAGAACGCTATCGGGCGTATGCGACGGGTGCTGCCGCGCAAGACCGACCTGGCAGCCCTGTCTGAAGAACGCTTTGCGCAACTGGTCCAAGCCTACAACCATACCCCGCGCAAGTGCCTCGGGTACCAAACGCCAGCCGAAGTATTCATAAACCAGGTGTTGCACTTGAAATGTGAATCCACCCTCCCGTTTTCACGGGAACGACGGAACACGTCGCGCCATCTTCTACGAGATTGACGGAACATGTCGTGCTATATTCACGGGAAAGACGGAACCCCATTTGCCGTTTTCGTGGTAATGATGGAATGAGGACTAAACTCTAGCCGGTACCGCGTCTCGCGTAGTAGGAGGCAAGCGCGCCTCCCTCGCTAACAAGAAGGGTCAAAAGCAACATGCCTGACATGATGTGGCGGGTTGGCAAGCATGAGGGACTGGGCAACATCGTGATGGAGCAGGTGCCCATTCCCGAACTCGGCCCCAAAGAGGTGCTCGTGCGCGTCCATAGGAGCCTTATCAGCCGCGGTTCGGAGCTTTGGAGGCGGTACGTGATGCCCGGGCCGGTGGACCCCCGCAGTATGGGCTATTCGACGGCGGGCGTTGTAGAGAGAATCGGCGCAGAGGTGACCTGGTTTGCGCCCGGGGACCGCGTTTCCTGCACCGCGCCCCACGCGGAATATGCGATTGGCGACGCGAGTGCCGCCGCAAAGCGGCGGTTAGTACATCTCCCGGATGACGTGCCTTTTGTCGACGGGACCTTTCAACCCCTTGTCACCAGTTCCCTTGGCTGGACTGCCGCTGCCGGCATTCAACCGCAACACACCGTGGTGATTCTGGGCCTTGGCTTGGTAGGCAACCTTGTCATGCAAGCCGCGACCCGCTTCATGCCAGGGCAGCTCTGCGGCATCGACATGCTGCCCATTCGGCGCAGGCTCATGGAGCAGCTCAACGTCGGCGAGGTGATCGACGGCGCCGCGCGCGATCCGGTGGATTCGGTCTTGGAACGCACCGACGGCCAGGGCGCGGACATTGTGATCGACTGCGTCGGCGGCCGTGCGGGCGTCAAGTCGTTTGAGCAGGCGCAGGACATGCTGGTTTCCGGCGGCTTGTTGCAGATCATCGGCCTCTACCACGACGGCCCCTTGCCGCTGGACGCCGCCAAGATGCAGCGCAAGCGCCTGATCGGCGGATACTTGCCGGATACCGACGTGCACGCCATGGCACGCGCGGCAATGGAAGCGCTTTCCGGCGGCCTCGTGCAAGCCGCGCCGCTCGTAACGCATCGCTTTCCAGGCAATCAGGCTAAAGAAGCCTTCGACCTGCTCTATGAGCACCCGGAAGACGCCATGGGCGTGATTCTGGAGTGGACGTAGCCGCGCCGCAATTCTCGCCTCCACTCCGGTAGCGCAGGTTTGCGGCCTGCGTCCGCACAGTGGCAACCGGCGCGTTGCCCGTTAAGTCCATAGCTGCGCTAGAGGACTGCCTGCCGCAACGAGCAAGACCTCAGTAGAGTCAGTCTACTCTCCCGCAAGTGCGCGCGCACCGGGCATGGCTGCTTCGATGCGCTCCGCGGCGGCCATGAGGTTCTCCAGCGAATTGGCAAACGAGAAGCGCACGTAGCCCTCACCGGCGGCGCCAAAGCCCGTGCCGGACATCGATGCGACCCCCGCTTCCTCCAGCCAGTACTGCTCTAGTCTGGCCGAACTCAGGCCCACCTGCTTGACATTGCAGAATACATAGAACGCCCCCTGCGGCACCAGGCAGGAGAGACCCTCGATGGCGTTGAGCGCCCCGATGAAGGCGTCGCGGCGGCGGCGAAACTCCGCCACCATCGTATCCACCGAATCCTGGGGTCCCGTCAGCGCCTCAATGCCGGCCATTTGCGTAAAGCTCGCCGTGCACGAAGTGGCATTGTTGAGGATCAGCCCAATCTTCTCCGCTAGGGGCAGCGGCATCACGCCGTAACCCAGGCGCCAGCCGGTCATGGCGTAGGTCTTCGAATGACCGTCCAGCAGAATGGTCTGCTCGTGCATGCCGGGATGAGCCAGAATAGACGCATGGCTGCCCTCGTAGATGATGCGGCTGTAGATTTCATCGCTCAGCACCCAAATGGGCTTGCCCCGCACCATGTCGGCGATGGCCGCCAATTCATCGGCTGTTTGTACGCCGCCAGTGGGATTGTGGGGCGCATTCAAGATGATCAGACGCGTCTTGTCGGTAATGCTGTCCCGCAATTCATCCAAGTCCCAGCGGAATTGGCGCTCCTCATAGAGAGTGAGGGGCACCCGCTTCGCCCCGGCGAAGCGCAACATGGAATCGTAGGTTGGAAAGCCGGGATCGGGATAAATGGCTTCATCGCCGGGATTGACCGTTGCCAAAATGCTGGCAAAGACGATGGGTTTCGCGCCGGGAGTGACCACGACGTTTTCCGGCGTCGTTTGGGTACCCCAGCCGCGTCGGACGTAATCGGCTATCGCCTCGCGGCAGGGCATGAGACCGGGCGTGGGCCCGTAGTGCGTATGCCCGTCGCGCAGCGCCTGCACGCCGGCATCGACGATGTTGGCCGGTGTGGGAAAGTCCGGCTCGCCAATTTCGAGGTGGATAACATCCTTGCCGGCCCGCTCCAGTTCACGGGCGCGCGCCAAGACAGCAAACGCCGATTCCCCTTTGAGTAGGTCCGTCCGCGCGGCAATATCGGGCACAGCCATCCATCCTCTCATTTCCCGGGGGCTTTACGTCTATCCCAATTGTAGCCATTCCCCCGTTCGCCGCCAACACTGTGCTAGACTCGCCAGGCGGGCCCTGGGGCATTCTGGTTCGAATCTGCTCCAGCGCGAGGAACAAGGCGATGGGCCAGACCGGACTCTTGCGCGGCGACGAACGAGCGGTACGCTGTGTGCTTTGCCGCGACTTGCCCTGATTTGAGCCACCGTTGCCCCTAGGCGTGCGCGAGCAGCTTGCGGGCAATAGCTTCGGGACGCCCGGACCGCCATCGGCCAAACACCTGCCATAGGCCCCAACGCGCACTGGAGTTTTGGCGTGAGGTGGGGCTCTCACTTGGAGGAACAGCACATGTCGCTCACGGTCTTGCCCCACGATCCGCGGATCTACCGCATCACGGCGATCTGGAATTGGGACAGCATCGTCGAGCTCTTCTTCATCGACGCGCCCACGCGGGCGCTCATAGACACCGGCGCCTCCGACACCCCGCGCCGGTACGTGGAGCCGGCTCTCCGGACGCTCGGCCTGAAACTCGACGACATTGACGTCATCCTGAACACCCACGGCCATCAAGACCATATGGGCGGCAACCACTGGCTGCTCGCCCACTCCCAGGCGCAGGTGTACATGCACCAGGCAGACGCCTTCCTCGTCTCAGACCTGGACGCGCACATGGCATACATCTGGCACGCGGACACGCACGCCCTCGGGCAGGACGTGTCAGGCAGGCGGGCGCAATTCATGCAGACGGTTACGGGGCCTTCCGCCGTTCACCGCCGGCTGGCAGACGACGACGTCGTAGACCTTGGCGATGACGTCCAGCTCCGCGTCGTGCACGTGCCGGGGCATTCGCCGGGCAGCGTCGCCTACCACTGGGAAGACAAGGGGATTGCCTTCATTGGCGACGCCGTGCAAGGTTTCGGGAGCAAACCGGGCATGTTCCCCCTCTACTACACGGCATCGGGCTATGAGGAGTCTATGGTGCGCCTGGCAGGCATGCAGATTGAGACCCTCGCGCTGGCCCACCGGTATGTATGGTCGAGGACGGACCGCGATGCCCTGCGCAGCGGCCGTGAGGCGGAAGAGACGGTGCGGGACAGTATCGACGTCGTGCGTATGGTAGGCCAAGCGATGGCGGAAGCCATGAAGTCACACGCCGGAGCGGACTTCCTGACAGTGGCCCGTGCCGCGGCCCAGGCGCTGGCCGCGGACATGCCGTTTAGCGTGGACCCGCGCACGGGATTGCCCACCGGCCTGCCGGCGACGCTCTACGCCCACTACTCGGAATTGACCGGCGGCGACGCAGTCTAGTAGGCCGCATCGGTTGCCCGCCACCACATGCCGTGATAGAATCGCCGTGGGGAATGGCAGAGCCGAAGTGGCGGAATTGGAAGACGCGCTACGTTCAGGGCGTAGTGGGCCTTGCGCTCGTGAGGGTTCGAATCCCTCCTTCGGCACCAAAGAGGCCTGGTGGCTCGTGCAACGTTCCATTCAAGATTGAGGTACGGCGAAACCATGAGCACACAGGAAACCGATCTTCTTAGCCCACTGTTTACCGAGTTCGTGAATACCGTGGGCGTTGCAAATCTCGACGACGAGGAAGTCCAGCATCTCCGCCGATTCGTAGGCTGGTGTGGCGGGGATGCGCGAATCTCGGCCATCTATCCCCAGCAGTTGCAGACGTACCTCGAGCAAGTGTCTGCGTCGGTAGCCGATCCAAAGCCCTGCGCAAGCGTCCTGCGGCGGTTCTTTGCCCACGCCCACGAGTCGGGCTGGGTGGAGCGCAACCCCGCCTCCGGCTTGCGGACTACCAAGCGCGCCGTGAAGGGCGAGCGCCGCGCGGCACCCACCGCCGATGGCACGTTCATCAGCCGCAAGCGCTACGATGAACTTGGGGCCGAACTGGATGAACTCAAGGGCAAGGGGCGCGAGCGCATCAGCAAATTGCTGCACGCGGCCATCAAAGACGGCGACTTGCGCGAAAACGCGGCCTACGACGAGGCGAAATACCAGCAAGGCATGCTGGAGGCCCGCGTCCGCGAACTGGAGCAGACGCTGCGCACGAGCACAATCACCGATGATGAGGCGGATGCGGCAGCCGCGAAAACCGCCAATGGCGACGATGGCATCAAGATTGGCATGCGCGTGGAGCTGGAACTCACTGACGGCAGCGAGACGATTGCCTATCAACTCGTAGGGCCGTCGGAAGTTGACCCGCTCGAGGGCAAGATTTCGTACCTCTCGCCTGTCGGCGCGAGCCTGCTGGCCAAGCGCACCGGCGAAACGGTCGCCGTGGAAACGCCCGACGGCAGCGAAACCTACCGCGTGCTGAGCTACTCCTTCTAGGCAATGTCGGCATCTGCAATGTCGGCATTTGCAGCGTCGGCATTTGCAGTATTGACACTTGCATTGTTGACATTTAATGTCATTCCGAGCGCAGCGAGGAATCTAGTGCGTAGCGCGGGAACGTGAATCCCGCTTGGGACAGCGCGCGTTGGTGCGGAGGGGTCGATTCCCGCGAAAGCGGGAATGACGACAAAGTGCCAACAAAACCTAGTCCCGCGCCAACACCCGCTCGCCCACCCTCGCCCGCGCGGCGCTTGATGCGCGTGACGATACAGGCAACTCCGCTTCTTACTCAGGCAACACCCCGCTTCGCCTCCCAACCTTGCCCGCCCTCCCGAAACGGCTTTCCCGATCCCGCGTGAAGCCGTGCCA
>JAJEAH010000064.1 GCA_022824225.1 Chloroflexota bacterium
TCCATTCGAGCCGACAAGAAGCTGCTCTCTGACTCTGCGGTAACGGCGGGCCTTGGCTTACTCTCTCGTACAGTGGAAAAACTACGTGCTGAGTACTTCGAAGTCCGACGCAACCTACATTCTCCTTTACAAGAACATCATCTACCCTCTTTACTTACCGACAGACCACTAGTAAGAGTCAATAGCGATAGCTATGTGGTAACTCACTCTCCCTTCTTGCTGTCTTGCTCGGTTGAAGGCATTTATGATCTTTGCCATACACACTTCGAAACTGCCTTCGGTAGTGAGATTGGAAGCGCCTTTGAGGATTATGTTGGCCGTCTGCTAAATGAGATTCCTGGCGCAAAAGTGCTAATTGAGGAAAAAGAACTGGCCAGATGTATTCAAGGAAAAGTGTGCGACTATCTTCTGGCAATGAAGGATATTGTCCTCCTAGTAGAGTGCAAAGCCACCTCCTATTCATCTACCTTTGCTACTCAAAATGCAATAAGACAAGACAATTCGACCACAAAGATCGTGGATGGCTTCGGCCAGCTATCCAATGTCGCTAAACACGTCCATGATCCAGTGCTCTCAAGTCGCATAGGTGAAGTTGGCGACCGCATGGTAACTGGGATCGTTGTGACATTCAAGCACATTCGTTTTGCCAATAGCTCCATCTATAGGGACATAGTTGATTCGCAAGTGAAGTTAGCACAAGAGTTCACCAATGTACCCCAAGTCTTGGATTGCGGAGCACTAGAAACGCTGATTTTAGCTGCCTGCGGAGGGCACAGTATTTCTTCAGTATTTGAAGAGATGTTTTGCTCCAAGACAATCGTACCTCCAGAGTGGAACAGTTTCCTTATCGAGTTCGTCATCAAGCGGTTCGAAATTGGAAGTGAGCCTAAAGTCCCTCTATTGGAGGATACTCTGAGCAGCTTTTTCGCGAATTTGAGCGAGGCAGAAGCGGAGCAGGATTCTTAGCTCTACGGCATGCTCTCTCCGTTCTCGACCTATTCTCGATCAGACGCCTGACTCCGTTCCGCGAAGTCTTGCGCCAGCTTGATGGCTCTTTCTTTATCATCCTTCGCCAGGTCGCCGTCTATCACGAGCTCCAGGAGATAGTCCTTGATCGGTTTGATCCAGGGCCCCGGGCCGCGGTCGAACATGGTCATGAGATCGTTGCCGTCCAGGGGGCTTTGCAGCTTGGCCACGTCCTGCTGGGCCTGGATTTCGCGGCAGCGGGCTTCCAGGTGGTTCACGCGCGCCACGCCGGCCTCCACGCGGGAGCGGCGGTAGCTGGTGATGTCGGCGCGGGAGAGGGCGAAGAGATCGTCGGTAATGCCTTCCGTCTCGCGCAGGAAGCGGCGCACCGCGCCGTCGGTCCAATCGGGGGTGTACAGGTTCGGCCGCAGGTGTTCGGCCACCAGGCGCTGGATGCGCTCGCTGCTTTCCCGGTCGCAGCGCAGGCGCCGCAGAATGCGCCGGGCCATGCGCGCGCCCACCATTTCATGGCGAAAGAAGTGCACCTTGCCGTCCTGCACCGTCTTCGTCTTCGGCTTGCCGATGTCGTGCAGCAGCGCCGCCCAGCGCAGGAGCGGCGTGGCGGGCACGTTTTCCACCACCTTGAGCGTGTGGCCGAACACGTCCTTGTGGCGTCCGTCCTGGCCGGTGCCGCGCAGCGGCAGGAGTTCCGGCAGGACGTGGGCCGCCAGCCCGGTTTCGCACAGCAGGCGCAGGCCCAGCGCCGGCTGCGCGGCGGTGAGCATGCGGGTCATCTCCGAGGCAATGCGCTCCGCGCTTACGTGCCGCAGCGCGGCGGCCTGTTCGCCCAGCGCCGCGCGGGTATCGTCCGTGATGCGAAAGCCGAGCTCGGCGGCAAACCGCACCGCCCGCAACATGCGCAGCGGGTCTTCGCCAAAGCGCGCGGCGGGGTCGCCCACGGCCCGGATCAGCCCCTTCTGCAGGTCGCGCAGGCCGTGAAAGGGGTCGAGAATGCTCCCGCTGGCCGGTTCTTGGGCGATGGCATTGATGGTAAAGTCGCGCCGCGAGAGGTCGTCCCGCAAGTTCGTACCGAAGGTGACGTCGGGCTTGCGATTGGCGACCGCGTACTGCTCGCTGCGGTAGGTGGTTATCTCCACCACCCACTCGCCAAATACGGCGCCGATGGTGCCGAACTTCTCGCCTACGTCATAGCGTGAATCCGGCCGCGCTTGAGCCAACAGGCGCTTGATGACCGGCGGCGGGGCGTCGGTCGCCAGGTCCAAATCGTGGGTTGCGCGGTGCAGCAGGGCATCACGCACCGAGCCGCCCACGAGGTAGAGCTCATAGCCTGCTGCCGCAAATATGTCCGCCAGGGTCCGCAGAACCGGGGCCCCGACGAGGTTTTCGACCACACTGGCGTTGCGTACCGATACGTTCACGCTCTTGCTCGATTTTGCGTTAGTGTGTTGGCGCTCTTGGCCTGCCGCGTCCGGCGGCCGCTCGCCGTCTTCTGTGCTTCAAAAGGCCTGTACTGAGCTTGTCGCAGCGCTCAGCGCGATTAGGGAACCTACCCCTCAGCGCAAACGGGCAACGGGCCCGCCCAGCGCCGGCGGGAAACTGACCCACCCTGACGGCTCTTGCCTGCCGCCGGGCCTGATGCGACGTAGCTATCCTCGCTGCCGGTTTCTGTGCCCGATTCGCGGCGACGAACAGGCACATTCCCGCTTGCCAGCCGCACACCTTGCGGTCGTTTCGTCCGCCACCACCATGATAGCACGGCTCTTGACGCATTCGGCCCGCCGGAGAGCGGCAGACCGGCCTTCGTTTGCGCGAAGCGTGCCGGTCTGTACAATGGGATTCGGTAGCTGACAAACATAGCGCGGGCGCACGCTGCTGCTCGGCCGGAGTTCGCGCCGCAGCAAGACCAGCGGCCCGCGCCGACGGCGCGAGCTGTATCCTCAGAGATCGCTTGCCGCCCCGCAATCGCAAAGGTGCCAGCGATGCCGCGTGACTTGCCGGTTGGGAACGGACGTCTGCTGGTCTGTTTCGACAACCACTACCGCATTAGAGACATCTACTATCCCCACGTGGGCCAGGAAGACCACACCCAGGGGTATCCGTTCCAGTTTGGCGTGTGGGTGGACGGCCACTTCGCCTGGCTGCACGATGCTTCCTGGCAGAAGTCCCTGCGCTACAAGACCGACACCCTGGTCACCAACGTTACGGCGCAAAACGAGCGCTTGCAGTTGCACCTGACGTTCAACGATACGGTTGACTACAGCCGCAACGTCTTCCTGCGCCGCATCACGGTGGAGAACCGGACCGGCGCTGAGCGCGAGGTGCGGCTCTTCTTCCACCATAACTTTTCCCTGCGCGGCCTCAGCATCGCGGACACCGCCTACTACGATCCGCGCCACCGCGCCCTCATCCACTACAAAGGCAAGACGTTCTTCTGGATGAACGTGATGAACGGACAGGAGATCGGCTTGGACGCCTATGCCACGGGCACCAAGAACGTCGGCGGGTTGGAAGGCACCTGGCGCGACGCCGAGGACGGGCGGCTGGAGGGCAATCCCATTGCGCAAGGCTCGGTGGACAGCACCGGCTCGGTGAGCGTCACCGTGCCCGGCCATGAGTCCGCGTCGGTGTACTACTGGATGGCCGTGGGCGCGGACGCCATGGAGGTGGAAGACATCGAGCGGCACCTGCGCCAGGTGGGACCGGCGGCGGTGCTCTATCGCACGCAAGAGTACTGGCGGCACTGGGTGCGCAAGGAGGGGTTTCCCCTGGCCGACCTGCCCAAGGAAATCGGCGCGCTCTTCAACCGCAGCCTGCTCACCATCCAGACCCAAACCGACCATGAAGGCGCGATACTGGCGGCCAACGACAACGACATCGCCCAATTCGGTCGGGACACCTACTCGTACATGTGGCCGCGGGACGGCGCGCTGGTGGCGTATGCGCTGAGCCGGGCCGGCTATGGCGAGATCTCGCGGCGCTTCTTCCAGTTCTGCTTGCGCACCATCACGCCCCAAGGCTACATGATGCACAAGTACAATCCCGACGGCTCGGTAGGCTCCTCCTGGCACCCGTGGATCGCGCCCGACGGCTCCCGCCAGCACCCGATCCAAGAGGATGAGACCGCGCTGGTACTTTGGGCCTTGTGGCAGCACTTCGAGAAGTACTGGGACGTGGAATTCATCAAGCCGTTCTACGCCTCGTTCATCAAACCCGCCGCCCAGTTCATGAGCCTCTACCGGGACCTGACCACCGGCCTGCCGGTGCCGTCCTATGACCTCTGGGAAGAGCGCCTCGGCGTGCACGCGCACACCGTGGCCACGGTCTACGCGGGTCTGCAGGCGGCGGCTAACTTCACCGAGACCTTTGGGGAGACTACCTATGCGGATAGCTACCGCCGCACGGCCACCGAAATCAAGCAAGCGGCGATGACCCACATGCTGAACCCGGATACCGGCCTGTTTTCACGCATGGTGACGCCCCAGGCGGACGGCAGTGTTCACCACGATTCCACGATTGACAGCGCGACGTACGCGCTCTGGTACTTCGGCATGTTGGCGCCCGACGATCCGCTGGTCGTCAGGATGATGGAGACCGTCCGCGAGCGCCTATGGGTAAAGACAGACGTGGGCGGCATCGCCCGCTATGAGAACGACTACTACCATCAGATATCCAACAACATCGCGGTTGTGCCGGGCAATCCTTGGTTCATTTGCACCCTCTGGCTTGCCGAGTGGTACATCGCCAAAGCGACTTCCTTGGACGATCTGCAGCCGGCCAAGGAAATCCTGCTCTGGGTGGAACGCCGCCGCTTGGAGAGCGGCTGCCTGGCCGAGCAGGTGCATCCGTTCACGAACGCCCCCCTGAGTGTCTCACCCCTGACGTGGAGTCACGCAACGGTTGTTATGACTGTCAATGCATATGTGGCCAAATACCAGGAGTTGACCGGTAGCCGCCCCGAGGATATGGCTACTTCAGCCGCGGCCTCTGACTAGCTCTCACGGTGGCGATCCGCGCCCCGCTCTCAACATAAGGCTGCGTTTCGCAACGAGACGGTTGCAGCAAGTGAGAAATTCGCCACTCTGTGGATAACTTGCGCTTTACCTGTGGATAAATGGCCTGAAATGGGTATATCCTAGGCCTAGACCCGCTTTCCGGCACTTTACGCTAGTTGACCAATACATCCCGCCATCCGCCTTCTCCGGCCCAGCCACGGGACATCTTTGCCCACCGGCGACCGAAAGGCTGGGGAGAGATTTGGCTTGTTTTCCCCACCTGACCGCGCTCACCGCTCCTGCGCGCATACGTTAGCCACGTTTGCGCTCCACACGGCTCTTATCCCGCTAGTTTTCCAAGCCGCTAGCCCGCTTCCCACAACGGTTTCGAGGGCTTTTCCCCACTCTCAACAGCCCTGATGACGATGACTGCTATCTGCTTAATGTGTTCCTTACCCTAAGTCCCATGGCAGGCCCACACAGCTTGGCGCCGGACTATCCCGGTCTAGTCTGCCGCGAGCCGTAGCTTACGTCAGGGGGAGTTGCTGCCGCCTTGCTCTGGCGGCGCTCGCCATACCGCCGCATGCTGCATGGAATAGCACGTTCACGGCATAATAGAAGTTCGGCGGCTGAACGCAAGCCGCGAGCGGCGGTTCTGGGGAGCGGTTTGGTGAAAACCCGCCCGCGGTCACGCGAGTGAAAAGCGGTATGCGTTTTCCGCGTTGGGACTAGCTCGGCGCAAACGTAGCCGGCGGTGGAGCGCCGCCTGTTGGCTGTGCGACGGTTCGAAAGGATAAAAACTACCCAATGGATAAGGCTGTTCGCTACACGCCGTGCACGCGCGGTCACAAGGTCGAGTTGTCCGAGGACGGCGAGGTCGTGTGCAGTTCGACGATTCATGACTACGAGATGCGAATCGGGGATACCTGGGTGCGCATGGGCGGAATTGGCAGTGTCAACACGAAGCCCAAGAACCGCGGGAAGGGCTACGCCCGGCGTATGTTGAATGACGCGGTCCGCTTCATGCGCGCTGAGGGCTACGCGGTCTCAACGCTGTTTGGGATCGGTGGCTTCTATCATCGCTTTGGCTATGCGCCGGTGTTGCTGGGCAAGAGCGAGGTGCGTGTTGAGACGCGGGCCGCGGAGAGGCTGCAAGGCGGCTTGAAGGTACGGCGCGCAGAGGCGGAGGATGGCGCGGCGCTGCTGGGCATCTACGAAACGACTATCGGCGGCGGGGCCGGGGCAATAAGGCGAAAGGCGCCGGAGTTCATTCCGGTCGGGGAAGCTATTGACGACTGGTCGGTGGAGCGGCTGGGGTGGGTTGCGGAGCATGAGGGCCGGCCGGTGGCCTACGCGCTGGCGGAGCCGGAGTGGCAACAGGATTCAGACTGGCGGCGGGCGCCGTATGAGGTTGCGGTTCTCCCGGAATTCGTGGGCACGGCCGGGCCCAGCTTGCTGGGCGCGCTGGGCGCAGATGCCGCTGAGCGACGGGTAGAGTATCTGAAACTGGAAACGCTCCCGGACGCGCCGGTACTCCAGGTTCTGCGGCCGATTGGCTACGAGATCGCGCTCAAGTACACCGGCAACCAGGGTGGTATGGGCCGCATCGTCAGCTTGGCGGCGCTGGCAGAGACACTGACCCCGACGCTGGAACGCCGTACCGAACGGCTGGATGGGAAGTTGCGCGTGGGCACGCTCAGCCTGGACTGCGGTGACGAGCGAGCGGTGATCGACCTGGGCGACGGGCCGGACGTGGAACTACGCCTCCCGCAGGACGCGCTGCTGCAACTTGTGATGGGCTACCGGAGCATCGACGAACTGCGCCTGGCGTATCCGGAGTGCGTGGATGCAGCGGCGGCTTTAAGCCTGGCGGGACTGTTTCCACCGGGCTATCCCTATACGTGGGCGATCAACCACTTCTAGGAGCGGCGATGAGCATTGCGGGTGTGATCTTCGACGTAGACGGCCTGATGGCGGACAGCGAGCCGCTGCACCGCGCCGCGTGGCACGAACTGGGCCGGCAGTGCGGCTTTCCAACCTATGCCACCGACGCCGCGGAGAGCCTGGGGCAACGCGTGATCGAGAATTTGCGCCGGCGTCACGCCCAAGGGCGATTCCGGCAAGACCCGTTGGAGATGCTGGACCGCTACCACGACATCCTCATCGGTCTCATCCGCGAGCGTCTGGGACCGAAACCGGGGCTGCGGGATGCGCTGGACTTTGTCGGCGCGCAGGGCTGGCGCTGCGGCACGGCGTCGTCGGGCGACAGGGTGTATATCGACGTGGTGCTCGACGTACTGGACATACGGGCGTGTTTCCAGGCGGTGGCCACCGGCGAGGAAGTGGCGGAGGGCAAGCCGCACCCCGCGCTCTACGCATTGGCGGCGGCGCGGCTGGGGGTGCCGCCGGGGGCGTGCGTCGCCTTGGAGGATAGCCCCCGCGGCGTGCGGGCGGCCAAGGCAGCCGGCATGCGCTGCATCGCCGTGCCGGAAACGGCGGACGCCAACGTCAGCGAGGCCGACGCGGTGTGCGAGTCGCTGCTGGGCGCGCGGGACGTGCTGCGCGCCTGGAGCGTGCGGCAGGTGTGAGGGTTGAGCGGCGGAGACGGGCGCTGGCGGGCGCGGCTCTCACGTTGCTGCGACCGGGTTCTGCTACACTGCAAGGCAAAGCGTGAAGTGCTTCTGGATTTGACTGTGTATATGCGCGGCGAGCGGGCAGGAAGGGCACATGGATAGAGCAACGTTACCGAAAGAGCCGCGGGCATTGCGGGCGCTGGTGCGCGCCGGTGAGTGGCAGACGACAACGGAAGGACTGGCGCCGGGGTACGTGCAGGCGAACCTGGCAATTGTGCCGAAAGACCTGGCGTTCGATTTCCTGCTGTTTTGCCAGCGCAATCCCCAGCCGTGTCCCGTGCTGGAGGTCATGGAAGCGGGATCGCCTGAGCCCCGGCAGACGGCGCCGGGCGCGGACCTGCGCAGCGACGTGCCCCGCTACCGCGTCTATGAACACGGCGAACTGGTGGCTGAGGTCACCGACATCGGCGACCGCTGGCAGGAGGACTTCGTGTCGTTCCTGCTGGGCTGCAGCTTCAGCTTCGAATCCGCCATGCTGGCCGCCGGTATTCCCCTGCGCCACCTGCAAGCGGGACACGACGTGCCGGTGTACGTGACGAACCGGGATACCGTGACCGCCGGGGCCTTTGCCGGTCCGCTGGTGGTGAGCATGCGGCCGGTTCACCACAGCCAGGTGGTGCGCGCGGTGCAGACCACGTCCCGCTTTCCCGGCGTCCACGGCGCGCCGGTGCACATTGGGGACCCCGCGGAGATCGGCATCACGGATCTGGATAGCCCCCAGTGGGGCGCGCGCACGGCGGTGCGGGAAGGCGAGGTGCCGGTGTTCTGGGCCTGCGGCGTTACCCCCCAGGCGGTGGCGCTGGCCAGCAAGCCGCCGCTCATGATCACCCACGCCGCGGGGCACATGTTCCTGACCGACCTGGAGGACGCGCACCTGGCGGTGCTGTAGCCGCTGACGAATGCGCCGGGTTGTCCGCCGGCTAGCCTATTGCCTCGACCGGTGCTCCCCGCTTTGTGCGCCGCCGCGGTTGTGCGCTTGCCGTTGGTGCTCCTAGCGGTTGTACCCTTGCTTTTGGTACGCTTGCCGGTCATATCCACCCCGCGAGTGGTCTTGCCGTTCGTGCTCTTCCCGTACGTACCTTCGCCATGCGCGTTTTCGCCGTTGATGCCCTTATCGTTCGTTCCCTCGCTGTTAATGCCCTTTCCATTCGTACCCTTCCCGTTCGTGCTGTTGGCGGTGGTACCCTTTCGGTTCGTGCTGAGCCGATGGCACCAGTCCGTTCGTGCTGAGCCTGGTCGAAGCACGGGGAGGGCGAGGTGGGCAATAGTTGCTTGGTGTCGCAGTCCGCCGTTCCCCGTTCCTACTTCGACTAAGCTCAGCACGAACGGGGAACGGCTGCCGGCCTATAAACGCGGACAAGAGGCTTGGTTGCCGTTCGCGCTGAGCCGGTCATATCTATGGCGTTCGATGTGAGCCGTTCGTACCCTATCCCGTTCGTGCTGGGCCGTAGGTACCAATCCATTCGTGCTGGGCCGATGGGTATCTTTCCGTTCGTGCTGAGCCTGGTCGAAGCACAGAGGTCGGAAGCGGGGGTGTGCCAATAATCAGATAAGGTCTGTGAGCCGGTCCCATCGCTACCCCGTTTGTGCTGAGCCTGTCGCAGCACGGGCAGGGCGAGGAGGGGAGTAGTTGAGGGGCGCCGCAGTAGCCGTTCCCCGTTCCTACTTCGACGATGCTCAGCACGAACGGGGAACGGCTGCCGGCCGGCAAGCGCGGATCAGCTCCTTGGTTTCCGTACATGCTTCGATGAACTCAGCACGAGCGGGGAACGGCGAGTGAGAGGGTTTGCAGTCACGCGTGTGCTGGCGCAAGCACAGCACGAACGGGGGACGGAAACCAGCCGCCCTGTCTGCGTTCGGCGGCTGGTTTCCGTTCGTGCTGAGCTTGGTCGAAGCAGAGCGGCCAGAAACAGAGGTGTGCCAATAGACAAGTGCGGTCCGTGAGCCGGTTCCGCACCCAATCCCGTTCGTGCTGAGCCTAGTCGAAGCACGGGGAGGGCGAGATGGGCAATAGTTGCTTGGTGCCGCAGTCCGCCGTTCCCCGTTCCTACTTCGACGATGCTCAGCACGAACGGGGAACGGCGCTAGACCCCGTCGGTTGCCAGCCGCGCCCGCACAAATGCCAGGATGGCGGCCGCGCGCTGCTCCCACGTGTAGCCCTGTACGTCCTGCCGGGCCTGAGCGGCCAGCCGTGCCGCCAGCGCCGGCTGGTGCAGCACGTGCCGGATGCCCGCCGCCAGGGCTGTCGCGTCGTCAGGCGGCGCCAACCACCCGTTTTCCCCATGGCGCAGCACCTCGCGCAGCGACGGCAAGTCCGAGGCCACGATGGGCCTTCCGGCCGCCATGTACTCGAAGAGTTTCAAGGGCGACGTGTGTTCGCGGGAAATCGCCGCCTGCGCCGTATTGGGCAGCACCAGCACGTCCGCCGCCGTCTGGTAGAGCAGCACGCGGTCCGGGGCCACGTGGCCCGCGAACGTGACGTTGGCCAGGCCGAGATCGTCAACCAGCGCGCGGGCCTCCGCCAACTCGCCGGGCGCGCCGCCCACGAGACAGAGCAGCGCCTCGGGGAGTTCCGCCATGGCGGCGATGAGGGTGTGCGCGCCTTTCCAACGGTAGAGCTGGCCGGTGTAGCAGACGAGCGGACGCGCTGCGGGGAGGCCGAGACGCGCTCTGGCCGCCGCCGGTTCCGGCAGATTCGCGTAACGGGTTAAGTCCACGCCGTCGGGCGCGGTGAGCACGCGCTCTGCCGGCACGCCGAGTTCCAGGTAGAAACGGCGGATGGACTCCGTGATGGTGACGATACCGGTCACGCGCGGCGCCAGCCAGCGCGCCTGGCGGAGCGACCACGGCGTCTCCGGCGTGGTGTGGGCTTCGTAGAAGAGCCGCCAGCGGTTCTGCGGGTCGGCGGCGCGCAAGAGCGTGAGGAACGTCGGCTCACGGGCATAGCACACTCCCGCGCGATGGGCCTGCACGCGGCGCAACGCCTGCGCGGCGAAGGTCCCGGTCTGGAGGTAATGGCTGAGGCGCGGCAGGGGCGTCCGGCGCAGGCGGGGATGGTCGATGGTGACGGCCTTGAGCGGGTCGACGCACGGCACGGCCTGCAGGGCAAAGCGGGCGGGCACGCCGTAGTAGGCAAAGGGATCGCCGATGGCGCCCCACTCCCCGTAGGTCCGCCGCCGGGGATAGAGCAGGTCCACCTGGATGCGGCGCGCCGCGAACGCCGCGCACATTTGCATCACCTGGTAGGCGCTGGCGCGTTCGCTGGGTATGCGGGTGTTGGTGACGTAGAATAGTCGCATAGGTTGGCTGGAATATCGTGCAATGTGCCGGACCGCGCAAACCACCCGCCCCAAGGCGCGCTATGCAGACAGCAGGCGACCGGCGCGCGCCGCCGCAGCTATGGCCGGCAAACTCCGCCGACCACCCCCGCCGTTCAGCTTGAGCCGATCGCGGGCCGGTGAAGAACTAGCAGCCGTTCGGCCAGATCTAGTTGCAGGCCTGTAAAGGCCCCATGTCCGTTCGGCCTGAGCTCGTCGAAGGCCAAACCCGCAAAGACCCCGTAACCGTTCGGCCAGAGCCAGTCGCAGGCCAACAAAGGCCCCGAAACCCGTTCGGCCAGAGCTTGTCGCAGGCCAACAGTGGCTCCATATCCGTTCGGCCTGAGCTTGTCGCAGGCCAGCAGTGGCCCCGTACCCCGTTCAGCCTGAGCTTGTCGAAGGCCAACAAAGGCCCCATGTCCGTTCGGCCTGAGCTTGTCGAAGGCCAAACCCGCGACGACCAACGCCTCCCGGCGCACGTGCCAGGTACCGCAGTGCGGCAACACACCCCGCGCACCCGCCGTGAGCAAGTGGACCGCTCAGACAAGCGCACTCGCCCAATGCCGCCCCTTGTAGCGTAGCACAGCCCCAAGCCGCGGATGGCCGGCCCTTGCCGGAGAACGGCAAGTCGGACATAATACACTGCAAGTTTGTCAATTAGCGAAGTGAGGCAGCCATGGCACGGCGAGTGCGAATTGCCACCATCACGTACCTGACGGGCGGCGGGCCGGTGACCCAGGCCGCGCGCTACGACCAGGCGTTCCGCTACCTGGAAGCGGCGGCGGCCGACGGTCCGGACTTGATCCTGCTACCGGAAATGTTCGAAAAGACCGGCAGCGTGGAGTGGCAGCAGGTGAGCAAACGAGCGGCGCCACAGGAACGCTTTGCGGCGGCGCTGGAGCTTGCCATGGCCGAGGACGGCCCGGTCGCGGACCGCTTCCGGGAGTTCGCCGCGCGGCACAACGTGACCGTGGTCTCCAACAACCTCACCCGCGACGGCGACGCGCTCTACAACCAGGCCACGTTCTACGGCCGGCAGGGCAACATCGTGGGCCGCTACCGCAAGGTACAGCCCACGGAGGGTGAATACGAGGCGTCGTGGACTACGCCCGGCGACGACCTGGCGCCGATCGAGGTGGACGGCGTGCGCTACGGGGTCTTCATCTGCAACGACCAGGCGTTTCCCGAAATCTGCCAAATCTACGGCCTGCAGGGCACCGACGTGCTGCTGCACCCTACCCAAGCCGCCGGGCCCACCGAGACCATTCGCTCGGAGATGCTGCGCACCCGCGCCCACGACGCGTCGTGCTTCCTGGTCACGTCAACGTTCTTGCAGGATAAGCCGCTGGGCTGGCAGTACCGCCAGAGCCATGCCACCATCTACGACTTCAACGGCTTCACGTTGGCGGAAACCGGCCACCGCGAGGGCCACGCCGCCGCTACCCTCGATCTGGACGAGGAACGCTGGACGAGTTGGTGCGGGCAGTACGACCACCGGCGCATGATGCTGCGCCAGCACCGCACGGCCCTCTACGCCCGCGCCTACGCCGCGCTGGCGCCGAATAAAGAAAACATGATCCCGGAGCCGGAACTGAGCACGGCGGACGTGTAGCGGGCGAGAGAAACGCGGCGCCGGGGAGGAGACCGCACGCGCACACCGGCCCGGCGGCTCAGCGCGCCGACGAGGGTGTGCGCGGCGCGCCGCCGGTGATGCGGGCAAATACCGCCACGAAGCGGTCGGTCATGTTCACCACGCTATGGTCGGCGATGACGATCCGGCGCAGCGCGCCGCCCAGCGCGGCCCGGCGGGGGCTATCCAGAGCGAGCACGCGGATGAGGCGGTCCGCAAGCTGCTCGGCGTCGCTGGGGGCGAACATGAGCAGGTCGGCGTAGTCGGCCAGCGCGGTCGCGAAGGACTCGTTGCAAGTCACCGCCGGCTTGGCGCACGCCATGGCTTCCAAGACGACTTTGTCGATGGAGCCGGTGTGGCTGGCGTTGACGAGCACGTCGCAGCGGCGGTACTCGTCAACCATGAGGCGGTTGGGCACCTTACCCGCAAACGTCACGTGCGCGGCAACGCCGCGCTCCCGCGCCAGGCTCTCGAGTTCGGCCAGGTAGACGTGGTCGTCGGGGAAGAAGGGCGTGCCGATGATGCGCAGATGGGCGTTGAGCGCCGGCGGCGGCGTCCCCGTTCGTGTCTCCGTTCGCGTCTCCGGACGCGACCGCGACTGCGGCTGCGACTGCGACCGCAGCATAGCCAGGGCATGGATGATCGCGCCGTAGTCTTTGGACCGCGAAATCCGCCCCACGCTGAGCAGTACCTTCTCCTGCGCGGCGGCGAGATCGTCCGCGCCAGCCGTCTCATCGCCGGTAGCGCAGTTTTGCAACGTGCGATCGTCCGCGCCGCCCGCCATGTCCCCGGTAGCGCAGGTTACGGACCTGCGTCCCGCCGCGTCCGCCGCGGTCTCTTGCTGGCCCGGCGTGAAGAAATCCGTATCGATGCCGTGGCCGGTCACGATTCGTTTCGGACTGTTGATGCGGAACGATTCCGGCGAGGCCGTCACCACCGCCGCCACCAGACGGTGGGCGATGCGCAGGTAGCGGCTCACCGTGCCGTGGGCGTTCCAGAGCACGATGGGCACGCCGAACAAACGGGCCAGCGGCGCGGCCAGGATGGCGTAGCGGGGCACCATGTGCACGAAAACCAGGTCGATCTCCCTCTGCCGCAGCAAGCGCCAGAGGTGACTATAGAAGTTCCTCAACCAGACCAGCTTGCTGGCGCTCCGCTCCTTGCCCATGGAAGACACCGTCACGTTTGCCGGCAGGTCGGCCGCGCCGACCCTATGCGCCAGGACGTCTATGCGGTCTACTTTGGGCGCCAGATGCCGAATCCACACGAGGATTACGCCGAGCAGGTCGCTGTTTTCATCGATTTCCTGGGTTATAAGCAGAATGCGCATAAACGCTAGATTCCTCGCTGCGCTCGGCATGACAAGCAAGGCGGCCCTCGCGTAACCATCCCAAATTCCCCCATCTCCCCGCCTTTTTCAGCATACATGTGACGTGGAATTCTCCGGAGCGGCGCCGATGAGTTGCAGGTAGCCGCACGCGTAGCGCCGTATTGCGGATTCACGCGCAAAGGGAAGCACGGACGCGCGCGCGGCGGCGCCAAGGCTCTGCCGGTGGGACTCACTTTCCAACGCCGCCAGGAGCGCTGCGCTCAGGCTCTCCGAAGTCCAGTCTACCAGGTAGCCGTTTTCGCCCGGCCGGATGACCTCCGGCATGGCGCCGACGGGCGTGGTGACCGCAGGCAGGCCGCAGGCCATGCCCTCCAACGTGGTGCGGGGTCCGCCCTCGTTGAACGACGCGCAGACCACCACCCGGGCGGCGTTGTAAGCCCGGGCAACGGCCGCTTGGTCGGGCAGCCAACCTATGAAGCGCACGTTCGCTTGCAGACCGTGGCGCGCTACGCGCTGCTGCAACGCCGCTAGCAGCGGTCCTTCTCCGACAATGTGCAGGCGAACCTCCGGTCTCTGCCGCTTGGCCAGGGCTAGAGCGTCTAGCAGGAGGAACAGCCCCTTGTTCTTGACCAACCGGCAGACAATGATAGCGTCGGCTTCCTTGGCGACCGGCTGCTGGGAAAACGCCTTCAGGTCCAGGTAATGGGACGGCAGCACGAGGATCTTATCCTCCGGCACGCCCCAGGCGCGGTAGAGACGGGGAATCTCCCGTTCGTTTCCGGCGCGGAAAGCCGCCGCGCGGCCCTTGGCCCAGAGGACGTATAGCCGGTACAGGCGCTTTTCGAAGCGTTCGGTGAGGTCTGCGGCGCGGGGATGGCCCGGCACGTGGAAGATCTCCGAGACGTACGGCACGCCGGAGGCAGCGGACAAGCGCGCAGCCGCGCGGCCGTTGTGGAATAAGCCGTAGTCGTGGCTGACGATGAGGCCGTAGGCGCGCGCGTCCAGCAGCGCGTCCGCCTGTCGCGCGATGAAGCCAGCGCGGCTGAGCCTGCCGCCCCCGCTGGGATGAACGTGGACGTTGGAAAAGGGCCGGTTCGCGGCGGCGCCGGGCTGGGGCGGTACAATGATGTCTATGCGCTGCCAGTAACGCCGGAACTCGGCGAGCGTGTAGTAGAACGGACCCTTGCGGCCGCGGGCCACGTCCCGGTCACCGCTGAGCATGAGCAGGTTCGGCGGGTTTGGTTGCGTTGTCTCAGGCGTCATCTGAGGGGCTAGCGTAGGCGGTTACTGCAGGGGCCGTCTGAGACGCTGCCGCGGGCCTCATCGCAGCCATGCGTGTCGTTTCCCGCGCATCGAAAACGATGCCACAGCGCGCCGTGCGCGGGGCGGACGGAAAGAGCGCGGCGCCACATGGGAATTACGTGGAGCCCTCGCGCTCATGCGCGGAGCCCTCGCGCTCATGCGCGGAGTCCTTGCGCTCGTGCGGCATGTCCGGTAGCGGCCGTTCGCCGGCCAAGCGCCGCAAGACCGCTTCCGTCTCGCCGACCAGGCGCGGCCACACGAAGTAGTCCAGCCCGCGGCGCGCCGCCGCGCAGAGCCGCGCGCCCTGCGCCGGGTCGGCCAGCAGTTCGTTGATGGCGGACGCCATGGCGTTCAGGTCGCCCAGGGGGGTGAGGATGCCGGATTTGCCGTGCTCGATGACCTCGAAGTTGCCGCCCACGGCGGTGGTGACGATGGGCACGCCCACCGAGCGCACTTCCAGCAGCGTGTGGGAGAGACCCTCGTACTGGGTATTGAGCACGAACACGTCGGCGGCGCGGATGTACAACGGCACCTCCGCATGGGGCACGCGTCCCACGAACACCACGCGCTCGGCTACGCCCTGGGCGCGGGCGCGGGCTTCCAGCGCGGCCTGTTCGGGGCCGTCGCCGACGATGACCAATTTGGCCGCCGGGTCGATCTGCGGCACCAGGTCTATGAGTTCGTCCACGTTCTTCCAGGCGTAGAGGCGGGCCACGGTCATCACGGTGGGGAAGTTGAGACCAAGCTCCGCTTTGGCCTCCGCTTGGGTGGCGTCCACGCGCACGGCCGCCGTGAGAGCGTTGTAGATCACCTGCACGCGCTCGCCTGGCACGCCCCAGCCGACCACCAGCGACTTCACATAGTTGCTGGGCGTGATTACCACGTGGGCGTTGCGGGCGTAGAAGCGCTGCAAGGCGCGGATGAACTCCACGCGCCAGGCGTGGCGCTCAGTCTGGAAGGCGTCGATGTGGGCCACGTCCCAGTTTTGGCGGATGGCGTATTCCCAGGCAAAGTCGCCGACGACTTTCAGCGCGCGTGGCTTGCGCAAGAGCTTGCCGGCAATGATGGCGGGCAGGTCGGCGCCATTGACGTAGATGACGTCCGCGCTGCGCGCCACCCGCAGCGCCGTGCGAATCAAGGCCAGGTACCGCCGCCACACCGGCAATTGGCGGGAGACTTTGTGGACCGGGAAGGGAAACACGGCAGACGTGTCCGCCGGATCGTCGGCGGTGGCAATGACGGCGACGGTGTGCCCCCGCTCGTGCAGCTCCTCGGCCAGATGCGATACATAGGTGGCCGGGCCGCCGATGTCCGGGGGAAAGATGTTGGTGATGAAGCAGATATTCACGGGTGCGTTTGTCTTTGCGCTGGATTCCGGCCGCGCCGCCTTCCCCAGCATACCGAAGGAGGGTGGGGTTTGGTAAGGGCCGCCGGGGCAGCGATCGAGGCGGGATCGGCTAGCGCGTTTGGCAAGGTACGCACTATGAAGATACCACGTCGGCGGTGCGCTTGTTCAGCCAGGGCGCGATTGCCAGTGACAACGCTGCGTCAACGAGGCTTGGCGCGAGCGCGAGGCGGCGTTTGTTTTCGCCGAGCAGCCGCGGGTACGCGCGGCGACCTCGCTGACCGCGCGACATCGTTCTCCGGTAGCGCAGGTTTGCAGCCCGCGTGCCTGCATGGCGGGGGCAATCCGGCAGAGAGGGCAGCCACGAGGGCTGCCCCTACGGTGTGGGGTTGGCCTGGGCGCTTGCGTGGCAGGGCCTACCCTTGGAGTCCGTTTCGCCAACGCGACCACCGCCGGGACTATGCCCGTGCTGCTCGCGGCGCCAAAAGCCTGGGACACGCCTCCGCGCTACGCAAGAGATGCGGCAACCCGCTTACGCGCACACCGGATGGTCGGCGGACCAGCGGTTGAAATTCTCGGTGGTGGAGGCGGCCAGTTTGGGACGGGCCTCTTCCCACATTTGCGTCCACGTGCCGGCATCGTGCAATTCGGAAGCGGGGTTGGCGCGGCTGCGGGCCACGAACCCGGGGAAGAGCGGGCGGCCGGTGGGCTGGCCGATGGGCTGGTAGCGCAGGTCGAAGCTCCAGCGCACCTGGTCTTTGGTCTTGTTGTCGTAGGAGCAGTGCATCGTCTTGCGGTGCATCAGCAGGATGCTCCCCGCCTTCATGGGCAGCGGGACGGCGTTCTCGATGTCTATGAGCTTCTCCGGTATCCAGACGCCGCCGACGCCCGGGCAGTGTACGGCGAGTTCCTCTTCCCGGTGCGAGTAGGGTACGGCGTACATGCAGCTATTCTCGATGGTGGCGTCGTTCAACGGCAGCCACACGGTGAGCATTTCGGTTTCGTCGGCCTCTTCCACCACCACGCCGTTATCCTGGTGCCAGGGCACAGCCACGGCGAGGTTGCTGGGATTCTCCACGTGGACGACGTGACGGGGCAGCTTCATGCGGACGTGCTGCACGGGGTTGGAGAGGATTTCAGGCCCAACCACGCTCTCCGCGCAGTCGAGCAGCCGCGGGTTGGTGAGCAGATTGAACACGGCCGCGCCGGTGTGCATGGGCGCGTCGGCCCCAATGGCTTTCTGCGGCAGGGAAATGTCGAAGTTCTGGGCGAAGATCTGGCCGCTCTCGTCGCAGACCTGAATGAGCCGCTGGTCGAACGGCAGGTCGTCATAGGTAGACGCAAGGATCCCCTCGGCGAAGAGGTCGCGGGCAATGCCGTCCAGCACGTCGGCGTATTCGGCTATCACCGGCGCCAGGTCTTCCGTGGGATCGAGGACGTTTTCAACGACCACGTAGCCTTGCTCATCGAGGTGGTCGAGTTGCGCTTGGGTCAGGCCGGCCATTGCATGCTGCTCCTTATCTGCCAGATGGGACCAAGAGCTAGGGTTTCGCGACTTCACCAACACGGTGTATCGAAGTTTCGCGTGGTTTTATGGTTACAACGTAATACAACTGCAACACATTAGGCAAGCCCCCAGACGCCTGCAAAGCGTGGGATTTCACCCACATGCGCTGGATCGTGCGAGCGCAGGCTGCAGCCCTGCGCTGCCCGAAGCGCATACGCTATTCTAGCTCGTCATTTCTGCGCTCCCCTCCGTCATTCCCGTGAAAGCTTGCCCCGTACCCCGATACGGGGCGGGAATCCATCTTCTCTGCGTCCGGCAGCACGCACGCCGAGCGGGGGACAAGCCCCAATGCTGTCGCACTGAGTTCTTGCCTTGGGTTACCAGGGCAATCTGTGTTGCTAGCGATTGAAACTCAGTTTCGCTGTCGTAGGGGAACGACATGTCGTGCCCCTACGACAGCTTGACAAACCAAGTGGCGACAGTCTATCGCTCACTTTCGACTTTGATGCGACACTATTGGGGGCAAGCCCCCGCGCTACGGAGAGAGAGTTCGTCTTGCGGAGTGGTTTCAGGGACTATCAACAAGCCCCCGCGCTACGGGGAGAGAGACGAAAAGGCGCCAACGGCCGATGATTCCGTACGCACAAGGACACATATGTGCCAACAGCCAGAGATTCTGGTTCCGGCAACACGTGGACGGAGCGGGGGACAAGCCCTAATGCTGTTGCTTAGAGCTGATGAGCATTGTTCTCCCCGTTCATTCTTCGACAGGGGCTTCGCAGCCCTCAGCACGAACGGGGAGAACAATACCAACCCGCCGTTCACCCTTCGACTTGGCTCAGGGCGAACGAGGAGAACAATGCGACACAACCAAGCCGTCGTTCACCCTTCGACTAGGCTCTGGGCGAACGGCTCAGGCGCAGCCCGGATGGTCGGCGGACCAGCGGTTGAATTTCTGCTGAGCGGAAGCGGCCAGACGAACCCGCGTGTCTTCCCAAAGCTCCGCCCAGGCGGCGGCGTCGCGGAGTTCCGATTCGGGGTTGGCGCGGCTGCGGGCCACGAAGTCGGGAAAGAGCGGGCGGCCGGAGGGCTGGCCGACCGGTTGGTAGCGCAGGTCGAAACTCCAGCGTACCTCGTCTGGCGTTCGGTTTGCGTACGAACAGTGCATGGTGCGGCGGTGCATGAAGAGCACGCTGCCGGCCCGCATGGGCAGCGGCACGGCCTTGGCTTCGTCCATCTGCGTTTCCGGGATGCGCAAGCCGCCGTTGCCCGGACAGTGCAGCGCGATGCCGTCCCGGTGGGAGTACGGCACCACGTGCAGGCAGCTATTTTCTACGGTGGCGTCATTCAGCGGCAGCCACATGGTGAGCATCTCGGTCTCATCCGCTGCTTCCACCACCACGCCGTTATCCTGGTGCCAGGGCGTGGGGCCCGCAAGGCCGCCGGGCCCGTCCGTGTGCACCGCGCGGCGGGGCAGCTTCATGCGCACGTGCTGGATGGGATTGGAAAGAATCTCCGGCCCCAGAATGCTCTCCACGCAGTCGAGGAGGCGCGGGTTGACGAGCAGGTTGAACACGGCCGCTCCCGTGTGCATGGGCGCGGCGGCGCTTTCGGCCCGCTGGGGCAGCGAGATGTCGAACGGCTGGGTGAAGAGTTGGCGGCTCTCGTCGCAGACGTGAATGAGCCGCCGGTCGAACGGTAAATCGGCATAGGTAGAGGCAATGACGCCCTGGGCGTGCAAGTCCTGGGCGATGCCGTCCAGCACCGCGCCGTACTCCGCCATGACCGGCGCCAAGTCCTCCTGCGGGTCCAGGACGCTTTCCGCGACCACGTACCCCTTTTCGTCGTAGTGCTCGAGTTGTGCCTGTGTTAGACCGGCCATGGCGTGCTGCTTCCTTATTCTAAAGGCTAAAATCGCTCGAGTTGCGGTGCCGATTGGCTGGGGGAACGCTTAGGTGCGCGTAGCTCTGCCGTGTGCGGTGGGCGCGCACATGCCTGAGCATACCAGCTTTGGCGGAAACTGTCAGACGGCATGGGCGCGTTCCTGCTGCCGGGATGCGCTCAGATAGGTGCCTGCGGCAATGCGCGGCGCGGAGAGATTGGGGTCCGGCGCGGGCATTGCGGCTGCTTGCGACAGTAGAATGGAGGGAGAAGGACAAGGAGGAGAATCGTGGGGAAGGCGCGGCAGGCCACAGTACGCGCGCTTGGCGCTCTCTTGATGTGCGTCGTGCTCGTCGCGTGCGGCGACGGGGCGGAATCGCACGCGGGGCAAACCGGCGGGGGTTCCGCTCTGCGCGCCGCAGGCGGTCCGGTGGATAGTGAAGCGGCGGCCATTGCGGCGGTGCGCGGACACCTGACCGCCGTCACCGCGTGCCGGTCCGCGCTGCAGCGCCTGGAACAAGATTTCGAGCACGGCAGGTTCGGCGCGCGGCTGGTCACGACCTATTCGTTCCAATCGCCGCAGCCGGTATGGGAAGTGGCGGTGGCGAGCGAGCAGCATATCCCCTATCTCATCTGGTTCGTGGAGCAGAGCGACGGCACGGTGCTGGCGAGCATCAGCGCCGCGACGTATTACGAATCGCCGCTCATTCAGATGTGCCGCCCGGTTTAGCCGTTTGCGGACAAGGCGGACCGGCTGCATGTCGGCCTGGCGCGGTTCGCCGCGCCGCAAGGCCGGGTCAAGGGCGCTGGGGATAGCGGCCGCGCGCGGCTGACCGCTGGGAGGGTCTGCCCGCGGGGGTGGAGCGGCGGCACGCGCCGGTCGTCTGTGTCGAGCAATCGCTGCCCCACGGCCTTGCCGCCGGCCGCGCCTTGGGCCGTTTACGGGCGGGCGGCCGGCGCGTGGGGTATGCTGAAAAAGCGCACAAGTCCTACGCATACGAGGAAAACACCCTATGGAAAAACCGGCTGCGACCGACCATCCTGTGCACGAGCTTATCCGGCGGCGGTGGAGTCCCCGGGCCTTTGCCGCGCGTCCGGTGGAGGCGGAGAAGATTGCCAGCCTGTTCGAGGCCGCGCGCTGGGCGCCGTCGTCCTTCAACGGCCAACCTTGGCATTACATCGTGGCCGTGAAAGAGGATGAGGCGGCGTTCGCGCGGTTGCTGAACTGCTTGCGCCCTCAGAACATCCAGTGGGCGCAACACGCGCCGGTGTTGATACTGGCGGTGGCGCAGTTATCCCTGTCGCCGGAGCGCGGCCCTAACCGCCATGCGTTCCATGATGTGGGCCTGGCAAACGAGAACCTCGTGCTTCAGGCCACGGCGCTGGGTCTGGTGTCACACCAGATGGCGGGGTTCTTCCCCGAAAGAGCGCGCGAGACATTCGGCATCCCGGAAGGCTACGAAGCGGTCACCGCGATTGCGGTCGGCTACCCGGGCGATCCGGCAGACCTGCCGCCGGAGACCAGGGCGCGGGAACACCAACCCCGCGAACGCAAGCCGCAACGGGAGTTCGTGTTTGCCGGTGCTTGGGGCCGGGCACGGACGGTGACCGAAGGTTAGGGTCCGGGCGGGTTTGCGCTCCCCTCGCCTAATGGTGGAATAACCGCAAGTCGGCGAACGCCATCACCATGCCATACTCGTCCGCGGCGTCGATCACCTCGTCGTCGCGGTTGGAGCCGCCGGCCTGCGCCACGTAGCGCACGCCGCTGCGCGAGGCGCGGTCGATATTGTCGCGGAACGGGAAGAAGGCGTCTGAACTGAGCGCCACGTCCCGCAGCGTAGCGAGCCACTGTCGCTTTTCATCTGTGGTAAGGCGTACCGGCGGCACGGTGAAGGCCCGCAGCCAGGCCTCGGTCTCCGCTGGCGTCAGCTCTTCCAAGAGATAGCGGTCGATGGCGTTATTGCGCTCGGCGCGGGAGAGTTTGCGTCGCAGCGGCAGGTCGAGCACCGCCGGATGTTGGCGCAGGTACCAGAGGTCCGCCTTGGCGGCGGCCAGCCGCGTGCAGTGAATGCGCGACTGCTGTCCCGCGCCCAGGCCGATGACCTGCCCGTCGCGGGCGAGGCAGACGGAGTTCGATTGCGTGTATTTCACGGCGAGGGTAGCGACCAGCAGATCCCGCACCGCCGCTGCCGGGAGTTTCGTCGCCTCGGTCACGATCTCGTCCAGCAGTTCCGGCCCGGGGATGCGGTCGTTGCGCCGTTGTTCGAACGTGATGCCGAAGACTTCCCGCCGTTCCAGCAGAGGCGGCTGGAAGTCCGGATCGACCTGCAGCACCAGGTAGCCGCCGCCCTTCTTGCGCTTGAGCAGCTTGAGCGCTTCCGGCTCGTAGCCGGGGGCGATTACGCCGTCGGAGACCTCGCGCCGGAGCAACTGCGCCGTGGGCACGTCCACCACGTCGCTCAGCGCGGCCATGTCGCCAAACGAGGACACGCTATCCCCGCCCCGCGCCCGCGCATAGGCCGTGGCCAGCGGGGAGAGCGCAACCTTGCCCACGGCGTACGCTCGGTGGAGCGCGTCATCCAGCGGGACGCCCACCGCGGCCCCGGCGGGACTGACGTGCTTGAACGAGGCCGCCGCCGGCAGGCCCAACGCGCCGCGCAGTTCTTTGACAAGCTGCCAGGCGTTGAGCGCATCCAGCAGATTGATGTAGCCGGGCGCGCCGTTGAGGACGGTGAACGGCAGAGAACTATTGCCTGCGCCGCGCAGGACGCGGGCCGGTGTCTGGTGGGGATTCACGCCGTATCGCAAGGGCAAGTCGGTGCTGCTCATCGCGCTGTCGTTCCTTCCTTAGGGAATGCGCTCCTTACGGAGTGTGCTGCTTTGGTGAACTCCCGCCTGGGGCGGGAGAACTCTCGCCTGGGGCGGGCTCCTACGGTTTCTGGCACTCACAGCCGGGCGTCCGGCTGCAAGGTCGTGAGCCCGTCGCAGCCGGCTGCGGCGGCGGGCAGTGCTTGTCGCGCATTTGGGGACATGGGGCGCGCCCGTACCGGCGCGCGCTCCTATTCTTCCAGAATCAGGTTGATCTGCGGCGTCGTGGCTTGGTTGGTTGCATTGTCGAAGGCCACTACGAACAAGGTGTGCACGCCAGCGGCCCCGCGCGGGTCCCAGGTGACTTCGAACGGCGGGCTGCGGCGCTCGGCGATGGGATTGCCGTCAATGAAGAACGCCACCGCGGAAAGGGCCTGGTCGTCGGTCGCGTGGGCGCTGATGGTGACGGGGCCCAGAGGGAAGACGCTATCCTGCCGCGGTGAAAGCAGTTCCACCTGCGGCGGCGTATTGTCGATGGTCACCGGCACGCTCACGGTCTGTTCGTTGCCGCTGGTGTCGCGGGCGATGACGCGGATGGTGTAGATGCCGTTGAAGGGCGGCGTATCCCACGCCATCAAGACGTTGTTCACCACCGGCTGGGTCTGGTTCACGTTGATTTGCACCCAGCGGGTCGGCTCCAGCCCTTGGCCGTATTCCACGCGGAACCAGTTGAGATTGGGGATGTTCACGTTCCCTCTGATCTCGAGCAGGCTGCGCACCGTATCGCCCGGCTGGGGATAGGAGATAGCCAACGGCGCCACCGGCGCGGGTATGTGCACTTCGGTGGGCGGCAGTGGGATGCCTTCCTGCCGCGCCCAGTCCCGGGCTTCCAGCGGCACCTCGAAGAATACCTGCACGTCTACCTCATTGGGCGGCGTTTGGGGCGACGCTAGCTTGCCGGAGTCGCGGTGGATCTCGTAGGGCTGGAAGAACGTGTCTTCACCCGTGGGCTCGGTGCCCTCGATGAAGTACTCGAAGTACGTGCCGCCGCAGTAGGGTATGTTCTGGTAGCCGGAGACCAGCGAGCACAGCGCGGCCAGCGCCTCCTCCTCACGCGTGTCGTCGCAATACGGCGTCGCGACCAAGCCGGTCGTGCGGCAGACCTCCACCTGCACCAGGCCCGGCGGCTGCGCGAACTCCTCTACCGGCAAGGCCGCCAACGCCTCTGTCATGAACGACTGCCAGATTGGCGCGGCCCCGGTTAGGCCGCTCGTATCCTTCATGGGGCGGCCGTCGGAATTGCCGACCCACACGCCCACGAGAAGATTCGGCGTGTAGCCCACCGTCCAGTTGTCCTTGGAGTTGTCGGTGGTGCCGGTCTTGGCGGCGGCCGGCCGCTCCAGCTTTAGGAAGCTGTCCGCGCCGAACAAGGGCGTGCGGGCATCGTTGTCGGAGAGAATGTCGTTGATCAGGAACGCAATCTGCGGGCTCAAGCGCCGCACGCCCTCCGGCGCGGAAAAGTCGTAGTACACGTTGCCGGCGGAATCCGTGATCTTCAGGATGGCTTCGTGGGGCCGGTAGAGGCCGTTGGTGGCAAAGACGCTGTAGGCGCTCGCCAACTCGAGGAGTTGCACTTCCGCGCCGCCCAGCACCACCGCGGGGCCGTAGTACGTCTCGTCGTTGAAGCTCGTGATGCCCAGCCGCCGCGCCATGGCGATGCCGTTGCTCACGCCCACGAACTCGACGGCTTTCACCGCCGGAATGTTGTATGAGTTCGCCAGCGCCGCCCGCACCGGCGCGGGGCCGTGGAACTTCTTGTCGTAGTTCCCCGGCGCGTATATCGGCGAACCGGGAATCTGGATGGTGTACGGCACGTCCCAGATCAGCGTGCCGGGCGTCCACCCTCTTTCGAACGCCGCGGCATAGAAGAGCGGCTTGATAGCGGAACCGGGCTGGCGCAGGGACGTGGTTACGTTCACTTGCCCGTCGATTGACCGGTCGCCGTAGTCCACGCTGCCGAGCATGGCCAGGATTTCGCCGGTCTTGGGATCGAGGGCGACGACGGCGGCGTTGCTGGCGTCGTTTGCGGCCAGATTGGTGATCTGCTCCCGCGCCACGCGCTCGGCGAGATTCTGCAGGTTGAGGTCGAGGGTGGTGGTGACGTGCAGCCCGCCCCTTTGCACCCGGTCGACGCCGAACCGTTCTTCCAGCAATTGGCGGACGTAGAACACGAAGTGGGGCGCGAGGAGGGGCTGGCTGCGCTGGCTGTAGGCGAGCTCGCTCGCAAACGTCTCGGCGGCCTCGGCTTCCGTGATGAAGCCGTTATCTACCATCTGGTTCAGCACGTAGAGTTGCCGCTCGCGCGCGCCCTGGGGATTGACGAAGGGGTTGAGGCTGCTGGGCGCTTGCACAATGCCGGCGAGCATGGCGGCTTCCCCCAGCGTGAGGTCCTGCGCCGGCTTGTCGAAGTAGACGATGGACGCGGCTTCGATGCCGTAGGCCAGATTGCCGAAAGCGATCTTGTTCAAGTAGAGGGCCAGAATCTCATCTTTCTCAAAGCGATTGGATATGCGGTAAGCCAGGAGGATCTCTCTGAGTTTGCGCTCGATGCTGAATTCGGGAGTCAGGAAGACGGCGCGGGCGAGCTGCTGGGTGATGGTGCTGCCGCCGCCGGCGAAGCGACCGGTCAAGACGCCGAGCACCGCCCGGGAAATGCCGCGCACGTCGAAGCCCGGATTGGAGTAGAAATTGCGGTCTTCCGCGGCGATGATGGCCTGCTTCATCACCGTGGGTATCTCGTCGAAAGAGAGTATGGTGCGCTGCCCTTCGGTGGGATCGTTCACCGTGTAGAGCAGGTTGCCGTTGCGGTCATAGATCTTCGTGCTCTGGGCCAGCTCGTAGCTTTGAAGAATCTCAACCGGGTCCGGCAGGTCCTGTGTCAGGTAGGCGTAAACGCCGCCGGCCGCCGCGCCCGCGCTCACGATGCCGAAGAACAGCAGGCCGAAGAAGATAGCGGCGCTGCCGAGCAGGAATCGCGTCGCCAGCGGCGTCTCGTGCCGGCGCCGCAAACGCCGGCGGCGGCGCGCTGATAGCTGTGAGGCCACGGGCAATCGTCCTTAGGTGCGCGTGCGTCGCTCGTGCCTTTAACTTTACCACCGACCGGGGGGTATCGGGTAAGTGGCCGCATGCGGCACGGCGGCGCAGCGGCGTGAAGGCAGACGCCGCGTGACGGCGTGGCGCGGGTAGCTCGCGGGCGGCAAGCCTGGCAAGCCGCGCGGGCTCGCCAACCGTCCGGCCAAGCGCAATTGGCAGATTCAGGTGCGGGTTGGCAGGGGTTTCAGGCTTGAGGTGGCGAGAGTCTCCGGCATGGACTGGCAGGAGACTCAGGCTTGAGTTGGCAGGACTTACAGGCGTGGGTTGGCTAGAGTTCTTGGGCGTGGACTGGCGGGGCTCTCACGTGTGGGTTGCCGGGAGATTCACCCCGTGGGATGGGATGGCAAACGGCAAGATATATGAGCGTCTTTGGGTCTGAACCAACTGCCAACTGTCATTTGTGTGTTATAGAAGGCGGGGAGACGGGGGAGGGTGAAGAGGTAGCGCGAAGGGTGTATCGAATGTCATTCCGAACGGAGCGACCAATCCAATGTCATTCCGAACTGAGCGCAGCGCATAGAGGAATCTAAGGAGCCGCGCCAAGCGGGCGGCACGTTGCGCGGGCACTAGATTCCTCGCTGCGCTCGGAATGACAAAAGACAGGGAACGCACAGCCACGCCAAACCGAACGCAGCACGCGCCCACACCACGCGCCCACG
>JAJEAH010000073.1 GCA_022824225.1 Chloroflexota bacterium
GTCATTTGTATCTTGTAGAAGGCGGGGAGACGGGGGAGGGTGAAGAGGTTGCGCGAAGGGCGTATCGAATGTCATTCCGAACGGAGCGCAGCGCAGTGAGGAATCTAAGGAGCCGCGCCAAGCGGGCGGCACGTTGCGCGGGCGCTAGATTCCTCGCTGCGCTCGGAATGACAAAAGACAGGGAACGCACAGCCATGCCACGCCGAACGCAGTACGCGCCCACGCCACGCCGAATGGTGCACCCCCTATGTCATTCCGGGCGCAGCGTCGAACAGGGTTTGCTGACTTCGTCAAAGACGCGGAATCTAGCACGCCCCCGACTCTAGATTCTTCGTCGCTGCACTCCTCAGAATGACATTTCGGGGAGCAGCCATTTACGTTGGCACTCATACCTGTGCAGCCTAAATCAATACCTGCTAATCGCGCCGCGCCCCGTTAGCCGGTCCGGCAAGGCGCGGCGCGCTCTCGCCGCGCGGCGCCAGGCCATTGCCTTCCGCGACCGTAGCCGCTCCCCGGTCTCGCGTTGTATTATCATGGTGGTTGACGGTTCAGGCATAAGAGGGATGAAAATGGGCGACTCCGCACACAACGACGCGCAACGCCAGCGAGAGAATCCGCTGCTCAGCCTGCTCCTCAATATCATCATACCCGCAGTCATCCTCATGCGCTTTAGCGGCGACGAGTGGTTGGGACCCGTCAACGGCTTGCTCATCGCCCTGGCGTTTCCCTTGGGCTACGGCATATTCGATTTTTCCCGGCGGCGCACGTTCAATATCCTGCCGGCGGTGGGCGTCGTCGGCATCTTGCTCACAGGCGGCATCGGTTTGCTGCAGCTCGATCCCAAGTGGATTGCGGTCAAGGAAGCCGCCATACCCCTTGTCCTGGGCCTGGCCATACTGGGTTCGCTCCGGACCCGCTTTTCCCTCTTGGCTATGTTGCTCAACCAGGTGATAGACCGCGCGGCCGTAGACGCAGCGCTCGATCTGCGGGGCACCCGCGCCGCGTATGAACAACGCCTGGTGAACGGCACGCTGATCGTGGCCGGGTCATTCTTTCTGTCCTCAGTCTTGAACTTCGTGCTGGCGCGCCTGGTCGTGGTCAGTCCGCCCGGTTCTACCGCCTTCAACGAGGAACTGGGGAGGATGACGCTTCTGAGTTTCCCGGTCATCTCCGTGCCCGCAATCATCATCCTCACCGCCGCCGTTCTGTACACGGCCGTCGGCATACGCAACCTCACCGGCCTGGATCTGGAGCACATCTTCCGCCAGCGCTAGCCGGGGCTTCCGGGCCTTGCGGCAGGGCAGCCGCGCACGTTGACGCAGTGGCGGCATTCACCCTATACTCGCCACAGCGAGACGCTCTTCCACGCACTTAAGAAGGGATGACTCCTGCCATGGCCGCCTCTGTGACAACTACGCCAACCGGCTCAATTCCGGCCAACATGCTCCAAGACTATCTACTCACCGAAGCCCAGGCTCTGTTCAAGCACGCCGAGCAACAACGCTCCGCCGTGCAGACACAGGTGCAGTGGGAAGCGCGCCGCGGGCGTCTGATGGACGCGTTTCGGCAAGCGATCGGCCCATTTCCGAAAAAGACACCGCTGAACGCCCGCATCGTGGGCACTCTGGAACGAGAGCGCTATACGGTACAGAAGATCGTCTACGAAAGCCGGCCCCAATTCTTCGTGACGGCTGTCGCTTACGTCCCTAAGCAGCACGCCCCGCCCTATCCCGGCATCCTCTTTCCTCTGGGCCATAGCTGGAACGGCAAAGCGGCGGAGAGCTACCAGCGCACGCCGGCCGGCTTTGCCGAAAAAGGCTACCTGGTGCTGGCCTACGACCCGCTGGGCCAAGGCGAACGCTGGCAGTATTGGGACCCGGTGAAACAGGATTCCGCTTTCAGCGGGTCCACCCTGGAACACAGCTACGTGGGCGCCCAATGCCTGCTGCTTGGCATTAGCATCGCGCAGTACATGATCTGGGACAGCATTCGCTCACTGGACTATCTGCTGTCGCGGGACGACGTCGATGTGGAGCGCGTCGGCTGCACCGGTGTTTCCGGGGGCGGCACGAACACCGCCTACTACGTGCCGTTCGACGATCGTGTCACAGCGTCCATGCCCACGTGCTACATTGCGGGCTTTCCCGCTCTCCTGGACAGTGTGGGCCCCCAGGACGCCGAACAGAACCTCTTCGGCCAGCTTGCCGTGGGGCTGGACCACGAGGACTATCTGGCGCTGGTGGCGCCGCGAGCGCAATGCGTTGGCGCGGCTTCCGGCGACTACTTTCCGCTGGAAGGCGCGCGCCGCTGCGTCGACAGCGCCAAGCGGGTATACGAGACGCTGGGCGTGCCCCAGAACCTCGCCCTGGCCCAGGTGGAGCAGAACCACGGCTACCACTTGCCCATGCGGCAGGCCGCGTATGCGTGGTTCAACGAACAGTTCGGGAAAGAAGAAGAAGGCAACGGCGAGACGGAAATAGACCTTGAGCCCGATGAAGACCTGTGGTGCACGAAGACGGGGAATGTCCATGACTTCGGCAGCGAAACGGTCTTTTCGCTCAACAGCAAGCTGCTGGCCGGTGTTGACCCGGCGTTGCCTGAAGTCCGCACGGCAGACGAGGCTAAAGAGTACCAGAAAGAGGTGCATGAGCGCGTGCGCCGGGTGCTTTCGGCTTTTCCATTCGACGGGAGCTTGGATATCAACCGCACGCCGCTGCCAGGAAGCGATAACGTGCGGCGTGAACGCATCGTCTATCAGTCCGAGCCCGGCATCCTCGTCCCCAGTGTGCTGCGGACTCCGGCGAACCCCCAGCAAGGCAATTTGCTCCTGTGGCTGGCTGAATCCGGTAAGGACTCTGAAAGCGCCTCCGTCTTGCTGGATGCGCTCGCCGTCCGGGGTGTAGCGTCCTTGGCGCTGGACCCCAGAGGCATGGGCGAAACCGGAACCGATGACCCGGACAACACGCTCCTGAACAACCATCGGCATCCCGGCCACAAGTTTGGGTACATGAGCCTCCTGCAGGCCCGGCCGCTGTTGGGCATGCGGGTCCAAGACGTGATACGCGGTCTGGACGTGCTCGGCGAATTGCCGGAAACGACGACCAAGCGGATCGTTGTGGGCGGAAGCGGCGGCGGCGCTCTGCTGGCCCTCTTTGCCGCCGCTTTGGACGACCGCGCCGGAAGCGTCATTGCCCATGAGTGTTTGGCTTCGTACCGCTGGCTGGTGGAGAACGAATACTACAACTACGACGTATCGTGGTTCCTCTTCGGCGTGCTGCGCGAGTTCGACATTTGCGATGTTGCCGGCCTGGTCGCCCCGCGCAAGCTGGTGCTCTGGTCGCCCCAAGACCATCTGCGCGAGGCGGTGAGCATGTCCCGGTTGCTGGCTGCCTGCGGACGCACGACTGCCGCGTACCGCGCCCTCGCTGCCGCCGACAGTCTCAGCTACCGCGACGACGCCTTGACGTCGGACCGGTTGGCACGCGAGTTGGGAGCGCAGCAGTAATGCCTGAGGCTGCGTAGGTCTGTGCGTGCGCGCCGCCGTCCGGCTCAAGCCGCGAACCCGCGCCCCACGGGGCTCACTCGTGGGGACGCCTTGGCTATCGTTTGTCTAGCGGGCGGCGTCTGGCCGCGGCAAATGGGAGGCGCCCGCCGAGAGACCAAAAGGGGCGGGGCCTAGCCGTGCAACGCTCACCCGGCGCAGTGGCGATTGCCGCCGCGCAAGAGGCCGGCGCGTATCTCCGCGCCAATCTCGCGGAATCCGCCATCGTGGCGACGAAAGGCAAGGGCGACTACGTCACCGGGTTGGACTTGGGAGCTAACGACCTCATCCGGTCTCACATCCGCGCCGCGTTTCCGGACCACCGCTTCTTCACCGAAGAAACCGCCAATCTACCCCTGGGCCACGAGCCCACGTGGATCATCGACCCCGTCGACGGCACCTTGAACATCGCGAACGGCTTTCCTCTGTTCAGCGTGAGCGTGGCGCTGGTCGTCGACAAGCGTCCAGTCGCCGGGGCGGTGTACGACCCGCTGCTGGACGACCTTTTCGCCGCCGAGGCCGGCAACGGGGCTACGTGGAATGGGTCGGCCGTTGCCGTGGCCGAAGACGTTGCCTGGGAGGATGCGCTCCTGGGTTTCGATCTCGGACATGATGAATGTGCCGCCGCGAACAGTCTCGCGCTGGCCGCGCAACTGCGGCCGCAGGTAGCGGGCTTGCGCCTCATCGGCTCGGCCGCGCTGGGTATGTGTTTCGTGGCAGCCGGCCGCCTGAGCGGCTTCTTCCACCACCGGCTGGAGCCCTGGGACATGGCCGCCGCGCTCCTCCTGGTGCAAGAAGCGCGGGGCCGGGTCGCGACATTCGACGGGAAGGCGGTGACCGCCGCGCAAGTCGGACCCGTGGTTTGCGGCCAAGCCAAACTCGTCGAGAGAATCTGCGCCGGGGAGGCCGCCCGCCTGGACGCGGCCGGAGTCGCGCCTACGTGATGGTGCGATGGCATCGGCAAGCGCAGAACCGGCATTGCTCCGGCAAGACCGGCGGGCCGCTCACCGCCGCAACGCCGACCTGCCTGCGCAACCCAGAAACACAGCGGGCGAAAAACCGCAAATAGCTCGCACGCAGGTACTACCTACATGCTCTATCAAGCCTTTTTGATAGCCGCCGGAGCAAAGTGGTGGGACTCCGAGATGTTCGCGGCTGCGGTCCTGGGGGTGGCGCAAGGCATCACCGAATTCCTGCCTATCTCCAGTTCCGGCCATCTCGTAGTCTTGCCCTGGGCCTTCCAGTGGTCGTCACCGGTGCTCAATAGCCTGCCCTTCACGGTAGCGCTGCACGTAGGCACGCTCTTCGCCGTACTGCTGGTGTTCTGGCGTGACATCTTAGCGCTGGCCGGCGCGTTTCTGGCTTCCATCCGCGAACGAGACGTGCGCGCCGCGCCGGAACGCCGCCTGGCGTGGCTGCTCGTGCTTGCCACACTGCCCGCGGTGGTCGCCGGCCTGCTGCTGGAAGACGCCGCCGCCACGGTCTTGCGTTCGCCGTGGATAGTCGCGGGCACACTGGCCGGGGTCGGCCTCGTCATGTGGGTGGTAGACGCGCGGCACACGGGTGAGCGGTCGTGCCATAGCCTGGGTTGGCGGGAAGCGGCCCTCATCGGATTCGCCCAAGCCTTGGCCATCGTGCCCGGCGTGTCCCGTTCGGGAAGCACCATCACCATGGGCATGCTGCTGGGCCTAAGCCGGGTGCAGGCGGCGCGCTTTTCTTTCTTGCTCATGGCGCCCATCATCTTTGGCGCGGGTCTTTGGGAAGCGCGCCATTTGGATAGCGCCACACTCAGCGGCTCCGGCGGCACAGTCTTCGTCGTCGGCCTGCTCAGCGCCCTGGCAGTGGGCTACCTCTGTATCCGGGTGTTCCTGCGCTACCTGCAGCGCGGCCGCTTGTGGCCGCTCGCCCTCTACCGCCTGGCGCTGGCGGCCCTCATCGTCGTGATGCTCGTGACGCGCTAGACCTTTACGCCGGCGCGCCGTTTCGCTACACTGGGTGTCTATCCCGCGCCGGGCCCCGCATGGCCCGAACGATTTCTTGGCAGCCATTGCTGAATACACGCGGAGAACTGGGATGCGCATTGGCATACTCAACGTCACCGGCTACGCCGGTCTGGAACTGATCCGGCTGCTCGCCGGGCACCCGGAAATGCGGATCGTGGCCGCCACCGGCCGCAGCCAGGCCGGTCAGCGATTGGGCGACGTCTTTCCCTTCACCAACCTCTTTCCCGGCGGCGACCTGGGCGCGCTGACGATTACGCCGGAAATCGATACGGCGGTGGACCTCGTCTTCTCCGGCTTGCCCCACAAGGCCTCGGCCGAGGCGCTCCTGCCGTTCATCCAAGACGGCATCCCGGTGGTGGACATCGCCGCCGACTTTCGCCTGCACGATCCCGCAATCTACCGCGAGTGGTACCAAGAACATCCGTGTCCCGATCACTTGCCGGCGGCCGTATACGGCCTGACCGAACTGCATCGCGCGGAAGTGCAACAGGCCAAGATTGTGGCCAATCCCGGTTGCTATCCCACCGGCGCCATCTTGGGGCTAGCGCCGGCCCTGGCGGAAGGTCTGGTGTCTCCCAACGTGATTGTGGACGCCAAATCGGGGATTTCAGGCGGCGGGCGCAGCCTGTCATTGACCAACCACTTTTCCGAGGTCAATGAGAGCGTGGAGGCCTATGCGCTGCAAGGGCACCGGCATATGCCCGAAATCACGCAGGAACTCGGGGCGGTGGCAAATACCGACGTGCACGTCACTTTCGTGCCGCACCTCATTCCCATGATCCGGGGAATCCTGGCCACCTGCTATGCCACACTGACCGGGAACGTCAGCCAAGCGGACGTGGACGCCCTCTATGAATCCCGCTACGGCGACGAACCGTTTGTGCAGTCGCTTACGGTATCACCCAAGACTAAGTGGACCTACGGCAGCAACCACTGCCTCGTCCACCCGGTGGTACACGCGCGCACGAACACCCTCATCGTCACTACAGCTATTGACAATCTGGTCAAGGGCGCTTCCGGCCAAGCGCTGCAGAACGCCAACCTCATGCTCGGCCTGCCGGAAACCATGGGGCTGGAGACGAAACCGCTCTATCCGTAAGCAAGAAAGTGTGCCGCATCCGGGCCCTATACGCCCGTGCTGCTCGTGTAACACTCGCGTTCGCGCGACGCGCTGCGCTATTGGGAGCTAGCGGTCGTCTGTGCTTTGAGTACTTCCTGATCGGTGGCGCTTCGACAAGCTCAGCGCGAACGGGGTCGGATGGGTATAGCGCGAACGGGGTCGGATGGGTCTAGCGCCAACGGGGTCGGATGGGTTTTGCGTGAGCGGGATTGGACGGGCTCGGCGCGAGCGAAATCAGATTGGCTCTATGCGTGCGTACTTAGACGGGCCTAGTGTGCACGGCATCACATGAGCCCAGCAAGAACGGTTGGTTTACTTGGGCCGCGCCGGTCCAGTGAATGCCAATTGCCTCGGCCCTTACGCCGGCCGGAAGCATACTGACCGGGAGGCGGGCCGAACCGCGCGCCCACAGCCGACGCCTACAGCGCCCGCACGGCTTGCTCGAGAGTTTCGGTCGCGGCCAAGTAGTCGGCGCCGCGATCGAATACGAGCGGTTTGCCGATCTGCACGGACACCTTGCCCCGCGCCGGGAAGGAAGCGCCCTCGAAGACTCCGCGTTGCCGCAGGCTGACCCGGATGGGCACCACCGGCGTCCGGGATTCTATCGCAACGAAGCCTGTACCCGGTTTGAACGGCTTGATATCGCCATCGGTGCGGTCGCCTTCGGGAAAGATGAGCACCGACCACCGGTCGTCGAGCAGATTGCCCAGGTTTTCCAGGCTGCGCCGCACCGGGCCGTAGCGCGCGAAGGGAAAGGTGTTGCCCAAGAGCGGGCTGAAGAACCGCCACCAAACTGACGAAAAGTAGTTGTCCGCAGCCGACGCAATGCCCAGCCGCCAGCGCAGCGAGGCCGGCAGCGCAATGAGAATCATGCCGGCGTCCACCTTCAAGTTGTGGTTCGCGGCTATGAGCACCGGTCCTTCGAGGTCCTGCAGATTCTCCTTGCCCATGACCTCTATGCCGTAGAGCGTCCCAACACCGGGCTTGACCAACGTGTAGTGCAGCGCGGCGCGGGCAATACGGCACCACCACGCGCGGCACCAGGCCGGAAACCGCTCTTCTTCGCTGGCGCTGCCCTGGGCCAGCATAGCCTCCAGTTCGCCCACGGTGGTCTCCGGATGCACGCCGGTCTCGTCAATGTACACGCCGAGTTCCTGCTCCACGGCAGAGAGCAATTCGACCCGTCCCAGGGAATCCAGGCCGATGTCCGCGTCCAGCAGCTTGTCGGCGCTCACGTCGGCGCTGGGGACCTCGCAGACACGCACGATCAACTGTTCCAGGGGCGTCATATCTTCCTGAGCAGGCGTCGCCGCAGGGGACTCCTCGCCATCAGCGTCGCCAGACGCGTCGGCAACCAGCCGTTCCAGTACCAGGTTCTTCTTCACCTTGAGCGTATGGGTCCGGGGGAATTCCTCGTCAGGCCAAATGCTGAACCCTCGAATTTGCTGGTGGGCGGCCAATTTGGGATTGGCGTCCGCCACGGCAGCGCCGCCGTCCTCCCCCTCTTCAGATATGAGCACAGCGTGGACGTCCTCGCCGCCATTTGGGCTCGGCATACCGACCACCACGGCATCCGCCACGGCCGCGTGGCCGAGCAGCAACGGCTCGATGTCCTCCGGATAGACGTTTTGGCCGTTGGCCAGTACGATAAGGTCTTTCTTCCGGCCCTTGAAGTACAGGAAGCCGTCATCGTCCATGTAGCCCAGATCGCCGGTCCGATACCAGTCGTCTTCAAACGACGCCGCTGTGATTTCCGGCTGGTTCCAGTAGCCCTGGGTGATGTTCGGGCCGCGGGTTAGGATCTCGCCGTCGGACGCGATGCGCACCTCCTGTCCGGGCAATACCTTGCCCAGAGCGTCGAGCTTCTTGTAGCGGAAGCTATTGCAGGCGACGATAGGCGCCGCTTCCGTGGTGCCGTAGCCCTGAAGCACGATTACGCCCAGCGCTTCCCATTTTTCCGCCAGGGACGGCTCCAGGCGCGCGCCGCCGCACATGACGAACCGCAATTTGCCGCCAAAGCGCTTGTGCACGCGGGAAAAGAGCTTGCGGCGCGCCCACACCGGCAAGCGCGGCGCAAGACCCAGGATCTTATCCAGTTGTTCCTTCTTGCCGGTGCGCTCCGCCTCGCGTTCGATGGCGTTCATGAAGAGTTCCAGGGCTTGGGGCACGAGCACGATGCTGGTGATGCCGTTTTCCTGCATCGTGCGCACCAAGATGCTCGGCTGGCGGCTGACAGGATAGACGATGCGGCCGCCCCCAACGAGCGACGCGTAGAGACCCACCGTCTGCTCCAGCATGTGGCTCAAAGGCAAGAGTGAAAGCAAGCGCCAGTGGGGCTGGGGCATGACCACGCGACAGGCGGCAACCACGTTGGAAATGATGTTGCCGTGTGTCAGGATGACACCCTTGGGCAAGCCCGTGGTCCCGGACGTGAACATGATCTCGGCAATGTCGTCCGGCCCGACCTCGACCCGGGGCGGCGCAAAATCGGAGTCTGCCACCACCTCTTCCAAGTCTTCGATATCGAGGTGCGGGATGGCATCGAGTTCGGGGTTGCCGGGCGCAAACTGGGAGACGAACGCAAACTTGGGCGACGTTTGCCCGACCACGCCGGTGATGAACTCCGGCGCGCTGCGAATGTCAAAGGGCACGGCGATTGCGCCCAACCGCAGGCAGCCGAACAGCGCGACCACCCACTCCGGCCGGTTCGGCGCCCAGATTACCACGCGGTCGCCTTTGGCAATGCCGCGGCTCTGCAGGTATGCCGCCACCTTACCCGCGGCTTCCCACAGTTCGCGGTAGTGCCATGCGCGGACGCGAATGCCCGGCTTGATGAGCAGCGCGGGAGAATCGCCGAAGCGGTTGGCAGCAGTCTCCAGGAGATCGTTCAACGTCTGCATATGAGCTTCCTCAGGTGTGTGAAGCGTCAACGAGCTATGCGCATTATACGCGTCGCTCCGGCTTCTGAAAACCGGCGGAACTGTGGTACGGTGAAGATACAGCAACCCTAACCCGGATCACAAACGGCCCAGGAGCGCTCCTTCCCCCCTGGCCGTGCCCCTTACCCGCCAGGAGCGTAAGCGGACAGTGCCGGATATTCCCCTTCTCGGACCTATTGCAATTGCCGACGGCGTTGATCAAGTGCGGGCATTGGGAGCACGCGTTACCGTGCTGCGAGCCCGCGGCGGCGTAGTGCTTGTTGACGCCGGCAGCCGCGGCAGCTTGCAGGCCATCCGCGCCGGGCTGCGAGCCCTGGGTCTTAGCCTCGAACAGGTGCGCCTCATCGTCCTGACACATTGCCATCCCGACCATGCCGGGGGACTAGCGGAACTGGTGGCGGCGACGAACGCGCCGGTCGCCCTGCACGAAAGCGAAGCCGGCATCGTGCGCGGCGACGAGCCGACGCCGAGCTTCCTGCGCCGGCAGGCGCTCCAGAACGCGCAGCCGCTGTTCGACATGTTCAGCGGTCCGCCGGTAGACGTGCAGTATCCGCTGGTAGACGGTGACTACCTGCCGAAAATCGCGGACGTACGAGTCATCCATACCCCCGGCCACACGCCGGGCAGCATCTGCCTGTTGGCCGAAACACAGAAGGTGCTCATCGTCGGCGACGCGCTCCAATACCGTTTTGGCAAGCTGCTTGAGCCGTCGTGGCTCTTTACACGCAACCCGGAGGAAGCTCGGGCCTCTCTGGCGAAACTGCTGGACGAGGACTTCGAGACCTTATGCTTCAGCCACTTCCAGCCCATCAAGCAGAATGCCCACGACGCGCTGGCAGAGATGCTCAACGAGAAGCAGGACTGAGCCCGCACCCCGCCTCCTTCCTTTCACCCGGCGCGCGCGCCGCTCCATTCATGCGCTCGCGCAGTGTGCGCTAGTCTGGTGTATCATCAATTGGGAATCCCAGTGTGCGGCAGGAGCCCGCGCCGTGCCTTTCCCACAGCGTTCCCCGTGTGGGCGTGAGGCCCCGCGCGGCAATACTACGGCAGGGCTGGGCGGTACGCGGAGCGGAATGAAGTCACAGCAAGAATTGACGCAAGGATAGTGATCGATGGCAGAAGCTCTCCCGGAAGAACTGCTTACTGGCGGCGCCACCCGCCCGGCCGGTTTCTTGGCAGACGGCGTGTTTTGCGGTATCAAGGAACTCGATCCGGCGATCGAGAAGCGCGACGTGGGTTGCCTGGTGTCTGAGCGTCCGGCGACGGTTGCCGGCGTGTTCACGAACAACCGGGTGAAGGCCGCGCCGGTCCTGGTGGACCAGGAACGGCTGCAACGCGGGGTCACTCGCGGCATCGTCTACTGCAGCGGCAACGCCAACGCCTGCACCGGCGACCAGGGCATGGCGAACGCGCTGGAAATGACGTCCCTCCTGGCCGATCAGGTGGGAGTGACCGCGGACGACATCCTGGTGTGCTCTACCGGCGTGATCGGCCAGCAACTGCCCATGGCGAAAGTGCGGGACGGTATCAGCCGCCTTGCCCCCGCCAAAGAGCGGCACAACGAGGCGGCGACCGCCATGATGACCACCGACGCCTGGCCCAAAGAAGCCGCGGCGCAGTTCGAGGCCAACGGCGTCACCTACGCGGTGGGCGGCATGGCGAAAGGCGCGGCCATGATCCACCCCAACATGGCCACCATGCTGGTCTACCTGACCACCGACGCGCCGGTCGCCCGGGACTACCTGCACCGCGCCCTCGTGCGCGCGGTTGACGATTCATTCCACATGATCAGCGTGGACGGCGACAGTTCCACCAACGATACCGTGCTCGTGTTGGCCAACGGCGCGGCAGGCGGCCCGGAAATCAGCGGCGGCCCGGCAGGGGAGGCGCTCACAGGGGCCTTGCGGACGGTGGCGGTGCATCTGGCCAGGGAAATCGTGCGCAATGCCGAGGGCGCCACGAAGATGTTCGGCGTGGCCGTGCGCGGCGCCGCATCCGTGGCAGCGGCCCGCATCGTTGGCCGCAGCGTTGCGAGTTCCAGCTTGGTCAAGACCGCCTTTCTCGGCTCGGACCCAAACTGGGGCCGCATCATGTGCGCGGCGGGCTATAGCGGGGTGGAATTCGACCCCAACAAGGCGTCGCTTTGGCTGGAAGACATCCTGCTCTTCCACAACGGCACGCCGGCCGACTTCGACGAGGACGCCGCCTCTGCTCTGCTCGACCGCAAAGAGACCATGTTCACGCTCGACCTGGCCGCCGGCGACGCCAGCGCCACCGCCTGGGGCTGCGACCTCACAACCGAATACGTCATCTTCAACAGCGACTACCGGACGTAGCCGGCGAACGACGTCTACGCAGACGCAATTAGCAGAATTGACGCGATAAGGACACCAATCCATGCGCTGGTATGCTGCCGACGAGTTGCTGCCGTTCTTGCGAGGCGCCCCGTTCGTGAAGGTCAAGGACGGTCGCCTGGACATCACGCGCCTGGACCGGGCGGAGATACTCAACTACCCTCTGGGCGCGTGGCAGCACGCCCTTTCACCGGCGGGCGCGCGAATTGAGTTTGCCACCTCCGCCGCGCAACTCACGCTCCGGGGCTGGGACCCGGGCCACCAGCCGGAGGAGGAAGGCAGCGTTAGCCTGTGGGCGGAAGGCACGCGCATCGGGACGCACAACCAGCGCAGTCCCGGCAGCGAGGTGCGCGCCGATTTCGCGCTTCCGGCGCAGGGCGAACAGTCATATACGCTGTACCTGCCGTACGTCTCGCGCCTGGAGCCCCTTGCCCTGGGCGTGCCGGACGGCGAGACTCTCGCGCCCGTAGACCCCGCGCCGCAAGTCTGGGCCGCCTACGGCGACTCCATTACCCAGGGCCGCACGGCGTCCGATCCCGGCTTGACCTACCCGGCGCAGACAGCGCGGCTGGCGGGGCTCGAGCATCTCAATCTCGGCTTTCGCGGCTGGGCGCGGGGTGAGCCGGGCGTGGCCAAGACTCTGGCCGGCATGCAGTTCGACGTGCTCAGCATACTCATGGGTGTGAACGTGCGCGGCTCTTCATGGCTCGACGCCGCCGCCTGGCGGGAGGCTTTTCGCAACTTCATCGAAATCGTGCGCCTGGGGCATCCGACCACGCCCATCCTCGTTATCAGCATCTTGAGTTGTCACGGCGCCTTCACGGACACGACGCCGGATGAACGGGGCGTGACGGTTGCTGCGCTGCGGGACGTGGAACACGAGGTGGTGGCCCAACGCCAGGCCAACGGCGATTCCCACATCCGCCTGATCGACGGCGCCACCATTATCGGCCCCAACGACGCGGCGCTTGTCCCCGACGGCACGCACCCAAACGATACCGGCATGAGCCGCATCGCCGAGCGCATCGCGCCGGTGCTCCGGGACATGCTAGGATAGTAGCCGCCAGCTTTGCCTCCTTCAGCGCCGCTCTGAGCAACGCCGGTCGTCTTGCACAGCAATTCCGGCTTGGCAGCCCGCCGGCACTGGGCGGTCGCGCGAATCGCTGCCGCAACGCCGTGGACCGGTGCGGGAAGAGCGCGATAGTGTGTCATACTCTGGTGAAATCTGACGTCGCCGCATGGCAACAGGCGGGAGGGGAAACATGACTAACGAAGCAATCATCAAGGCGGACGGTCTGGATCCCGTGGTGACGGGTCCCGTAATGCAGGCCCGGCGCCTGGGCCGGGGCCCGGCCATCTGGCTGGCCGGCGACCCTGAAGACCTCAAGCCCTGGATGGAGCGCGGCGCCGCCGGCATCGTCACCAACACGGTTGTCCTCAACGATATGGTCAAGAAGTACGGCCAGATCACGGGCGTGGTGCAGCGCTATCTCGACATCACCGACAAGCCCGTCGTCGTCGAGGTGGACGGTCACACGACCGACGAGTTGCTGGCGGTGAGTCACGTTTTCACGCGGATGTCCGACCAAATCATCATCAAGATTCCGTGCACGGCTCATGCGCTGGGGGCCTTCCGGCGCTTGGCGGAAGAGGGTGTCGAGACGTTCTGCACCACTGTGTTTTCCTTGCCTCAGGCGGCCGCCGTGGCGCAAGCGGGCGCAACCCACGTACTCCCCTTTTGCGAGCCGGTGAAGCAGATGGGCGGCGATCCGACCAAGCTCGTGCGCGAGTGCGTACGGATGTTCGCGGGCTGGCAGAACCGCCCCTACGTCACTGCCGCCCTCGTGCGGAGCGTGGACACCGCCTACGCCGCCCTGCGCGACGGCGCCGACGGCATTATCATCTTTTGGCCAATCTTCCAGGAGATGCTGGAGCACCCGCTGACCGACACCTGGAACGAGACGTTCATGGACGAGTGGGTAGCCATGCACGATGCCGGACTGCTGGAAGGTGTCCCCGTCCGGCACGGCTAAGCGGCGACTTAGGGAAACAGGCTCATCAGAATATCTGTTTACTAGACCGAGGTAAGGCGCGCGCTCAGGGCGCGGGATACTCGCTTTGCTAAGAGAATAGTAATGTGGGGGCTTATCCCCAATGCTGTCGCACTAGAGTGTCACGCATGTTGTGGGTCTCCCAAGACCTTACAAATGGATAAGCGTGCACACAGCCGTTCGCTCCCGTATCACGTACGGGGCAGGCTTTGAGTGCTTCGAGAAGCTCAGTACAGGACTGTCGAAAGGTGAACGGCGGGTTAGTTGTGCCGCACTGTACTACCCGTTCATACTTCGACAAGCTCAGCACGAACGGGTAGTACAGTGCTCATCAGTTTTAAGCGATAGCATTGGGGCTTGTCCTCCGCTTGGCTTGACGTGGTGCTTGCGCGGAGAGGATGGACTACCGCCTCGTATCGAGGTACAGGGGCAAGCATTCGTTCTGCGGCCTGTGCTCAGCCGTGGTGATTCCTAGCTCAGGCTGTAGTGTATCATGGGAAAACGTGGGGCCGAGAGGCCCCCACTCAATGACATCTCAGCCAGCCAACGAGCCAGTCACCTATCATGCCCGGCATTGATTTACACTTGCACACCACCGCCTCAGACGGCGCGTTTGCGCCTGCCGCTCTCGTCAGAATGGCGCATGAGGCCGGCCTCGACTGCATCGCCATCACCGACCATGACAGCACCGACGGCGTGGCCGCGGCTCAGGAGGCCGGACAAGCCCTCGGCGTGCGCGTGATCGCCGGCATCGAGTTCAACACCCTGTGGCACGGCCAGTCGGTGCACATTCTGGGCTATTTCGTGGATACGGCGCACCCGGAGTTGCAGGCGGTCATCGCGCGCCAGCGCGACGGTCGTCTCTACCGCGCGCAGCGGATGGTAGAGAAGCTGGCCGCGCTCGAAATGCCGCTATCCTGGGAAGGCATCCTCGAGCAGGCCGCTGGCGGCGCGGTGGGACGTCCCCACGTGGCCAAAGCCATGGTTGCCCGCGGCTATGTGCAAGACTCCACCGAAGCCTTCGACGAGTTTCTCGGACACGGCAAACCGGCCTACGTGGAGCAACCGAAACTGACGCCGGATGAGGCGGCGGCGCTCCTGCATCGCGCCGGAGCAGCGGCTGGGCTGGCGCACCCGTACAACGTGGAAGGCGCGGACCAAGTGGACTTGGATACATTGGTGCCTGAGCTCGCCGCAGCCGGTCTCGACGCCATCGAGACCTACTACACGGGATATGGGGAGAAGCAGCGTGCCGACATCCTGAACCTGGCGGCGCGCTTCAACCTCATCCCCACCGGCGGCAGCGACTTTCACGGCGGCGGCATCCTATCCCAAGCGGAACTTGGTACTGTCCGCGTGCCACCGGAATCTCTGGCGCGGCTGGAAAAGGCAACGCAACGATACGCAATGACCTAGCCGGCTAAGGCTGCGCGTGGCGTGTGAGCGCCATCAGAGGCACTACTCCCTCACACAGGCGGAAGATGGGCCTCACAGGTGGTAGAGTAATGGGAGGCAGCAGACCGTGCACGCCCGAACGGCGCGCACAAGGTGCTCGGCAACCCAAAGCAGCCTTCTCAGGAACGAAGTGTAGGAGGCAACGATGGCAGTGACGGCAAAAACCCGACGGGTCACGTTGGACGATCTTGAACTCAGTCCCGGCAAGTACGTGCGCCTGCAACGGCTGCTCTACGGCTACGGCCCCGGCAACGGCGCCATGATGCTCCTGCCCGTGGACCACGGCATGGAGCACGGGCCGGTGGACTTCTTCGACAATCCCGCCGCCCTCGACCCTGACTACGTGTGGCGGCTGGCAGTGGAAGGCGGGTTCTCCGGTGTGGCGCTGCAGTACGGCACGGCGCTCAAGTACATGCGCGCGTATGCCGGCGGCATGCCGCTGGTGCTCAAGCTCAACGGCAAGACGAACATTCCCCCCGACGACGACCCCATCAACCCGCTCAACGCCACGGTGGAAGACGCCGTGCGCCTGGGCGCGGACGCCATCGGCTACACCCTCTACATGGGCTCGTCGCGCCAGGCCGATGACTTCGCCCAGTGGCGGCAGGTGCGGCAGGACGCCGACCGCTTCGGCATGCCGACCATCATGTGGGCGTATCCACGCGGCCAGCACATGGAAGCCAAGGGCGGCCGCGACAGCTTCTACGCCATCGACTACGCCGCGCGCGTAGCTTGCGAGCTTGGCGCGGACGTGGTCAAGATCAACGTGCCGAAGATCGACCCGGAGAAGGACAAGCTTTCACCCGCGCCCTATGACACCATGCAGGTGACTGCCGAAGAAGCGCTGGCCAAGGCGGTGCAGTCGGCGGGCAAGACCCTGGTGCTCATTTCGGGCAGTTCCCGCGCCAGCGACGAAGAAGCGCTGGAAAAGGCCCGCTTGGCCGTGCAGTCCGGGGCCACAGGCTTCATCTTCGGCCGCAACTGCTTCCAACGACCGTGGGACGAGGGCTTGGCCCTGGCGCAGCGCATGCGCGACATGCTGCGCACTGCGGCGGCGCAGTGACCGCCGGTTAACCGTAGTCGGCAACCGGGGGTGAGCTGTCTCTGCCGGCCCCGGCCAGTCGATCTCTGGACGGTCGAATGCAGCCAAGCGCGTGGCTTTCGTTGAGAAGGGCCAATTGCGTAGCTCTACCAGGGTCAATTTGCCTTGCAGATTGCACCAAGGTGGTCCGGCCACGAATATTCCACCGGGGCCTGCCCCACGGTTAGCTGCCGCGCGCATTGCCAAGCTCATCTGCGCAGTATCGACAGTAGCCATGGGCCACCGCGCTTCTCCCGCTCGCCCTGAGCCTGTCGAAGGGCAGATGAACCTGCGCTTCTCCCGTTCACCCTGAGCCTGTCGAAGGGCAGATGGACAAGCTCTCTCCCGCTCGCCCTGAGCCTGTCGAAGGGCGGTGCACTCGACAGAACGGGCTTTGACAGAGCACAATTGACCTACTGGATTTCCGGTCGAGGGCGGCGATGGGCTGAACGAGGCGAATCTCGATAGTCCCATCCGTCTCACCGTACGTACTTCGACAGGCTCAGCACGAACGGTGAGACTGTTTCGTTCTGGGTGGTGAGACTGTTCCGTTCTGGGTGGCGAGACTGTCTGGCCTTTAGCGTTAAGCCTGTCCCACTCTGGGTGGCGAGACTGTCCAGTCCCAATGTCAGCACTGAAAGGCGAACCTGCCATGCCCATCTACACCGGCGGCGGTGACGACGGCGCCACGTCCCTCTTTGGCGGCGAGCGCGTGAGCAAGCATGCGCTGCGCATTGAGCTCATGGGCGCAATCGACGAGGTGAGCGCGGCGCTGGGAATGGCGGTTGTCCATCTGCGCGGAGAACGTGCGGCGGCAAGCGCCGGCCCCGCACAGCCCACGGCGGCCACAGAGGGCCAGAGCGGCCCAGCGTCTCTAGCGGCGCTGCTCCAACGGCTGCAGGGCGAACTCTTCGTCATGGGCGCGGACATTGCCACGCCCCACGAGCCCCGTGCGTACGCAGTTCCCCGCATCACGGCAGATCACGCCAAGGCCCTGGAATCGGCCATCGATGAAGTGGAGGCTAAACTTCCCCCGCTTACGGACTTCATACTTCCCGGCGGCAGCCACCCGGCGGCGGCGCTCCACTTCGCGCGCGGCATCTGCCGCCGCGCTGAGCGCAGCGCCGTGGCGCTGGCCCAAGTTGAAGACCTCCCCAAGCCCATTTTGGTCTATTTGAATCGCCTCTCCGATCTGCTCTTCACCCTCGCCCGCCTTGCCAACCACCAGGCAGGCGTCCCGGACGTGCTCGCCAAAGACGCCCTCGCGCCAGAATAGCCGTGGCGCTCCCAGGCGAGCTTGGTCGCGCGAACGCTGATTGCCGACCCGCCCTACGCCTCTGCGCCCCGCAGTCACGGCCTGTGTTGGGGGTACTTTGCCGGCGGACTGCGCCCGCAGGAGTCAGCCAACCGGCCCGCCGCGACCATGCGGGAATCGCTTTTCTGATGGGGGTGAATGTTTCGCGCCCTGCCAGTCTTCTGCGCGACCATGCTGCCTCGCGGTTGCGCGGCGTCGGCACCGCCGCGGCGTGCCGACCGGCGCCGAGCGCCCTCGCGATTCCCGGCCCACCTGGACAGGGGCGGGCCTAGAGCCAGTGCCGCCGCCGTTGGAAGGGATAGGTAGGCAGCGCCACGCGCCGCCTGACCTCACCCGCGAATAGGCCGGCAAATGAGATATTCAGCCCAGCCTCGTAGGCGCCGGCTACGGCGTCCACAAAACTCGCAACGGGTCCGGCGCCGTTGCCGTCCGGCGGGCTAACCAGCGTCGGCAACACCACCGGCGATTCTGATGACTGCGGCCACACGCGGCCAAACTCTTGACCCAAGGTTGGGCCGGGGCCTATCTCAACTATCGCGTCTGTGCCGAGCTGGGATAGCGTCTCGGCGCTGCCGGTAAACTCGAACGACTCTTGGGCTTGGCGAAGCAAGTAGTCGAAGTCGAGATTGCCGGCGGATTTCACCACCCGCCCGGAGAGGCTATCGACCAAGGTGACGGCAGGCTCCGCAAACGTAACGCTGCCGAATGCCGTCCGGCTCTCTTCGAGCACGGCCTGGGAACGTGACGCGCTCAGGCCGCCCAGGGCCGCCGCGAGTCGCAAGCCATCCTCAAGTCCGAAAACTCCGGCTGCCTGGGCCGCCGCTAGCGCCCCCGGACCGTGACCCACCACCGTATTGGGACGATTGCCTACGCTGGCCCATTGGGCGGTCAGGGCACACTGCACGGCATAGGTGGCCGGTACTGCCCATGCGGGGTCGCTCAGGCCCCCCTCAGTGGCGCCGGGGCCACCGAACATCACATCCAGTAGGGAGGCCCCCCGTTCTTGATGGAACAGCCCGTCGCACTGATCCAGCACCGCCCGGACCACCGGCTCGCCGCGATAGAGTTCTTCAGCCAGGCCGGCCCACCGTCCGTCCGACCCAATGTAGGCGAAGCCGACCTTGGACGCCTCGCGGGGTGTTGCCTCGGCGGCCGGATCGAGCGCGGCGGCCAACGCGGCCAGTTTCTCGCGTAGTTCCTCGGCGTTGCCGAACACGAGACCGGCCCGGTGGGGGAAGTGGCTCCGGCCCACACCGGCGGTCCATGCCAGATCGGACAGCATCGCATCCAATGCGGGGGCATCCTGGTTGGAAAGCCACGAAAGATACTCCGCCGCTAGGTCCTGCAGCGCTGCCGCA
>JAJEAH010000087.1 GCA_022824225.1 Chloroflexota bacterium
GTCATTTGTATCTTGTAGAAGGCGGGGAGACGGGGGAGGGTGAAGAGGTTGCGCGAAGGGCGTATCGAATGTCATTCCGAACGGAGCGCAGCGCAGTGAGGAATCTAAGGAGCCGCGCCAAGCGGGCGGCACGTTGCGCGGACGCTAGATTCCTCGCAGGGCTCGGAATGACAAAAGACAGGGAACGCACAACCATGCCACGCCGAACGCAGCACACGCCCACGCCACGCCGAACGCTGCACCCCCCTATGTCATTCCGAGCGCAGCGTCAAACAGGGTTCGCTGACTTCGTCAAAGACGCGGAATCTAGTGTGTTCCCGACTCTAGATTCTTCGTCGCTGCACTCCTCAGAATGACATTTCGGCTTCACCCCTCAGAATGACATTTCGGGGAGCAGCCGTTCACGTTGACACCCATGCCTGTGCAGACAAAGTCAATACCTACTAGTCGCGCAGGGGACTACATTTGACAGCGTCTATATCTACCCCTATAATGCACAGCCATACAGATACTGGGTGTAATAGGCTGCCCCTTGCGAAGGAGGACCTGCATGGAAAAGACGGACACACCCGGCGGACTCAGCAGAAGACGGCTACTCGCCGGACTGGGTCTCGGCACAGCCGGAGCGTTGCTTGCCGCGGCGTGCGGCTCCGCAGCCGCACCGGCAATGGACGAAGAAGCGCCGGCGGAAGAAGAGGCGCCTCAGGCTGAGGAACAGATGGCCGAACCCGAAGAGGCCGTACCTGTTCAGTTCCTGCACTGGTGGATTTCCCGCATCGATCCCGGCGGACTCGTTCCGTGGGCGCTTGAGGAATTCACCAGCCGCACCGGCATTCCAGTGGAAGACGTTGGCAAAGAGCCCATCGAGCCGCTGCGCCAGCATTTCCGCACAACGATTGCGGCCGGCCAGCCCGTGGATGTTGCGTTCAACTCCATCATCTGGGCCCGCGACCACTGGGACCTGGGCCTCCTGATGGACTACGGCCCGTACTTGCCGCAGTATCCGCACATTGGCGACGACATGTACTTCGAGGCCTCTAACCAGTTCCGCAAGGCCGAAGGCGCAACCTTTGGCATACCGGTTATGGGCCCAGAGTCTCAGTCTATCGTCATCAACGGCCAACTGCTGATCGACATCGGCTTGGACGAAAACGGCGGCGACATCGAGAATTGGGACGATCTGGTGGCAGCCGCCCGCGCGATGACGAAGCGGGAAGGCAACCAGATTACGGTTTCCGGGTTCTTGTTGCCGAACAACGTCGCGCTGGCGCGCTGGGCGGCATGGGTGCTCACCACGGGCACCGGCGCCTACGATGCCGAGCAGTTTACGGCACAGTACAACACCGAAGAGGCGCGGGACACGCTTCAGTTCCTGCACGACCTGTGGAACCGCGAAGACGTGAGCGCCAAGACCCCTGACGGCGGCTCCGTGCCGGACCATTACAAGCTGCTCCAGGCCAACCAGGCCGGTATGCACTACGACATTAGCTCGACCCCGACGTTGCGCTATTTCGACGTGCCGCGCGATTTCAAGTACTGGCAGATTGGGTACCCCGGACATCCCGAGGGCGGCCAGTATGCCACGGCCTCTTGGATGAACCCGGTGGTCACGCCGCTTGGCGCAGGCAACCCGGACGGCGCGGTTGAGTTCATCAACTGGTTCTGCGGTCTTGAAGTTGCGTTGCACAAGATTGAGGTCAACAAGGCGGTGTCCCCGCGCCTCGACTTCTTTGCGCACGAAGCGTGGACCACAGGCTATGCCGACTTGCCCGTGCTCAAGACCCGCGAGGAATTGGCCAGCCTGCCCGGCGCCTATCCGTTCCGCCGCTTCCTGAAGCAAAACAGCGAAGTGCGGCCCATTCTCGAGGCTGCATATCGCGGCGAACTGGATGTCGGTACGGCGCTTGCACAAGCTGACGAGCTTGCCAACCAAATCCTCAACGAGCCGGCAGAATAGGACATTCCTAGACTGCTGACTTCGAAGCGGAGAATATAAGGTGGTGCACAAGTGTGCGCCACCTTCTGCTTTCGTTTCGCTGCTGTTCCCAGCTGGTTCATATTGACGCAGCTACGACGAGCCTCCCCGCACTGTAACGATCACCGTGTAGTCGCCCACGGGCATTCGTACGGCCTGACGCTTTCCCGGGCTTGGCCGGAGGCGAAGACCAAGTGACTACACCTGCCCGCGCCGGAGCAGCGCCAATCGCTGCCGCGTCGGCATAGCCCGGCTTACCTTGAATTGCCCTGAAACAAGCTTGTGAAAGCGCACAGGACGGGGACACGCCGGCTAGAGGAATGGGCAATCCGGGGGCGCGTTACAGTCGCACCCACTTGCCGTCCTGAACGACGGTTCGTCCGCCCCGCATCACCGCGCGCACGTCGCAGAGCGCTTCGATGCTCTCCGCCACGTCGCCATTGAGCAGCACGAGATCCGCCGCCTTGCCGGCCTCGATCGTGCCGATTTCATCCTGCAGCCAGATGCCTTCCGCGGCGCGTCCGGTGACGCGGAATATGACCTCTACGGGGTCCAGCTTCAGCGTGTGGCACGCCGCCACGAGGGCCTTGGGAAACGTCGCGATATTGCGGCCCATGTGATCGCTGGAGAAGTACGACTTGCAGCCCCGCCGTTCCATGTCGCGAATGAGATCAAAGCGGTGTTCCACTTGGCCGGGCCCTTCCCAGCCGAATACTTCGCCGTCACGATCCGCGATGCGGGGCAAGGTGGCAAAGACGTTGAGGTCGACGAAGATGCCCTTTTCTCCCGCTTCCTGCGCGACTTCGGGTATATAGACTACTGAACCTTCTTCCGGCCCCAGCCAATTGCAGTGGGCGAGCGCGTCTACGCCCGCGCGCACCGAGTTGACGATGCCCTGCGTGGCGTTGACGTGGGCGACGACGCGTTTGCGGAGGCGGTGGGCGTCCTCCACCGCCACGCGCATTTCTTCTTCAGAGTACTGCTCGCGGTAGCGGTTGGTGGGCGGGTCCGACGCGCCGCCGGTCGCCATAATCTTGATGAAGTCCACACCGCGAAAGACGAGCTTGCGTATCGCAATCTTGATCTGGTCGGCGTTGTCGGCCAGTTCCTCGATGCCCAGGTAGTGACCGTGCCCGGCGGTCGTCGTCACGCTGGGGCCGGCGGCCAGGATGCGCGGTCCCACCACGGCGCCCTGATCGATGGCATCGCGCACGTACAGCAGCACGTCGCCGATGCTGCCGCAATCGGCGAGGGTAGTCAGCCCCGCGGCCATTGCTTCACGCGCGGCCTGCAAAGTGTAGAGCGCGATTGCCTCGCGCGGGGCGTCTGTTCCCGGGTACGACTCATCATCCTTGTTTTCTATGGTCAAGTGGGCGTGGCCGTCTATCAGGCCGGGAATAAGCGATGCCCCCGTGCCATCGATTTCTTCCCAGCCGTGGCGCTTGGGGAACACGGCATCCAGCTCCTGCCGCGTGCCGACGAAGGCGATGCGACCGTCGTCGATGACCACACAACCATGGCGGCGCGCTGCGGCGCCGGTGCCGTCGACTAGTACGTCCGGACAGATCAACGTCGGCATGGTGCACACTCCTCACAGTCATAGAGTCACGATGATTGACGGGGCGCATCATCCATAGAGCGCATTGCTGGGGGTCAGTGCGCGGCGCCAATCTTGCCAGGCGTCACGACCCCAGACCGACTGCTCTCCCGTCAATCTGCCGCTTGGCGGCAGCGAATGTCCTCCTAAGTGTATGGCATCGCACACACGCGCGCATGTCCGTTTGAAACCACCGGCCGCATAGACTAGTATCAAGCCAATTGAATGTGGACTACGCCGCACTCCTCCGACGGCATACGTACCCGGTTCGAGTACGTTGTCAGCGCCCAAGTCAGGCGGAGGCGCGCACCCAGAAGATTGCGACTTTAGCAGCGGAAAGGCCTTGCAGCAATGTCCGAACCTACCGTGCAGGATCCCGCGTCGCTTGGCATGGACCCGCAGCAACTTGAACGCGCCTTTGGGCTGATTGCAGGCTGGACGGAGAGCGGCTTCATGCCGGCTGCCGTCCTGCACGTGGCCCGCCACGGCCAGACGGTCGCCCACCGCGCCTTTGGCCGCATTTCGCTGGACGCGGACGGTCCGGCCGCTGAACCGGACAGCATCTTCATCATTGCCTCCATCACCAAGCCGACGACGTATACGGCGCTCTTGCGGCTGGTGGATGAAGGCACGGTCAGCCTCAGCGATCCGGTCACGCGGTTCATACCGGAATTCAGCGGACCGGGACGGGACGCCGTACAGATACGCCACATCTGTACGCACACGTCCGGCCTGCCGGACATGGTGCCGGACAACGTACGACTGCGCCAACAGCACGCGCCGTTCGCGACCTTCATCGAGCACATCTGCAACGTGCCGCTGCTCTTCGCGCCGGGCACTGACATCTCGTACCAGAGCTCCGGCACCGCCCTGGCGGCGGAAGTCGTCCAACGGGTGCGGGGCCGCCCCTTGCGCCAGGTCGTCGCCGATGAGGTCTTTGCGCCGCTGGGCATGACGGACACGACGCTGGGGTGGAATCCGGACAAAGAGCCGCGCATCGTGGAGGCGACGCAGCCGTCGCACCTCACCGGCCTCGACTACGACCATAACAGCCGCTACTGGCGCGAGTTCGGCGCGCCGTGGGGCGGCCTTTTCTCCACTGTGAGTGACATAAGCCGCTTCTTGGAAATGTACCGCCAGGGCGGCGCGCTGGACGGCAACCGGGTGTTGAGTCCGGCGGCGGCCCAGGCTATGATCAGCGACCAGACCGACGCCATGCCGGGCATTCCCGCCGCGACGAAGCTCCAAGAGGGCTGGGGACTGGGCTTCCGGCTCCTCCGCCGGGCCAATCCCGTCTATTTCGGCGATCTGCTTGCACCGGGATCGTTCGGCCACACCGGTTCCACCGGCACGTTCGCCTGGTGCGATCCAAGCCGGGCGCTAACCGCGGTATTCTTCTGCAACCAACTTCACGAGAGAGTGCAGCACGAATTCCAAGTGCTGAGCAATACTATAGCTGCCGCCGCGCGCTACTAAGGGCCGCTGCTCGGTGATTCGAACACTTACGCACACGCTGCACGAACTGCTCGCTGAAACCGAAGCCCTGCTCACGCTAGCGGCCGGACTCGCCTTTCTCGCGGGTATTGGGGCCAGCGTCGCGGGCGCGCCGCGGCCGGCGCAGGTCGGACTCTATCTCGTTGCCATTGTCGTGGGCGGCGTGCCCATTGCGCGGGAGGCGTGGGAGACGCTGGTTGGCGAACGGCGGCTGTCCATAGATTCGCTTGTCGTCGTCGCCGTCGTCGGCGCGGCGCTGTTGGGGCAGTGGTGGGAAGGGGCGGCAGTGGTCTTTCTCTTTTCGTTGAGCGAAATGCTGGAGGACTTGACGCTTGACCGAGCTCACTCCGCTATACAGGCGTTGATGGCGCTGTCGCCGGAAGAAGCGCGTGTCAAGGCCGCTGGGCGAGAATCGCTAGTGCCCGTCGCCGACGTCGCCGTTGGCGCTACCGTGGTCGTGCGTCCCGGCGAACGCATCCCCGTGGATGGCAACGTGTCGGCCGGGGAAACGACCGTCGACCAGTCGGCAATTACGGGTGAAAGCGTTCCGGCGGCGAAGCACGCCGGCGACCGCGTCTTCACCGGCACGATCAACCAGCAAGGCTACCTGGAAATCACGACCACGCATCCGGCGGAGGATAACGCGATTGCCCGCATCGTCCAGCTTGTAGAATCCGCCCAAGCGTCAAAAGCCCCCACAGCGCAATTCATCGATCGGTTTGCCGCCTACTACACACCGGGCATCGTCGTCCTTGCCCTGCTGGTCGCCCTCGTGCCCTGGCTAGCCTTCGGTCAACCTCTGCAAGAGTGGGTCTATCGCGGACTCGTTCTGCTGCTGGTGGGGTGCCCGTGCGCCCTCGTCATCTCGACCCCGATTTCGATCGTGGCCGCCATCGCTCGTTCCGCGCGTGCCGGTGTGTTGGTGAAGAGCGGAACGGTGATGGAGATACTCGGCCAAGCCAAAGCTATCGCGTTCGACAAGACCGGCACCCTGACCCAAGGCCGCGCCGCAGTCACGGACGTCGTCCCATTCCCTGGCTACGATGAAGCTGCCGTAATCCGGATGGCAGACCGGGTGGAGCATCGTTCTGAGCACCAGCTTGCCGCCGCCATCCTGCGCCACGCAGGTCATGCCGGCACAGGCAGAGCCGCCGACCGCCTGCACACTGAGGACGTGCAGGAGTTTGAGGCAGTGGCCGGACGCGGCGTGCGTGCCAGTGTCGACGGCCACGTGTATGTCTGCGGCAGTCCCGGCTACTTGCAGGACCTTGGCTATGACGTCGCTGCGCAACGAGACGCGGTTGCTCAACTCCAAGCTGCGGGCAAGACGGTGCTCCTAGTCGCCGAAAACCGCACACTGTCGGGCGCCATCGCGACCATGGACGTGGTGCGCCCGGAAGCAGCGCCGGCGCTCCAGGAAGTGGAGCGTCTGGGCCTCACACACGTTGCCCTGCTCACGGGCGACAGCCGCGCGACGGCAAGCGCCATCGGGAGGCAATTGGGCATCGAGAATGTGCACGCCGAGTTGCTGCCGGAACAGAAAGTCGCCGTAGTCCAAGACCTGGTAGATTCCCACGACACCGTGCTGATGGTAGGCGACGGCGTCAATGATGCGCCGGCGTTGGCCGCGGCCAGCGCCGGCATAGCGCTGGGGGCCGCGGGCACGGACGTTGCCATGGAATCCGCGGACGTCGTCTTGATGGGGGATGACCTCCGCAAGATTCCCGCCGCGCTGCGCCTCAGCCGCCGGACGATGGCAGTCATCAAGCAGAACATCGCGTTCTCGCTGGGCATAAAAGCCGCAGTGTTGCTGCTGGCCCTGGTTGGACTGGCCAGCCTTTGGATGGCAGTCTTGGCGGACGTCGGCGCGACGATTCTGGTCGCGGCCAATGGTCTGCGCCTGCTCCGCGCCTGGGATGGCTCGTAGGCCTGAGTGGCCGTCCTACGGCGCTCTGCCGAGCGTGCGGGAGCGCTACGGCAGCGCCGCGCCGATCAAAAGCCGTAGGCCTGCTATCATGTTGGAAAGACTACCAGCTACTGGAAGCGGCCAGCCGAAGCGTGAACGGGTTCCGGCAGCCGCTCAGCTTTCCAGCGCATCACAAGGAACGCCATGACGTCAGCCACAGAGGGACACGTCGGAGATTCAGACCAAGAGGTAAAGCGCGCCAGCAAGGGGCGCGTGGAGGCGGTGCTGAGCGTGCTCGAAACCGGCGAACGCCAGACGTACGTCCTGCACGTGCGCCTGCTGCCTCAAGTACGGGCCTTGCGGCGGCGCTTCCGGGAGGTGCACGCCTTGCGGCTCATGGGCTTTGCCCCGCAACCCAAGTGCCCGTACTTCCCGTACCAGTGCTTCTATGCCGGGTGCTACTACCGCGAACTGGGGGAAGCGCCCGATGAAGCCACGCGCAAGCGCTTTGAGGAAACATTCGACAAGGCGCTTGACTCGCTTGCGGAAGCCATAGAGCACATCTTAGCCGGCGCTTGGCTGGCGGAAGAAATCGGTCTGCCCCTTAATTAGCCGTTCACGCGGGCGACAGCATGGGCTCTTCTCGCCTCTGGGCATAGCCAACTCAGGTGGACACAGTAGTCCAGGAACATTGTAATGGTGGTTAGGCGCCACGGCGGCGCGGGAAAACGGCGCGGGTCGCAATCCTGCGCAACCCAACAGTCCAGAATAGTTAGGCCACTAGTACTCAAACTGCGGCTGCCAGTCCCCCGGTCCATCATGCAACAGATCGAAGAAGTGCCAGACTCCGCAGTAGGGATCGCCGGGACCGAATTCGTCCCGTGAGATACGCGTAATCGACCCATCCGCGTCTTTGCGCAAGACGGAAACGCCGGGCATGGCGGCGGAGCCGAAGTGTTCTTCTGGGGAGGCAAAACCCAAGTCCGCGAACAGCCCAGTGCCCGCCGCCGAATACATGCGAAACCGCCACCCTCGCTGCCGGGCAAACGCCTGCTGCACAGCGGGATCGTCGGGTGACACAACCGCAAACGCGGCACGGCTCTCCAGGTGCGGGAGCACGCCATTGAAGCCGTCGGCCCACATGGTGCAATACGGACAGCCCGTACCCATGTTGTGGACGAGGATCAGGTCGGATTTCTCGCCAAATAGCTCAGAGAGCCTGACGCCGCCTTCCCAATTGCTCAGCGCATAGTCCTGCACCGGTTCACCAGTCATTTGGCGGCGCAGCGCCAGGACACGCTCGCGAGCCTCTGCCAGGTCCCGCAGCGCTGCCGTGAGCTTGCGTTCTATGTCGTCACGCTCGGACATTGGACACTCCCTGCAAATTCGGCCACAGACTTGTCTAAGAGTCCTAGGGCCATTGTCGACCGCCACAGCTACTCGATTGCCGGCCCATGCGGAATGGCAGACGCGACCACTTGCGCCAAGCACCGATTGAGCGGACTGCTAGATGCTGGGAAGTGCGCAAGTGGGGATTGGTCGAGCGTCAAGCGCGCGGGGGAATCGGCCGACCGTATGTTGTTTCAACCAGTCCAATTCACCAGGAGTCAATTGCGCGCGGGGACTGAGCGGGCGTGCAGCGGGACGGACTGGCTGAGACGGTAGACGAGGTCACGCACTGTCTTGCCCCGCCCACAAATCCGCCGCCAGACTACGTCTTGGCCTTTTCGATCTGCACCTCATAGAGCCTGATCGCCTCCAACACACTGGTCGCGTCTTCCGGGCGTTTATCCTCGCGCATGAACCCAATCACACGCGGGAAGCGCAACGCATAGCCCAGTTCGTCACCATGGCGCCTGCCGCACGTATGGGTGGGGCTGCGAGTAATCTCGTCGGCTTGAATCTCGACGACGTGTGTGGGCAAGCTCCAGACATCCGGCTCGACTTCTGCTTCCACCCGCGCCGGCCGCCCGTCGGACTTTATGTCATCCAAGTGCTCGCGCATGCGCACCCATTCCTCTTCGGAGAAGCCGGTACCCAGGCGTGAGATCGTTACGAAAACGTCGCGCTCCTTGTCATAGACGCCGAGCAGCAACGCCCCGATGCCCAGTTTCGAGCGCGCGCCCTTGCCATACCAGTAGCCCAAGACCACGCAGTCAACGGTATCGGAAAGTTCCCCCTGGTACGACCGCTTCATCTTGATCCAGTCGAAGCTGCGGCGGCCGGCGTGATAGAGCGAGTCCAGCTTCTTGGCCATCACGCCTTCCAAGCCGTGTTCGACCTTGTCGGCAAAGAACGCGTCGATGGCCGCCACACTATCTGTCTCGATGTTCTCCGTCACCTGCAAGACCGCGCCGTCCTGGAGGAATCCCAGCATCTTCGCGCGCCGCGCGCCGTACGGTTGCTGGGTCAGATCGACGCCGTCCAGGTAGAGTAGGTCGAACAGCACGACGCGCAGCGGAAGCTTCTCCGCCATTTCTGCAACGTTATGCTTGCGCCTGCGCTGGGTCGTCATTTGAAAAGGCAAGAACGCGCCGGTTTCCACGTCATACGCCAGGGCTTCGGAATCGGCGATATATGAATGCCCTGCCGCCTGCTCTTTCACCGCGGCCACCACGTCGGGAAACATGCCGGTAAGGTCTTCCAGGTGGCGGGAGTACATGGTGACGTTTTCGCCGTCGAAGTGCACCTGGCACCGGATGCCGTCGTACTTTGGCTCCACGGCGCACCGCCCCAGGCGCAGGACCAGGTCTTCCATGGTCTTCACCCGCTCCGAAGCGGCGGGAATGACGGGGGTCCCCACCGTCACGTGAATCTGCTCCTGCAAGCCGTCCACGCCCCCATGCCAATACACTCTTGCCACCGTCGCCAGGTCCGCGGAAATACTGTAGGCCCGCTCGATGGCCGGCCGATGGCTCTTAGACTCGGTGCGCGCGAATGAAAGCGCGTCCATGAACGTTGGGTCGCCGACGCCCAAGCGCAGGCGTCCCAATGGGATGCGCAGCAGGTAGCGGACTTCCTGCTTACCTACCTGGCGAATAAGATCGGCCAGCAGGGAGACCTTCTTGGCCACGGAACCCTCGCCCTCGGTGAGCGCAATTTCCGTGAGCCGCTCGAAGACGTGCGCCACCGTCAGGTTGCCCTGCTCGATCGCAATTTGCTCTTCCGCCAGCGAGCCATAGTCACCCACCTCGCTGAAGCGGCGGCGCGTCTCCTCGACCGTGAGGCCGGTGGCTTGCGCCACCGCTTCGGCCGTGAGCTGTTCGCCCATGCCGAACTCGATGGGCGCATACAGGGGCGCAACCCGGCCCTGCAAGAGATAGATCACCTTGTCCATTTCATCGGGCCGGGTCTTGACGAATAGCTCCGCCAGCAGCTCCATCATTTCTGTACGGCTGCGCGTGGCGTCGAGTTTCGCAAAGCAGGCGCTCAACTCAAAGAACGTCAGTGAAGCGCCATCCTGTGGGGTATGGGTGACGTTGGTGCTCTGTGAGGCGTGGGTAGCGTCTACGTTAGCTGTCATGGGGACAGGTCTCACATTTCTCTAACAAGAATAGGGGCTTGCACATACATGCGATAGCGAAGTGATACGGTTTGCAAGCAGGCAGGGATACGCGGCTGCGCCCTGTGCAGGTGCGGACTGGATTGGGCTGCAATCAATCTCCAGCGGAGCACCGGCAGTCACAGGCGTGCCACCGAGAAAGGACGCCGCGAGAGCGTGTGGTTCTATACCCCGCTATGGCAGCGTCGCAGGTACGGCGGGCAAGGAATTGCGCCCACCGCGTTGCGTGGGATCCCCCGTACGCTGCCGGACGGACGACCGCATTAGGGACACAAGCGCTACAGGGGCACCTGCATTGTACCACAGCACTACAGCCCTCAACCTGTCCGCAGCAGCGGAGTATGGTGCAGTCACCGTGTCCTGGGGTTCAGCGCAGCAAGGAGACCTGGAGCGCCCCCGGCACCCTCGCGTGATTTCTTGGCGCGGCGCTCACACTGCGGTATCGTAGAAGCAACTGTCCTGTTGACTATCACAGACAAGGCAAGGTATGACCGGGTCGATTCGGTTGGGCCGAGTCTGCGGCATTCCTCTCACAGTCCACTATTCCTGGCTCATCGCCGCCGGCCTGGCCACGGTCACTCTTGCCGTCGCCATCTTTCCTATCTATCTACCGGGCTTGTCGACGCCAGTCTACTGGCTGGTGGGAGCGCTTGGCAGCGGGCTATTCTTTAGTTCGGTGGTCGCCCACGAACTCGCCCACTCTCTGGTGGCCCGGCGCTTTGGCATTCCGGTGCGCAGCATCACGCTCTTCGTATTCGGCGGCGTGGCCACCATCGCCCGCGAAGCGCGCAAGCCCAGTCAAGAGCTCTTGATCGCCGCCGCGGGCCCCGCGTGCAGCCTCACCCTCTGTCTCGGACTCTTCGCGTTGCAGCGATTCTTGCAACCGCACTGGCTGATCGGCAGCCGCGTAATCCTCTCCCTCAGCCTGGCAAACTTCGGCCTCATGCTCTTCAATCTCATTCCCGCCATGCCCCTGGACGGAGGCAGAGCGTTGCGCGCGGCCGTATGGCACTTTACCGGCGACTTCCGCTTGGCCACGAGAGTCGCGGCCACGTTGGGCCATCTTCTTGGGTTTGCTCTGATTGGGTTCGCGCTCTACCGGCTGGCGCTGCATACCGATTGGGTCCAGGGCGGCCTGCTCATCGTGCTGGGCATTTTCGTGCACAACGCGGCTGACATGGCCAAACAAGACGCGCGCGAGCGAGACCTCCTCGCCGGAGTCACCATGGCCAACGTGCCCAAGAGCAGAATCGCCAGTGTCGCGCCGGAAACGCCCCTCCAAACGCTGGTGTACGACCACTTGCTCGCGGCCGCGCCCGCGCCCACGATCCTCGCCGTGCGCCATGGCGACGATTTGCTGGGCTTTGTCACCGCCGCCGATATTCGTCCCGTGGCAAGCGTACACTGGTCCCATACGCAGGCCCAAGACGTCATGCAGGAGTGCTCACCGGCGGACTACCTGGCCCCGACCACACCGTTGGAAGAAGCCCTGGAACTCATGGAGGGCGAACGGCTGGGACACGTTGTCGTATCAAACGGCGACGAAGACGGCGTGGACGTAGTGAGCTACAACGACGTGATTCACTTCTTGCAGGGCAAGCAGAATACCGTGCAGGAAGGCACGTAACGGCCCACCATGTAATCCGGCCGGAGGTGCGCGCCTGGCAGCGAACGCCGCTCGTTTCACTGATTCGCAATGGGTGAGCGCCGCGACGCCGCAAACCCTTTAGGAGCCCGCACCTTTTGCGAGTTCAGCGCCCAGCCGGTCGCGGAGCGCCGACAGGCCCTCACTCAACGCGACCTCGTACGGCGGCTGAGCCTCATCCAGACTGTGCAGACGGGGTGGCAGGAACTCCCTGTGCCGGTGGGCCCGCTCCCTTGCCGCTGTCACGTCGTCCCGCCCGGCGGGGAGACGCGCGCCGTTGCGCATGACCGGCACGAGCAAGGGCGCGCCCGCACTCGGCTCGTCTGCCAGGGCGATGACGTCCCGGGCGAACGCGCCGCGCTCGCACTGGCGATACACTTGCTTGCGCCCCGGAAGCGACGTCTTGTGCGCCGACAACTTCATGCGACCCTTGCCCGCGTACTCCACCAGCTTATAGGCGCAGTCCAGCGTGGGCGCGTCGCTGGAGACGCTCATGCGTGTGCCCACCCCGTAGCCGTCAATGGGCGCGCCCCGCCGGACTAGATCGGCAATAGCGTACTCTTCCAAGCTGTTGCTGGCAAAGATCTCCACGCGGTGAAGCCCGGCGTCGTCCAAAACGCGTCTGGCCGCGTGGGCCAGCGCCCCCAGATCGCCGGAATCCAGGCGGATGGCGCGCACGGCAAAGTCCTTGCCCATTTCTTCGGCCAGCGCAACAACCTTACGCACGCCCGCCAGCGTATCGTATGTATCCACCAACAGGACCGTTTCCGGATACAGGGCAGCGAAATGCCGCAAGGCCTCGCTCTCATCATCGTGAGCCTGCACGTAACTGTGGGCCATGGTGCCCCTGACCGGGAGGCCGTATTGCCTGCCGGCGAAGACGTTCGACGTGGCCGCAACCCCCGCTACGTGAAAGGCTCGCGCGCCTTTGATGGCCGCATCCGTGCCGTGGGCGCGGCGGGAGCCGAAATCCACCACCGTCGCGCCAGCCGCCGCCCGCACGACTCGCGCGGCTTTCGAGGCCATTAGACTCTGAAAGTGCACTTGATTGATGAGGAACGTCTCGACAAGCTGCGCTTCCGGCAGTGGCGCCACCACTTCCAACAGCGGCTCCGACGGAAACGCGATGGAACCTTCCGGCAGCGCGTATATGTCGCCGGTGAAGCGAAATCCGGCGAGATAGTCGAGAAACTCCTGGGAGAAATGGCCCAACGAACTGAGGTAGACAAGCGCGTCCTCGCTAAAGTGCGCGTTCTCCACGAAGTGCAATACGTCCGCTATGCCGCACGCGATGACGTAGTTCCACCGGCGCGGCAAGCGGCGAATGAAGAAGTCGAAAACCGCCGTCTCCGCCATCCCCTTACGCACGTAGGCTTGGAGCATGGTGAGAATGTAGAGATCGGTGAACAGGGCGAAATCAGCGCCCCCATCCCGACCGCGCAACATGCCCTTCCTCCTAGTAGATGGTGCTAGCGCCCGGAGCTACGGTGAGGTGGTGGGTGTCGTTCCACTGAATGAGCGTCGGCAAGACGGCTTGCCAGTCGATGACGGAAATGCTGCCGTGGGAGACCGTTACTTGCCAGTAGTGCTCTAGTGAAAGACCGAACAAGCAGCAGAAGTACATTCGCATGCCGCCGCCGTGCATCACCACGGCCACCGTATCACCCTCGTGCCGCCGGACGATGCGCTCCAAGGCGGCCTGGGTGCGGCGGTACAACTCCGGCCCATTTTCAGCACCCTTGGGGGCCCAAGCCGGGTCGTGCTGATGGCGTTCCCACGCGGCGGTATCGGCCATGAGCCCGGTCAGGGGCTGACCCTCCCACACGCCGTAGCGCCGCTCCCGCAAGTCGGTGTCCTGCACCGGGGTCTGGCCGTGGGGCGCGGCAATTGCTTTGCCCGTTTGGTAGCCGCGTGACAGGTCGCTGCAGTAGACGGCAGCGAGCGGCTCGCCCCGCAGGCGTCTGCCGAGCGCCTGGGCCTGCTCCCGTCCCGCGACAGAGAGCGGCGGATCTTGCTGGCCCTGGATGCGCCCGTCGTCATTCCAAGTCGATTGGCAGTGGCGAATGAGGAATAGTCTCACCATGTGGCTGGATCACGCTCCCTGCTCTGGTGGGCTGGCGGGTTGACTATCGATTGCCGGATCGCGTTCCTCCGCCAGGCCAAAGGCCTCGCGCGCCTCGGCTGCAATGAAAAGCGACCCGGTGGCGCAGAGCACGTCAGCGTCCCCCATGGCGCGCAATGCGTACGTCACCGCTTGGGAGACGCTCTGGGTCACTACCACGGGCACACGTCCCCGAACCATCTGCGCCAGTTCAGCGGGATCATGCGATCTCGGATGCCGCGACCGGGTGACGATCAGCATCTTGGCGGCCGGCAGTAATACGTCCAAGAGTTGTTTCACATCCTTGTCTTTGCCGGCGCCGAATACATACAGGACTTCCTGTTCAGGAAAATGCTCAGCTAGGGTTTCCACGACGTGGGCTATAGACTCCGTGGTGTGCGCGCCGTCGACGATGACCGGCGGCCAGGCGGACACCTGTTCAAAGCGGCACAACCACCGCGTGGCCGCGATGCCTTGGCACACTGCATCCGGTGTCAGGGGCCAGCCCTGCGCGACCAGTTCCTCCGCGACAGCGAGGGCAACGCTGAGATTGAGCCGCTGGTGACGCCCGCACAGCGGGAAGCGAACGGTCCGCGCTTCGCCCAGAGCGGCGACCGTGCACTCCTGAGCCGGATACACGTTTGCGGGAAACGAAGCTCCTCCCACCGGCAAATGGGGCGCAGAACGAACTGTACGTTTACTAGCGTGCCGCTTGCTTTGGGGTCTCGGTTCCGTTCGTGGTGAGCTTGTCGAACCACTCCCTGTCTGCCCTTCGACAGGCTCAGGGCGAACGGGGGTAGGTGGGTTCGTCACGTCACTGCCCTGTATTCTCCCGCCAGCCTCAATTTCCCCTCCCGTTCGTGGTGAGCTTGTCGAACCACTCCCTGCCGGCCCTTCGACAGGCTCAGGGCGAACGGGGGTAGGTGGGTTCGTCACGTCACTGCCCTGTATTCTCCCGCCAGCCTCAATTTCCCCTCCCGTTCG
>JAJEAH010000085.1 GCA_022824225.1 Chloroflexota bacterium
CGATGCAGGACTCTTGCGTGGGGAATTCTCTGGCGACCGCTAGTATGTTCATGACCTACCTCCTAGAAGTATTGTACCAAACACTCTATAGGTAGTCAAGTCATTATCTTGTTATTCCGCTTGAGTGGAAGTCTACTCGAGTACCACTTGTGCGTGGAGCAACTACCGAAGCCTGCGCAGAAGCCTATTGCAGTGAACATAACACTGTGGTATATATACATTGGGAAGCGTGTGTGAAGGGGCTGACTGAGGTTTGAGGTAGGAGTTGTCAAGCCCTGCACGCCTCCAGGGTACAGGGATCAGCGCTTGCATGAGTGACCGCGGGCTGCCCTTTGGTCTAAGACTATGATCGAGGAACGGAAGGAGGCGTGTAGTGACGCGACGCGAGTGGTTTGGCACTGCACTGCTTGGCGGTGCGGTTGTGCTGCTGGCTAGTTGCGGCGGCGATGCGGACGCAGAACTGCCAGAGGAGCCGGAACCAACCCGCCGCCCGGCGGACATCGCCGATACCGCACGAGAACCACGACAGTTTGCATTGGCCTACCTGGAACATCCAACCGCCACCAATCCCCTAAGCCGAATATTCTCGGCCGGGAAGTGGTCTCGGCCTGGGACAGCGGCAATGTGCCGGGCACACCCGCCGGATCAACGCTGGGACTCATTGCGATCCCTCGGCAAACCGATGAGAGCAATCGCTTTGTGGGCGCCGGGCCAGTGATCGAGTATCTGAATGCTGCCGCGGCTGGCGGGGTACCCTCAGCGGACGTGGTCTGGCTGCCCACGTATGCACAGATCATCGAGATTCTCCGACCCAGTTTCTTTGCTCCGCTCGATCGCTGGCTGCAGGCGGATGAGTCGTCTCCGCTGGCCGCGTTCTCGGAGGAAGCCATACGCCTCGTGCGGTACCAGGGCCAAACCCTCGGCCTGCCTATCGCGGTCGTTCCCGGTGTGCTGGGTTACGACGCGGCCCAATTCGAACGTGGCAACGTGGCCGCGCCTACGGCTGAATGGACCTGGTCGGATTTTATCGAGGCGGGCACGCGGCTTACCGTGGACGCCGATGACGACGGCAAACCCGAGCAGTGGGGATTCACGGCTAATTGGGACTTACCGGATTGGCTGCCGCTCCTGCTGCAAGAAGGCGGCGAAATAGTGGACTTGGATTCAGGTGACGTGGGTTTGGGTGGACCGAACGCCTTCCGGGCGCTCACCGCCTGGGATGAGCTTGGCAGAGTGCACGGCATCCATCCGCACGGACCGGACGTTGGGGAAATGGACTTGCGGGGTTTTGAGGGTTCAGTTCTCAGCGCTATGCGCTTTACAAACTTCATGAAGACACCGTGGCACTACTGGTCAAGCCTGGCGCCAATGCCACAGGAGCCGCCCAAGGCTACGCCGCTCGCACTTGCGGAGGCGCTGGCCGTGCCGGCGGCCGCGCCCGCAGACGACGCGTATGAAGCGCTCATTCCCTTGGGGCACTGGATTGGAGAGAGACGGGTCCTACCCAGTGTCACATCCGGCTGGCAATACCTTGAGAAACCGGACACCGAGCACTTCGACTTGATTTTCTCGGAGTCGATGCGAGAAACCGCGCTACAGAGCTTGCCACATGCGAGGGCGTCCCATGCGGCGAGCAGTTCTGCGATTACCTATCACCTCTTCCACCAGGTCACGCTGCCTTTGGCGCGCGGCGAGGTTGTCGTCGAGCAAGCGCTCGAGCAAGGGGTCAGGTGGCTTCAGAGCTATCTAGCGGGACCGCAGCCTCAATAAGTTCCGAGAATATACATTCTCGGAACTTATTGTGTTTTTCAGGTTTGGCGCGCCAACGTTCTTACGCGCTCACAGAATTCTCGTCCGGTGGGACACGGTGAGCGTTCAGATCCTTATTGTCCCGCGCTCACCAGGGGGCTTCGAGTTGGTTGAGGTCTCGGGCGACGCTCCCTTTACCGTTCTGCGCGACGGAAAGCTACCACTGCCTGAGTCTTAGCAACACTGCTTCCCACACCCGCGGTGTGCTCACCGCAAACTGAGCAGCGCGACGAGGGAGCAGCAGGCGCTTGTCCGCCGGACGTGATGCGCGCAAATCGTACCGACCGGCGGAAGCGCCACAGCCTACAGACGATACGCCGTATAGCCGTTCGCGCAGGGATTGCCGTAGCTCACGTGCAGCCGCCCTTGCTGCGGTTCCATCACATAGGACGCAACGGTTTCGATGCTCTCGGCCGCTCCGTCGTTATGTCTACAAATACTATGGGGATAGCCGACGTGGTCCGACATCATCCGCATGACGTCCGCCGCGCCTACTTTCGCGGCGTTCTGTACCAAGCCGTCTGCCCGTTCGCAGCGCGGGGCTGAATCGGGAAGATTCGTCCGGTACGTGTCAAAGGCCGCGAGTTCGGGAGAGCGAATATGGTTGGTGTGGGCCAGGGTTGCGTCCTCCGCTTCGATCACGCCCACGCCGTGGGGGGCCGCGATTTCGGCGTCCACCAGCCGGTTCTCGCCGTCCACCATGAGGTAGTTGCCGGAAGATGAAAAGCGGGTCTTCTGCATTATGTCGAGCACTTCGGCCAGATTGCGGCATTCTAGAATGCGCCGCTTCAAGGGATAGTGGGAGACACCCACTCGCCAGCCTTCGGTGTAGAGTTGGTTCTGCACGAACGCGACGCCGTGTTCATTGAAGCCGGGATAGCCGATGACGCCCGCCCACGTAAACATGATGAACTTCGGCTTAGCGCGCGGCGCAACCCGCAGGACCACGCCCACGTCCCGCATCCAGTCTCCCACGTCCTGATTCTGCGCGATGATAGCACTATCGCCGTCCGTGCGGCTCGTCAGAAAGCCCAGTGAGCTGCAGCCGCCGCTGAGGCCGGCGTCGCCGAGTGTAAGTTCCGTGCGCACGTTGAGCAGCACAATCTCCGCGAAGGTCACGTTTGCCCCCTCCGCTATTCCTTTCATCTCCTCGATGGCAGCAGGAATGAAGCCGCGGATGGACGGCACGAACGATTCGGCTCGTGTGCGCAGCGTCGCCCGGTCCTGCTGCTTGGCCTCGCCAATAGTCCGGTAGGAGTGTTCGAGGAACACACGGATCTGGTCGCGGCACGCCTCGCCGTGCTGCCGGCCGAGCTCGAAGGGAGCGCCGCCGATTTCGAAGCAGGGATAGCTCTGTGCTTGGCCCATTGTCTGCTTCCTTGACGTCTTTTGATTGGCAGAATGTTGAGAATCGCGGGTACCCCGTCGTCCCCCCACATCGTACGCCTGCCCACCCGCAGCGGCAAGCGCCTGGCGCCTGGGATAGGCGGCTGAAATACAGACCTACCCGCCGATGGGTTTACTCGCGGCGCTCAAGCTGCGGCAACGCGCACACTACGTCGGGCCGCAGATTTGCAGCAGGGCCTCCCATGGGCATATCCTGCTTCAAGGCAGAGGGCGGCGATCATCGTTCCGCCCGGCGCGCCATGCGCAAACTCGATCAACCGGCAGCCCGCCCGCGAGGTGCGGAACAGCATGAATACTCTCGACATCCTCTTCCAAGCCAAAGACTCCGTAGTCCTGGAGCAACACAGCGTTCCGGAGGTTGGCGCGGGAGATATTCTCGTTCGCTTGCGCACGTCGCTCATTAGCAGCGGCACGGAGTGCATCTGTTTGCAGCGCAACTTCGCGCCCGGCACCCACTGGGACGATTGGGTAACGTACCCGTTCCGTCCCGGCTACAGCGCGGTTGGCGAGGTGGTAGAGGCCGGGGCCGGCGTGACGGGAGTCGCGGTAGGTGACCGCGTCGCCGTCCCGGTGAAGCACGGGCAGTATGCGGTGGTGGCATCAGGCCGCGCCGTTCCCGTGCCTGATGCCGTCAGCGACGCGTCCGCCGCTTGGTTCCACCTGGCCTGCATCGCCCAGAACGCCGTGCGGCGCGCCGAGCACGCGTTGGGCGACGACGTGGTGGTGATCGGCGCAGGCATTCTCGGCCAACTGGTGGTGCAGTACGTGCGTCTGCTGGGAGCAAACCGCGTAATCGCAATTGACCCCGCGCCTGCGCGGCTTGCGCTGGCGGCCGCCCACGGCGCTACCCATACGTTGGCTATTTCATCCGGCGCGGCGGTAGAGGCCGTGGGCGACCTGACCGGCGGCTGGCTGGCCGACGTGGTCTACGACATTACCGGCAACGCGGCGGTTTTGCCTACGGCGTTTCCGCTTGCGCGGCGCTTTGGCAAAGTGCTCCTGCTTGGCGACACCGGCGCGCCTTCCGACCAGCGGCTTACGGGTGACGTCATTCGTCGCGGCGTCACGCTCGTGGGCGCTCACAGCAGTAATCCCCCACCCCACTCGACGGACTACGCCCACTGGTCTCACGACCACATGACGAGACTGTTCTTCACCTATGTGGCCCGCGGGCAAATTCAAGTTGAGGACCTCATCACCCATCGCTTCGATCCCCGGGAAGCCCCTGCCGCCTATGCCATGTTGACCCGCGATCGCTCACAGGCCATGGGAGTGCAATTCGATTGGACGGTACTGGACTAGCCGGTCGCCATCGCTTGCCGAGCGCATTGCCGACACATGCGCCGCATGGCGTATGGGCCGAGTCGCGGATTGGCAGCCGGCACTGCGCGGCGAGCGTCGAGCGCCTGCGGAGCAAGCCGACGCCGTGCACGTGAACCAATGCGGTCTAGCCATTTACGCCGCGCTGGCGGCAAGGCGGCTGATTCCGAGTCCCAGCAATACGCAGCCAATGCCCAATACGTTGCTGAGCAGGAGGTTTAGTAGGGCGAGCCGGATTTCACCCGCTCGCACGAGATTGACGCTCTCGATGCCATAAGTGGAAAACGTCGTGAACGCGCCGAGGACGCCGATAAGAAAGAACGCCCGCGCGTGGGGCAGAGCCGTCGTCTGCGTGATGGGCTCCCACAGCAATCCTACCGCCAGGCAGCCGAGCAGGTTTACGCCCAAAGTCCCCGCGGGGAAGATGCTGTCGAAGTGCCGGCCGATGAAGGCTGACAAGACGTAGCGCAGTCCCGCGCCGAATGCGCCGCCGAGCGCGATAAACAAGAGGTTTGCCATGGTCCTAGCCGCAGTGCCGCGCAACGACCGCGCGGTAAGACAGTGGACGGTGGGCCCAAGGGGAAGCCCAGCCAAGTCTGTGGAATGAAAACCGTAGCCCTATGGTGCCGAAGGCGGGATTCGAACCCGCACGGGTGTTACCCCACTGGTTTTTGAGACCAGCGCGTCTTCCGTTCCGCCACTTCGGCGTGTCCCTTTAGATTCTAGGAATTGTCGTCGGCGCGGTCAAGCTGAGTTTGCAGGTTCGACTCTACTGGGGGCGGCTCTTGGCAGCATCCGCCATGATGTGGCCCGCAACTTCCTGGCCGAGCCGAATGCTGTAGTTTATGCCCCGGTCTTCCGGATAGATCAGGGTGGTATTTGCCAAATACAGGCGTGAAATGGGTGTACGCAGATCGGGCTTCTTGCGCTGGTACCCCACTTCGATGAGGGGCTGTGCAAACGGATCGCCA
>JAJEAH010000008.1 GCA_022824225.1 Chloroflexota bacterium
CGGCGAGCGCGCGATCGTGGATGGCAGTGATGGGATCGCAGAGCGCCACGATGCGGTAGCCCGGCACGCTCTGCAGCAAGCGCATCCACCCTAGTCCACGGCCGCCAAGGCCCACGACACCTATCCGAATCTCATCCATTCCCCAGTCCCTTTTTGGTCGAACACCGTTTACGATTGTTGTTGGCCGCACTTCCCCGCAGCGCAATGACTAGCCAGCCTCACCGCTGCGCCGGCGCCGCGCAACCACGTGAACCGGCGCGTGCCGCACCGACTCTCTGGTCTCGTGCACGTGCCGGATTCTCTTAGGCGGCGGCGCAACCCGCGGCACGCGCTACCGAACGCGCAGCGCGCGGACTCTGCCTAATCGGCCTCCGTGCCCACGGCCTGCCGGGCGCGCAAGGATTCTGCCGCGGCCAGGAATTCAGCCGACGTGACCGTGCCCGCAATGTCCCGCAGTTCATAGTCGTGTATCGCCATGGTGGTGCATTGCAGGCCGTCGATGGTCTGTCCGGTTTCGATGCCGGTAGTGCAGTCGCGCAGGAGGATGAGGGCGTAGCCGCGCTCCCGCATGGCGAGCATGCCGTAGTCCCGGTGGGGCACACAGAGATTGGTGGCAAAGCCCACGTAGAAGAGGTAGCGAATCTTGCGGTGAGCGCACAGCCGGTGGAGTTGATGACCGTTGGCGATGACGAAGTCGTCGGGCTGCGGAAACACGGATTCGTCGATATAGCGGTCCTCATTGATCTGATCGATCTCCGCCGCCCAGGTTTCGGTGCGGTCCGGCCGCAGGTGCGCCCATTCGCCCCGGCGCTTGGCGAAATCCTCAGGCGGCCAGGCCGGCGCGGTCTGCGGCGCCGGTGACAGTTCGCTATCGCCCGCGTAACGCAGCCACTGAGGAAACTTGTGCGCCACGCTGGGCGACGGCGCATGGATGACGGTCACGCCGAGTTCGCGGCTCGCGTCCAGCACCGGGCGGATGCGCTCCCGGCAGATTTGCCCCGTGCGTTCCACGTGGCTGGCCGTAATGTGGATGTCCCAACAGTCTACCAGCACGATGCCGGCCTGCGCCGGCGGCACCGCCACGTCGGCGAATCGATAGCCAAAGTGCTCCTCGCGGAACGGGAGATCGGGTGCCGTGGGTTCATGGACGATGTGCCGCGTTGAGAGTGCAAGAGCCGCCATAGCGCTCACTCCTTCATGGTGCGCCTACGCATAGCGCCGGTCGGAAGCCAATTGCAGGCGGAAATCGCCTGCTACCAGAAGTCGATCGCAATCAGATGTCGTCTGCAGTCAGATGTCGTCTACGTTTATCAAGACTATGGTGCAGCGGGCGGCACGTTGTCAAGAATGGGTCTGCCCGATTTGATGCCACATTGCCGAATCCCCCATGAGGTCCGCCGGTGTCTTGGCCGTGTAAGTGGAGCCCCAGGCAGGGACAAGAACCAAGAAACGGACGTCTGGGAATGACGTGAGGCGCGCCTCTGCACTGGGAATGGCATTTGGGACGCATATCTACGCTGGGAATGGCAAGGAGCGCGCGTCTGCGCTCGGGAACGGGGCTGTCAGGTAGTCCGTTGACTGAGTCTCCCCTCAACCGGCAAATTCCAACACCACTTGTCATTCCGTACGGAGTGAGGAATCTAACGTCCCTACCCCTGCTCGGCACCCCAGATTCCTCGCTCCGCTCCGCTGCGCTCGGAATGACAACCCCGCCTGAAGTGACAAGAAAAATGCTCCTGTGTTGGGTATGAACCCAGACACACGCCTGTTTTGAGTATGGTCACCAATCACACTCCTGCGCTCGGGAATGGCAAGGAGCGCAGGTCTGCGCTTGGGAACGGGGCTGTCAGGTAGTCCGTTGACTGAGTCTCCCCTCAACCGGCAAATTCCAATACCACTTGTCATTCCGAACGGAGTGAGGAATCTAGCGCTCCCTACCCCTGCTCGGCACCCTAGATTCCTCGCTCCGCTCCGCTGCGCTCGGAATGACAATCCCGGCTGAAGTGACATGAATCGTGCTCCTGTAGTCGGTATGACATCCCCGCCCGAAACGACATGAACCACGCCCTAAAGAGGTAGCACGCCTTCTGCCTGATCACGCCGCTGTATCGCCCGCTGTATCGCCCGCCCATCCCCCGCCCATCCCCCGCCTTTCATGCCGGCTGCTCGTTCGGTATACTGATCACGTATGGTTCCTCAACCTTTCCGCAGTCTGCTTGCCATATATCGGCATGCCGCGCGCGGGACCGGCCCCACGTTCTTGCCCCCGCGGGCGCGTATGCGCTGCCGGGGAAGGCAGACGCCGCCATGAATCTCCCCTCCGCATCGCTGGCCAACGCGGCGCTCGCCGCCCAAGACCCGCAATTGCTGGCCCTGCATCGCCGCGTCCACCAGGCCAACCGCAACTTCCGGTTGGGCCTGGCCCAGGGCCAGGAGCTAATCAAGCTCGGCCTCACCGACCGGCCGGCGGCGTCCATGGCCTATCGGTTGGCGCACCGGATTACCGTCAATCCCGGCATGCTTGCCGCCGACGGTTTCGTCACCGGCCGCTTGGCTCCTGACACCACCGCCGGCCTCTTCTTAGAACGACGCCGGGAGGGCATACTCGACGAGTTTACCGACGCGAACCTCTACGGGCTCCGGCGGGACATCGGGCAACTCGCCCGCTGGCAGAAGCACCTCGTCGTGCCCATTCCGCCCGACATCAGCCCGGACGCCTACGGCCGCTACGCGGCCAACCTCGCCGCGGAATTCCGGCCCAGCGCCATCATCGTCGGCAACGAAGAGAACCTGCACGACATCCATGCCGAAGACATCCGGCGCATCCAGTGGTACGTCGACCGGTTCGTTTCCGGCTACCGCGCCGTGAAGCGGCACGACCCGCTGGTGAACATCTACATGTACGGCGAAGCGTACCGCACGTGGCTGGATACGCGCTCGTTCCTGCAGGTGGCTCTGGGCATGCTCGTGGGCCGCCAAATGCGGCCGGACGCGCTGCTCGTGCACTTCTACGACCATCCGGACTTGCTGCAGCCCTGGCTGTCCGAAATCAGCGAGGCCGCCAGCGTCGTGACCCAGAATCCGCTGCCGCTGATCGTGGGCGAACTCGGTCACTACGGCGACATAATCGGCGAAGGCGCAATCGCGCGGCAGGGCGCGGAAGACGAGCGGCGCATCACGGCCGGCGAACAGTCGCGCGCCGTCGGCCAACTCCTGGCCTCCGCCACCGCCAGCATCGCCCGGCAAGCCTTCTACTTTGGGGCAATCGACACCATCGGTCCCGAGGGATTTGAGAGCAGAAAGGGCCTGACGGAGTACGTGGACGCGGCGGGCAACATCCTGGCCCGTCCGGCGCTGGCGGCTTTTCGCTTCATGACCGGCCTCCTGGCCGGTGCGAGCGCCTGGTCGAGCACCAACCGCGCCAGCGGTCTGACCACCGTGCGTTTCGTGCGCCCACCCCTGGCTCCCGCTGAGGAACAAGACCTGGAGGGCTGGATGGTATGGTTAAACGACCAGCGCGGCGAGAACCGGGAGCTAACGCTGCCCGCCGGCTTCGTGGGCTACGACGTCTACGGCCGCCTGCAAGTCGATGCCCGTGACGCGGCGACGACCGTCCGGCTGGCGGAGTCGCTCAGCCCGCACGTCGGGGGCGACACCTACGTCTTCTTCCGGCTCACCGGCGACCGGCCGTTTCCGTTGCCCTAGCCCGCTTGGCCGGTTTCGCCCCGGCCGGGGGCTTCGCGGCGAGCCCCCGCTGCTTGCTCCCGGACATAACTTTGGCTTCGACTAGCTCAGCCCGATCGGTAAACTCCCTCGCTCCCCTACTCCCCCACTTAACCTGCGCTTCGACAAGCTCTGCGCGAACGGCAATCCCTCTTGCGCCTTGTCCCCGGACACGGCGTGGGCTTCGACTAGCTCAGCCCGATCGGTAAACTCCCTCGCTCCCCTACTCCCCCACTCAACCTGCGCTTCGACAAGCTCTGCGCGAACGGTAATCCCCCGCAGCATGTCTACGGACACCAACTGCGCTTCGACAGGCTCTGCGCGAACGGTAGACCTCCTGCACCCTACTCTTGGGCCCGGTTCTTTAGTTCGTAGAGCATGCTGATTGCTTCCAGCGGGGTAATGGCGTCCACGTCGAGGTCCTGCAATGCCGTGAGCACGGGGTGGGGGCCCTGAAAGAGCGGCAACTGGTCGGCGCCGTTGGCCTGGGGCGCAGCGGCCGCGTCGCCGCGCAAGTGCCGTTCTTCCAACTCGTGCAGCACCTGCTCCGCGCGCCGCACCACCGGCCGCGGCAGGCCGGCGAGCTTAGCCACGTTCACGCCATACGACCGGTCCGCGCCGCCGGGCACGACTTTGTGCAAGAAGACGACGTTGCCCTGCTCCTCCAACACGTCCACCCGTGAGTTCTTGACCCGGGGCAGCGTGCCTTCCAACTCCGCCAACTCATGGTAGTGGGTGGCAAACAGCGTCTTCGCCTGCACAGCGGCGTGATTGTGCAGGTATTCCAGCACCGCGCGGGCGATGGCCAACCCGTCGTAGGTGCTGGTGCCCCGCCCAACTTCGTCGAAGACCACCAACGAGCGCGGGGTTGCGTGAGACAGGATGTAGGCAGTCTCCGTCATTTCCACCATGAACGTGCTCGCGCCTGCGGCGATTTCATCCTGCGCCCCCACACGGGTGAAAATGCGGTCCACCGTGCCGATGCGGGCGGCGCGGGCCGCCACGAAACTCCCCACCTGCGCCATGAGCACCGTGAGGGCCACCTGCCGCAGATACGTGGACTTGCCAGCCATGTTCGGGCCGGTGAGGACCATGATCTGCTGGCTGCTGTCCAGACGAACGTCATTGGGAATGAACGGCGCGACGTCCAGCGCGGCCTCCACCACCGGATGGCGCCCTTCCTCGATCTCGATGCAGTCGCCGTCGTCCACCACGGGCCGCACGTAGTTGCGGCGCAGCGCCACGTGGGCGAACGCCGCCAGCACGTCTAGTGCAGCCAAGACCTGGGATAGCTTGCGCAGCCGTCGTTCTTCCGCCGCCACGCTTGCCACGATGCCGCTGAAGATGCGCTGTTCCACGGCGCTCTGGGCCTCTTCCGCGTTTAGAATCAGCGACTCGGCGTCCTGCAACTCCGTGGTGCTGTAGCGTTCGGCGGACGTGAGGGTCTGCTTGCGCATGTAGCGGTCCGGCACGTCGGCCAGAGCGCCCTTTCTCACTTCCAAGTAGTAGCCGTAGACCTTGTTGTGCCCAACCTTCAGGTTCTTGATGCCTGTGGCGTGGCGTTCCTTGGCTTCCAGGTTCGCGATGAAGGCGCGGGCTTCCTGCGCGCGGCCCACGAGATTATCGAGTTCGGCGCTGTAGCCGGCCTTGATGGGCGACTGCCCCGGCTCCGGGTTGACGGCGGCGTCTATCAGGGCGGCTACGTCCGATGCCGGGTCCAGCCGCGCCGCGTGTTTTGCCACCACGTCTTCTTCAGAGTCGTCTAGTAGCGTGCCGATCTGGGCCGCGGCCGCCAGGGAACGGCCCAGGCGGGCGAGGTCCTGCGGGGTCGCCAGCCGTTGCACGGCGCGGTGGGCCAGCCGTTCCACGTCGGCGAGCTTGCCCAATTGCTCCCGCAGCCGCGGCAGCAGCACGGCGCCAGCTACCAACGCCGCAACCATGTCTAGGCGGGACTCGATGGCGTGATTCTCCAGCAGCGGCTGCGTCAGCCACCGGCGGAGCAGACGTCCGCCCATGGCGGAGCGCGTATCGTCGAGCACGCCGAGTAGCGATCCCTCCTCCTGCCGGGTGCGGTTATTGTGCAGAATTTCGAGATTGCGTACGGTGGCCGGGTCCAGCCCCATGAACGTGTCGAGGGAATACGTGCGCAGACCGTCGAAACCGCCCAGAAATGACTTCTGGGTTTCCTCCAGATACGCCAGCAGACCGCCGGCGGCCCGGGTCGCCAATGGCAGGTCAGCGCAGCCAAACCCGTCCAGCGTGCTAACGCCCAGGACCCGCAGCAGCGTCTCCGTCGCCTCCCGTGCGTCGAAGTGCCACGAGGCGTAGGGGGTGTGGGCGGCAGCGTGTGCGCCGTCTGCTGCCGTCGCCGCGTCGCCGGTCGGCGGCGCAGCGCCTTCGGGGATAACAATCTCCGCGGGCCGCAGGCGTCCCAGTTCGGCGGCCAGCAGTGCGGCGGCGTCCGACCGCATCTCCGTGGCGGCAAATTCCCCGGTGCTTACGTCGGCGTAGGCCAGCCCCACGCCGCGCCTGTGCCGCAGAACGGCGGCAACGTAGGTGTGTTCTTTGGCCGCAAGCAGGTTGGGATCGACGACGGTGCCAGGCGTCGCCACCCGCACCACGGCCCGTTCCACCAGGCCCCGCCCCGGCTCCGAAACTTGCTCGCAAATGGCGACCCGATGGCCGGCCGCCAGCAAGCGCCCAAGATACGTTTCCGCCGCGTGGGCGGGCACGCCGCACATGGGCAGCTTCTCACTCTTGCCGAATTCCCGCGCCGTCAGCACGATCTGCAACGTCTCAGACGCCACCTTGGCATCCTCGCCAAAGAGTTCGTAGAAGTCGCCGAGCCGGAAGAACAGGAGCGCATCCGGGTAGTTCTGCTTGATGCGGTTGTACTGCTCTTGAACCGGTGTCATGCTCCGGGAGGAGGCTTTCGGCATAGCGCTGCTGCTCTCTGGGGCGGCATATTCACCCGGTTGGCTCTACCGCGTGGGTGGGGACGGCTTTGCCACCATTCTAGGATGGGCGAGAGTCGCGTTCAAGCAACGCCAAGCGAAACGAGGGTTGGGAGCGCGTTTAGTAGGTATTGACTTAGGCTGCACAGGTATGCGTGTCAACGTAAACGGCTGCTCCTCGAAATGTCATTCTGAGGAGTGCAGCGACGAAGAATCTAGAGTCGGGAACTTGCTAGATTCCGCGTCTTTGACGAAGTCAGCGAACCCTGTTCGACGCTGCGTTCGGAGTGACATGAGATGTAGCCCTGCAAGGAGTTCAGGTCCAAATCTACTAATCTCCGATGGGAGAGCGGTTGACACCGGCGCGGCGAGACGCCGCCATGGGGCAAGCTCCGCCCGTGACGATGCCGAAAAGAAATGAAGTCCGCATTGGAACGACGGCTGTGCCGGCCATCGTGTCCGCCGGTTTGGGCCTATGCGTCCCGCAGTATCGCCGGCCAGCGCCGCACGAACGCCAGCAACAAGGTGGTGAGGTTCGTGAGGGCGTCGAGATGGACCACCTCGAAGCCGTGGGTGTTCTCACAGGGGAACGCCACCGCCGCGATGCGGCCGATGGCCGCCACCTTGCGCGCCAGCGACGCGTTGGTGCCGTATGAGTCTAGCGCGGCGTGCTGCACGTTTATGCCGACCTCTTGGGCCAGAACCGCAAACCGCCGCAGCATGCGTTCGTCGTAGACGTTGTGGGCGTCTTTGTACACCAGCACCGGCGCGGGGCCGGCCACCGTGCCGTATTCGGCCGCCACCGGGGCGATCTCCAACGCGACGTAGGTCTCACCGGGGAGCGTGCGGGCGGCAAACGGACCGCCGCCGCCGGCGTTTTCTTCCGTGCTGGCGAACACGAGGTATATGTCCTGCGGAGGCGGCTCGTCTACGAGCAGGGCCGCCAACGTGAGCAAGACGGCAACGGCGCCCTTGTCGTCCAGGGCATACGTGCCCACGAAGTCGCCGATGCGCACCGGCTGCTTGCGGGCCCGGGAGACCACGGCCTTGGAACCGGGATGCACACCCCGCGCCGCAAGCTCGGTCTTGCTGAGCTTGGCGTCCAGATAGCAGTCGGACCACTTCAGCGCGCGGCCGCCTTCCTGGCGCATGGCGTGGATGGGGCTTTCCTCCGTTACGTGCATCGCGCCAAAGCAGAGCAAGGCGGGCACCGTGCCGTTGTCGGCCAGAATGTCCATGGGGCCTTCCCCATACTTCCACGCATAGGCGCCGCCCAAACTGGCGACCCGCATCTTGCCGTCGTCTTCGATGCGCTTGACGATCAAGCCGAGTTCGTCTTTGTGGGCGTCCAGGATCAGAGGGCAATCGCTGGCGGCGCCGGGGACTTTGGCGATGAGGTTGTTGGCGGAGTCCTGCCACACGTCGCAGGGCAGCGGGTCGAGGCGCGTGCGGATGACGGCGTCGATTTCGCGCTCGTTGCCCACAGGCGAGTGGGCGGCGGTCAATTCAGCGATGAGATCGAACATACTTCGTGGCTGCCTTCTCCTATGGAACCGCAATTAGTAGGTATTGACTTAGGCTGCACAGGTATGTGTGTCAACGTGAACGGCTGCTCGCCAAAATGTCATTCTGAGGAGTGCAGCGACGAAGAATCTAGAGTCGGGAGCATTTTAGAGTCCGCGAACCCTGTTCGACGCTGCGCTCGGAATGACATGAGGTCTAGCCCAACAAGGCGATCAAGTCAAAAACTACTGATTCCCTATGGAACCGGGTCTCCTTCCCGCGTCACGGATCTCCGGCTTGGACATGGCCCGCGCCCTGTGCCGGCAACAGCGCTAGAAGAGCGGCAGCTTGACCGTGATGAAGCGGCGATGGATGCTGCCCAACGCGTGCACGGGAATGCGGTTTTCGGCCCGGCTGTTGGTGAGGTTCCCGATTACTCTCAGGCTTTGCAGCTTGTGGGTGAAGGGGTCCACGCGCATCTCGTCCCAGTGCCCTACTTTGTCGTAGACGTCGCGCACGAACGTGTTTCCGTCCAGCTCTGCGTCGGGCACGAAACTATCCGGCAAATTGGCCGCTGCCGCGCGCACGCTGCCGTCCGGGTTTTCACGCAAGACGAGGGGAATGCCGGCGATCTCATCCACATCGGGAAACGCCGTCAGCGCATCCGCCAGCGCCGACCGGCTCAGGGCAAGCCTGACTTCCCGCCCGGAAACGCCGCGCACTAAAGACAGCGGCGCCTGCACCCGCACGATGCCGGCCGCGGAGGTGGAGGGCATGGTGGCACGGCCCTCGCGCACGGCATCTACTTCCACCGCCGCCGGTACCACCAGCGCCGCTTCGAGACGCAAGACGATTGCCTTCACCGTACGCGACAGCGGATCGATGGTGATGCCGTCCAGCGTGCCCAAGGCTGCGCCGTCTGCGGCGGAAATCGGCCCGCCAAGCGGTAAGTCCATGTGCGTTCTCCCGTCATGCCGTCCGCAAGACCGGCCCCCAAAATGCACGGCGGAACCGGCGTAGAGTAATACACCCAACTGGGCCGAGGTAGATTGAGGCCATTGTAGCGGAAACGAAAATCGCTGGCTAGCTTGGCGGCCTTCCCGGCGCGTAGGATTCCCCAACCGGTGCCCCGCACCCATGCCCTTTGCTTGACCACCGACATGGGTCCTGCCTGTTGCCATCACAGCCGCCTACGACTCGAACGCCTGCGAGGGGAGCGCGTAGCCAAGAGGCGGGGGACAAGCCCCCGCGCTACGGTGGAGGGCGCCGTCGCAGGGGGCGTCACCTGGGGGCGGTCAAGGCCATGCTCAGGGCAAATCCGGCGAGCAGCGCCCACCAGCGCCAGTCGGGCGCATGCCACCTACCCGCGCGGCGGGTCTCCGTCCACGCGAATGCGCCGAAATGAGTCAGGCCCATCACGAGCAGCGTCCACCACGCCCACCAGTGGCCGTACCGAATGCCCCAGTAGGTCAGGCCCCACCAGGCCGCGCCCATGATGAGCACGTGCATGGCGACGTGACGCGAAAGCGCCCGCAACTCGGCGGCGCGGGTTGCCCCCAGCCGCGCCGTAAGCGCCTTGCCGTACGGCCCGTAGCCCAGCAGCGTGGCCAGAGTCAGGGCGAAGTGGATGCCGGCTCCCAGCAGGAGCAGCAGCCATCCGACGTCAAAGAGATCCAGACTGGCGCCCATTCTATCCTCGTCCGTTCCTGCGGGCCCGCCACCCGCCCACTCGCCCTGAGCCCGTCGAAGGGCAACCGCACTCCAACCGTTCGCCCTGAGCCAGTCGAAGGGCAACCGCACCCTCACGCGTTCCCACCGTTCACCCTGAGCCTGTCGAAGGGCCACCGCATTCCAACCGTTCACCCTGAGCCCGTCGAAGGGCAACCGCACTCCAACCACTCGCCCTGAGCCCGTCGAAGGGCAACCGCACTCCAACCACTCGCCCTGAGCCCGTCGAAGGGCAACCGCACTCCAACCGTTCGCCCTGAGCCAGTCGAAGGGCAAC